>NZ_QKZF01000001.1:0-1011527 GCF_003253915.1 Burkholderia sp. 28_3
GCCATCTCCTCAGTCTCGGTTGTTCCGATGCCTGAGGTTAACAGCTCACCGCGAAAGTTAACAGCCCCACGGGGCCTTTTTGAAACCGTCTCTTATGCCCGTTGCATACGCTGACCCTTTTGAACCCGGGTCGCGGGGACACGCCGGCCGACTAGCCTGACACGTCGTTCAGGCCGCTGGCTGGCCCCGCGCCCACGACGCGGCCGGCACGCCTGCCGCCGCCGCACGGAGCCAGACCATGAACTTCGGCCTTCTGCTGTCGACCCTTCCGCACGTCACGGAATCGCGCCCCCACTACGACGCGATGCTGACGCTCGACGCCCGTCCGCGGGTGTTCTCCCGCCTGCTGAACCAGTTGAAAGCGTTGATCCGCTAAAAGAGACACGCCGAGCGCGCCTCGGCATGCGCACGTGCGGCCGCCTTCGAGCGGCCGTCCCGCGCGCATCCCAAGGTCGCACGCTCATCGAATCGCATAACCCTTAGCCGTACGGAACACATCATGTCCACGCCCTCCAACGTCTCTCCACCGATCGCGGTCGACCGCAGCGCCGTGCTCGACGACGCCCACCTGGGCGACATCCGCGGTGCGCTCGGCACGATCCCGCACCACGACACCGGCGCACGCGGCACGTGGTGGGCGCGCCTGCGTACGCTGCTCGCGATCATCGGCCCGGGCCTGATCGTGATGGTCGGCGACAACGACGCGGGCGCATTCGGCACCTATACGCAGGCCGGCCAGAACTACGGCACGACGCTGCTGTGGACGCTGCTGCTGCTCGTGCCCGTGCTGTACGTGAATCAGGAAATGGTGCTGCGCCTCGGCGCGGTCACGGGCGTCGGCCATGCGCGGCTGATCTTCGAACGCTTCGGCAAGTTCTGGGGCGCGTTCAGCGTGATCGACCTGTTCCTGCTCAACGCGCTGACCATCGTCACCGAATTCATCGGCATCACGTTCGTGCTGGATTTCTTCGGGCTGCCGAAGGTGGCCGGCGTGTGCGTCGCCGCCGCGCTGACGATGGCCGCGGTCAGTACCGGCGATTTCCGGCGCTTCGAGCGGTTCGCGATCGGGCTGTGCGTGCTGAGCCTGCTGCTCGTGCCGGTGCTCGTGTCGATCCACCCGCCCGTCGCGCAGATGACGCGCGATTTCTTCGTGCCGAACTGGCCCGCGCACGCGAAGCTGTCGGACGTGATGCTGCTCGTGATCGGGATCGTCGGCACCACGGTCGCGCCGTGGCAGTTGTTCTTCCAGCAGAGCTACGTGATCGACAAGCGCATCACGCCGCGCTTCATGAAGTATGAAAAAGCCGATCTGTGGATCGGCATCGCGTTCGTGCTGGTCGGCGCGGTCGCGATGATCGGCTTCAGCTCGGCGCTGTTCGGCGGCCATCCGGAAGCCGGCAACTTCACCGACGCGGGCGGCATCATCGCCGGCCTCGAGAAGTATGCGGGCCGCACGAGCGCGACGCTGTTCGCGATCGCGCTGCTCGACGCGTGCATCATCGGCGCGGCGGCCGTGTCGCTGTCGACCGCGTACGCGATCGGCGACGTGTTCAAGATCCGTCACTCGCTGCACCGCGGCGTGACCGACGCGAAGGGCTTCTATCTCGTCTACTTCGGCATCGTCGCGGCGGCGGCCACGCTCGTGCTGATTCCGGGCAGCCCGCTCGGCTTGTTGACGGAAGCCGTGCAGACGCTGGCCGGCGTGCTGCTGCCGAGCGCGACGGTGTTCCTGCTCGTGCTGTGCAACGACCGTCAGGTGCTTGGGCCCTGGGTCAACTCGACGAAGCTCAACGTGTTCACGGGCGCGGTGATCTGGGTGCTGGTGCTGCTGTCGATCATCCTGACCGCGTCGGTGATGTATCCGGACATCAGCGGGGAGGCGATCGTCGACGTGCTGGTGGGCGGCACCGTGCTCGCCATCGCCGGCTATCTCGCGACGGTACTGATTCGCCGCAACAAGCGCGTCGTCGAGCCGGCCGTCGATCGTTCGCTGCGCGACACGTGGCGCATGCCGCCGCTCGACACGCTCGAGCCGCAGAACATGACGCTCGCGACGCGGATCTGGATGGCCGTGCTGCGCGGCTATCTGGTGATTGCGGTCGGGCTCGTGATCGTAAAGGTCGTGCAGATGACGCTGCTGAAGTAACGGCGACCGTCCACGAGGAAGCGGCGCCGGCCCGGCGCCGCGCCGCAACCCGAACATGCCGGCCCGCGAGGCCGGCATGTGCGTTTATGCGATCGGCGAAACGAAACTGCGCCGCGCCGTCGCCCGCGCGTCAGATCAGCTCGAGCTTCGACGTCAGGTACGTGAGCTGGATCCGGTTCGCGACGCCGAAGCGCTTGCGCAGCTTGCGCAGGTGATAGTCGACGTTGTGCGCGCTGGTGTCGAGGCGCCGGCCGATCTCCTTGTCGGACGCGCCTTCGGCGATGCCGAGCAACAACTCCTGCTCGAACGGCGTGAGCCCGTTGACCGCGCGCTCGCGCGACGTCGAGATCAGTTGCGGCGACGCGAACTTGTGTACCGACAGCCCGATCGACAGCGCCTGCTCGATCGTCGCGGGCGTGATCCATTCGCGCGTGCGGCGCGGCGCGGTGAAGCTCATGAACGCGTGCAGCCGCGTGCCGGGCACGGCCATCGAATACATGATGCCGCTGCACATCCCGTCGTCCTGCATCGTCTGCAGGAAGCCGTCGAGCGCGGCCGGGCTCACGCACGAGTCGTCGTCGCGCTCGCGGTGTTCGCGGCGCAATTGCTGCAGGTCCCACACGATCGGCATGTTGCACACGCGCGCGCCGAGCGTGCGCGGATCGACGTCGTGATGGTTGTGGCGCACGTAGTCGCCGCGATAGGTGGCCGGCGTGAATGCTTCGTGCAGGTAGAGACTTTCGACGCGCTCGCGCGCGAATTCGAGGGCGAAGTACGCGAACGTCGAGAAGCCTGTCAGATGCAGCAGGCTCGTGACGATCCGGTTGCGCTCGGCCGTGCTCTGTGCGTGCGCGAGCGTATCGGCGACGCCGAGCTTCGGCGCGTGCGGCTGCGCGACGTCGCCGCGTTTCACGTCGTCGCACCAGACGACCTGCACGGTGCGCTCGCGCAGCGTGTCCGCGCAGGCGTTCAATCCGCGCGACGAGCGGGACAAGGTGGTTGGGGCGACCGCTTCTTCATGCAATGCAATATCGGACATGAGCCATCCCTCGGAATCGACGCGCATCGCCTGGCGGCGGCCGTATCGTGTACGGCATTCGCGGCGGTGCGACCGAGCATCGTTGTGATATGCGCCGATCGTCATCCCTGACGAAACGCGGGGGCATTGTACAAAAATGCCGGTGTGTGGGTAATATGCCGTAATACTAATTGCGGCGAAAGGTTCATGTTCGTGCGCATATAACGACGACCAGAAAATCATAAAGAAAAGACCAGATCGTGACGGGGCGCAGTTTCACATATTGGGAAAGGGCGGGCTCCTCATGACATATGCTGACGGCGCACCACGCGTCGAGTGGTTCTCACAAGCCGATATAGCGGCCGCCGCCGCTTATTCGAACGAATATCACGCAATCGAGCGTGACGTTTTTACCGGTATTCAAATCACGTCCGGTAAAACCGACCTTGCGTCATTCGATTTCGCGCAATGCCATGCGCGATTGCGGCAAATCGGATTCAGTACGCTCGGTTACGGCGCGTACGAAATGATCGGGCGGCGCATTCTGCGCGCGCATCTGCTGCGCGACCTCGCGCCGGCGACGTTCATGCAGCCGTTCATCGAAGGGATGCTGTACGAAAGCGACCCGCGCTTCGCGCAGGTGCGGCAAAGCGGCTTCCCGGTCGCGTGGCGGCTCGACGAGATCGAGGCGGCCGCGCACGGCAGCGGCGACCGCAAGGTGCTGGCGCTCGCCGGCCACTTGCGTGCGCACGCAATGAACAGCGGCGTGATCTTCAGCCTGTCGGCGCCGCGGCTCGACCTGCGCGTCGCGGTAAACGTGACGTCGGAAACGCACGGCACCGAATGGATCGACGATCGGGTGATCGGCGGCGCGCTGTCGGTCAGTCTGGCCGTGCATCGCGTCGCGCTGCCGTTCCTCGAGGCGCGGGTCGCGCGCATGCGCGGCTTCGCGCTCGGCGACGAGCAGCAGCAGGTGCTCGACCGGCTCGTGCACGGGCTGTCCGACCAGGAGATCGCGAGCGCGCTGCGCACGTCGCTGCACAAGGTCGGGCACCACATCCGCTCGCTCGAAAAACTCTTCAACGTACAGAACCGCGCGCAGCTCGCGTACCTCGCCGCGCGCCGGCTGCCGTCCTGACCCGACCCCTGCCGCAGGCGCGCGCCGGCGGCCCGGCGCGCGATGGAAGCGGTTCCGGCGGCGCGTGCCCGAGCCGGCCGCCGGGTTTCGTAGTCCGATTCGATCGTCTGAGGAAAACGCGCTTTCACGCTACGAGGCGCGCTTCTTTTTCCGCCGTTTCCCGTCGCTACACTCGTCCCATTCAACGGTCCGCGCAGCACGGGGAAGGGTTGCCCGTGCCAGCCGGCGATAACGACAGGACGACGGCACGATGGCTGAACCGAAGGCGCTCCCCCGCGACTGGCAGCGGTTGTTTTCCGCCGGCCGCGGCGTGTCCGGACGGCGCCTCGGGGGCGCGTCGCCGCGCGCCGACCTGTTTCTCGCGACCTTCATCGTCGCGGTCGTCGCGCTGTTCATCCTGCCGCTGCCGCAGGCCGCGCTCGACGGGATGATCTCGCTGAATCTGGCGGCGAGCGTCGTGCTGCTGACGGTGTCGACCTACGTGCCGTCGGCGGTCAGCTTCTCGTCGTTTCCGGCGCTGCTGCTGTTTACGACGCTGTTCCGGCTCGCGCTGAACATCGCGTCGTGCAAGCTGATCCTGCTGCATGCGAACGCCGGCCACGTGATCGACGCGTTCGGGCGGCTGGTGGTCGGCAACAACGTGGTGGTGGGCGGCGTGGTGTTCCTCGTGATCGCGGTCGTGCAGTTCATCGTGATCGCGAAAGGGTCGGAGCGGGTGGCCGAAGTCGGCGCGCGCTTCTCGCTCGATGCGATGCCCGGCAAGCAGATGAGCATCGACGCGGACTTGCGCGCGGGCATCATCAGCGCCGACGAAGCGCGCGAGCGCCGCGAGAAACTCGAGCAGGAATCGCAGATGCACGGCGCGATGGACGGCGCGATGAAGTTCGTGAAGGGCGACGCGATCGCGGGCCTCGTGATCGCGTTCATCAACATCGTCGCGGGGATCGCGGTCGGCACGCTGATGCACGGGATGGACATCGGCGAAGCGCTGCAGCGTTACGCGATTCTGACGGTCGGCGACGGGATGGCGTCGCAGATTCCGTCGCTGCTCGTGTCGATCGCGGCCGGCATCGTGACGACGCGCGTCGCGACGCGCGATGCGCGGCAACGCCAGCTCGGCGAACAGCTCGGCGAGCAACTGGGTGCGCATCCGCGCGCGTTGCTGATCGCGGCGTTCGTGCTGAGCGGTTTTCTCGTCGTGCCGGGTTTCCCGAAATGGTCGTTCGCGCTGATCGCGCTCGGCCTCGGCGCCTTCGCGTTCTCGCAACTGAAGCGCAAGACGTCCGCGCCGAGCTTCAACCTGATTCATGTCGCGGGGCGCGTCGGCGCGGCCGACGACGGCCAGCCCGCGAAGGTGTCGCACGCGGCGGGTGTCACGTCGCTGATCGCGGTGTCGCTGTCCGACGACCTGCGTACGAACCTGAACCTCGCGCAATTGCAGGCGGCGCTGTCGAGCGCGAAGGCGCGCGTCGACGCGGACATCGGCACGGTGTTCCCGCGTATCACGCTGAACGACGACGAAGGCGCGCCGGCCGGCACGTACCGGATCTACCTGCAGGACGTGCTCGTCGCGCACGGCGCGCTGAAGCCGGGCTGGCTGCTGTGGGACGGCGTCGCGCCGCTGCCCGAGCGCGCGGAGCGCCAGCCGGCCGAAGCGTTCGGCCCGTTCGCGACCGCGCTGTGGATCAAGCCCGACGGCGCGGCGCCGGACGGCAAGTGGCTGTCGAGCGAGAGCGCGCTGGCCGCGCACGTCGAGCAGATCGTGCGCCAGCACGCGGACGAGCTGCTCGGCATCCAGGAGACGCAGGCGCTCGTGCATCTGGTGCGCCGCGATCATCCGGAGCTCGTCGGCGAACTGACGCGGCTCGTGCCGCTGCAGCGCGTGACCGAAGTGTTGCGCCGCCTGCTGGCCGAACAGGTGCCGATCCGGAACCTGCGCGTGATCTTCGAGAGCCTGATCACGTGGGCGCCGAACGAGCCCGACGACGTGATCGCGCTGGTCGAGCTCGTGCGCGTCGACCTGCGCCGGATGATCACCGATCGTCACGCGGGCACGGCGCGCCAGCTGCGGGTCGTGCTGTTCGAGCAGAACCTGCAGGAGCGGATCGAGAGCGCGGTGATGCGCACCAAGCAGGGCAATTTCCTCGCGCTGTCGAGCGCGGTCAAGCAGGACATCGGCGAACAGGTGCGCGCGATCGTGCAGGCCGCGCAGGCGGCCGGCCCCGGCGGCCACGGCAACGCGCAGGGTGGCGCGCACGGTGGCGCGCGGCTCGCGGTGATGGTCGCGCTCGGCGCGCGCCGCTACGTGAAGACGATTCTGCAGCCGGTGCTGCCCGAACTCGCGGTGCTGTCGTACCAGGAAGTCGAGGAGGACGTGCAGTTGCATACGGTCGGCTGGGTGAAGAACCCGCCGGACGACGGCACGGTCGGCGCGGGCGCCGACGTGCGCGCGCCGGGAGCCGTGCAATGACGAGCTCGACGATCCTCGACCTGACGCGCCAGGCGCTGATGCTCGTGCTGCTGCTGTCGCTGCCGATCGTGCTGATCGCGACCGTCACGGGCCTCGTCGTCGCGATCCTGCAGGCCGTCACGCAGGTGCAGGACGCCAATATCGGCATCGCGGTGCGGCTGATCGCCGTGATGGTCGCGCTCGTGCTGCTGTCCGGCTGGCTCGGCGGCGAAGTGCTGCGCTTCGCGCAGCAGGCGCTGGAACGCATGTTCGTTTCTTCCACAGGAGTCCTTTGATGCGTCGACGCGTCGCCTCGATCCGGTTTCAACCGCGCAGCCTGCAACGGGCCGCGCTTGCCGTGTGCGCGACCGCGCTGCTCACGGCGTCGCTGTGCATGGCGCCCGCGCAGCATGCGCGCGCCGCGGACCTGCGCTGGCGCAACAAGCCGTTCACGATCGTCGCGAACGGCAAGAAGATCGGCGACTTCATCCGCGAGCTCGCGTCGTCGCAGGGCGTGACGGCGGTGGTCGACCCGAAGGTCGACGGCGTGATCAGCGGCCGCTTCTCCGGCACGCCGCAGCAGACGCTCGACACGATCTGCTCGACCTACGGGCTCACGTGGTACTACGACGGCTCGTTCCTGTACGTCGATCCGGCCGACCAGTCGCAGACGCAGATGATCCCGATTCCGCCGAATGCGTCCGGCGAAATCGGCCGCGCGCTGCAGGCGATGCAGATTCCGGACAAGCGCTACACGCTGGTGATCAACGATCGCGCGAACAGCGTGTACGTGGCCGGCCCGCGCCGCTATGTCGAGCTCGTGCGGCAGGCGGTCGGCTCGGTCGGCGATCCGTCGGCGAACGGCGCGCATGCGGACATCCGCGCGTTCCGGCTGAAATACGGCTGGGCGTCGGACTTCACGATCAACCGCTCGGGCAAGGAAGTGACGGTGCCAGGCGTCGCGACGATCCTGCGCCGGCTGTTCGGCAAGGGCGGCGGCACGACCGCGGCGCCGTCCAGCACGCCGCTCGGGCAGGCCGCGCGCCAGGTGAAGCTCGGTTCGGGGCTGACGATCGCGGTGCCGCGGCTCGACTTTCCCGACATTTCCGGCGGCCCGCGGCAGGGCGGTTATGGCGGGGCGGACAGCGGCATGGGCGGCGGCTTCTCGCCGTTCTCGAACAACGGCGGCGGCGACACGCTGCCGCAGATCGTCGCCGACCCGGCGATCAACGCGGTGATCGTGCGCGACCTGCCGGAGAACATGTACCGCTACCAGTCGCTGATCGGCCAGCTCGACGAGCGGCCGCGCATCGTCGAGATCAACGTGACGATCATCGACATCAACGAGGATTCGCTCGACAGCCTCGGGATCGACTGGCGCCTGCACACGACGCACGGCGACGTGCAGATCGGCAACGGCCAGAACGCGCTGAACGGCAACACGCAGTACAACGGCGCCGGCAATCCGCCGCTGACGTTCGGCATCGGCACGTCGGAAACCGGGCAGACGGGCGCCTTCATGCCGACCGGCATCGCGCTGACCGCGTCGATCGGCGGGTCGCTGCGCAACTACCTGCTCACGCGCGTGAACGCGCTCGCGCAGAAAGGCCAGGCGCAACTGCGATCGAAGCCGAAGGTGCTCGCGCTCGACAACACCGAGGCGATCCTCGAGAACCTCACGCAGTTCTACGTGCAGGTGCCGGGCTATCAGGATTCGTCGCTGTACAGCGTGACGACCGGCACCAGCATCAAGGTGACGCCGATGATCGTCGACGAGGCGATCCGCAACGCGGCGGCCGTGTCGGGCAACCCGCAGAGCGTGATGATGTCGATCGACATCCAGGACGGCAATATCGTGCCGGGGCAGGCGGTGTCGAACGTGCCGGTGATCCAGCAGCGCAACATCGTCACCAAGACGATGATCGACGAAGGCAAGAGCCTCCTGATCGCCGGTTTCAACGACGACGAGGTGCGGCTGAACAAGAGCGGCGTGCCCTGGCTGTCCGACATCCCGCTGATCGGCAACCTGTTCAAGTACACCGACAAGTCGGGCAACCACATGGAGCGGTTCTACCTGCTGACGCCGCGGGTCGTGACGAGCGCGTCGATGTATGCGCCGGACGGCTCGCCGGTGAATCCGGGCGTCGACGGTCCGGCGAACCAGGAAGGGATGTCGATGTATCGCCCGCCGGACAACGACGTCACGGTGCCGCTGACGCCGAAGCCGCTGCCCGGCACGAAATTCGGTCCGCCCGCGTTGCCGCCGCCGAAGGATACGGCGGCGTCGCAGCCCGCGGCGACGACCGCAGGAGTGGTCACGCATGTCGACGAGCATCATTGATCCGCACGGCGACGGCGCATTGCCCGGCGGCGCGGCGGGCGGGGCCGGCTCGGCCGCCGCGCTCGCGTCGCCGTGGAACCTGTGCTTCCTGAGCGGGCCGATGTACGGCCGTACGATGTCGCTCGCGCGCGGCGCGAACTGGGTCGGCACGGCGGCCGACTGCGAGGTGATCCTGCCCGATCGCGAGATCGGCGCGAAACAGGTGTGCCTGCAGGTCGGCGCGCTCGCGGTGACGGTGCAGAACCACGGCGGCGATGCCGGCGCGCCGGTGCTGTTCAACGACGAGCCGCTCGGCACCGGCCGCCGCTCGTTGACGCCGAACGACGTCGTGACGGTCGGCTCGATCCGGCTCGGCATCGCACGGCATGCGCAGGCGAGCGTCGCGGTGCCCGACGAAACCGATGCGCCGGACGCCGCGCGCGAAGCCGCGTGGCTCGGCTGGCTCACGGGCGGGCTACGGCGGCTGGGCAGCCGGCGGCTCGTGATCGCGCTGGTCGCGCTGTGGGTCGGCGTGCTGCTCGGCGCGCTCGGCTACGGCTTCGTCGCGTGGTCGGGGCGGCTGCCGTGGCAGCACGAATCGGTGCTCGCGCGCACGCACCGGCTGCAGCAACTGCTGCACGCGTATCCGGAGCTGGCGGTCGCGCCGCGGGACGACGGCGTGATCGTGTCGGGCTACGTGAGCGACCCGGCCGCGCGCGAGCGCGTCGCGCAGATCGTCGCGGGCGTCGACAACGCGGCGCTCGGCAACATCTACGTGGTCAGCGATCTCGTGGCGACCGCGCAGACCTATTTCAGCGACACGGCGCTGACGGTCACGTATCTCGGCCGCGGCCGGATCGAGCTGACGGGCACGGCCGCGCGCGCGCAGATCGAGCCGCGCATCCGCAACTACATGAAGGACGCGCGCCCGGCGCTCGAGGTGGTCGATCACGTGCGCGATGCCGATGCGGCCGCGCCGCGCACGGCGACGACGCTCGGCGGCACGGCCGGCATTCCGGAGATCACGACCGTGTTCGCCGGCGACGGCGACCAGCGCTACATCGAGACGGTCGACGGCAGCCGCTATTTCGAAGGCGCGCGGCTGAAGGAGGGCGCGACCGTCGTGTCGATCGGCCCGGACGAGGTCGTGTTCGAACGCAACGGCCAGCGCATCACGATGCCGCTCGGCGGCCCGTCGGCGCGTGCGCCCGAGCAGGCGCCGGCGCCGCCCGTGGCGCCGCTCGCGAGCGGTGCGGCGGCGGGCGTCGCGCAGCCGGTGCCGGGGCCGACGCTGTTGCCGCGCGAGCCGGCGGCCGGTGTATCGACGAAGGAGGCGGCGCACTAGCGTCGCGACGAATCAGGCGCAGCGCGAATCGCGCTGCGCGCATCACGCGACACGTCGCCGGCAGGCGGCGCGTCACGTCATCGGCGGGGCATGGGGCCGCCGCCGGCAACGCAAGTGAACGTCACGTAAAGGAGCGAAACATGACTGCCCCCACCGGTAGCGCAACCGACACGAAGCAGGTCCAGCAGCAGGCCGACGACCTGACCAAGACGCAGCTCGAACTGACGAAGATCAACTTCCAGGTCCAGCAATCGACTGCGACGTTCGAAACCAGCAACGCAGTGACCGCGCAGGAGGGGACGGCGAACGCCCAGGTCGCGCAACACCTGAGTTCCGCCGGCCGCGCGTGATGCCGGTCGCCGGCCGTGCCGCGCGACGCCGGATGCCGGGGCCGCCCGTGACGGGCGCCCGGTGCGGCGTGGGTGCGTGCCGGCCGGCCCGTTTCCGGCCCTGCCGGTCAAGGAGGATACGATCATGTCGGTAACAGGCGTAGGCGCGGCGCCGCCGGGCGCAGCCGCGCTCGCGAGTGCCGCGCAGCAAACGGGCGCGACGTCCGATCCGGCGCAGGTGCGCCAGTTCGATGCGCTGATGCAGCCGGGCGCGTCGTCGGCCGCACCCCCGTCTTCGTCCGGTGTCGCGATGTCGCGCGCACCGGCGGATGCGGCGCCGGCCGTGCAGATGACGCCCGCGCAGGCGAACCAGTCGTCGCTCGTCGAGCGGTTGCGCACCTACGGCAACGATCTCGATTCGCGGTACGCGAACATCGACAAGCACCGCAGCGAGATGCTGACGTCGATGGCGGACAGCCGCAGCGATCCGCTGATGACGATGGTGAAGGCGATGGATTTCCAGTGGACGGCAACCACCACGATTTCGGAATACCAGTTGAGCCTGTCGGTTGCGCAGGCGGCGAACGGCTTCACGCACACGGTGCTGAAGACGCAGGAGTGACGAAAGCCGGTGCGTGTGCCTGCAACGGCCGCGCGCCCTGAAGCGGACAAACGATGACGACGATCGATTCGACGCCGCGCACGCATGCGTGGCGCAGCCGGGCGGCGCGCGCGCTGCTCGCGGGGCTGCTCGTGCTGTTGGCCGGGTGCCAGAAGGAGCTGTACTCGGGCCTGTCGGAGCGCGATGCGAACCAGATGGTCGCGGTGCTCGGCGACGCGGGCATCAGCGCGTCGAAGGACAACGATGCGCGCGACACGTCGGACCGCAACGCGTGGCTCGTGAGCGTCGCGGACGGCGACATGCAGGCGGCGCTCACGGTGCTGCAGGCGAACGGGCTGCCGAAGCCGAGCTATGCGAGCCTCGGCGAGCTGTTCCAGAAGCAGGGGCTCGTGTCGACCCCGGCCGAGGAGCGCGTGCGCTACCTGTACGGCGTGTCGCAGGACCTGTCGCGCACGCTGCAGGACATCGAAGGCGTGGTGGTCGCGCGCGTGCAGGTCGTGATTCCGGAGAACGATCCGCTCGCGGACAAGATCAAGCCGTCGTCGGCCGCGGTGTACATCCGCTACCGGCCGGGCGTCGACCTGCGCGCGATGGCGCCGATGGTCAAGGATCTCGTCGCGCACAGCATCGAAGGGCTGCAGTACGACAACGTGTCGCTGTTCCTGCAACCGGCCGCCGCGCGCGCGACGCGCGTGGACGGCATCGGCAGCGCTGTGTCGGACATCCTGCGGCTGCGCTCGCCGCTCGGCTGGCTGGTGTTCGCGCTGATCCTGCTGACCTGCGCGGTGATCGCGCTGTCGGCCGCCAGGCGCGGGATGTTCGGCGCGCGCCTCGCGGGCCTCGTCGGCGCACCGCGCGGCGCGAACGGCGGTGGTTCGGCCGCGCAGCAGGCAGGCGGCGGGCTGCGTACGCCGGACGGCGCGCGCGACGGCGCATGAGCGACCCGCACGCGCTGCCGCCGGGCGAGGCGGGCGAGGCGGCGCCGCTGCCGTGGCTGCAGCCGATCGCGCCGCCGCCCGCCGCGCGCGCTGCCGCGTTTCATGCGCTCGTCTGCGACTTCAACCTGCGGCCCGACCGCTATCTGCACGTGACGCGCGTGCCGGCCGACTGGCCCGCGCGCTATCGTTCGCCGGACGCGTTCGGCGCGGCCGGCCGCAAGCTGCTCGCGCGGCACCTGCTCGACCTGCACGGCGTGGCCGACCGGCACGACTTCGACGTCGCGAGCCCGTGCGCGCGGCTTGCGCTGCTGCCCGGCGCGGCGCTCGAACAACTGGCCGCGTATGCGGGGCTGCTGCTGCATCGCGCATGGCTGCGCGACGCGCTGGCGGGGCGGCGCATTCGCGCGGAAGTCGCGGCGCGGCTCGGCGGCGATGCGCTCGAACTCGCGCTCGAACGCGCGCCGGAATTCGGCGCGCTCGCCGAAACGCTCGAACCGTGGCGCGCCGATCCCGCCGCGCTGCCGGTCGTGATCCGCGCGCGCGGCGGGCGCTTGCTCGCCGATTTCATCGGCGTGGCCGGCGACGCGGTGGCGCGGCGCGTGCGCCTGAAATTCAACCGCGCGATCGACGACGAAGCGCCGTACTGGCTGAACCGCGCGCAGCGCGACCAGTTCGGCGAACTGATGTTCCTGTTTCTGATTCCCGAGAGGCTTGCGTCATGGGACTGGCTTTTCTGATCACGAGCGACAACCTGCAGCTGCTGTCCGAGCGCAAGGTGCTCAAGGAGCGCGAATACGCGGCGCTGCTCGACGCGTCCGCGGTGATCGCGACCGCGCATGAAGAAGCGGCGCGCATCGTCGCCGACGCGCAGCGCGAATTCGACAAGCGCCAGGCGGCCGGCTACGACGAAGGCATGCGCCGCGCGCAGCGCGAGCAGGCCGCGCAAGCCTACACGCAGGCGCTCGCCGCGACGCGCACGATGGAGACGATGAAGGATGCGATGGCCGATATCGTCGTGAAGGCCGTGCGCGCGATCGTCGGCGAGATGAGCACGCAGAAGCTGTACGAGGCCGCGCTCGCGCGGATCGCGCCGCTCGTACGCGACGAGGCGTTCCTGATCGTGCGCGTCGCGCCCGGCCGCACGGACGAAATGCGCGACGCGCTCGACGGCGCGTTCGCCGGGCAGTCGAACCGGCAGAAGATCCGCATCGTCGAGGATGCGCAGCTCGAACGCCACGCGTGCACGGTCGAGACGCCGTCCGGGCGGATCGACGCGAGCCTCGACCTGCAGATCGACGCGCTGCGCCAGGCGATCCGCCGCGACGCGCTGAAAGGGGCCGCGGGATGAGCGCGCCGCTCGACGATCCGCCGTCGTTCGGCGACGACGACGCGCCGTTCGATCGCGGCCGCCTGGTCGGCGAGCTCGACGCGGGGCTCGCGTTCTTCTCGCCGGTCTCGGTGCAGGGCCGCGTCAACCACGCGGTCGGGCAGATCCTGAACGCGACGGGCATCCGCGCGCGGCTCGGCGAGATCTGCGAGCTGCGCACGCCGAACCAGCCGACGCTGCTCGCGGAGGTGGTCGGCTTCTCGCGGCAGACGACGCTGCTCACGCCGCTCGGCGACGTGGCCGGCCTGTCGCCGGAGACGACCGTCGTGCCGTCCGGGCGCGAACATGTCTTTCCCGTGGGCGAAGGACTGTTCGGCCGCGTGCTCGACGGGCTCGGCCGGCCGCTCGACGATCGCGGGCCGGTGACGGGCGCCGCGTGGGTGTCGACGCAGCAGGACCCGCCGAACCCGCTCGCGCGCAAGATGATCGACACGCCGTTTCCGACCGGCGTGCGCGTGATCGACGGGCTGATGACGCTCGGCATCGGGCAGCGCGTCGGCATCTTCGCGCCGTCCGGCGTCGGCAAGAGCACGCTGCTCGGGATGATCGCGCGCGGCGCGCAGGCCGACGTGAACGTGATCGCGCTGGTCGGCGAGCGCGGCCGCGAGGTGCGCGAATTCATCGAGCACAGCTTGTCGCCGGAAGTGCGCGCGCGGTCGATCGTCGTCGTGTCGACGTCCGATCGCCCCGCGATGGAGCGCGTGAAATCCGCGCTGGTCGCGACCGCGATCGCCGAGCACTTCCGCGATGCGGGCAAGCGCGTGCTGCTGCTGGTCGATTCGCTGACGCGCTTTGCGCGCGCGCAGCGCGAGGTCGGCCTCGCGAGCGGCGAGCCGCCGACGCGGCGCAGCTTCCCGCCGTCGACGTTCGCGGTGTTGCCGCGCCTGCTCGAACGCGCGGGGCAGGGGGCGCACGGGTCGATCACCGCGCTCTACACGGTGCTCGTCGAAGGCGACGAGGAATCGGACCCGATCGCCGAGGAGGTGCGCTCGATCCTCGACGGCCATATCGTGCTGTCGCGCAAGATCGCGCTCGCGAACCGCTATCCGGCGATCGACGTGCTCGCGAGCCTGTCGCGGGTGATGCCGC
Organism: Burkholderia sp. 28_3; assembly: GCF_003253915.1. Taxonomy (NCBI): domain Bacteria; kingdom Pseudomonadati; phylum Pseudomonadota; class Betaproteobacteria; order Burkholderiales; family Burkholderiaceae; genus Burkholderia; species Burkholderia sp. 28_3. The sequence goes on from NZ_QKZF01000001.1 coordinate 14,782, forward strand.
TCGTCGCGAGCCGCGCGCACCAGCATGCGGCCGCGCGCGTGCGCGAGTTGATCGCGAAGTACCAGGAGATCGAGCTGCTCGTGCAGATCGGCGAGTATCGCGAAGGCAGCGACCGGCTCGGCGATCTCGCGCTGCGCGCGCGCGACGCGATCGGTGCGTTCTGCGCGCAGGCGTCGGACGAGGACGTGCGCTTCGACGCGCTGCTCGCGAAACTGACGAAGCTGGCGAACGATCATGTCTGAAGCCGACGACCGCCTCGTGCTCGCGACGCTTGCCCGTCTGAAGCGGGTGCGCGAGATGCGCAGCCAGATCGCGCGCGTCGCGGCCGCGCGCCAGCAGGGCATCGCCGCGCAGAGCCGGCGCGCGCTGGCGGCCGCGCAGGCGCAGCTCGCGCAGCAGGTCGCCGCGAAGGCCGCGATCCAGACGCGCCTGGCCGACGACGTGCGTGAAGCGCGCGCGTTGCAGAACGCGGCGGCCGATACGCGCACGTTCGACCGGCATATCGGCACCGCGAACGCGTCGGTGAGCGAGGCCGCGCACGTGCATCGCGGCCACGAGGCGACGCTCGCCGACCTGCAGCGCGCCGCACGCAAGGCGAAGGCCGCCGAGGACAAGCTGGAGAAAGCCGGCGAGAAGGCGCTGCATGCGCGCGCCGCGCGGGTCGAGCGCGACGCCGACGACGTCGCGGACGGCTACGCGGTGCGGCGCTTCGCGACCGGCGGCACCTGGGTGGCCGGCGCGGGCGACGCGGCCGGTCACGGGTCCACGCCGCCGGAGGCCGCCGCCGCGTTCGATGCGGCGATGACCGACGTGGAGACGGGCGCCGCCGCTGCCGCTGACGCCGATGCATCCGATACATCCGATACATCGGACGCACCCGCCATGCCCGACGATTCCGTCCCGTCCGCCGCCGCGGAGCGCCGATGCTAGACCAGGCCGCGGGTTTCAACGACGTCGCCGGCATGCTGCGGCCGCTGCTCTACGTGATGCCGCGTCTGTTGCCGGTCATGCTGATCGTGCCGGTGTTCAACGAGCAGATCATCACGGGCCTCGTGCGCAACGGGATCGCGGTCGTGATCGCCGCGTTCGTCGCGCCGACGATCGATGCCGCGCAGGTGGCCGCGCTGCCGTTCCTGATGTGGTGCCTGCTGGTCGCGAAGGAGGCGATGGTCGGCATGCTGCTCGCGGGCGCGTTCAGCGCGGTGCTGTTCGCGATCCAGGGCGTCGGCTACCTGATCGATTTCCAGACCGGCAGCGGCAGCGCCGCGTTCTTCGATCCGATGGGTGGCCACGAGGGCGGCCCGACTTCCGGATTCCTGAATTTCGTCGCGATCGCGCTGTTCGTGACAGCCGGCGGGCTGCAGGTGCTCGTGCAACTGTTCGCGCAGTCGTACGCCTGGTGGCCGATCGGCTCGCTCGGCCCCGATTTCTCGTCGATGCTGCAGACCTTCATCGTGCGGCAGACCGACACGATCTTCGAATGGATGGTGAAGCTCGCCGCGCCGGTCACGATCGTGCTGGTGCTCGTCGAGCTCGGCGTCGGCCTGGTCGGGCGCGCGGTGCCGCAGCTCAACATCTTCGTGTTCTCGCAGCCGCTGAAGAGCGCGCTCGCGATGCTGATGATGATCCTGTTCCTGCCGGTGGTGTACGCGTCGCTGCATGCGCTGCTGAGCCCCGACAGCGGGTTGATGGCGCTGCTGCGCGCGCTGTTCGCCGCGCACGGCGGCGGCTGAGCGCGCGGGAGCCGCGATGGCCGAAAAGGACCAGAAGCCGACCGCGAAGCGCCTGCGCGAGGCGCGCGAGAAAGGCGACGTGCCGAAAAGCGCGGAAACGGTGTCGTCGGCGTTCTTCGTCGGCGTGTGCGTGGCGCTCGCGGTGGGCATCGGTTCGCTGTTCGCGCGGTTGCAGGCGCTGTTCCGGCTCGTGTTCGACGCGGTCGGCGCGGCCGATCCGGCCGCGCGGCTCGCGGTGCTGATCGACGGCGCCGCGCGCGACTGGGCGACGCTGTCCGCGCAGATCGTCGCGGCCGGGCTGCTGGCGGGGTTGCTCGCGGGCTTCGTGCAGGTGGGCGGCGTGATGGCGTGGAGCCGCCTCGTGCCGCAGTTGTCGCGGCTCAACCCGGCCGAGGGGATGAAGAACCTGTGGTCGCTGCGCAACCTCGTCAATCTCGCGAAGATGTTGCTGAAGACGGCGCTGCTCGTCGCGACGCTCGGCTGGCTGATCGTCGAGTCGCTCGATCCGTCGGTGCAGTCGGGCTTCACGCGGCCGGTCTCGATCCTCGCGCTGATCGTGAAGCTGCTGATGCTGCTGTTCGGCTGGGCCGCGCTGATCTACATCGTGATGGCGTTGATCGACATCGTGCACCAGCGGCACGAGTTCAACCAGAAGATGAAGATGTCGATCGACGAAGTGCGGCGCGAGCACAAGGAGGACGAAGGCGATCCGCACATCCAGGCGAAGCGCCGCCAGCTCGCGCGCGAAGTGCAGTTTGCGTCGCTGCCCGACCGGATCGGCTACGCGTCGGTGGTCGTCTATTCGCCGCGCGTCGCGGTCGCGCTCTACTACGGCGGGATGGGCTCGCTGCCGTGGGTACTCGCGCGCGGCGAGGGCGACGCGGCCGAGCGGATCGTGCGGCTCGCCCGCGACGCGCTGCGCCCGACGCTCGCGAACGTCGGGCTCGCGCAGGCGCTGTACGAGACGACGCCCGAGAACGGCACGATCCAGCCGCAGCATTTCCGCGAGGTCGCGCAGTTGCTGAAATGGGCGACCGGCGCCGGTTGACGGCGGCGTGGCGTGGCGGCGTTGCCGTCGGCATACGGCCCTTTTTTCATCCGCAACGCTTGCCGGCCAACTCACCGGATTCGATATGGCCCCTTGCGCGACCATCCGCACGCGGCACTTGACGTCCATTTTTTTCCGGACGGTGCCGACATTCACTGGTGAATTATTGCTGATTTATTTCTTCGTAATATGGCTCGACCGTCATGCCCGACGGCGGGCCGCGAGGTTGCGCGGTGCGTGACGGAACTGGTCAACAGGGGCAGACAAATCAATGTGCGGAATCGACGGCTTTCTGAATAGCGTCGCCTTCGATGAGGAGACAGCGCGCGGCACGCTCGCGCGAATGACGGCGAGCCTCGCGCATCGCGGGCCGGACGGGCAGGGGATCTGGGTCGACCCGGAAGCCGGCATCGCGCTCGGCCACCGGCGGCTCGCGATCGTCGACCTGTCGGTGCACGGCCGGCAGCCCATGGCTTCCGCGTGCGGCCGCTACGTCCTCGTCTTCAACGGCGAAATCTACAACCATCGCGAACTGCGCGCGGAGCTCGAGCGTGCGGGGCGCGCACCGGCGTGGCGCGGCCACTCCGACAGCGAGGTGCTGATCGCGGCGATCGTCGCGTGGGGCGTCGAGGCCACGTTGCGCCGCGCGACCGGCATGTTCGCGTTCGCGCTGTGGAATCGCGCGTCGCGGGTGCTGACGCTCGCACGCGACCGGATCGGCGAGAAGCCGCTCTACTACGGCCGGATCGGCGACGCGCTGGTGTTCGCGTCCGAGCTGAAGGCATTGCGCGGCTACCCGGGCTTCGACGGCACGGTCGACCGCGACGCGCTGTGCCTGTACCTGCGCCAGTCGAGCGTGCCCGCGCCTTACACGATCTATCGCGGCATCCGCAAGCTGCCGCCCGGCACGTACATCCAGTTCGAACATGCGCGCGACACGCCGCGCCTGCGCGCGTACTGGACGCTCGAACAGGCGATCGAGGCGGGCCGCGCGCAGCCGTTCGACGGCACCTCCGACGAAGCCGTCGGCCAGCTCGACGCGATCTTGCGGCAGGCCGTCGCGCGGCAGATGGAGGCCGACGTGCCGCTCGGCGCGTTCCTGTCGGGCGGCGTCGATTCGTCGGCGATCGTCGCGCTGATGCAGGCGCAATCGGCGACGCCGGTCGACACGTTTACGATCGGCTTCCACGAGGCCGGCTACGACGAAGCCGGTTACGCGAAGGCCGTCGCGCGCCATCTCGGCACGCGCCATACCGAGCTTTACGTGACCGCCGACCATGCGCTCGGCGTCGTGCCGAAGCTGCCGTCGATCTACGACGAGCCGTTCTCCGATGCGTCGCAGATCCCGACCTTTCTCGTCTCCGAACTGACGCGCCGGCACGTGAAGGTGAGCCTGTCCGGCGACGGCGGCGACGAGCTGTTCGGCGGCTACACGCGCTATTTCCTGACGCCGCGCCTGTGGCGCAAGCTGCATCGCGTGCCGGGCGCCGTGCGCGCGCGGATCGCCGCCGCGTTGCACGCGCTGCGGCCCGACCACGCGGACCAGCTGGCAGCCGTCGCGCAGGGCGCGTGGGGCGGCGGCGTGGAGGCGCGCGAATCGACGTCGCGCATCGGCGATCGCCTGCACAAGCTCGGCCATGTGATGACGGCCGAAAGTCGCATCGGGCTGTACCGGCTGCTGATGTCGTCGGTGCATCATCCGGAGCGCATCGCGCTGTCGGGGCAGGAGCCGCCGACGCCGCTCGACACGGTGTCCGCGTGGCCCGCGCATCTGAGCTTCGCCGAGCAGGCGATGGCGATCGACACGCTCACGTACCTGCCGACCGACATCCTCGCGAAGGTCGATCGCGCGGCGATGGCCGTGAGCCTCGAGACGCGCATGCCGTTCCTCGATCATCACGTCGTCGAATTCGCGTGGCGCGTACCGGCGTCGGTGCGCTTGCCGGAAGGGCAGTCGAAGGCGCTGCTGCGCCGGCTGCTCGACCGGTACGTGCCGTCCGCGCTGATCGACCGGCCGAAGCAGGGCTTTTGCGCGCCCGTCGACCACTGGCTGCGCGGCGCGCTGCGCGACTGGGCCGAGGCGCTGCTGCGGCCGTCGCGCCTGCGCGAAGAAGGCTTCTTCGATGCGGCGGCGGTCGAGCGGCTGTGGCGCCAGCACCAGACGGGCCGGATGAACTGGCAGCACCAGCTGTGGACGGTGCTGATGTTCCAGGCGTGGCTGGAGGCGCAGCGCGCGGCGTGACGGCATCGTCGTGCCCGCCGCCGTGACGCGCGGCGGGCCGACCGTCATCCGACCACCAGCGGCGTGCCGACCGGCAAGTGCGTGGCATCGCGCGCGGCCGACGGATTGAGCTGCAGGATTTCTTTCAGCGCACGCGCATCCTGTTCGCCGCGCGTCATCGCCTGCTGGTCGGCACGCGATACGTGCGCGGCGTCCAGCAGCGACTGGCGATGCTGGTCCGCGATCACCCATAGCGAATCGCCGTCGACGACGATGTAGGGCTGCGGGGCGTTCGACGGCGACGGCGGGTTCGACGGCGTGCCTGGCGACGGTTGCGGTCGGGACGGCGAGGCGGCGCTCGCCGAAGGCGACGGCGGCGCGCTCGGCTGCGCCGCATGCGTGGCGGGCGCCGGGTGTCCCGGCGTGGCGGCCGACGACGGCGCGACGGCGTGCTGGGTCGCCCCGCCGCCCGGCTGCTGCGTGCCGGATGGCGGCGCCTTGCCGTCGTCGTCCTCGAATGCGGTGTAGATCCACTTGCCGACATAGATCAGGATCGGCGCGACCATGAGCGACGTCGGAATCGAGCCGGTGAGCCGCTTCGGCAGGTTCGGGAAATGCGTGTCGATGCGCGCGAGCGCGAGCAGCGTCGCGGACGACAGCGACGAAATCGCGATCGGCAAGTCCGACTGGATCGCGGGATGCGGGCCGACGAATGGCGCGATCGCACCGCCGGCGATGCTCGCGAGATCCGACATCAGGTCGATGCCCCGCACGACGCGGCTACGCCGTTCGATGCTCAGGTGCGCGAACGCGCTGCCCTGCACGAGGCCGGTATACGTGATGCCGAGCAGCGCGCCGGCCGCGCCCAGCGCCGGCACCACCGACGGATTCTGCAGCAGCGCATGCAGCGACAGCTCGCCGAGGCTCGCATAGCCGGCGATCGCGGCGGCGCGTCCGGCCTTGCCCATGAAGCGGCGCGGATTGCCGTAATGCAGCTGCTGGATCGAGGTGCCCGCGAGCACGCCCTGCATCTGCTGGAGCATGTCGTTGGCGATCATCTTCGTGTATTCCAGCGTCTTGTCCGCCGGCAGCGACGCGGCCTTGTGCAATTCCAGCTGGAGATGAATCTTCGCCCGCGCGCTCTCGGCGAGCAGGATCAGCGACGCGTTGCGCTGCTCGGCATGCATCTGGTGCGCGTCGAGCTGATTGTTCAGGCCGTCGACGAAGCGGTCGATCACGCGATCGAACAGCCGCGGGTCGCCGCTTTGCAGCGCGCGCACGGTGTCCTGGTGCACGGCCTGCACGAGCCGGCCGGTCCGCACGCCGACGAACGCCGCGTTCGCGGCCTGCTTGAACTTGTCCGGCGTCAGGCCGAAGTGATGGACCGCGAAGCCGGCCCCCGCGCCGATCGCGATCGACAGCAGGTTCTTGCGGTTCAGCAGCGCGGCGATCCAGCTGTCCGGCTGATGCAGGCGCAGCGCATGCAGTTCCGCGGCCGCGGCGAGCGGATCGTCCGGACGCATCGGCTCGTTCGTCTGCGCGCTGACGAGCCGGCTTTCGCTGATCGGCTGCGTATCGGCCGCGACGAGCGCGGGCGCGAGGACGGTTTCGCGCCAGGCCTGCAGCGGTTCGACACCGGCGCCGCCGCCGTCCGTCGTGACGATCTGTTCCGGCGCCGCGAGCCGCGCGCCGACGTCGGTGAGCCATCGTTCGGTAAACATCCGGGCGGCGTCGCTGGCCGCGGGCGCGCGGCGCGGGTCGGCGGCCCAGCGGTCCGCCGCGAAGCGCGACGTCGCATAGCGGGCGCGATGCAGCAGTTGCGTGGTGTTGCCTTCGTACAGTTGCTGGCGCAACGCCGCGAGCCGCGCGGGCGACATGCCGCGCGCCCGGCCGATGCGGTCGACTTCCGCGAGCAGCAGGCCGTGCTGGTTCATCAGCGTCGTGCGGTCGACGCGGTCGTATACGCGCGTCAGCGCGTCGGCGCCGTGCAGTCGCGCGAGCGTCGGGTCGTTGGCCCTGGCGCGCTCGACGAGCAGCGTCGCGAGCGCGGTCGTCAGTTCCTGGTTCGCGACGAAGTCCGAGCCATGCGTCGCGTACGACAGGCCGACGTGCACCCACGGCAGCGCCGGATGGTCGAGCAGCGATTTCGCGAGTTCCAGGTGGCTCGCGCCGGACGCGGGCTCCGGCACCGTATCCCAGCCGTGGAACGTCACCATCACGTGCGGCGCGGGCTGCCCGAGGTGCGTCCGGTTCCACGATTCGAGCAGCGCGCCGAGCCGCGCGTGGTCGTGATAGCCGGTGTTGGAGCCGGGCTGATGCCGGTGGTCGACCGACGACACCAGCGCCCGCGCCGGCGCCATTTCGAAGCGCAGCAGGAAGCCGGCCTTCGACGACGCATCGAGCCAGTTGTGCACGTATTGCTCGGCCAGGTCGTCGATACGCATCGACTTGCCGTTCGCACCGGTGATCGTGCCGGTCCAGTAGTCGATCGTCGCGTCCTTGTGGTCGCCGATCGACTTCGCGTCGTGCACGACGGCGGGGTCGTGCTTCGCGCCGCGCGTGGCCGCGAGCGTGTGCGGGTCGATCACGATCGTCACGGCCGGCATCACGCCGCCGTGCCGCTCGATCTGCGCGACGAATTTCGCGGGATCGTCAGAGAGCCGGAACGCGCGGCTCATCGGCACCACGCGCTGTTGGTACGCGGGATCGGCGGCGAGGAGGCGCCGGCGCAGCGCGCGATCGGTCGCGAGCGCGGTGCTGAAACGGCTCAGCACCTTTCTTCTGAGCGGGATCGGCGCATAGCGCGAGCCGCCGCCCGACCAGTCGCGCGCGACGTACAGCGGCATGCCGGTGTCGCGCAACGCCTGGGCGTCGGCCATGATCGCGGGCGGCACGCCGTTGACCGCATCGTCGAGTTCGAGCGGCGCGGCGCGCGGATCGCGCGCGTGCTGCACGAGCGCGTCGATCCGGTCGTAGTGCGCGAGCAGGGCCGACGCGTTGCCGTCGCCATAGCGCTGCAGCGATTCGACCTGCGTCGTGCTGACGAGCGACGGCTGATAGGTGCGCACGTCGAGCACCGGATGGCCCGATGCCGCTTGCCCGTTGCGCGCGGCCGCGGCGTTCGCGCGGCGGATCGACTGCAGCGCCGCGTGGCGTTGCGACCGCAGCCGCCGCGCCTCGGTCGCGCCCCAGTCGCGCCGCGCGTCGGACATGTGCGGCGACGGGTCTTTCGCCCATGCGTCGACGGTTGCGAGGCGGGTCTCGAGCGTCTTGAGCCGGGTGCCGCGCGCGTGCTCCGCAAGCGCATCCGGCGCGAGTTCGGTCAGCAGCAGATGGGTATCGCCGCCGTACGGGCCGCCGCCGATCGGCGACGCGTCGAGCGGCACGCCGGGGCTGTCGGGCTTGCGCCAGTTGTCATGCCAGGTCAGTTCGCCTTGCGCGTTGGCCGTGATCACCGCGCGCGGCTTGCCGAGCCGGTACGCGATGCGCTCGCCGCCGCCATACACGTAGATGAAATGCTTGCCGGGCACGAGGCCGCGCGCTTTCGCGAGGCTGAGCAGGTGCACGACGTTGTGACCGCTGAAATCCAGCGCATGACCGGACGCGGCGGGCAGCAGCCCGGCTTCGAACGCGCGGGGCGCCGGCGCCAGCGCGCTGGTCGCGGGCGTGCGCGTGCCGCCGGCGGGCAGCGGACGCGTGGCTGACGATGCGCGGCCGAGCGTCGCGATCGCGCGGGCGCGGCGCAGTGCGATCGCGGCGCCCGTGCCGGTCAGCGACGCGAAGCGGCGCCGCAGACCGTGCATGCCGCTGATCGCCACATGGCCGCCATAGTGCAGGCCGCGGCGCGGCAGGACTTCCGTCTTGTCCTTCTTCGGTGGTCGCGGCGCGTCGAAGCGGTCGCCGACCCGCGCCAGCGTGGCCGGTTCGACGCTGCTGACGAAGAACGTCATGCCGCGCGTGCGGGCCCGCGTGAGCGGCACGCCGTGCAGTTTGCCGTTCGGCCGCAACCGGATGCGGCCGCGCTGCGGATACGCGGCGGCGAGCGGCCGCTCCGTTACGTGAGTCCGTGCATGCGGGGCGTTTTCCCGGTATTGCCAGACACCGGTGGCCGAGTCGTAGCGCGCATGACCGGCGATCTTGCCCGTCGCCTTGTCGACGACGTAGATCGTGTCGGCGTGGCCGGCCGCCGCGACGGCCTGTTTCGCGCGTGCGAAATGCGGCGCATTCGACAGCGCGTCGATCGCATCGACGTACGCGTCGCGCACGCGCCCGTGCCGCGTGAATTCGACCGTCTCGCCTTCACGCGCGGGCTTGACCTTCGCCGGGCCGCCGAGCGCGACCAGTTCGCGGTGCGTGACGGGCGACGCATGGAAATCGAACGCGCGCCGCGCGGCGGCGGTGCCGGCCGGATCGCTGCGTTCCATCGCGCTCGACAGCGCCTGCTTCAGCGCCTGTCGCTCCTCGGCGTTCAGCGCGTTGCCGAGAAAGCGCAGGCGCTGGATCGCGCCATTCGCATCGACGTGCGCCGTCGCGACGAACGTCGGCGGCGCGTCGGGCGTCGGCTTGCCGGCCCGCGCGATCAGCAGCGCCGTGTCGGTGCCGGTCTGCTGCACCAGGTGCCCGAGCGTGGGCGCGTGCTGGCCTTCGGCGCGCGTCAGCGTGCGCATGTCGCGCGCGTCGAGCCACGCGCGTGCGTGCTTCATCGCGTGGCCGTCGACCGCATGGCGGGCGCGTGCCGGCGCGGCGAGCCGTGCCGCGACGGGGCGTCCGGCCGCCGCGCGAACCTGTTCGCCGTAGTACTCGCGATAGGTCGGATTGCCGGGCGTCGACGTGCGCATGTCGCCGAACGTGTCCGCGAGGGCGTCGAGCGCGGCCGGGTCGCGGCTCGTCAGCGCATGCTCGGTCGCCCGGGCGAGCGCGTCGGGCAACGTCGCGTGGGTCGCGATGTCGGGCCCGCCGGCGGCGAGGATTTCGTTGCGGATCGTGTACGCGTTGACCTCCGCGCGCGCATCCGACTTCAGCAGCGCGGCCACGGCGGCTTCGGGGCTGGCGTGCTCGGCGGCCAGCGCGCCGGTCGCGAGATCGACGCTGTGCTGCAGTTCGTGGCCCCACACGAATACGAGCGTGCCGGCGCGGCGCGTATTGCCGTCGAGTACGATCGTGCGCGTGTCCGCGTCCGCGTAATGACCGCCGCCCGGCGTACCGACGCGGATCGTCCAGCCGTCGCTGCGGGCCAGCCGCATCTGCGCGCGGAAGGTCGGCGACTGTCGCGCGATCGCGTGCGCGCGCATCAGCAGCACGCGGCCGCGGAACCGCTGCACGACGCGCCCGAGCATGCCCGGGCGTTGCGCGTACGCGCCGCTTTCGGCGTAGGCGGGATGGGCGAGGCGAATGCGGCCCGTCGCAATGCCGCGCTGGATCGTGTCGATGACGCCGTCGATCCGCTCGACGACGTCGCCTTCCGGGTCCGCCTTGTGCAGTACCTGGCCGGGGTCGTGCAGCAGCACTTCGCCATGGCGGCCGAACAGCACCTGGAAGTCGTACAGCAGCCCGTGCCGCTGCGTGACGTTGCGAATGTTCGCGAGATCGTCGAGACCGCTGCGCCGGACCACGCCGGGCAGGCCGAGCCCTTTTTCCATCGCGGCGCTGCTCAGCAGTGCCGCCGGCTTGTACACGACGCCGACCCGGCCCAGGTGCGAGAACGGTCCGTCGACCGTGCTGACGGGCAGATCGAGCCGTTTCAGTTCACGCAGGCCGCCCTGTTCGGCGCCAATTTCCTCGTGCGCGACTTCCACGCCGTCCGGCGACGTGTCGCGGAAGAAGCCGATCGCCTGGCCCGTGCCGCCGTCGAATACCGTCTTGTAGAGCCCCGAGCCGACGAGCGGGCCGAGATGGTCGGCGGGATCGACGGTGCGCGCGGGATCGCCCGCGACGTGCAGCTGGCCGCCGGTGACCGACAGCTCGCCGAGCGCCGGCTGCTCGTAAGCGGCCGGCACGTAGCGGTTCATGCCGGACAGGTCGGTCAGTCCGCCGTCTGCGCCAACGGCGTCCGGATGCACCGCGTAGACGGGGCGTTGCCACAGGTTCGCCAGTTGCGCGGCCGCGCCTTCGTTCGCGTGCCGCGCGGCCAGGATCACCACGCGCTGGCCGGCGTACGGCGCATCCGACAGCAGCGAGAAGCCGTGCGGATCGATCGGCCGGCCGTCGGGGCCGAGCAGCGTGCCGTCGGGCTGCGTGTCGGCATGGACGATCGCGAGACGGTCGGCTTCATCCATCGACACGAGGCCGCGCCGCCTGAGCCCCAGCGCGTCGAGCGCCGGCGTCGCGGCGCCGAACGGCGACGCGTTGCGCTCGACGTGCGCGCGCGACCACGCGACGCGCTGCGCCTGGATCTCGCGCATCGAGCGCGGCGCGTCGTCGCGCGGCTTGTCGCGGCCGCCGTGGTCGTTCGGCGGATCGCCCGCATCGCGCGGATGCGCGTCGGCGCGACTGCCGAGATCGACGTCGTAGCGGGCCTCGAATGCATTGAGCTGCCGGCTCGCCTCGGCTTCGAGCGCCTTGCGCGTGTAGCGGCCGCCGCCCGGACGCTTGCCGGCGGCGTTCACGCGCGAACGGTCGCTGCCGAGCAGGCGCATCTGCTGCGCGAGCGTGCCCGACTGTTCGGCGAACGCGCTGACCTGGTTCGGCAGCGGCGCGCCGCCGGCACGCATCTGCACGTCCGGGCGCTTGAGCTTCACGTCGCCGCGCTCGATCCCGCGTTCGAGCAGCGTGATCTGATCGTCGACGTCCGCGAGGGTCTGACGATACGCGTCGCTGTGGGTCTCGATCGGGCCGGGATCCGCGAGCAGCAGCCGGCCGTCGCGATACACGCCTTGCGGATCGAAGTAGAGCCGGTCCTGCTGAATCGCGTCGCGCAGCGTGCGCAGGGTCTGCAGCGATTCGGGGTCGAGCGTCGTCGGCAGCAGGCCGCGCCCGGCATCGCCGGTATGCAGCCCGCCGCGCGGCTGGTACAGCACCGCGACGCGGCCGGCGTGCGAAAACGGGCCGTCCATCGCGACGGTCGGGAGATCGTAGCGACGCCGCAGCAACGCGAGCGCCGCGCGTTCGGCGCCGGCGCTGGCCTGCTGTTCGGCGCGCGTGCTGAAATCCTCGTAGAGGGCGACGACCGCATCCCGGCCGAGCGCGAAGCCGCCCTTGTGCGCGCCGAAGCCGAGCAGCGCGCCGAGATGCTCGTTCAGGTCCACCGGCTTGCCGCTGTCCGCATGGAATACCTGCAGGCCGTCCGCCCGCAGCGGCCCGAGCGCGACCTCCGGATGCGGCGCGGGATCGAAGCGCAGGAAGCCGCTGGTCGCGCGGATCGTGCCGTCCGCCGCGAGCGCGCCGCGCGGTGCGACGAATACCGGACGGTTCCAGACGTTCGCGAGTTCGGGGGCCAGCCCGGCCTCCGCGCCTTCCGCGACGAGCACGATCGGTTCGTCGAGCCGGGACGGCGCCGGCAGCCCGTGGCGCGCGTCGAGCGCGAGTTCGTGGCCGGACAACGGCGTGCCGTCCGGGCGTGTCAGCGGCGCGTCCGGGCGGCCGTTGCGCACGACGAACAGCGTGCGCCCGCCATAGCTGTGCTGCTCGACGCGCGGCCCGCCGGGCGCGACCGCGACGTCCGCCTCGCGGGCGGCGAAGCCCGGCGCGAGCGGGGAGGATTCGATCGCATGGAGGACGGTCCAGGCGACGCGCTGGCGAAACGTCAGCGGTTCGAGCGGCCCGCCGGCGCCGGCTTCGGCCGGGTCGGCGACCCGCCGGTACTGGATCGTCCGCGCGTCGCCGCTGCGGCGATCCGCGCGCGATGCGGTGCGTGCATCCTGGTCGTTCTCGGCGGCGCGTTCGCGCACCTGCGCGGACGAGCGGCCTGCCTGCGCGGTCGCGCGCGACGTCGCGGCGGCCGGCTCGGCCACGGCCGCCGTCGGGTCCGCTGCCGCGCGCAGCGTGGACGGGGTCGCGCGGGCCGCGTTCGTGCGGGCGCCATCGTCGTGCGGCGGCGCGGCCGTCGGCGTGGCGGGCGCCGGGCCCGCGCCGCGCGGCGTGCCGACCTGGCTCGGCGCGCGCAGCTCGATGCCGTCGGACAGCGTCAGGCTGCCGTCCCGGCCGGCCGTGATGCGACCATCGGTACCGTAGCGGTTGAAGCGCGTGCGCTCGAGGGTGCGCCACGAGCCGTCGATGCGTTCCGCGATCGTGATGCGGCCTTCGTGGTCGACGAACGCGGTGGTGCCGGTCTTGCCGCGTGCGCCGGTATTCACCGCATTCGCGCGGCTCAATACGCGGATCGGCACGCCTTCGTAGGTCAGCACGCGCTTGCCGACCATCAGCGTGCCGTCGCCGGCCACGGTCACGCTGCGGCCGTCGATGGTCGCGCGCGTACGGCCGAGCCGCAGCGTGTTCGTCGCTGTGTAGCGGCTCTGGCCGATGCGCACGGTCTGGTCGCCGATCTGCACGGCCTGGTTGTTCAGGTCGCGGCCGCCGAATCCGCCGGTACGCCGCACGATGCCGGTCGTCACGGCCTTGAGCTTCTGGTGACCTTGCGCGAGGCCGAGATTCAGTATGAACGACGACGCATCGCCGGCGAGCCGGTCCGTATGACCCGTCACCGCATCGTGCACGAACTGCACGCCGGCTTCCGCCGCGCCGCCGAGACCGGTGACCGTCGTCGCGCGCCGCACGAAGGTCGCGAGCCCCTTCGAATCGTTCAGCAGCGTGGCGATCTTGCCGACGCCGCCGACGCCGGCCGGCACCAGGTTCAGGTAATCGGCGCGCGCTTCCGCATCGAGCGGGCTGATCGTGCGATCGTGCTGGATGCGATTGGCGAGGTCGTAGCCGGAGTTCGCGACGGCTGCCGCCGCCGACGTATAGATCAGCCCGGTGCCGGCCACGTTGAGCGCGACGCCGAGCGGCGCGCCGAATACCGTCGCGTCGAGCAGGCCGCCGCCGACTTCGAGCGCGATCCCGCCGAGCAGCATCCCGAGGTTCACGTCGCCGGAACCGAACGTGTGCATCACGCTTTCCCACCAGCTGTCGTCGTGCGCGGTGTTGTGCGGGTCGATCCGCGCGGTGCCGTTCGCGTCGTAGCCGGTCGCGATGTCGAGCGTGCCGTCCGACGACAGCGAGTTGTCGTCGATGAAGTTGTCGATGCTCGAGTATTTCGCGCCCTGATCGTCGACGTAGTGCGTGTCGCCATTCTCGTTCGTGACCTTGAAGATCGCGCTCGTGACCAGGCCGGCGTCCTTCGACGCATAGACGATCGGCATCACGTTGACGCGCGTGCCTTTGCCGCCGCCCACCTTCAGCAGTTCGTCGCGAACCTTGTCGATCGATTCGAGCTTCTTGCCGTCGCTGAACTGCGCGGCATGCGGGTCGCCGGTCGCGCGGTCCGGCGACAGCCCGATCGCGACGCCGACGAGGTTGCGCTGTTCCGTGGGGTCCAGCAGGCCGAAGTCGATCCGCGTGCCGCGCCGCGTCGCGTCGCCGGCCTTGTCGAGCAGCGACTGCGACAGCTCGCTGCGGTGCGCGCCGAAGAAGTCGGACAGCGCCTTCGCGTAGTCCTTCTGATCGGATTCGGTCTTCGGATTGCGCAGCCGCTCGTCGAGATGCGCGTCGAATTCGTTGAACAGCACCTGCTGATGGAACGTTTCGCTGCGCAGTTGCGCGTGCTGGACGTCCCGGTTCGCCTGATCGAGTTCCGCGAGCGCATCGGCAAGCGGCTTCGCGTATTGATTGACGACGAACGGCACCGGCGCCGTCAACGGGATGTTCTTCGGCGTTCCCTGCGGTGTCGCGATGGAAAACACGCTCGGCGTCGGCCCGATGCCGTGATCGCGGTTCCACTGGTCGTACTGGGCCTGCAGCCCGTCGACCTTGATCTTCAGGTCCTGCTGCTTCGCCTGTGCATCGGCGAGCGCCTGCTTCGTCGCGCGCTCGTTGACGGACGCGGTCATCCGCTCGTCTGCCTGATGCAGCGCGGACGCGATCGTTTTCAGGCCCTTGATCTCGAGCGGCGTCGGATCGTTCGCGATGCACATCGTCCGGTGGTCGTACCGATTCTGCACGCCGGCGGCGATATCGTCGTAGTGGATCGCGAGCGCGTTGCCGTACGCGGCGACATAGCCGTCGTGCGCGAGGCTCGCGGCATCCTTCGCCTTCCACAGCTGCGTGGCCGCGTCTTCGACGCCGAGATCGGCGCGCGGGTCCATCAGCTTGACGCCGGGATGGTCGCGGCGCCATTGCGTCGCGCTCTTTTGCGTGGCGTCGTAGTTCTTCTGCTGTTCGTCGACCTGGCGATTCGCATACAGCATCTGCAGATACCCGCCGCTCACGCGCGCGCTGGCCTGCGCATGGTTCAGCAGGTCCTGCTGTGCGGCGACCGTCGTGCTCATCACGGTCGGCCCGTACTTGCCGGACACCGCGTTGTACGTGCCCTGGATGTCGGCGACCTTCGCCGCGTCGGTCGCCGCATTCAGGCATGCGTTCGCATAGTTCGCGTCGTCGGCGCTCTGCGTCAGTTGCGTCCGGGCCTCGTCGGGCTTCAGCGCCGGCGGCACGTCGATCACGCGATCGAGCGGCGCGAGCTGCTTGTTGATACGCGCGATGCCGGCATCCATCGCATCCGCGTAATCGCCGTTCGACCCATACGACTGCAACTGGGCGAACGCGAGGTTCGAATTCGCGATGTCGGCGTTGTGAAGCGCCTTCGCTTCGGACAGCTTCGCGTCCGCCTTCTGCCACGCGTCGTAGGCCTGCTTCTGCTGCGGCGTCCAGTCGTCCCGCGGCGACACCTTGGCCGGATCGTCGATGCCCGGGACGGCCGCCTTCAGCCGGTCGAGCGCCGCGTTCGCGTCGGCCTGCGCGGAGCCCGCCCGTTTCGGATCGAGCGCTTCGTTGTCGTGATCGGCCTGCTGCGCGTACGCGATCATGTAGCCGGCGTCGGTCGTGACGTCCAGTTCCTTTTCCGCTTTCGCGGTGGCCTGGTGCGCGTTGTCGTAGGCGGTTTGCGCGCTGGCGAGCGCGTCCTTCGTCGTGGACGGATCGTTCTTCGCGTGGGTCAGCGCGGTCTGCTTGTCCTGCTCGTCCTGCAGCGCGTTGTCGTATTGCGTCTGCGCGCCCTGGATCGCGGTCTGCGCGGCTTGGGTCAGCGGATCGTCGACCGTGATGTCGGGCGGCTTGGGCCGGTACTGTTCGGCGAGGCTCCGGATCAGCGAGGTCGCGGACGCGATTTCGGCATTGGTCGGCTTCGACGGGTCCGTACCGGGCGTGACCTGCACCGTGATCGGCGGCGGCGGGGGCGTGGCGGTCTGCTGTTTCGACGGGTCGCCCGATTGCTGCGCGGCCTGGCTTGCCGCTTTCGCGCGTTCGGCTTCGAGCGTGCGCTCGAGGAACGCCATCCAGTTGGCGCCCATACCGACGCCGTCGATATCCAGCATCAAACTCCTCCCGGTCGCGCCGCGCTCGACGGGGCGCGCATTACGATGCCATTACGGTCGAGCTTGGAGTGTAGAAAGGCATGCGCCGCGGTGACGCAGCGCGTTTCGTAGCGCGCCGCCGATGCGCGCGCGCCGCCGGGTCGTCGCTACGAACGGCGGCGACGCGAGGCGGCGGGAACGAGGGTACGGGCCTGCTTACTGATCAAGACACCGCACGCACAGCCGCTTCGCCTGGTTCGCCGGCAGCCCGCGGCACATCATCACCACCGGACGCGCATGGCACGACGGCGCATCGGCGGACGCGGCGGGCGACGGCAGGCGGCGCGCGCGTTCGGGCGGCGTCGTGGCGGCCGCGGCCATGCGCCGCTGGCGTTCCGGCGGCGGCGTGTCGGTCACGACGGGGATCGGTTCGACGCCGCCTTCGCGCGCATTGCGCTGTGCGCTCGCGACGACGCGGCTCACGTAGCCGCTCGAGAAGCCGGTCGTGAAGTTGCCGCTGTAGTAGCACGACAGCGCCGCGCGCAACGCGGCCTGCGTCGCGCGGCCGGTGCCCGACGAGCGCGCGAAGCACTCGGTCAGGATCGCGCCGCCGGCCTGCAGGTTGCGGCACGGCTCGAACATCGTCGCTTCGTCGAGCCCGTATTTCGCGAAATTGCGTTCGTTGACCTGCGCGAGGCCGACGCTGTAGCTGAAGCCGCGCGACGACAGTTCGCGCGCGGTCGCGCGCGCCTCGTCGAGCGACGCGGGCTGGCGCGTCAGGTGCCCGCCGACCACGCCGATCGCATACGGATTGAAGCCCGACTCGGTACGCACGAGCGCGGCGAGCGTCGCGGGATCGACGTTCGGCGCGCAGGCGCGCGCCAGTTGCGCGAAACCGGCGCCGCCGGCTGCCTGCACGACGCGCGATGGCAGGCACGCGAGCGCGAGCAGGGCCAGCGCGCACAGGCACGCGGCGGCGGTGCGCAGGCGGCGCGCGTTCATCCCGCCCCCGCCACGCGGTACGACAGCACGAGCCCGTGCACGAGCAGCGACCAGCCGTCGAGCGCGACGAACAGCAGCAGCTTGAACGGCACCGAGATCGTGGTCGGCGAGATCATCTGCATCCCGAGCGCCAGCAGGATGTTCGCGACCAGCAGGTCGACGACGATGAACACGATGTAGATCACGAAGCCGATCTGGAACGCCTTCGTCAGCTCGGCGAGCGTGAAGCTCGGCACCAGCACGAGCAGGTCGTCGTCCTTGATGCCGTCCGCGCGGTTCTTCGGCCAGACCGACGTCGCGGTGCGCACGAAGAATTCGCGGTCGCGCTGCCGCGTATGCGACACGAGGAAATCCTTGATCGGCGGCAGCGCGGCATCGGCGAGCGCGCCGATGTCCGAGGTCGACGACTGCCCCGACGCATCGAAGTGGCGCGCCTGCAGCGCATCGCGGATCGACATTCCGACGGGCGCCATGATGAACAGCGACAGGATCAGTGCGATGCCGTTCAGCACGAGGTTCGGCGGCACCTGCTGGATCCCGAGCGCGGAGCGCAGCAGGCCGAGCACGACCACCAGCTTCGTGTAGCTCGTCACCATCAGCGCCGCGAACGGCGCGATGCCGAGCGCGGCGATCACCGCGATCAGCGCGACCGGATTCGGCAGGTTGCCCATCGTTCAGCGCTCGCGCGGCGCGGGTTGCGTCAGCGTGACGACGCGCACGCCGAGCTTCTGGCCGACCGCGATCAGGTGGCCGGTGCCGATCAGCATCCCGTTCGCGACGAGATGGATCACGCTCTGGTTGATCCCTTGCTGCAGCTCGATCACGGCGCCCGGCTGCAGCGCGCTCAGTTCGCCCAGCGGCATCGACGTGGGCGGCAGCTCGAAGCGCAGGTCGACCGCGAGGCCATCGAGCGAGCGTGGCGCGTCGCCGGGCGGCGCGTCGTGCGTCGTCGGCGCGGCGGAGTCGGTGCGGGTCGGTTCCAAAGGCATCTCCCTGATTCGTTCGACGGTCAGCCGGTTGCCCGACGGCCGTCCGGTGATCTCCCACGCCGGCGCGGCCGGCAGCCGCGCGACGCACAGCAGGTTCTGCTCGTGCGCCTGCCAGCGCTCGATCGCGATGATGTCGCCGCCGACGACGTCGGCCAGCTCGGCCGTCGTCAGCTCGGTGCGGCCGATTTCGAACACGAGCGGCACGGGCAGGCTCGCGTAGGTCGCGCGCGCGTCGGCGAGCGCGGCCGGCGCGGTCGCGAAGAACACGGCCAGCGCGTCCGGCGCGTCGAACAGCAGCGCGCCGTGGCAGCGCCACGCGGCGTCGGCGCGTCGCAGCTCGAACCGCAGCGCGGCCGGCGCTGCATCCCAGGCCGGTGCGCCGTCGGGCGGCAGCAACGCCACGCGCTGCCGGGTTGCTGCCTGCAGCACCGCAGCGAGCGGCGCGCACAGGTCGGCGAGCAGCGCCGCGCGGATCACGGCCGGGACCGCGGGGTCGGCCGCGTCGCCGAGCCATTCGGTTTCCGCGACCGGGTCGATCCACAGCGTGCCGGCGGCCGGGCCGACGACGAAGCGGTACGCGTGCGCATCGGCGGCCGGCTCGGCGTCGACGCGCCAGCGCACCTCGTACGCGTGCTCGCCGAGCGTGACCGGGACGGCGCCGGTCGCGCCGTACGCATGCGACAGCCCGCGCGCGGCGGCGGCGGACAGGCGCGGCAGGTAGGGCGACGCGTCGAGCGCGACCGCGGCCGGCACGGCGGCGGACGGCGGGGAAGCGGCGGGCATGGCCCGGTTCGCGGCGTCGCCGGCGTCGGCATTCGTCAGGAACAGCGCAGGCACGGCGGGATCGGGGCGGATTCGGCGTTGGTTCGACGGGTTGTTCTGATGCCGGCGGCGCCGGGGGCGCGCGGCTGCTGCGTCGATTGTAGGGACGGCGATGGCCGTGTGCCGCGCCGGAATCCGTAGTCGCGCACATCGTGCGGAGGCGGCGGGAGCGGGGCGCTACGAAGCGCGACGAAGTGCGGTGGAGTGCGTCCGAGTGCGCCGAAGTGGGCGACGCGACGGCTGGCCTCGAAAGCAACCGCCGCCCGGAGGCGGCGGTTGGGGCGCGACTGGCTGGCGGGCCGGGCGGCGTGCAGGCCGCGTCCGGCTGGCAGGCCGCGAGGGGCTGCGAATTCGCGCAGCGCGGTGAGGCAAGCGTGACCGGCGTGCCGCGAGCGGGCGGCGCGCGGGTGAAGCGTTACGCGTAGTCGGCGGCCATCGCGGGTTGCGGCGCCGTGCGCAGCATCGGCGCCGCGTCGTGGCGTTCGACGTGCGTCATCGCCGCACCGAACAGCACCAGCCGATAGCCGACCGCGTAGATCGGGATGATTCGCAGGTTCTTGTCGTGTTCGAGCTGCAGCTTCGAACGGATCCGCGAGATATGGGTGTCGAGCGTGCGTGACGACACGCCGAGCTCGCGGCCCCACACGGCTTCCTGGATTGCCTGCCGCGGCACGATCTTGTTCATGTTGTCGAGCAGGAATTCGACGACGTCGAATTCGCGCGGCGTGACGTCAACGACCTTGTTGTCGATTTCGATCGTGCGGCGCACGAAGTTGATTTTTATGTTGTCGATGTACAGGTATTTGCAATCCATGGTGGCCCTCGCATGTCCATAAAGGAGTGTTTGCGGGGTCCTGTGCTGCAACTTTCGGGCCAGGGGGCGGTTGTCAGGGGGTAACGGCGGGCGGGAGCGGCGCGGACCGCGGAGCAGCCTTGAATTTAAAAAGAATTTTTAACGCGCAACGCCGGGCGCGTGATGACAGGGCTGGAGCAATGGTGAAGGATTGTTACGTAGCATCGGGCGGGGACGTTACGGGCGTTACGTCTGACGTAACGTGGGGGAGGGACGGATTTCGGGGGCGGCCGGATAAGGCTTCGGATGGATAACGAACCCTACATCGAACCCTGCCGGGCTTGCCGGGTTTTCTTTTTGAATCAAATGGTTGGCGAAGATTTTTGCCGACATCGAACCCTGCATGGGCAGCCGAAAAAACGCCGGTCACAGGGCACCCCTCGCCCCGCAGCCGGCGTCCCGTCACATCAAGCCTTCGCGCTATCCGCCGAATCGAACGGCAGCACGTAGTGCCGCTTGCCCGTCGCCGCGAAGATCGCGTTCGCCACGGCCGGCCCGACCGGCGCGACGCCCGGCTCGCCGACCCCGGTCGGCGCCTCGGCCGACGGCACGATATGCACCTCGACCTTCGGCATCTCGGCCATCCGCAGCACGTGGTAGCCGTCGAAGTTGCGCTGCTCGACCTGGCCGTCCTTCAGCGTGATCGCGCTGTGCATCGCCGCGCCGAGGCCGAAACCGATGCCGCCCTCCATCTGCGCGGCGACGATGTCGGGATTGATCGCGATCCCGCAGTCGACCGCGCACACCACGCGCTCGACCTTCACCTTGCCGTCCGCGTCGACCGAGACCTCGGCCACCTGCGCGACATAGCTCTTGAACGCCTCGGCCACCGCGATCCCGCGCCCGCGGCCCTTCGGCAGCGGCTTGGCCGGATCCCAGCCGGCCTTCTGCGCGGCCAGCTCCAGCACCGCGCGCATGCGCGGCTCCTTCGCGAGCAGGTCGCGGCGGAACGCGTACGGGTCCTTGCCGGCCGCGTGCGCGGCTTCGTCGATGAACGCCTCGACCGCGTAGGCCGTATGCGAGCTGCCGACCACGCGCCACCACAGCACGGGCAGGCCGACCCGGGTGGTGGTGAGCTCGACCGACACGTTCGGCACCGCGTAAGGCAGGTTCGCCGCGCCCTCGACCGACGTCGCGTCGATGCCGTTCTTGACCATGAACGCCTCGAACGGCGTGCCGGCGAGGATCGACTGGCCGACGATCCGGTGGCGCCAGCCGACCAGCCGGCCGTCCGCGGTCAGGCCCGCGTCGAGCTTGTGGAAGTACATCGGCCGGTAGAAGCCGCCCTGGATGTCGTCCTCGCGCGTCCACTGCAGCTTGACGGGCTTGCCGTCCGCGCCGAGCGCCTTCGCGATCGACACGGCCTCGACGACGTAGTCCGACCACGCGTTCGCACGCCGGCCGAAGCTGCCGCCCGCATACAGCGTATGGATCTTCACCTGTTCCGGCTTCAGCCCGGCCGTTTTGGCCGCGTTGCCCTGGTCGACCGTCTGGAACTGGTCGCCGGCCCAGATCTCGCAGCTGGTCGGCGTCAGCTTGACGACCGCGTCGAGCGGCTCCATCGGCGCATGCGCGAGATACGGGAATTCATACGTCGCGCTGATCTTGCGCGCGGCGCCGGCGATTGCCGCATCGGCATCGCCGTCCTTGCGCGCGGATGCGCCCGGCTTCTCGGCGAGCTGCCGGTATTCGCGCATGAGCTCGTCCGAGCCGCGCTTTTCCGCCTTCGTTTCGTCCCATTCGACCTTCAGCGCGTCGCGGCCCTGTTTCGCGGCCCAGAAGCCCGTCGCGACGACCGCGACGCCGCCCGGCACCTGCACGACCGAGACGACGCCCGGCACGGCCTTCGCGGCGGTCGCGTCGAACGATTTCACCGTCGCGCCGAAGCGCGGCGGCCGCTGCAGCAGCGCGACGCGCATGCCGGGGAACGTCGTGTCCAGCGTGAAATGCGCGGTGCCGTTCGATTTCGACGACCCGTCGACACGCGGAATCCGGTGCCCGATCAGCTTGAAATCGGCCGGCTGCTTCAGCGTGACCTTGTCGGGCACGGGCAGCTTCGACGCATCGGCGACGAGCGTGCCGTACGCGGCCGTCTTGCCGCTCTTCGCGTGCGAGACGACGCCGTTGGCGGTGGTCAGTTCGCCGGCCGGCACCTTCCAGCGGGCTGCCGCGGCCGACACGAGCATCGCGCGCGCCTTGCCGCCGGCCTCGCGCAGTTGCTGCCACGAGTTCGCCATGGCCGAGCTGCCGCCCGTGCCCTGCATCGTGCCGAACGCGAGGTTCGCATAGCGCTTCGCATCGGCCGGCGCGCTTTCGACGCGCACGCTCGACCAGTCGGCGTCGAGCTCCTCGGCGACGATCGTCGCGATGCCCGTATAGGCGCCCTGGCCCATTTCCACGTGCTTCGCGATGACCGTGACGGCGCCGTCCGGCGTGATGCGCAGGAAGGCGTTCGGCGCGAAATCGCCGGCCGGCGCGGTGGCGGCGAGCGCGCGGCGGCCGAGGCCGGCCCAGTCGAAGCCGATGGTCAGGCTGACGGCGGCAGCGGCCCCCGCGGCCTTCAGGAACGTGCGGCGCGACGGGCGCACCGAACCGGGGTTGTCGAGTTCGATCGTCATGGTCAGGCTCCCAGCGTCGCGGCCGCGTCGTGGATCGCGGCCCGGATGCGGGCGTAGGTCGCACAGCGGCAGAGGTTGCCGTTCATCGCGGCGTCGATGTCCGCGTCGGTCGGCTTCGGGTTCTGTTCGAGCAAGGCGGTGGCCGACATGATCTGGCCGGACTGGCAATAGCCGCATTGCGGCACCTGCAGCTTGACCCACGCGGCCTGCACGGCCTGCGCGGGCTTGCTCTGCAGGCCTTCGATCGTCGTGACGTGCTTGCCCGCGATGCCGGCGAGCGGCAGCACGCACGAGCGGACGGCCTGGCCTTCGAGATGCACCGTGCACGCGCCGCACTGCGCCATGCCGCAGCCGAATTTCGTGCCGGTCAGTTCCGCGTGTTCGCGAATCGCCCAGAGGACGGGCATCGACGGATCGGCGTCGAGCGTGACGTTCTTGCCGTTCAGGACAAACGAGGTAGGCATGTTGTTGTCTCCGTGGGGAAAACCCGGCATGCGCCGGGTTAGCCGGCAGTGTGCGCGAGGCATCGTTTTTTGCGTCTACCCAATCCTGCAAATTTATTGAACAATCCTGCAAATTCCCCGCACGCCGCGAGCCGTTTCGCTATGCTCGCGCGACACGGGAAATCATTCGAGGAAGCGTCATGGACATGACCGATATCGTGGCGTCGCGCGAATCCGGGCGGCGCGAACTGGCGTCGCTGATCGGCCGTTTCGCGCCCGCGGACGGCTCGCACTCGACCGCCGTGCCGGGCCTGATGCTGCATCGGCACACGCGGCCGGTCGATCTCGGCTGCGGCGTATCGCGCGCCGCGCTGGTGATCGCCGCGCAGGGCGCGAAGCGCGTGATCGTGGCCGGCCAGGCTTACGAATACGACACCCACAATTGCCTGATTACGTCGATCGACTTGCCGATCCTGTCGCGCGTGACGCGTGCGTCGCCGGATGCGCCGTACCTGTGCCTGTCGCTGACGCTCGACCCGCAGCGCATCGTCGAGCTGGCGGCCGAGATGCGGCTGCCCGAGCCCGACGCGGGCCCGGAGGGCGAGGGGATCGCGCTCGCGGAGCTGACGCCGCCGCTGCTCGATGCGGCGTTGCGGCTGCTGCGGCTGCTCGATACGCCGGCCGACATCGCGGTCGTCGCGCCGCTGATCGAAAAGGAAGTGCTGTACCGGCTGATGATCAGCGGGCAGGGCACGCGGCTGCGGCACATGGCGATCGCGGGCAGCCAGACGCACCGGATCGCGCGTGCGATCGAATGGATCCGCGATCACTTCGCGGAGCCGATGCGCGTCGAGTCGCTCGCGCAGGCGGTCAACATGAGCGTGTCGTCGCTGCACCATCATTTCAAGCACGTGACGACGCTGAGCCCGTTGCAGTACCAGAAGCAGCTGCGGCTGCACGAGGCGCGGCGGCTGTTGCTGCGGCAGGGCGGCGACGTCGGGTCGGTGGCGGCCGTGGTCGGCTACGAAAGCGCGTCGCAGTTCAGCCGCGAATACAGCCGGCTGTTCGGCGCGCCGCCGATGCGCGACGTCGTGCATCTGCGCAAGAAGGAACTGCTCGGCTGACGGCCGGCCGCTCGCCGATCGTCATTTCGCGACGACCGTCGTCTGCAGGAACGCCGGCGCGATCCGCCAGTCCGGCACATAGTGCGCGGGCCACGCGCCGGGCGTGTCGACCGCGTTGAAGTAGACCACCGCCTTCAACAATGGATAGCGCCACAGCGAGCGCTGGAATTCGTCGAGTTCCGCGCGCTTGCGCGCGTTCGACCCGTCGACGCCGAGCTCCGCGACCATCACCGGCAAGGCGTAGTCGGCCACCCGTTCGTACTTGGTGCGCAGGATGCTCGCGGCCGAGAACCGGCCGCCGGGCGGCCAGATCGCGCAGCGCGGGCAGTCGAATACCGACAGGCCGACTTCGTCCACATAGCCGCGCCCCGGGAAATAGTCGCCGAGATTGCGGTTGCCGGCCGGCGACCACACGAAGCGGATCTGGTCGGTCATCGTGCGGCACGCGGTGACGACGCGCCGGTACGCATCGACGTAAGCCGAGGCATCGCCGACGGCCCACGGATAGCGTCCGGTGTCCGTCTCCATCTCGTGGCCCCATCGCACGAACACCGGCCCCTTCAACGCGGCGAGCGCCGAGCAGGTCGCGGCGATCCGCGCGTCGTAGCGGCCGCGCGCGATATCGGCGAGCAACGTGCCCGGTCGCGTGCCGTCCGCCGCCCACGGCTCGACGGTCAGCATCAGCGAGCGGTTGCGGGCTTGCGCGGCCCGGTATGCGTTGCCGATTTCCGCGTCGATATCGGGCGCGTTCCACGACACGAATACATGATCGAATGCGATGCCCGGCGCGGCCGCGAGCGCGTCGTCGGGGTCGTAGGCGCCGAGCGCGGGCTGCTTCACCGGCTCCCCCGCCGCGGGTTCGACCATCGCGACGACCGGCACGCCCGAGCGCCACATCATCGCCTGCCAGCCGTGCGGTGCGCGCAGCCCGATGGCCGTCAGCAGCATCGCCAGCGCGAAGACGAACAGCGCGTTGCGCACGGGCAGGCGGCTGACGAACATCTGCGTGAACGTCGACGCGTCGAGTCCTTGCTCCTTGCCGTGATGCACGGCGATGACGGCGGCGATCACGAAATACAGGATGCCCGTCAGCGTCGAGAACAGATAGAAGCCGGCCGCGTTGCGCGGATTCTCGATCGCGACCACCGGCAGGCTGCAGAACAGCGAGATCAGCAGGTAAGGCGCGACGACGCGCAGCGGCGCGTCCTGCTCGACCATGCCGCCCTTCGGCGTGACCTTGAACGGAAATTCCTTGCCGCGCACGCAGTCGAGCAGCGCCGACACGCAGCCGAGCACGACCCACGGCCAGCGCGCGAACACGAACGTGAGCCCTTCCCACGACAACAGCTTGGTATTCAGCGGCCGGCACGACTGCGTCGAATGCGTGGCCCACGTCACGACGCACAGGATCAGCACGGTGAGCGGCAGCGCGTAGGTGAGGTACGTGAGGTAGTCGACGTGCGCCCACACGCGGCCGGTCAGCAACGCGACGACCGGAATCACGACGCTGCCGGCCATCGCGAGCGCGCACAGCGGATACCACAGCTGGCAGAACAGGAACTGCGCCTTCAGCTTCAGCGGCAGGCCCATGAAATAGCGGCGCGTGTAGCGCAGCATGATGATCATCACGCTCTTGGACCACTGGAATTCCTGCGTCGCGAGATCGCCGAACGTGCGCGGTCCTTCGCCGTTCGCGATCGCGTTCAGCGCATGCATGCCGCGCCAGCCCTTCGCGTTGAAGATCATCGTGGTCGAGTGATCCTCGGCGAGTTCGGGCCCGAGCCCGCCGATCTCGCGCAGCGCGCGGCAGCGCACCGCGTAGTGCGAGCCGATGCACAGCGGCGCGAGGCCGCCCGCGTAGCCGGCCTGCATCGTGCCGTGCAGCGGCCCTTCGACGTTGACGCGGCCGCGCGCGCTCCAGCTGCCGGCCGCATTGCTGTCGCAGATGCTCGGGGCCGACACGTAGCCGACGTCCGGATCGACGAACGGCCGCAGCATTTCCTCGAGATAGGTGCGGGTCGGCACGTGGTCGGCGTCGAGCTGCGACACGAAATCGTAGTTGTCGTAGCCGACCCGGTCGTAGAAGTACGCGAGATTGCCTTCCTTGCAGCGGGTCCGGCGCGGCCAGCTCGCCCGGTGATACGCGGCGATGCCGCGCCGCGTCGACACGAACACGCCGTGCTCGCGGCACCAGTCGAGCGTGGCGGGCGACGGGTCTTCATCGGCGAGCCACGTGTCGTGCGGATAGGTCTGGTCGAGCATCGCGAGCAGCGTCGTGCGCACGATGTCGAACGGCTCGGACGGCGCCTTGGTGACGACCATCGCGACGCGCCAGTCGCGCGGCACGGGCAGCGCGGGGTTCGGCACGACCGCCGAGCGGATGATGAAGATGAAATAGCCGGGAATGAAGGTGGTCCAGAACAGCACGAAGCAGTTGACGCCGAAGCGGAACGCATCGACATAGTGCTCGTCGCGCAGCCACCAGCGCCAGAAGATGCCCAGCGCGACGAACCAGCCCAGCGCGAGGATCTGGAACACGATCCGGGTCCCGCTGTCCATCAGCGGGACCACGAACGGAACCGCCGCGTGCCGCGCATCGGCGCGACCTGCTTCGGTGTCCGGCGCGTCCGTGGTATCGGCGGTATCCGGCGCAAGCGCACCGGCAGGCGACGCAACCAGCTTCTTCATGGTGCTCTCCCGTCAAGGTCGGACCATCAGTGCTGAAGCAGGCCGCGCTGCGGCCGGGTGTCCGCGCTCGCGTTCGCGGGTTCCGCGGCCGGGTCTGCCGGCGAGCGCTCGCCGCACGAGCGGCCCACGCGTTCGTAGCGGCGAAAGCCGCTGTCGGCGGCCAGCCGTTCGCTGAACAGGTTGCGCATGTCGAGCATCACGGGGTCGGCCATGTGATCCGCGAGGTCGGCGAGATCGAGCGTCTCGAACGCCTTCCATTCGGTCATCACGACGACGGCATCTGCGCTGCGTACCGCATCGACCGCGGAGCCTTCCATGAACACCTGCGGCAGCAGCCGCGACGCCTCGTGCGGACGCGCCGGGTCGTACGCGCGGATATGTGCGCCGGCGCCGACGAGCAACTGGATTACGTCGATGCTCGGGCTTTCGCGCACGTCGTCGGTCTGGCCTTTGAAGGTGAGGCCGAGCACCGCGATGCGCTTGCCCTTGATCGAGCCGCCGCACGCGTTCTCGATGCGCCGGAGGATCTGCTCCTTGCGCAGCGCGTTCGATTCGATCGCCGCGCTGACGATGCGCAGCGGCACCGCATGCAGGGAGGCCGTCGCCTTCAGCGCGCGCGTGTCCTTCGGGAAGCACGAGCCGCCCCAGCCGGGGCCGGCTTTCAGGAACGACGCGCCGATGCGCCGGTCGAGGCCCATCCCGTTCGCGACCAGCTCGACGTCGGCGCCGACCGCTTCGCACAGGTCGGAGATCTCGTTGATGTAGCTGATCTTCACCGCGAGAAACGCATTCGCCGCGTATTTGACGAGTTCGGCCGTCTCGATCTCGGTCGCGAGCACGAGATGGCCGGCCGCTTCCAGCGGCGCGTAGATCGCCTTCATGATCTCGATCGCACGCGGATGCTCGGCGCCGAACACGATGCGATCGGGATGCATGAAATCGTCGATCGCCGAGCCTTCGCGCAGGAATTCCGGATTCGACGCGATCGCCGCGTCGACGCCGTCCGGTGCGCAGCAGTCGACGATCTGCGCGACGATCCGGTTGGTGCCGACCGGCACCGTCGACTTGGTGACGATCACCGCGAAGCCGGTCAGGTTCGCCGCGATTTCCCGCGCGGCCGCCTCGACGTATTGCAAATCCGCGTGGTCGGTGCCGGGCAGCGTCGGCGTGCCGACCGCGATGAACACCGCATCGCGATCGCGCACGCTGGCGGCGAGGTCGCTGCTGAAGCGCAGCGTGCCGCGTTCGACGTTGCGGGCGACGACGGCGTCGAGGCCCGGTTCGTAGATCGGCATGCGGCCTTCGTTCAGCGCGTCGATCTTGCCGCGATTGTTGTCGATGCAGACGACGTCATGCCCGAGCTCGGCAAGGCATGCGCCGCTGACCAGGCCGACGTAGCCCGTACCGACGATGGCGATCCGCACATTCATGGTTGTTCCCCTGGGTGGCTTGTGACGACGCTTGCGTCGTTACCTGCTGGATTCGCGTTGCCGCTCCTTCTGAAACCACGCCGCAGCGTGTTCGACCATCGGCTCGATCGCGGTGAAGCGGGGCCGCCAGCCGAGCACCCGCGCGGCCATCGTCGCGTCGGCGTACAGCGCGGGCGGATCGCCCGGGCGGCGCGCGGCCAGCACCGTCGGCACGCGGCGGCCGGTCACGGCCTCGACCGCGCGCAACGCGGCGAGCACCGACGTCCCGTTTCCGGTGCCGAGGTTCAGCGCGACGCTCGGGCCGCCGCCGCACAGATAGGCGCTTGCCTTCAGGTGGGCGTCGGCAAGGTCGCTCACGTGCACGTAGTCGCGAATCGCCGAGCCGTCCGGCGTCGGGTAGTCGGTGCCCATTACCCGGAATGCGTCGCCGGTGCGCAGCGCCGCGCGGATCGCCAGCGGCAGCGCGTGCGTTTCCGGTGCGTGGCATTCGCCGATCGCGCCGTCGGGGTCCGCGCCCGCCGCGTTGAAGTAGCGCAGCGCGATCCATTTCAGCCCGTACGCGCGTTCGAAATCGGCGGCCATCCGCTCCATCGCGTACTTCGTGAAGCCGTACGGATTGATCGGCCGCTGCGGCGTGCGTTCCGAGATCGGCAGCGTCTCCGGAATGCCGTACGTCGCGCACGACGACGACATCACGATCCTGCCCACGCCGGCTGCGCGCATCGCGCTCAGCAGCGTGCAGGTGCCCGTCACGTTGACCGTGTAGTAGCGCTCGGGCGCGAGCACCGATTCGCCGACGTAGGCGAGCGCGGCGAAATGGATCACGACGTCGGGCCGGTGCGCGGCGAGCGCGTGCGACAGCGCATCGCCGTCGAGGATGTCGGCCGCGACGAGCGGCCCCCAGCGGACCGCGTCGCGATGACCGGTCGACAGGTTGTCGTACGCGACGGGCTCGTGTCCCGCTTCCGCGAGCGCCTTGCACGTATGGCTGCCGATATAGCCCGCTCCCCCTGTCACGAGCACTTTCATGCGACCGCTCCGGTCCCGCGCAGCACCGGCGCGAGCCACAGTTCGCGGCTGAAATAGTCGACCGTGCGGCGCAGGCCTTCGTCGAGATCGATCGCCGGCCGCCAGCCGAGCTCCGTCGCGGCGACCGAAATGTCGGGCTTGCGCTGGTGCGGATCGTCGATCGGCAGCGGCCGGAACACGATCTCCGAGGTCGAGCCCGTGATCGCGAGGACTTGCTCCGCAAGTTCGATCATCGTGAATTCGCCGGGATTGCCGATGTTGACCGGTGTGCCGACGTTGCGCGGGGCGTCCATCAGGCTGAAGAAGCCGTCGATCAGGTCGCTGACGAAGCAGAACGAGCGTGTCTGCCGGCCGTCGCCGTAGATCTCGAGCGCGGCGCCATTGAGCGCGGCGACGATGAAGTTCGACACGACGCGGCCGTCGCGCGGCGACATGCGCGGCCCGTAGGTATTGAAGATGCGCGCGACGCGCACGTCGACGCCGTGCGAACGGTAGTAGTCGTAGCACAGCGCCTCGGCCGCACGCTTGCCTTCGTCGTAGCACGCACGCGGGCCGATCGTGTTCACGTTGCCGCGATAGGTTTCCATCTGCGGATGGACGCCGGGGTCGCCGTAGATCTCGCTGGTCGACGCCTGGAACACGCGCGCGCCGGTCCGGCGCGCCAGCGCGAGACAGTGGTTCATGCCGAGCACGTTCGTCATCATCGTGTGGACCGGATCGATCTGGTAGGTGGGCGGGGAGGCCGCGCACGCGAGATTCCAGATTTCATCCACCTGCAGCTGCGGCAGGCCGAGCGACACGTCGCCCTTCACGAATTCGAACCGGCCGGACGCCTTCAGGTCGGCGACGTTGAGCTTGCGTCCCGTCAGCAGGCTGTCGACGCAGGTGACGAACGCGCCTTCCATGACGAGCCGTTCGCAGACGTAGCTGCCGAGAAAACCTGCGCCACCCGTCACCAGTACGCGCCGGCCGGCGCGCGTGTCGATCGCGACCCTGTCATTCATCGCTTTCTCCTTCGTCGAGCATCTCCAGGAACCACACGTCGATGTACTCGACGGCGTCGCGCACCCGTTCCATCCCGCTGCACGGGTATCGCTTCGGCGGGCGCCGGTCCGCATGTACCGATGTCGACGAAGCGCCGCGACAGGCGCTCCGGTTTCGCTGACAACCCCGTTGATGCTTGAACGACGCAAGCGTCGATCGATCGGTGGTGATCTTCATCGCCTTTTCCCCGACACGCTGATTGACGAGGGGCCGCCGCTTGTATGTCGTGTGCCGTGGCGTGCCGCTCGGTGAGAGCCGGACATCAGGCAATCGGCATGCCATGAATGACGAAGTCCCGCTGGATGCGGGCGTGGCCGCGCAATGGCCGTTCGGCACGCGCGTTTGTGTTTCATGCGTGAATCGTGGGGACAGGGAAGCGCCCGTGGCGATCGCGGGATCGATACGGTTCGATACGACGAAACGCGCGTCGAATCAGGCTTTTAAGACATTGAAGGCGTGAAAGCGGTTTTTAATCGGCATGTTTCAGTGATGAGAATTAGGCGGATAACAGATCGAAAACGTCTCTTCAATGAATTGCTCATCGAGGCCAGGCGATGAAAGGTGAATCGAACGGAAATGAAAAAATGATGCGTACGTTTTTGCCGGGATCGCTGGTTTACATTTGTTTTAATTATTACGCCTGCAACGTGCCGGAAGGCAAGCTTTTTTCACCGGATGATCGTGTGGGTATTTTCACGGATGAATCAAATTCGTTTCGTATTTCGGGGTGAACCCGTGTTCCGGTCGTATCGGCGGCCGTTCGGCGGGGATCATCGAGCGCCGGGATCCCCGTCCGCCGGGGGGGATGGACGGTTGCCGGCATGCCGCAACACGCGGTTTGTCAGTGGAAACGCGCGAACCGTGGGCCGGGTGTCGACGGCCGCTTCTCAAGTTTGAAACAACCGTTCGCAGGGGCGTCCGGGGTGCCTCGGCACGCCGGATTCGTCCGTCAAATCACGGCATTACGTCGCAGTGTTCAATGATCGCTGCCAAGTGCATCCCGTTATCGCGATACATTCCTGAAACAAAAAATGCCGTTCCGGGTGAAATCGTCAGGGCTGGCGGTCGCATGCGGCGCGCAATGCGCGGTGGAATATCGCGTGGCATGCAGTTTGCAACATGGGACGCACCGGCGAGCGGTCGACACGATGCAACAACGATGTGGGGGCGGCCAGTTCGTCACGAGCCAGTCGGGGAAGCGGCGATGAACACTATAAGCAGTGGCTTGATCCGCGCGATTCTTGCGCACCACAGGGGTAGTCGGAACGATCGGGGTAGTGCTCGCGACGCAGTGCCAGCGTCGTGGCTCGCGCGTTGCCGATTTCCCGCCCTCCGCGCGCGCCGCGTGCTGGAGCGGTTGTCGCTTCGCGCGGCAACCCGGCGACAGCGGCGCTCGACTTCATTCAGCGTTCCCGGATGGGGCATGTCGTTCGTGCCGAACAGCGTGGCGCCGATTCCTCTTCAACCGTGCAGAGCCGTTTCGATCGCGCCGGGTCAGTGCCGGCGCCGGCCGGACTAGATCGAACGCGCGTCGGCCGGGTTATCCGGAAGGCCTTTCTTCGTCAGCTCAGGGAGCAGACATGTCGTCTGGCTGCAATGCAGGCCCGTCGTCGCCCGGATGAAGGGCGCACGTCGCGCGGGCGCTGAATTTTGCGGTTGTAAATATATTCGCTGATTTTCAATTCCGGAAACGGGTGCCAGTGCCGGCATCGGTTTTCGACGGGGTATTGAAAATCGCGAGCCGGAAAGGTGTGCTCGCCATTCCGGTTAATTTCATCAATGGTGTTTTGAGAACATTTTAATGTTCATAAAAATAATA
This sequence comes from Burkholderia sp. 28_3, assembly GCF_003253915.1. Classification (NCBI taxonomy): domain Bacteria; kingdom Pseudomonadati; phylum Pseudomonadota; class Betaproteobacteria; order Burkholderiales; family Burkholderiaceae; genus Burkholderia; species Burkholderia sp. 28_3. Next base: position 47,089 of record NZ_QKZF01000001.1, read on the forward strand.
GAAAACACCTACTCAGAAATTTTGGACAACTTAAAAACATAAAACTAGACTTCGGCTGGCCAAAAATAAAAACGCCATTTACGAGTAAGCAATAGCTTATTTATTAGATAGTGATCCTTATTTTTAAGGATTGCTCGAGGCAGGAAGATTGATGGCGTGCGATCTTCCATGCTCATTCTCTCCACGCCGTTATGGAGTCGACCATGAAGAAGCTTCTGATTGCAGCAGCAGTTCTGGCGGTTTCGGGTGCAGCGTTCGCCGGCAGCGGCACGGTGTCGAGCAGCAACTCGTCGAGCGGTGGCCAGACGATGGCAGGGGTCGCCGGGTTCGGCCACTTCTCCGCGACCGATTCGGGCTCGGCACTCGGCGCAGCCGGCGCAACGGCCGGTGGCGGCAGCAGCGGTTCGATCTCGTACACGAACCACACTCAAACGTCGACGGTCGGCGGCTTCGGCTTCGGCGGCGCACAAGCGGGCGGCAGCAGCGGTGCGAACGCCGGCTCGATCGGCTGGACGTATCACCACTAAGCCGCGACGCGTAGCGTTCGTCATTGGCTGGCGGTACGGATGCCGGGTTTCGTCCCGCGAGGGCGGGCCCGGCTCCGCCACCGTCGAACTTCCTCACAGCAAGGAATTGCTATGAAAGCCAAAGTCATTTTAGCGACAGCGCTCACCGTCATTTCGTCCGCTGCGTTGGCGGCCGGATCGTCCACGACCAACCAGACGCAATCCGTTGCGGCGGGTGTTTCCGGTTCGGTGCTGGTCGGCTCCGGCAGCTATACCAGCAATTCGACATCGACGGCCGGCGCGAATGCAGGAAGTACCGTGACGCCCAGCGGCTCCGCCGGCACGGCGTCCGCTTATCACAACTCGACTTCGACGGCCAGCGGTTCGGGCACGAACGGGGGCGCGTTCGCGGCAGGCGGCGGTATCGGTGCCGCAGGCTCGTTCGCTGGAAACGGCAGCACGAACGAGAACGCGAATGCGCTTTCGGGAGGGGTGACCGCCACGATCGTACTCGGCGCGAACCACTACACGGCCACGGGCGCGAACGACCACGGCAATGCCAACGCGGGTGCCGCGGGATGGACGGGCAGTGGCGGATCGGGCGCGATCGCGGGCTCGAATCACTACAACTCGTCGACCGTGTGGAGTACCGGTCCGGCCGGTTCGCCGTCCGCATCGGGCGGAAGCCAGGGCGACTCGAGCGCGACCGGGAGCAGTCATTAGTCAGGTGTGGAGGGGACCAGTTTCCCAGCGACGCTGGTCTCTTTTCCGCATTGTTGTCACGTAAGGAGTTGGCATGAAGCAGAACCTGATTGCCGCCGCTCTGATGCTCGCGTCTCTGACGGCGTATGGCGCTGACCGTGCTGCCGATGGTGGGCAATCGACTATGCAGACGTCAAACAACCCTGACCAGACAACCAAACCGTCAGAACAACAAACGCTTTCGTCGGGCAGTGCCATCGGCGGACCGGACACCCAGCAGTGGCAGGGCGTGTCGGCCGGCTCGTGGTCCCAGCTGGGCAGCGGCTGGAAGCAGTTCGGGGAAGCAGCGAAAACTGAAGGCATTCAGGGGAATTAGTACGGTTGCCTGGGTGGAGGACAAACCTCGTCCGGAGAGTGAAATGAACAGCAACAGGATCAAGGTGGCATGTGCGGCGATGTTCGCGATGACCACGATCGGTGCACAGGCACAAACCGCCGATTCGACGTCGAGCGCGCAGTCGTCGACATCGTCGACGGCCATCAGCCAGGGCGGCGGCTCGAGCATGAACACGAATACGACCAGCTCGCGCGGCGGCAATGCCACCAGTTCCAGCGGTGTGCGCGGCAGCGGCAATTCGAGCGTGAACGTCAACGTGACGCTGCCGTCCAGCACGGCCGGCGGCAACGTGACGCCGCAGAGCACGAACGCGCTCGCGGCCGGCGCACCCGGCACCAGCCCGTACAACACCCAGGCGACGGAAAACGTCAATTACTCGGGCACGCAGACGATCAAGACGAACCCGTCGATCCAGGCGCCCGGCCTCACGACCACGCTGTCCGATACCTGCATGGGCTCGGTGAGCGTCGGCGTGTCGTTCCCGGGGTTCGGCGCGACGGGCGGCACGACGCTGGTCGACCAGGCCTGCGTGCGGCGCCTCGATGCGCGTGAATTTCGCGCGATGGGGCTGACCGACGTGGCGCTCGCGCTGCTCTGCCAGAGCGATGCGAACCGGCGCGCGGTGGAAGCGACCGGGCACCTGTGCCCGGGCACGACCGCGCCGCTCGCGCGTTCGAACGTGGCGCCCAGCGTCGAAGCGACCGTCGCGGACGACGTGAAGTATCGCGATCCGATCGTGCGCGACCGGATGGGCCTGCCGCCGCTCGGCTCGGCCGCGCCGGCGCCCGCACCGACGCGCCCGATCGAGACGACGTCGATGCGCGCGGCGCCCGTTTCGGTGCCGGTACCGGTGATGGCGCCGGTCGCCGCGGCTCCGGCCGTCGCCGCGGCTGCTCCGGCCGTCGCAGTGCCGACGGTTGCCGCCGCAGTTCCGGCGGCCGCGGCACCGGCTGCTGCTGCCGCGCCTGCCGTCGCCGCGGCACCTGCCGCGTCGGTGGTACCGGCGGCCGCAATGGCCGCCGTGCCGGCGGCAGCCGTCATCGCCGCGCCGGCAGTGGCAGACAAGGCATCGCCCGCCCCCGCCGCACCGGTCGCCGATACGAAGGCGCCGGAGCCCGCGCAGCCGGTCGCGGACAAGGCGCCCGAGCCCGCGCCGGCCGTGGCCGACCAGGCGCCGGAGCAGGTCCCGCCGGTCGCCGACAAGGCCCCGGAGCCGATGCCCGCCGCGACCGACGCCGCGCAAGCCGCGGGTGAGCCGGTGGCCGAACCGATGCCGGCGGCAGCCGTCGTCGCGGCACCGGCCGCCGACGCGAAGGCTGCCGAGCCCGCGCCGCAGGCAGCCGCCGAAGCGCCAGCACCGGAGCCCGCGCAGCCTGCCGTTGCCGCGGCGCCCGCCGACCTGCCGGCCGCCGACGCGAAAGTGCCGGACGCGGTCGAAGCCGCTGGCACGGCGGCTGCACAAGCCGCCGCCGGCACGCCGGCGCTGACCGATCCGGCGCAAGCGTTGCCACCCGCCACGGTCGACCAGCAGGCCGCACCGGCAGCACCGGTCGCGCCGGCGCCGACCGTCATCTCGACGAGTACCTCGTCGTGAGCATGCGGGCCGGTTTGCCGTGCGACCGGAGCGCGGGTCGCACGGCAGGCGTTCGGCCCGATGCCCGACCGTCTTTTCCGGTTTGACGGGTGTTGTGCCCATCCCCGAGGTCAACACCTCTTTTTGCGTGACGAGGATGCAAGGAGGCCTCAATCATGAGGATCTTTTTGGTCGCTTTGTTGCTGGCCAGCGTGCAGGCCGCTGCGCAGTCGGTTTTCCAGAATCCCGCGGTCTTCGTCATCCTGAGCGAGCAGACCCTCGCGAACGCCGCGAGCGTCCAGCAGGCGCTGTCGACGCTCGGCCGTCCCGACAACACGGCATGCGCGCCGATGATGATGATCGGCGACCCGCAGATGGTCTACATGGTGCCGGAAGCCGGTCACGCGCCGTCGTGGCAATCGCCGGTGTACGGCCGCGGCGCGCCGTTCGACGCGCAGACCGGGCCGAAGTCGACCGGCAAGACGGTCGGCGCGATGCAGCACACCGAGGACATGCAGACGCAGCCGTGGAGCGACGGCAGCGCGATCACGCAGAAGATCGCGGGCGAGTCGAGCGTCACCGCGGCGGACCGGGTGAACGAATGGCGGCATACCGGGCTCGACAAGATCGAGACGGCCCGCGCGTCGGACGTGACGGTAAACGGCAAGACCTACCGCGCCTATCGCGACGATCTCAACGGATCGGCGAAGCCCGTCATCGAGCCGCAGATCTACACGCAGCGCGTCGTGTTCTGCCGCTGACGCATCGGATGACGCGACATCGATTCGAGGACGGAGCGGCGCCGCGCCGCGGGACCACGGGCCCCGCCGCGCGCGATCGGGCAACGGCCGCTCCGACACACAACCTTATGCGGCGAGGCAATCGTGAACCATTGCTGTCAGCTCAGCATGTCGGGCGCGGAGGATGTCGAACGGGAGGTGAGCACGCTGCCGTTCCTCGCGGTCCGGCGCAATCATGTCGCGCCGTCGCGGCCGCTCGTCTACCTGTCGCAGCAGCACGATGCCGCGCTCGTCGACGTGCTCGCGGCGCGCGGCTGGGAAGTGTGGCGCGCCAAAACCGTCGCGGACGCGCTGAATCTCGTCAAGGCGAACCGTCCGCATGCGGGCATCGTCGATTTCGGCAGCTTCGCGTCGCCTGACGTCGCGTCGTTCGAGACGCTGCTGCGTGACCCGCGCGTCGGCTGGGTCGCGCTCGCCGACGGCGAGCGGCTGCGCAACATCACGATCGCGCGGCTGATCCGCCATTGCTGCTTCGACTACGTGCGCAATGCGGCGGCCTACACGACGATCGTCTATCTCGTCGGCCATGCATACGGGATGCTCGAGCTCGCGGACGGCGACCCGGCCGCGGAGGCCGCGCCGCCCGACGGCGCGATGATCGGCGCGTGCGGCGCGATGCGCCGGCTGTTCGCGACGATCCGCAAGGTCGCGAATAACGACGCGAGCGTGTTCATCGCCGGCGAATCCGGCACCGGCAAGGAGCTGACGGCGGCGGCGATCCACCGGCAGTCGTCGCGTGCCGATGCACCGTTCGTCGCCGTGAACTGCGCGGCCATCCCGACGACGCTGCTGCAGGCCGAGCTGTTCGGCCACGAGCGCGGCGCGTTCACCGACGCGCACCAGCGCAAGATCGGCCGCATCGAGTCCGCGCACGGCGGCACGCTGTTTCTCGACGAAATCGGCGACATGCCGTTCGAGAGCCAGGCGAGCCTGCTGCGGTTCCTGCAGGAAGGCAAGATCGAGCGGCTGGGCGGCCATGCGTCGATTCCGGTCGACGTGCGGATCGTGTCGGCCACGCACGTCGATCTCGAAGCCGCGATGCAGGCCGGGCGATTTCGCGCCGACCTGTACTACCGCCTGTGCGTGCTGCGGATCGACGAGCCGCCGCTGCGCGTGCGCGGCCGCGACATCATGCTGCTCGCCGACGACGTGTTGCGGCGCTATCGCGACGACGGCTCGTACCGGATTCGCGGCTTCACGCCGTGCGCGATCGAGGCGATCCACAACTATCGGTGGCCCGGCAACGTGCGGGAACTGATCAACCGGATCCGCTTCGCGGTCGTGATGACGAGCGGCCCGCTGATCTCGGCCGCCGATCTCGAGCTGCATCCGTACACGTCGCTGCGGCCGCCGACACTCGCGCAGGCGCGCCGGCAGGCCGAGCGGCACGCAATCGAGGAAACGCTGCTGCGTCACCGCCATCAGCATGCGGACGTCGCGGCGGAGCTCGGCATCTCGCGCGCGACGCTGTACCGGCTGATGATCGCGCACGGGCTGCATAGCTGACGTGCCGTGACGCACCCGCTCAAGACCGCGCGGCGGCAGCCGTTAAGACATGAACCGGCCCGGCCGGCACGCGTGCACCGACCTGCGCGCGGCCGGCACGCGGCGCATCACGCTTATCCGAGGTCATCGTGGCAGAGTGCAGTCAGTGCGGCAGGACGTTCCTGGTCGGCGGACGGTCGATCGACGGTCGCCGCTATTGCAGCCCGGCATGCGCGCATGCGCATCCGGTCGTCGTCGAGGCCGAACGGGTGCCCGACGCGAAGGTCCGGCAGTACGTCGACGACTGGCGCTACGGGCCATGCCCGATTTGCCGGCGCGAAGGGCAGCCGGTCGACGTCCATGCGTCGCATCGCGTCGTGTCGCTCGTGTTCGTCACGCGCTGGGCGACGCGGCGCCACGTATGCTGCCGCCGCTGCGGGCGCAGGAAGCAGGCGGTCGCGCTGCTCGCGTCGGCCACGCTCGGCTGGTGGGGGCTGCCGTGGGGCGTCGTGCTGACGCCGATCCAGCTCGCGCGCAACCTGCTGGGGCTGGCCGCGCGCGACCCGGAGGTCGCGACGCGGCAGTTCGAGGAATTCGTGCGGCGCAAGCTCGCCGCACGCCGGCTCGCGCGCGCGGAGCGGGGCGCCGACACCTGATCGAGTGCGTCGGCGCGCCGTGCGGGCTCAGGCCGGCCGTTCGAAGCCCGATGCGACCCAGCGTTCGGCGCTGGCCTTGTTGAGCTTGAATCCGGCCGACACCTTCGCGTCGGCCAGCAGCTCGCCATACGGATCGACAGCCTTGAGCTGCGCATACGGCTCGAACTCGTCCGGCACGATGTCGAGCGTCACCGACACGTCCTGTCCGGCTTCGTCCTGCACCGTCACCTCCTTGTGCAGCATCGCGCGCCGCTGCTGTTCGTGCCGCATCAGCACTTCGGTCGCGGTCTTCACGAGCGTGCGGAACGCATTCGCGTCCATCGGCTTCGGATTCTTCTTGTCGCGGCCCATGGTCCACGGACCGACGAGCGCGGGCTCGGACTCGCCGTCCTTGACCATCTCGACGGCCCAGCCGTCGTCGTCTTCGTTCTTGATGATGCGGGCCGTCCAGCCGTTGTCGCGCCAGAGGCCGTCTTCGTGGATGGAGGTGTCGGATTGCAGGTCGGAATCGGTCATGAGGAAAGCGGGCAGTACGGGCAAGCCGGCGAAGGGGCGTGGCGCGCGGCCGGCAGCGGCGCGTCGCTCGCCGCCGGCGGGCCGGGGTGGCATGCAAACGCGCAATTTTACCCGCTGGGCGGCGGTGCGGCGCGCAACGCTGGCCGTCGGGCCGATGCCGCGACGGTCGATCGCCGGCTGCCGGGCGTTGAACCGGCGCAAATATCAAACCCGTATTACGTCTGCGGCCGCCAATTCGTACGCCGTCCGATATCGCGCCCTTGCGCACGTTCATAGAATCGACGTTCAGGCTAAAAATAGCCTGAACGTCCTTTCAACGCCCAACCGGTCGCGCGCGTTCCGCGTGGCGCGGCGGTGAACCATCAGGAAACTGCGCATGAGGAAATTCAATGTTCGCATCGTCGTCGCGTACGACTGGCCGTTGACGCTGGCCGGCATCGAGCAGATCGCAGGCAGCACCTGCGCGATCGAGCTCGTCGCGGTCTACCGGAGCGCGGCCGAACTGGTCGCGTCGCTCGGCGGCGTCGACTGCGACGTCGTGCTGGTCGACTATGCGATTCCCGGCGACGAGCAGATGGACGGCCTCGCGCTGTTCGACTGGCTGCGCCGCATGCGGCCGAACGTCGGGATCGTCGTGCTGGTCGCCAACGAGAATCCGCTGATCTTCCGCTCGATCCTGGGGATTGGCCGCGTGAGCGTCGTCAGCAAGCTCGACGAGGTCGGCCATATCGTCACGGCGATCCATTCGAGTTACAGCGGCGGCGCCTATCTGTCGCCGTCCGTCCGGCGCGCGGTCGATGCACTCGGCACCCGCGGCGACCCGCCCGTGAAGCTGTCGGCGCGCGAGATCGAGGTGATTCGACTGTATCTGTCGGGCGTGCCGATCAAGACGATCGCGCAGCGCCTGAGCAAGGGCAAGCAGACGGTCAGCGCGCAGAAGATCAGCGCGATGAAGAAGCTCGGCGCGAGCAACGACGTCGAGCTGATTCAGCGGGCGGCGGGGCTGGGGCTCGGTAGCGGGGAGGCCGCGCGGCGGGCGGGCAGCGCGGCGTGAGGGGCCGGGCGGGACGCCGTCAGGCCGGCAACGCGAACCGCGTCACCGCGTCGCGCAGCGCCTCGGCCTGATCGCGCAGCGAATGCGCGGCCGCCGCGGCCTGTTCGACGAGCGCCGCGTTCTGCTGCGTGACCTGGTCCATTTCGCCCACCGCGCGGTTGACCTGCTCGATCCCGGCGCTTTGCTCGCGGGACGCGTGGCTGATTTCGTCGAGGATTTCGTTCACGCGCCGCACCGACTGCACGATCTCGGCCATCGTCTCGCCTGCATGCGTGACGAGCGTCGCGCCGTGCTGGACCGTCTCGTTCGACGATACGATCAGCGACTTGATCTCCTTGGCCGCCGTCGCCGAGCGTTGCGCGAGCGAGCGCACTTCGGCCGCGACCACCGCGAAGCCGCGGCCCTGTTCGCCCGCGCGCGCCGCTTCGACGGCCGCGTTCAGCGCGAGGATGTTGGTCTGGAACGCGATCCCGTCGATCACGCCGATGATGTCGCCGATCTTGTGCGAGCGGTCGGTGATCTCGTTCATCGTGCGCACGACGTCGTCGACCACCGCGCTGCCGCGCGTCGCGACCTGCGCGGCCTGGCCGGCGAGCGACGCTGCCTGCGCGGCGCTGTCCGCGTTCTGCTTCACGTTCGCGGTCATTTCATCCATGCTCGATGCGGTCTGCACGAGCGCGGCCGCCTGTTCCTCGGTGCGCTGCGACAGGTCCGTGTTGCCGGAGGCGATCTCGCTCGCGCCGACGTTGATGTTCTCGGTGCCCATCCGGACGCGCGACACCATGTCGATCAGCCCGCCCTGCATCGTATGCAGCGCATGCAGCAGGCTGCCGCGATCGTCGTGCTTCACCGTCACGCGCGCGGTCAGGTCGCCCTGCGCGATGCGCTGCGCGGCGTCGAGCGCCACTTCGAGCTCGCCGCCGAGGTTCGCGCGCACGCTTTTCAGCACCAGCACCATCACGGCGGTCGCGATTGCACCGAGCACGGCCGTCATCGCCAGCCAGCGGCCGACGCTCGCGAGCACCGCCGAGCGCACGTCGTTCATGTACATGCCGGTCACGAGATACCAGTCCCACGGCGCGAAGCGTTGCACGGCGCTGGTCTTGTCCTGCGGCTTGTCCGCGCCCGGCTTCGGCCACAGATATTCGACGAAACCCTTGCCGCCTTCCGCGTTGCCGGCCTTCACGATCTCGACGAACAGGTGCCGGCCGTTCGGATCGGTGAAATTCGACACGTCCTTGCCGTTGAGATCGGACTTGATCGGATGCATCACGATCACCGGCTTCGAATCGTTGATCGAGATATAGCCGTCTGCACCGTAGCGCATCGCGGCGATCGCCTCGAGCGCCTTCTGCTTCGCTTCGGCTTCCGGCAGCGCGTTCTGCTGCGACAGCTTGTAGTAGTGATCGGTCACGCTCGCGGCCTGCGCGACCAGCGACGCGAGCTGATCGCGGCGATCCGCGATCATCGAGGTACGGGTCTGCCATGCGCCCAGCCCGGCGATCACGAGCAGGCCGAGCCACAGGATGACGATCATCGAGGCGAGTTTCTGATTCAGGGAGAGAGTGCGCATGGTAGGAGGTCGGTCAGTCGTGGAAGCTCGCCGGGTCGGCGTGACGGGATAAGTCTCTTGACGGCGCGCCATGCGTGTCGCCGTAGACGGGAAATCCCTTAGAGGCGGCCATTTCCACATGCCCGGGACGCAAGCGCGGGCATCTATGCATATGCATAACAGCGGCCGCTATACTGTCGGGCGATGGCGTGCGCGCCGCGCCCGCACGGGCGGCGGCGCGACGCCGAACCAAACCGAAGGGAGGCAACGATGCGGATTCTGGTGGTAGGGGCCGGCGCGGTCGGCGGATACTTCGGCGGCCGGCTGGCCGCGGCGGGGCGCGACGTGACGTTCCTGGTGCGCGACGGCCGCGCCGCGGCGCTCGCCCGCGATGGCTTGCTGATCCGCAGCCCGCGCGGCGACCTGACGCTCGCGAACGTGCAGACCGTGCGCGCGGGCGACGCGGGCGCTGGCGTCGCGCCGTTCGACCTCGTGCTGCTGAGCTGCAAGGCGTACAGCCTCGACGACGCGATTGCGTCGTTCGCGCCGTTCGTCGGGCCGCAGACGCTGATCCTGCCGATGCTCAACGGGATGCGCCACCTCGACGTGCTGCGCGAGCGCTTCGGCGCCACGCAGGTGCTCGGCGGGTTGTGCGTGATCGCGGCGACGCTCGATCGCGAGCAGCGCATCGTGCACCTGAACGACACGCACGGCGTGTCGTTCGGCGAGCTGGCCGGCGGCGAATCGCCGCGCGTACGCGCGGTGGCCGACGTGCTCGGCGGCGCGGGCTTCGATGCCACGCTCAGCGACGACATCGCCGCGCGGATGTGGGAGAAGTGGGTGTTCCTCGCGACGCTCGCCGCGAGCACGTCGCTGTTTCGCGGGTCGATCGGCGACATTCTCGCCGCGCCGGACGGCCGCCGCCTGCTCGAAACGATGCTCGCGGAATGCAGCGCGATCGCCGAATGCAACGGCCACCGGCCCGACCCGGCGGCCAGCGAGCGGATGCAGCGGATGGTGCTGACGCCGTCGCCGCTGACCGCGTCGATGCTGCGCGACGTCGAGAACCATGCACGCGTCGAAGCCGATCACGTGATCGGCGACCTGCTCGCGCGGCGCGACCCGCAGGCGGCCGATACGCTGTCGCTGCTGCGGATCGCGTACAACTACCTGAAGACGTACGAGGTGCGCACGGCGCGCGAGCACGCGGCGGCGTAAGCCGGCGCGGGCGGCCGTCCGCGCCGTTCCGCGCTGCAACAAATTTGCCGTCCGGCACCGTTTATGGCCGGATTGCGCAAAAAAGTATCGGAAATCAGGCGTAAAGTTGGTGGAGCCGCGCGCTCGATCGACCTACATTGCTTCCCATGCGACCGGTCGCATCGCCGCGCGAGACACGCGGCGATGCGCGCACCGCCGAACAGGCCGGCCAGCGAACCATGGGAATGGAGACGCCAACATGATGCACCCCGATCTCGAAGTGGTCGAAGTGCGACGCGACGAGTCGTTCAAGGTCTGGTCGCATGGCTATCCGTATCGCACGATCCGCTGGCATTTCCATCCCGAATTCGAGCTGCACCTGATCGTCGCGACGCACGGCAAGTATTTCGTCGGCGATCACATCGGTTCGTTCGGCCCCGGCCATCTTGTGCTGCTCGGTCCGAACCTGCCGCACAACTGGGTCAGCGACATGGCCGAAGGCGAAACCGTCGAGCGCCGCAATCTCGTGATCCAGTTCGATCCGTCGTTCGTGCGCCGCTGCATGGACGCGTTCCCCGAATGCCGCGACGCGCAGGCGCTGCTCGACGATGCGCGGCGCGGGGTCGGCTTCGACGCGGCGACGAGCGCCGCGATCGCCCCGCTGTTCGATGCGTTGCTGACCGCGCGCGGGATGCGCCGCATCGCGCTGTTCATGACGATCCTCGAACGGCTGTGCGGCGCGGCCGAACGCACGTTGCTCGCGAGCCCCGCGTACGACCAGGCCGACGTCACGCCGACGCGGCTCAGTCATGCGCTGTCGTATATCGGCAAGAACCTCGCGTCCGAGCTGCGCGAATCCGATCTCGCGCAACTGACCGGGCAGAGCGTCAGCGCGTTCTCGCGCGCGTTCCATCGCCACACCGGCATGCCGTTCGTCCAGTACGTGAATCGTCTGCGGATCGAATCCGCGTGCCAGATGCTGCTTGCCGACGACGCGAGCATCACCGATATCTGCTTCCAGGCCGGCTTCAACAACGTGTCGAACTTCAACCGCCAGTTCCGCGCGGTGAAGGGGATGGCGCCGTCCGAATTCCGCGCGCTGCAGCGCCTGAACGCGCGCAGCCGCGAGCTGGCGCTGCATGCGGCGCCGACCGGCAATCCGCTGCCGCCGCGCGTGCTGACGCCCGGCGCCCCGGAGCTCGTGCCGCAGCCCGGATGATCGCCGGGCCGTTGCTCGCCTGAGTTTTCCTAACCGTTTCACCCCGCCGATCGCGCCGTTCACGTCGCGAGGGGCGCATTCACCCACGAAAAAGCTGCACACAATTCAGGAGACACCGTCATGACGCACGCATCGCCCGCTTCATCCCCCCGTCGCGCCGCCCGCCTGGCGGCCGTTGCCGCGCTCGCCGTCGCGGCCCTGTTGCCCGCCGCCGCGCATGCCGCGCCGCTGCGGATCGGCATGACGTTCCAGGAACTGAACAACCCGTATTTCGTGACGATGCAGAAGGCGCTGAACGACGCGGCCGCATCGATCGGCGCGCAGGTCGTCGTCACCGACGCGCATCACGACGTCAGCAAGCAGGTGAGCGACGTCGAGGACATGCTGCAGAAGAAGATCGACATCCTGCTCGTGAACCCGACCGATTCGACCGGCATCCAGTCGGCGATCACGCAGGCGAAGAAGGCCGGCGCGGTCGTCGTGGCGGTCGATGCGAACGCGAACGGCCCGGTCGATTCGTTCGTCGGCTCGAAGAATTACGACGCGGGCGTGATGTCGTGCGAATACCTCGCGAAGGCGATCGGCGGCAGCGGCGAGGTCGCGATCCTCGACGGCATTCCGGTCGTGCCGATTCTCGAGCGCGTGCGCGGCTGCAAGGCCGGGCTCGCGAAATTTCCGAACGTGAAGCTCGTCGACACGCAGAACGGCAAGCAGGAGCGTGCGACCGCGCTGTCGGTCACCGAGAACATGATCTCCGCGCATCCGAACCTGAAGGGCCTCTTCAGCGTGAACGACGGCGGCTCGATGGGCGCGCTCGCCGCGATCGAGGGCTCCGGCAAGGACATCAAGCTGACGAGCGTCGACGGCGCGCCCGAGGCGATCGCCGCGATCCAGAAGCCGAACTCGAAGTTCATCGAGACGACCGCGCAGTTTCCGGCCGACCAGGTGCGCATCGCGCTCGGCATCGCGATTGCGCGCAAGTGGGGCGCGACGGTGCCGAAGGCGATTCCCGTCGACGTGAAGGTCGTCGATCGCGGCAACGCGAAGGGTTTCAGCTGGTGAACGACGTGCGACGCGACGCGAAGGGCGGCGGCGCGGCCGACGCCCTTCGCACGGAGAAGCCGATGGACACGATACTCAGGCTCAGCCACATCACGAAAAGCTTTCCCGGCGTGAAGGCGCTGTCCGACATCGATCTGCAGATCGCGCGCGGCGAGATCCATGCGCTGCTCGGCGAGAACGGCGCGGGCAAGTCGACGCTGATGAAGATCCTGTGCGGCATCCACCAGCCGGATGCCGGCACGATCGAGATCGACGGCGCCGCGCGCCATTTCGCGGACTATCACGACGCGGTCGCGGCCGGCGTCGGCATCGTATTCCAGGAATTCAGCCTGATTCCGCACCTCGATGCCGTCGACAACCTGTTCCTCGGCCGCGAGCTGCGCAACCGCTGGGGCGCGCGCGACCGCAAGCGGATGCGCGCGGCGGCCGCGGCCATCTTCGCGCGCCTGGGCGTGGCGATCGATCTCGACGCGCCGATCCGCACGCTGTCGGTCGCGCAGCAGCAGTTCGTCGAGATCGGCAAGGCGCTGTCGCTCGACGCGCGCATCCTGATCCTCGACGAACCGACCGCCACGCTGACGCCGGCCGAGGCCGAACACCTGTTCGCGATCATGCGCGAGCTGAAGCGGCAGGGCGTCGCGATGATCTTCATCTCGCATCACCTCGACGAGATCTTCGCGGTGTGCGACCGCATCACGGTGCTGCGTGACGGCCAGTACGTCGCGACGACCGAGGTCGCGCGCACCGACGTCGAGCAACTGGTGCGGATGATGGTCGGCCGCCGGATCGAAAGCAGCTTTCCGCCGAAACCTGCGCTGCCGGCCGACGCGCCGGCCGTGCTCGAGGTCGACGCGCTGCAGATCGAGCGCGACGGCCCGGTGAACCGCTTCGCGCTGCGGGCCGGCGAGATCCTCGGCTTTGCCGGCCTGGTCGGCTCGGGCCGCACGGAAACCGCGCTCGCGGTGATCGGCGCGACGCGTGCGCATCGCAAGGAGTTGCGCGTACGCGGCGCGGCGGCGAAGCTCGCCGATCCGGCCGACGCGCTGCGCGCGGGCATCGGCATCCTGCCGGAAAGCCGCAAGACGGAAGGGCTCGTCACGTCGTTCTCGATTCGCGACAACATCTCGCTGAACAACCTCGGCAAGTACCGGTCGATGCGCTGGCTGATCGACCGGCGCGGCGAGGCGCGCACCACGCACGACGTGATGCGGCGCGTCGGCGTGAAGGCGCCGTCGATCCACACCGAGGTCGCGACGCTGTCCGGCGGCAACCAGCAGAAGGTCGTGATCGCGCGCTGGCTGAACCATCACACGTCGGTGCTGATCTTCGACGAGCCGACGCGCGGCATCGACGTCGGCGCGAAAGCCGAAATCTACGGGCTGATGCGCGAACTCACCGCGCGCGGCTACGCCATCATCATGATCTCGTCCGAGTTGCCGGAAATCGTCGGCATGTGCGATCGCGTCGCCGTGTTCCGGCAGGGCCGCATCGAGGCGACGCTCGCCGGCGACGAGATCGATCCCGACACGGTCATGACCTATGCCACGGCCGGCACGCGAGGAGCGACCCATGAACCTGCCTGACTCTTCTTCCACGCCTTCCACGACGCTCGCGGCCACCGCCGGCGACGCGCCGCCGCCGCGCGCGATGTGGGCGCAGCTGCGCCGCTCGACGCTGTTCTATCCGCTCGTCGGCCTGATCGTCGTGTGCATCGCGATGATGATCGCGAGCCCGAGCTTCCTGTCCGCCGCGAACCTCGAGAACGTGCTGCGCCAGGTGTCGATCAACGCGATCATCGCGGTTGGCATGACCTGCGTGATCCTGACGGGCGGGATCGACCTGTCGGTCGGCTCGGTGATGGCGTTGTCGGGCACGCTCGCGGCCGGGTTGATGGTCGCGGGCGTCAACGCGGTCGCCGCGCTGGCGATCGGCATCGCGGTCGGCCTCGGCTTCGGCTTCCTGAACGGCGTGTTCGTCGCGTTCGCGGGAATGCCGCCGATCATCGTCACGCTCGCGACGATGGGCATCGCGCGCGGCCTCGCGCTGATCTACACGGGCGGCTATCCGATCGACGGGCTGCCCGACTGGGTCGCGTTCTTCGGCAGCGGCAAGGTGCTCGGCATCCAGGCGCCGGTGCTGATCATGCTGGTGGTCTATGCGATCGCGTGGCTGCTGCTCGACCGGATGCCGTTCGGCCGCTACGTGTACGCGATCGGCGGTAACGAGCAGGCGACGCGGCTCACCGGCGTGCGGGTCGCGCGCGTGAAACTGATCGTCTACACGCTGGCCGGCGTCACGTCGGCGCTCGCCGCGATCGTGCTGACCGGGCGCCTGATGAGCGGGCAGCCGAACGCGGGTGTGGGTTTCGAGCTCGACGCGATCGCGGCGGTCGTGATGGGTGGCACGTCGATCTCCGGCGGGCGCGGCGCGATCCTCGGCACGCTGGTCGGCGCGCTGCTGCTCGGCGTGCTCAACAACGGGCTCAACATGATCGGCGTGAACCCGTATGTGCAGAACGTGATCAAGGGTGGAATCATCCTGCTCGCGATCTACATCAGCCGCGAACGATCGCGGTAATGAAAAAATCATCGGTTATCCGAATCACTCAGGAAAGAGACAACTCATGACGACACCCGAAGCCCAGCCGCGCATGACCGCGGTCGTCTGCCACGGCCCCGAGGACTATCGCGTCGAACAGGTCGCGAAGCCGAATCCCGGCGTGAACGAGCTCGTGATCCGCATCGCCGCGTGCGGGATCTGCGCGAGCGACTGCAAGTGCTACACCGGCGCCAAGATGTTCTGGGGCGGCCCCAGCCCGTGGGTGAAGGCGCCGGTGATTCCCGGCCATGAATTCTTCGGCTACGTCGAAGCGCTCGGCGACGGCGCGGCCGAGCATTTCGGCGTCGCGCTGGGCGACCGCGTGATCGCCGAGCAGATCGTGCCGTGCGGCAAGTGCCGCTACTGCAAGTCGGGCCAGTACTGGATGTGCGAAGTGCACAACATCTTCGGCTTTCAGCGCGAGGTGGCCGACGGCGGGATGGCCGAGTACATGCGCATTCCGCCGACCGCGATCGTCCACAGGATTCCGCTCGGCGTATCGCTCGAGGATGCGGCGATCATCGAGCCGCTGTCGTGCGCGATCCACACAGTGAACCGCGGCGACGTGCAGCTCGACGACGTCGTCGTGATCGCGGGCGCGGGCCCGCTCGGGCTGATGATGACGCAGGTCGCGCACCTGAAGACGCCGAAGAAGCTCGTCGTGATCGACCTGATCGACGAACGGCTCGAGCTCGCGCGGCAGTATGGCGCCGACGTGACGATCAACCCGAAGCGCGACGACGCGCGCGAGATCGTCCGCGCGCTCACCGACGGCTATGGCTGCGACGTGTACATCGAGACGACCGGCGCGCCGGTCGGCGTGAACCAGGGGCTCGACCTGATCCGCAAGCTCGGCCGCTTCGTCGAGTTCAGCGTGTTCGGCGAGGATGCGACCGTCGACTGGTCGATCATCGGCGACCGCAAGGAGCTCGACGTACGCGGCGCGCACCTCGGGCCATACTGCTATCCGGTCGCGATCGACCTGCTCGCGCGCGGGCTCGTCACGTCGAAAGGCATCGTCACGCACGGTTTCGCGCTCGAGGACTGGGACGACGCGATCCGCGTCGCGAAATCGCCCGAATCGATCAAGGTGCTGCTGAAGCCGGCCCGCTGACGGCCGGCGTGCGCCTCACCGGAGACATCATGGAATACGTCATAGGCGTCGACATCGGCACGCAGAGCACCAAGGCGCTGCTGGTCGACCGGCACGGCACGATCGTCGCGCGGCGCTCGGCCGGCTACCAGCCCGATACGCCGCGCCCGCTGTGGGCCGAGCAGTGGCCGCAGGTGTGGTTCGACGCGGTGCTCGACTGCATCGGCGGCTGCGTGAGCGACGCGCGCGCGCAGGGCGTGCCGGCCGACGCGATCCGGGCGGTGTGCGTGAGCAGCCTGTACGGCGGCTCGGGCATCCCGGTCGACAGCGACATGCGGCCGCTGCATCCGTGCCTGATCTGGATGGACCGGCGCGCGACCGCGCAAGTCGACTGGGTCGACGAACACGTGAACGTCGAGCGGCTGCGCGTGATCACCGGCAACGGCGTCGACAGCTACTACGGCTTCACCAAGATGCTGTGGCTGCGCGACCAGCGGCCGGACGTGTGGGCGAACGTGCGCTATTTCCTGCCGCCGAACGCGTATGTGATCTATCTGCTGACCGGTGAAGTCGCGGTCGATCACAGTTCGGCCGGCAATATCGGCGGCGTGTACGACGTCGCGCGCCGCGAGTGGTCCGACGACGCGCTCGACATGCTCGGCATTCCGGCGACGATGATGCCCGAGCGGCTGGTCGATTCGACGGACGTCGTCGGCGGCCTGCTGTCGCAATGGACCGCGCAACTCGGGCTGCCGGCCGGCACGCCGGTCGTCGCGGGCGGCGTCGATGCGGCGGTGGCGACCTTCGCCGCCGGCGCGACGCGCACCGGGCAGCACGTCGCGATGATCGGCACCAGCATGTGCTGGGGCTACGTGAACCGGCACGTCGATGCGCGGCACGGCCTCGTCAGCATGCCGCACGTGTTCAACGGGCAGCGCGACCTGTACGTGTTCGGCGGTGCGATCGCGGCCGGCGCATCCGTCGCGTGGTTTCGCGACCAGTTCTGCCACGCGGAAACCGACGCGGCGCGCCTGCTGCCGCACGGCGATCCGCACGTGCTGCTCGAGGAGGCGGCCGGGCGTGTGCCGGCCGGCGCCGACGGCGTGCTGTTCCTGCCGTATCTGATGGGCGAGCGCAGCCCGGTGTGGGATGCGAAGGCGAGCGGCGCGTTCGTCGGGCTGAGTCTCGCGCACACGCGTGCGCATCTTTATCGAGCGGTGCTCGAAGGCGTCGCGTTCGCGTTGCGCCACAACATCGAGGCCGGCCGCCGGGGCGCGGCGGCGCTGGACGATCGGTTGATCGTCGTCGGCGGCGCCGCGCATTCGGCGCTGTGGATGCAGATCATCGCGGACGTGACGGGTTTTCCGGTGTGGACGATCGAGCAGGACGTCGAAGCCGCGATGGGCGCCGCGCTGCTTGCGGGCGTCGGCGCAGGGCTCGTGTCGGACGATGACGCGCAGGGCGGCTGGGTCACGCTCGTCGAGCGCGCACGGCCCGATGCCGAGCGTGCGAACACGTACGACGCGCGTTTTTCGCTCTATACGGCGTTGTATCCGGCACTCAAGCCGATCATGCACAGGCTGGGCACCTCATCATGAACACACGATTCGATTTCAGCGGGGCAACGGTGCTCGTCACGGGCGCGTCGAGCGGAATCGGCCGCGCCTGCGCGGTCGCGCTGGCGCAAGCGGGCGCGCGCGTCGTCGCGGCGGGGCGCGACATGGTCGCGCTCGACACGCTCGCCGGCGAGATTGCGTGCGATACGTTGCGCCTGGACGTCGGCGGTGACGAGCAATCGATCGATGCCGCACTCGCCGCGTACGAGGCGTTCGACGGCCTCGTCAATTGCGCGGGGATCGCGTCGCTCGAACCGGCGCTCGAGGTCGGCGCCGCGCAGTTCGATCGTGTGATGGCCGTCAATGCGCGCGGCGCGGCGCTCGTCGCGCGGGCCGTGGCGCGCAGGATGATCGAGCGCGACGGACGCGGCGCGGCGCACGCACGGGGCAGCATCGTCAACGTGTCGAGCCAGGCCGCGCTCGTCGGGCTGCCCGCGCATTTGAGCTATTGCGCGTCGAAGGCGGCGATGGACGCGATCACGCGCGTGCTGTGCATCGAACTCGGGCCGCACGGCATTCGTGTGAACAGCGTGAACCCCACCGTCACGCTCACGCCGATGGCGCAGTTCGCGTGGAGCGAACCGGAAAAGCGGGCGCCGATGCTGGCCGCGATTCCGCTCGGCCGGTTCGCGGAGCCGGAGGAGGTCGTCGAACCGATCCTGTTTTTGCTGAGCGATGCGGCGTCGATGATCAGCGGCGTGTCGCTGCCGATCGACGGCGGGTATACGGCGCGCTAGATCGCGTCACGGAAGTCGCGGACTGAAGTCGCGGCGCGGCCGGCGCGCGGCTAGACCGGGTCCTTGCTCGGCGGCCCGTCCGGTTGCTGCGGATTGTCGTGATGACCGGGCGGCGACGCGAACGGATCGTCTTCCGGATCGCGGTTCGGGTCGGCCGGTGGCTCGGGCGTCGGGGTCGTGTGATCGCTCATGGAGAACTCGCGCGGTGCGTGACGGCGGTGGCGCGGCGGATGCGCCTCGTCTCCGTTATAGCCAATCGGGCGCGTGTTTGCAGCGCGATTCTTGCGACGGGTGGACGATCGTCGGCGAAATTCGTCCATTGACGGTGTTCGTGCGGGATCGTGCAGAACCGTACCATCGAAGTCAGCGCAAATCCGCCGGCGTATCGACGTCGCGCAGGATGCCGGGATCGTCGACATCGAGCAGGGTCACAGGCGCGCTGGCGAACAGCGCACGGGCGCCCGTGTCGCCGTCGAGGGCGGCGAGCGCATCGAAATGGTGCGCGGCGAAGCCGACCGGATGGCCGCGCACGCCGCGATGCGCGGGCGCGACGATCGACGCGTTGTCGGCTTCGAGCGCGCGGGTGACGGTTTCGTAGGTGGAAGCGGCGATCCACGGCATGTCGCCGAGCGCGACGAGCCAGCCGTTCGAATCGGGCGTGGTGCGGACGCCGGCCGCGAGGCTTGCGCCCATCCCGCGCAACGCATCGGGGGCATAGACGACCTGACAGCCGGCTTCATTCAGCAGAATCGCAAGCTTTTCGGCGCCGGGACGCACGACGGCGATCACGTCGGCGGTGGCGGCCGCGAGACGGCGCGCGGCGGCGACCGCCACCGGCGTGCCGTCGGGAAGCCGGGCGAGCAGCTTGCTGTGCAGGCCGCTCGGGTCGAAGCGTTGACCAAGGCCGCCGGCGAGCAGGACGCCGGTGGCGAGTGACGCATAGGACATCGGCGCGGGGGGAGGGAGACAGGTGCTGCGATTGTGCGGGAGCCCGCGGGGATCGGCAAGTGAGGATGTTACCGAGTCACGCGTGTCGGATCGGGAAAACCGTCATCGCGACGTTTCGTCGAGCAGGCTTTCGTCGACAGGACCGCAAATTGCGTGCGATTCGTTCTGCATGACGGCCCAATAGCGGTCGCCGTATGACCAATGCCACCATTCGGACGGGTAATTCGTGAGGCCGGCGCGGGTCAGTGCGTCGATCAGGAACTGGCGGTTTCGTGCGGCCGGGCGGCTGATGAACGGGTTATGTGTGTAGCAGGCGCCGGATGATTGGTGGTCGGTGGCATCGAGTATGCAGCCGATGTCGAGTTCGGCGGCTGCGGTCGTTTTGGTCAGACGAATCGCCGATATGCCAGAGTCTGGTGGAAGATACGCCTCGGTTCGGCCGGCGGGGCCGGCGACGCTTACCAGAGCGTCATGATGTGCGCGTACGCGCGGATTTTTTCGTCGCGGGTGTCAGCTGAGCGCCGAGTCGCGTACTGCCCACCACACCGATGCATGCGTATCCAGCACGATCACCGCGACGTCTCCCAATCCTCTTTCGCAATCGGATCGAGAGGATTGTCGTAGCGCATGACCGAACCGCGCAATATGTCCAACGGCTGAGCTTCGCGCGAGCGATACGGCCGAATCTCGAACGTTGGTTTGCCGTGGTCGGTGACGATCAATCCTTTGCCCGACACTTCGACGAGCCGGAAGTATTCGAGTGCGCGCGCCTTGAATTCGGATTTCGATACGGGAGTGTGCGGCATCACGATATGAGCAGGGTCATTTGACGAGATCGTTTTGGACCCGTCTTTCGACGCGGCGCGACTGACTCATGCTACGCATCCGCCCACTTCCTCAACAGGTTGTGATAAATCCCGGTGAGCGAAATGACCACCGGGTCCTTCGCCCCTTTTTCCGCGGAAAGCGCCTGAATCTGCGTATCGAGCTGAAACAGCAGCGTGCGATCGCCGTCGTCGCGCACCATGCTCTGAATCCAGAAGAACGACGCCACGCGCTCGCCGCGCGTGACCGGCGTCACGTGATGCAGGCTCGACGCCGGATACAGCACGAGGTCGCCTGCCGGCAGCTTCGCGCGATGCACGCCATACGTGTCCTCGACGCACAGCTCGCCGCCGTCGTACGCATCGGGTTCCTCGAGGAACAGCGTCGCCGACAGATCGCTGCGCACGCGGAAATCCGTGCCGCGCAGCAGCCGGATCGCGTTGTCGACGTGCGTGCCGAATGTCTCGCCGCCTTCATAACGATTGAACAGCGGCGGAAACACCTTGAGCGGCAGCGCCGCCGAAAAGAACAGCGGATGGCGCGCGAGCGCATCCTGGATCGCGTCGCCAACGGTGCGTGCGACCGGCGAGCCTTCCGGCAATTGCCGGTTGCGTTTCGCGAGCGCCGACTGCGCGCCGGACGTTGCGTTGCCGTCGACCCATTCGGCGGCATCGAGCAGTTCGCGGCATTGCGCGACTTGCGCTTGGGTCAGTACGCCGGGGATGTGAAGCATCATGATGCGGATTCCATTGCGTGCGGCGCGAGTTGCATGGCCGCCGAACGAAAAGCATCGAGCGGCGACGACACGAGATACGCGCGCATTTTCGCGATGAACGCGGGGGGCGCGGTGGCCGGCACCCGCGCGAGCCAGACGAGCGCCTCGTCGACGCGCCCGCGTTCGGCGAGCAGCCGCGCATAGTTGAACTGGCCGCGGAAGTCGCCGGCGACGGCCGCGCGGCGATAGTGGTCGAACGCGGCGTCGGTGTCGACCGCGACGACCCATCCGTCCTCGTAGAAACCGCCGATCAGGTTGATCGATTTCGCATGGCCGAGCGCGGCCGCGCGGCGGAACCAGTCGAGCGCGTCGGTGCGGTTCTCGTCGACGCCGTTGCCGAGGGCGAGTGCGGTCGCGTAGTTGTACATGCCCCAGTCGAGGCCCGCCTGCGCGGCCAGCCGGTACCAGTACACGGCGACCGGCGCGCAGGCGGCCGTGCCCCAGCCGAACTCGTAGCAGCGTCCGAGCATGTTCATCGCCATCGGGTGGCCGGCTCGCGCCGCGTGCCGGAACCAGTTGAACGCGGCGGCCGGATCGCGTGCGACGCCGTGCCCGTCGAGCAGGTATTGCCCGTAGACGGCCTGCGCATCGACGATGCCGTGCTCGGCCGCCGCCGCGACCCACGCGGCGGCGCGCTCCGGCGGCCCGGCCAGGATGTCGGCGAACTCGCGCGGCGATACCGACGCGAGCGCCTTCAGCGATACGGCCTCCATCGATCAGTAGCGCGCGTTCAGCGTGACGAACGCCGAACGGCCCGGCGCGATCGACGCATAGTGCGCCGGATACGCCTGATCGAAGTAGGTGCGGTTGAACAGGTTGTTCACGTTCAGCTGCAGGTCGAGCTTCTTATTGATCCGGTACTGCGCCATCGCGTCGAAGCGCCAGTACGACGGTACGGCGCGCAGGTTCGCGGGATCGCCGAACACTTCCGACATGTAGAACGCGCCGCCGCCGACCGTGAATTTCGGCGTGACGTCGTAGTTCGACCACATCGTGAGGCTGTGCTTCGGCGTATTCGGGAAGCGGTTGCCGTTGTTCGCGGTGTCCTTGCCGTTGTCGCGCAGTTCGCTCTTCATGTACGTGTAGCCGCCGAACACCTGCCACTGCTTCGTGATCTGGCCGGCGAGGCCGAGCTCGAGACCCTGCACGCGTTTGTTGCCGACCATCGCGTACTGGTTGTTCGGCAGCGTCACGCGTGCGTTCGTCGTGTCGATCTGGAACAGCGCGGCCGTCAGCGACAGCTTGTCGTTCAGCACGTTCCACTTCGTGCCGAGTTCGATGCTGCGGTTCTTTTCCGGCGAAAGCTGATCGGCGTTCGGGCCGACGCCGCCGCGGCCCGGCGTGAGCGACTGCGTTTCGCTGCCTTCGCCGAGCAGCATGCCGGCAGGCGTCGACGACGTCGCATACGACGCATAGATGCTGCCGTTCTGCGCGGGCTTGAACACGAGGCCTGCCTGCCAGTTGAAGAGCGTGTCGTCGCGCGTGTACGTCTTGCCGCCATTCGCCTTGGTATCGGTGAAGCGGGTCGAGTAATCGTCGACGCGCAGGCCGGCGTTGACCTGCCAGCGCGGCGTGATCTCGATCGTGTCGAAGCCGTAGATCGACTTCGTCGTGGTGCGCGCATGCGCATAGTCGTTGTTGCGCGTGATCGAGCCGGCCCACGGATCGTTCGGGTTCGGCGACCACAGGCTCGTGCAGTTGTAGCCCGACGGCGCGCCGATGCCTTTCTGGCAGATCGTGCCCTTGTCGGTCGCGACCGTGTACGAATCGCGCTTGCCCCATTCGCGCGACAGTTCGATGCCGGTCGTGAAGCTGTGCTTGAACGGGCCCGTGCGGAATTCGCCGAACAGCTCGGTCAGGTTCGCGAGGCTGTTGATCGAGCTGTTGCGGTTGTTGTTGCGGCGCCAGACCTTGCCGTTCACCACGTTGCCCTGGCTGTCGTCCGGCTGCGTCCAGATGTAGTCCTGCGTCGATTCCGTGTAGCGCGTGGTGTTGCGCACCGTGAGGTTGGGCGTGATGTCGTGCTCGATCTTGATCGTGCTGATGTCCGACGTGGTCTTGCGGAAGTCGCGGTCGATCAGGCCGTAGAAGTTGTGGCGATCGACGGGCGCCGGATAGATCGTGTCGACGTTCGCGGGCTTGTTCGACGTCGTGTAGAAGTACGGGATGCCGCCGTCGGGCATGTCGTCCGTTTGCAGGTGGTAGTAGCTCGCGGTCACGCGCGTCGACGTGCCGAGGCCGAACGCGATCGACGGCGCGACGCCCCAGCGCTCGTTGTTGACGGCGTCGCGGCCGGCGACGTCGTTGTTGTGGCTCATCAGGTTCAGGCGGAACGCGGCGTGATCGGCGAACTGCCAGTTGCCGTCGGCGGTGAAGCGGCGATAGCGGTCGGTGCCGAGGCCCGCGCTCGCGGCGGCCGTCGTGCCGAGATGCGGGGCCTTCGTGATCAGGTTGATGCTGCCGCCGGCGCCGCCGCGGCCGCCGTACGCGCCGTCGGAACCCTTGGTGATCTCGACGCGCTCGGTGTTGAAGATCTCGCGCGTGGTGGCGCCCGTGTCGCGCATGCCGTCGACGAACATGCTGCCCTGCGTGTCGTAGCCGCGGATGAACGGACGGTCGCCGAGCGGGTTGCCGCCTTCGCCGGCGCCGAACGTGATGCCGGGCACGGTGCGCAGCGCTTCGGTCAGCGTCGCCGCGCCGCTGCTCTGGATCAGTTCCTGCGGGATCACGGTGACGGATTTCGGCGTGTCGACGAGCGGCGCGGTGAATTTCGCGGAAGCGGAAAAGTCGGCCTTGTAGCTGTGCTCGGTCTTGCCCTGGATCTCGATCGGCGCGAGATGGCCTTCGGTGCTGGCGGGCGCCGCGGGCGGCGTGCCGTCGGCGAACGCGGGGCTGGCGGCGAGCACGCTGCAGAGGGTGGTGAACTTGCCGAGCTTCAGCTCGTCGGGACGGGACTTCATGGTGCGCTTCGACCTCGCGGTGCGGCCCCGGGGCAGTGCGCTGCGGAAATGTGCACGCCGGCGGGAATTATTACGATTTGTTTTCAGGCGGCATTCTATGTAATTTCCCGTTAAATGAGAAGCGTTCTTGTTCGCGTTTGTGGGGGAATTGTTGACGAATGTGACGGGGTGGTCGCGAGGCGGCCCAGGAGGCGCAAGCATGGCCGAATGGCCGGATATGACGGACCGGCAGGTCGGATTGGATTGGCTGTGTCGCGACGCTCGCCATGACAGCAAAGTGATAGTAGGGGCGCGTCATGCCGGTGATCACCGTTCGAAATTTGCCCGATGAAGTGCACCGCGCGCTTCGGATCCGCGCGGCCCGACACGGGCGCAGTACGGAAGCGGAGGTGCGCGACATCCGGAGCAGGCCGTTCTGCCAGGCGGGCGGCTCGAGCTCGGAACGCTGCTCGCGGAAATCGGGCGGGAAGCGGGCGATGTCGATATCGGCGTGCTGTGCGACGAGATGCCAACCGGTCCGATGAGCTTTGAATGATCCCTGTCGATACGAACGTCATGCCCGAACCGCTGCGGCGTGAGCCGAACGCGGCGGTGATCGAGTGGCTCGATGCGCAGAACGTCGAGACGCTGTATCTCGCGGCGATCAGTCTCGCGGAATTGCGGTTCGGCGTGGCTGCATTGCCGGAAGGGCGCAGGCGGGATTGGCTGCAGCAGAGTATCGGGCAGCGTGTGCTGCCGCTGTTTCGCGGTCGGATCCTGCCGTTCGACGACGCGGCGAGCAGGGCGTACGCGAGCTTTTGCGCGCGGACGCGTGCCGCGGGCAATGCGATCGCGGTCACCGATGGCTACATCGCAAACGGCTCGATCGTGGCCACACGCGACGTCGCGCCGTTCCAGGCGTTCGGGCCGCGCGTCATCGATCCATGGGCCGTCCGGTTCGCGATCGCCGGTTCTTTTGGCGTGCCGAAATGCAAAACGCGCCGTGCGTGGCGGCGCGTTTTGAATCGAACCATCAGGCTCGTTCCCTGACGCAACGGCGGCAGGGCGCGAGCGTTTCGCAGTGGCGTCAATCGATCCCGTGAAACACCGCGTCTTCCGGGCCGAGGTACGCCGGCGGACGCCACGTCGCATCGCGCATCGAATGCTGGACGAGATTCTCGACACCGAGCAGCACCGCGAAGATCGCCATCCGCACCGGAATGCCGTTGTCGGTCTGCCGGAAGATCGCGAGACGCGGGTCGCGGTTCAGGTCGACCGACAGGTCGTTCGCGCCGGGCCGGCTGTCGCGCGGCAGCGGGTGCATGATCAGCGTGTCCGGCTTGCATACCGAGTCGACGAGCGCCTGATTGATCTGGAAATCCGGCGTGTAGCCTTCGAACGACTCGTCGGTGAAGCGCTCCTTCTGAATTCGCGTCGCGTAGACGACATCCGCGCCGCGCAGCCCGGCCGCGAGGTCGTTCGTCTGCTCGACCACGTGGCCGTTCGTCGCGATCTGCTCGACGATGTACGTCGGCATCTCGAGCGTCGGCGGCGACACGAGCGTGAACTTCAGCCCGCGGTACAGCGCGAGCAGCTTGACGAGCGAGTGCACGGTGCGGCCGTACTTCAGGTCGCCGACCAGCGCGATGTGCGCGCCGTCGACGATCTTGCCGAGCCGCGAGAACTCGCGCTGGATCGTATAGAGGTCGAGCAGCGCCTGGCTCGGGTGCTCGCCGGGGCCGTCGCCGCCGTTGATCACCGGCAGGTTGGTCGCGCGCGCGAATTCGGCCACCGAGCCTTTTTCGGGATGGCGGATCACGAGCGCGTCGACGTAGCCGGCCATCACGCGGCTCGTGTCGTAGATCGATTCGCCCTTGGCCATCGACGAGAACGTGAAGCCCGTCGTGTCGCACACCGAGCCGCCGAGCCGGCAGAAGGCCGCGCCGAACGACACGCGTGTACGCGTGCTGGCCTCGAAGAACAGGTTGCCGAGCACGGCGCCTTCGAGCACGCGCGAAATCTTGTGGCGTCGCGCGATCGGCTGCATGACGTCGGCCACGCGGAACAGCGCCTCGACCGAATCCCGCGAGAACTGGTCGACCGAGATCAATTGCGGCTTGCCTTCGAACAGGAACTGCTTCGCGAGCCCTTGTTTGTCTACGCTTTGCGTATAGTTCTCGCCATCCGGCGCCGAGCGCTCGACGATCTCCGACACGAAGCGCTCGACGATCTCGGGCATCCCGCGCGATTCCTGCGAATCGTCGGGAAGTAGCCAGGTATCCAGCGCGCGCCGGCTGACGCCGATGCGATTCGCGAACGCCTCGCGGGTCATGTTGAGGCGGCGCATCGCGTCGCGGAGGAAGGCTTGCTGGGGAACGGTCATCGGCGGCTCCTGGGCGGAAAATATACGCGGTGCGTATATTAGTTCCTGGCGCAATGAAGTCAAGAAAAATCTGCGTGCAAGCGGGGTGTGGCGCGCATGACACTCGGCGGGGCCATACTGGCGCGCGGCGTGCGTCTCCGTATAATCAGGTCAGGCCCCGTGTCCGGCAGCGTGCCGGGCGCCAGCCGCACACGATTCGCCCGATCGGGCATGTTGATTCGAAGGAGAATGAGAATGACGCGTACGATTGCTGCAATGCTGCTGGTGGTGACGGCGGCGCTCGCCGGGTGCAATACGGTCGCCGGCGTGGGCCAGGACATTTCGAAGGGCGGCCAGGCGATCAGCGATTCGGCTGAAAAGGCCAAGTAAGCCGACCGGTTCCGGCATGCAGAAGGCGCCGGCCTTCCCGCGGTTGCGGGGAGGCGCGGCGCCTTTTTTTGCGCCCGACTCGACGCCGGCGGCGTCAGGCGCGCTCGACGAATGCGTAGCGGCCGTCGACCTTGCGCGGCGTGAACCAGCCGTAGTCGGGGAACACCCGGTTGCGGACGAACCATACGTAGCCGACCAGCACGACCGTGATCGCAAGGCTCGGCAGCGCGGCCGACGGATCGCGCCCGAGATCGGCGACGGTCTTCGGTACCTGCAGCAGCGACAGCAGAATGAACGCGTGATACGCGCCGACACGATGGGTCGCAAAACCCCAGATGAACAGCAGCGACAGCGGCACGGTCAACGCGAGGAACACGGTGACCAGCACGCCGCCGGCGCCGGACGCGAAGAAGTAGTACGCGAGCATCAGGCTGATGACCAGCTGCGCGATGCCGAGCGCGATCAGGATCCGGATGTGCACCTTGTTCTTGCGGCAGCGTTCGGGGTCCGGGCGCGACGCGATCAGATGCGCGAGCACGCGATCCTTGAGCCCCTGTCCGGACAGCTCGGCCAGTGCGTCGGCCTTCCTCGTTCCCGCGGACAGCAGCACCGCGATTCTTGTTTTGGCTTCCTTCCTGTTCATTGCTTGATCTGGCGGATTGTTGTTCGATGGTTGTCAAAGGGTCCGGCCACGCGAATATTGCATCTTGCGCAGTCGTGCGCAACGGTTTTGCGGGGCGCGGACACATTCCTACAGTCGTTGGCTGCATGGCCGGAAGGCGGCGGTCGAAGGCGGTGCGACGGGAAGGCGCCGCCATCGTTTTCGGCGGGACCAAGGAACGCGAGTCAATCGGTGGCGGTCCGCGCGGCGAGCGTGGCGGGTGATTCGACGGGCGGCTCGCGCCGCCGCGTCGCGCCGACGAGCATGCCGGCGACGACGAGCGCGATGCCCGCGACACGCGTGCCGGTCAGCGTTTCGCCGAACAACGCGACCGCGAACAGCACGGCCGAAACCGGCGCGACCGCCGTGAACAGGGCGGCCTCGGTGCCGCTCGTGCGCGCCGAGCCCGCATACCAGCACAGGTAGCCGAGCACGGTCGGAATCAACGCGTAGTAGACGATCGCCGACACGGCGCCGACGGTCCAGCCGCTCGCCACCGCGCGCCATTCGAACGCGGCCGGCACGAGTGCGAGCACGAAGCCGAGGCCCGACATCGCGGTGGAAAGCGCCAGCGGCGGCAACGGCGCGGCAAGCCGCCGGTTGAGCAGGATGAAGACCGCTTCGCAGGCGACGGCCGCCAGCACCAGCGAATCGCCGGCAAGCGTCTGGAGCGACGGCATCGCGTGGCCCGGCGCGAACGTGACGAACAGCACGCCGGCCGTGGCGAGCGCGGCGGCCAGCCAGTCGCGCGGCGTCTGCCGCTCGCGCAGCACGACGGCCGCGATCAGCGTCGACATGGCCGGCAGCGTGCCGAGCATCACGCCGGCATCGAGCGGCGACGACAGTTTCGTGCCGCTGATCAGCAGCACCGTATAGCCGACGCCGCCCGCCGCGGCCTGGATGACGAGCAGCACGGCGTCGCGTGCGGCAATGCGCGGCCAGCGCATGCGCTGCGCACGCATCAGCGCGAACAGCAGCGGCGTCGCGATCAGGAAACGCAGCGCGGTGGCCGCGAACGGCGGCAGGCCGCCGGCCGCGAGACGGCTCGCGATGACGGTGCTGCCGACGCCCGCCATCGCGGCGGCGAGATAGAGATAGCCGATCAGTCGTGTCTTCATGCGCCGCATCGTCGCGTACGGCGGTGGGGGGCGTCTTGAACGAAATTGCAGCGGGGCGGGCGTCGAATGTGGTGCGCCGTCGACATGCACCGACGCAAGAGGTCACGGCTGACGTCTAGGCGGCAACCGCCGTCGAATGCAATGCGCGCGGCGGTCCGCGCACCGCGCACCGACAGCGCTATTGACCCGCCTGCGTGAACCGCCCCGGCGTGATCCCGAACTGGCGCGCGAACGCGCGCGTCAGGTGGCTCTGATCGGCGAAGCCGGCCTCGGCCGCGGCATCGGCGATCGGCAGGCCGCCGACCAGTAACGCGCGCGCCAGCCGCGTGCGCGACTGAACCAGATAGGCGTGCGGCGTGATGCCGAGCTCGCGCGCAAAGCCGCGCAGCAACTGGAAGCGGCTCACGCCGCTCAGGTCCGCCAGCTCGGCAAGCGATACGGGTACGGCCGGCGCTGCGTCGAGCCGCTCCCGGGCGACGCGGACCGCCGGCGCGACACCGGCCGCCGGCAGCGTGCGGTTGGCGTGCCGGGCGAGCAACCCTGCGACGAGCATCACGAGCGCTTCGTCGCGAGCGAGCGGCTGGGTTTCGCCTGCGACGATGCGTGCATGCAGCCGGCCGACGGCGGCCGCGAGCCGCGCGTCGCGCACGGCCGGGTGCGCAAGCTCGACGCCGCCGAGGCCTTCTTCCGCCGCGACGCCCGCGATCAGCGCCGGCGCGAGGTACAGCATCCGCCAGCGACGGCCGGTGCCGGCCTCGAGCGGCGAGCCGTCGTGCATTTCGCCCGGGTTGACCATGATCGCGTCGCCGGCCAGCGCGTCGACTTGCCCGCGGCCGCTCCACGACCGGTGCGCACCGCTGACGATCACGCCCACCCCGAATTCGTCGTGCGCGTGGCGCGGAAACGCGCGATCGGATTCGAGGCTGATCGCCTCGATGCCTTCGCCGGTGCGTCGGTAGTGGGTGACACGGTGCATGTGCGCTCCTCGCGCCGGTCGCGGCGCGGATCACGTGCACTTTAGCGCGTTCCGGCGCCGTGCGCCCTTCATCCTTTTGGCGGATACCGCGCGGCGCGCGCAGCCCGCACCATGTGCACATCGGCAGCGTACACGGCCCGCCGGGCCTGAAGCTGCGCGGGAGACGGCAGGTGGAACGACAGGATCCGGTATTCATTCAGGTGGGCGCGCTCGCGGACGGCTTCGCGCCGGAGGCGAACACCCTCGCGCCCGTCGACGCGCTCGTCGGGCGGACGCTGGCGCTCGAAGACGCATCGGGCGCATGGCGCGTCCATACGTTCGAGCCGGGCGCGTTGCAGTGGCGCGATGCGGCGACCGATACGGGCGGCCGCGCGCCGTGCCGCGTGACGCGGCTGCGCGACGGTCTGTACTTCGTCGACTACATCGATACCACTGCCCGCGCGACGTCGGTCAGCCTCGTGATCGATCTCGACAACGGCGTGTGGACGTCGGTCGTCGGTACGCTGCCGACGGAAGCCGACACGCGCATCGATGCGTTCACGCGCGTCGCGCGCGGGCTGCCGCTGACGGCCGTCGACGCGCAATTCCGGCACGGCACGCTCGGCGGCCACGCCCGGCCGGGGCCGCTGCATGCGCCCACGCGCGAGCTGATCGGCAAGCGGACGATGTACCGCTACAGCCCGACCGAATGCTACGAGCATATCTACCTGAACGAGAACTTCTACGCGTGGCAGTGCCTGCAGGGCGTGGAAGGCGGGCTGGCCGACGTCGACCGCTGTCATTACTTCAAGATGGCCGATGAGCTGTATCTGTTCGTGTGGCGCGAAAAGGTGGTGCCGACGCTCGGCGTCGTGCTGATCGACCTCGCGCAGCGCAAGACCGACGGCAAGATCTTCGGCTACCAGGGCGGCGATTTCGGCACGCTGTCGAATTTCCAGATCGGCGCTTATGCGCAGGTGCTGAACGAAACCGTGCATCCGCTCGGCGGCGAGGCGCAACGATGACTGCCGTGCTGGGCAGCGGCCGCCTGCGTGCGGATTTCGGCGGACGCGTCGTGCTCGTCACGGGCGCTGCGCAAGGGATCGGCGCGGCGATCGCGCGCCGTTTCGCGGAATCCGACGCATTCGTCGCGGTGGCCGACCTGAACGGCGAAGCAGCCGCCGCGCAGGCCGAGGCGCTGGTCAGCGCGGGCGGCGAGGCACGCGCGTATCAGGTCGACGCCGCGAGCCGGGACGAACTGGATGCGCTCGTGGCGGCAGTCGAGCGCGACGGCGGCCGGCTCGATGTCGTCGTCCACAATGCCGCGTATTTTCCGCTGACGCCGTTCGAGCAGATCGACGCGCCGACGCTCGACCGGACGCTGTCGGTCAACCTGTCGGCGCTGTTCTGGCTCGCGCAGGCCGCGTTGCCGGCATTCGAGCGCGCGGGGGCCGGGCGACTGCTCGTCACGTCGTCGGTGACCGGGCCGCGCGTCGTCTATCCGGGGCTCGCGCATTACGCGGCGTCGAAGGCCGGCGTGAACGGCTTCATTCGGGCAGCGGCGCTGGAACTGGCGCGCCGCCACGTGACGGTCAACGGCGTCGAGCCGGGGATGATCCGCACGCCGGCGGCTGGCAATCTCGGCGACGCATCGGTCGCGGCGCAGATCGCACGCGACATTCCGCTGGCACGAATGGGCGAGCCGGAGGACATTGCGAACGCGATGCTGTTTCTCGCGTCGGCCGACGCGGCGTACATCACCGGGCAGACGATCGTCGTCGACGGCGGAGCGACGTTGCCGGAAAGCGGGGCGGTGCTGGCGGACGGGTAGCGGCAAGCCCGCGAGGGGGGAAGCGTCGAGGCCGTGTCGGCGTAGGCGTGCGACCCACGCCATGGAGGGCCGCGCTACACGCGCCCGCCGCGACTACAGCCAGCCGTTGCGGATGAACTCGACGATCGAATAGCGACGATGCTCGAGATCGTGCCGGCGGACGGCCTCGACGATGCGCGATACGCCATCCGCATAGGGCGTATCGCCGGACACGCGCGATTCGAACTGCAGGCTGCATGCGCCGTCGTCGATGCGTATCCGGTGAAGCGCATGGCGGCCGAGCTGATCGTCGCGGATGCCGAATTCGCCGCGCTGCACGGCCGGGTCGCGTACGGAGCGAATGTCTGCCGGCCGCACGCCGAGCGACTCGGCGATGCCGACGGCCGTGCCGGGGACGGACGTCTTGCCGGCCTGATGCGACTCGGTCACGCTGATGTCGCAGTCGCGGAACAGGTGGCCGCTGGTTTCCAGCATGCTCATGAACTTGAGCATCAGGATGTTCGTGTTCGGACACAGCACGACCGGAAAGCCGTACGTCCCGGTTTCGAGGTCGGAGCCGGTCGACAACTCGACGAGCGGCGATGCGGTGGCCTGGCAGAACGCGATCGCCGCGGCGAGTTCGCGGCCGGAACCGGCATGGACGACGATCGACCGGGCGTCGGTTCGCGTGGCGTCCGACCACGGCATCACGCGACAGGTGGCCGGGTCGAGCCGGTGCGAGCCGAGCAACTCGTTGGCGAGCTTGCCGGTTCCGATGACGAGTACTTGCATGGGATGGACGGGTTGAGGTTCGGGATGCGCGTCCGCAGTGGCGCAGGCCGTCGGGCGGGCCACGCTGGTCCGACTGTCGTGCCGCGCGCCACGCCTGGCGGGCATCGCGCATTATGCCCGGCCGTGCGACCGCGCGCTCGTCGAGCCGCGCCCGCGACGTCGCGGCGCCCCGCGCCGCATGGATCGCGATCCATCTCGCGATGCCGCCAACCGCGCTTGGCGCCCGATAACCACGGCGAAACGACAGCGGAACTGCGCTGCCCACCGTCATCCCGTTCGCACGAACGCGTGAACGGCGCTACGCTGTCGGCATTTCATCCCATCACCCTCGATCCAGGAGAACACATCGATGGAACACGACCTGAACGGCAAGGCAGTCGCGATCACCGGCGGCTTCGGTCATCTGGGCGTCGCGACGGCCGCGTGGCTCGGCGCGCGCGGCGCGCGCGTCGCGCTGATCGGCCGCGGCGCGGCCCCGGCGGCGCAGGCGCTGCCCGGCGTGCCGGCCGATGCGCTGCGCATCGGCGGCATCGATCTCGTCGACCCGCAGGCCGCCGCGCAGGCGCTCGAAACGGTCAACCGCGAATTCGGCCGGGTCGACGCGCTCTTGAACATCGCCGGCGCATTCGTGTGGCAGACGATCGCCGACGGCGATGCCGCCACGTGGGATCGCATGTACGAACTGAACGTGAAGACGGCGCTGAACGCGTCGAAGGCCGCGCTGCCGTACCTGATCGCGAGCCAGGCCGGCCGCATCGTCAACATCGGCGCGGGCGCGGCGTTCAAGGCCGGCGCGGGGATGGGCGCGTATGCGGCCGCGAAGGCCGGCGTCGCGCGGCTCACCGAGGCGTTGGCGGCCGAGTTGCTCGATCGCGGCGTGACCGTGAACGCGCTGTTGCCGAGCATCATCGACACGCCGCCGAACCGCAAGGACATGCCCGACGCCGACTTCTCGCGCTGGGTCCGGCCCGAACAGCTCGCGGCGACGATCGGCTTCCTGCTGTCGGCCGACGCGCAGGCGATCACCGGTGCGTCGATTCCGGTGAGCGGCCGCGTGGCGTAGTGCGCCGAGGGCGGGCTCGTCGGGTCCGGGCGTGCGTACAATGTCGCACCGGATTGCGCGACCCGAACCCATGACTCAGCCCACCATCCTGATCGTCGAAGACGAACAGGCGATCGCGGATACGATCGTCTACGCCCTCAGCACCGACGGCATGCAGACCGTCCACTGCACGCTCGGGCAGGCGGCGCTCGACCGCCTGCGCGGCACGCGTGTCGATCTCGTGGTGCTCGACGTCGGCCTGCCGGACCTCAGCGGCTTCGAGGTATGCCGGCGGCTGCGCACGTTCACCGATGTTCCGGTGATCTTCCTGACCGCGCGGCACGACGAGATCGACCGGATCGTCGGGCTCGAGATCGGCGCTGACGACTACGTCGTCAAGCCGTTTTCGCCGCGCGAGCTGGCGGCGCGGGTGCGCGTGATCCTGCGCCGCTTCCACCGGACGGCCGCGCCGGAACCGACACCCGCAACCGCGCCGGCCGATGCGCCGGCACCGGTCGCGTCCGGCTTCACGCTCGACACCGACGGCGCGCGCGTGTCGTGGCTCGGCCACGCGCTGGACCTCACGCGCTACGAATTCGGGCTGCTGGCGCTGCTGGTCCGGCATCCGGGGCGCATCTACTCGCGCGAACAGTTGATGGATCTCGTCTGGCACGAGGCGCTCGACTCGGCCGACCGCACGGTCGACACGCACATCAAGACGCTGCGCGCCAAGCTGCGCGCGATCGATCCCGAGCGCGACCCGATCCGCACGCATCGCGGGATGGGTTATTCGCTGCAACCGTAACGACCGGCACCACCCATGCATATCGGCCTGCGCATCTTCTTCGGTTTTTTCCTGATCGTCGGTCTGGCCGCGCTGATCACGCTGCGCGTGTTCGTGCAGGAGGTGAAGCCCGGCGTGCGCGAAGCGATGGAGGACACGCTCGTCGACACCGCGCAGGTGCTGGCGACGCTGGCCGCCGACGACATGGCGAACGGCCATATCGCCGAC
The DNA here is from genome assembly GCF_003253915.1 of Burkholderia sp. 28_3. NCBI lineage: Bacteria > Pseudomonadati > Pseudomonadota > Betaproteobacteria > Burkholderiales > Burkholderiaceae > Burkholderia > Burkholderia sp. 28_3. The sequence continues at coordinate 81,481 of NZ_QKZF01000001.1, forward strand.
GGCGCCTTCGCGCAGCAACTCGGGAAACTGCACGAGCGGCCGGTCAGCGCGAACGTGTGGGGCATCCAGAAGAACGCGATCGGCTACCGCCTCTACATCACCGACGCGCACGGCATCGTCCGCTACGACTCGTCCGGCAGCGCGGTCGGGCAGGATTATTCGCGCTGGAACGACGTGTACCGGACGCTGCGCGGCGAATACGGCGCGCGCAGCACGCGCAGCGATCCGAACGACGACAGCAGTACCGTGATGCACGTCGCCGCGCCGATCCGGCGCGGCGACGAGATCATCGGCGTGCTGACGATCGCGAAACCGAACCAGACGGTCGCGCCGTTCATCGCGCGCAGCCAGCGCAAGATCATGTTGTACGGCGCGTTGCTGATGGGCGGCGCGATCCTGATCGGCGCCGCGTGCACGTGGTGGCTGGTGCTCGGGCTGCGGCGCCTGCAGCGCTATGCGCGCGCGATCGCGGCCGGCGAGCGCGCGTCGATGCCGCTGCAGGGCGCGAACGAGCTGGCCGAGCTCGGGCGCGCGGTGGAAAGCATGCATCAGCGGCTGGAGGACCGGCAGTACGTCGAAACCTACATCCACACGCTCACGCACGAGATGAAGAGCCCGCTGGCCGCGATCAGCGGCGCGGCCGAGCTGTTGCAGGAAGACATGCCGGTCGCGAACCGCCGGCGCTTCACCGAGAACATCCGCCGCCAGGCCGGCCGCCTCGAACAGATGATCCGCAAGCTGCTCGCGCTGGCCGAGGTCGAGCAGAAGCAGCGCCTGTCGGTGCACGAGCCGGTCGCGCTGCGGCCGGTGCTCGAACAGCTCGTCGACGATATCGAGCCGCGCGCGCGGCAGCGCGGCGTGAGCCTGCGGATCGATGCGAACGACGCGGCCGAGCCGGCGGTCGTCGACGGCGATCCGTTCCTGCTGCGGCAGGCGCTCGGCAACCTGCTCGACAACGCGCTGGATTTCGCGCCGCGGGGCAGCACGATCCGGATCGCGCTCGAACGGCAGCCGGCGGGCAGGGCGCACGTCGCGGTCGTGCGCGTCGCCGACGACGGCCCCGGCGTGCCCGACTATGCGCTCGCGCGCGTGTTCGAACGCTTCTATTCGCTGCCGCGCCCCGACGGGCAGGATCGCAGCACGGGCCTCGGGCTGTGTTTCGTCCGCGAAGTCGCGATGCTGCACCGCGGCCAGGTCGCGCTCGCGAACCGCGCGGAAGGCGGCGCGTGCGCGACGCTCACGCTGCCGTGGGCGGGCTGACCGCGCTTCACGCCCGCCACACATTCGCTTCACGCCGGCTTCAATCGCCCTTCACCGGGGCCGCTCATGCTGACCGTACCTTCCACTCCGGTACCTCCCAGCAATGAATCGAGTCCTGTTGTTCAAGTCCATGATCACCGCGTTGCTCGCGCTGGCGATCCTGATCCCGCTGCAGATGGTCCAGAGCATCGTGCGGGAACGCGCCGACTATCGGCAGAGCGCGCTGCAGAGCATCTGGGCGAGCTATGCGGGGCCGCAGACGGTGACGGGGCCGGTGCTCGTCGTCCATTACACGGAAGTCACGCGCGCGAGCGACGACGTGCGGGCCGGCGGCAAGGCGAAAACCGTCCTGAAAAGCGAGGCGAAACGGCTGCTCGTGTTCCCGAAGACGCTGAACGTCGACGGCACGCTGTCGGTCAGCACGCGCTATCGCGGCATCCACAAGGCGCTCGTGTACGGGCTCGACAGCCGGATGACGGGCACGCTGCCGCTGCCGGACCTGAAGAAGCTGCCGCAGGCCGACGGCCACGTGAGCTTCAAGATCGACAGCGCGGTCGTCGCGCTCGGCATCGGCGACCTGCGCGGGCTGAAGGCGCAGCCCGACCTGCGCATCGGCGGCAAGCGGATCGACGTTGAGCAGGGCACGCGGCTCGAGAGCCTGCGCCAGGGCGTGCATGCGAACGTCGATCTCGCGGCGCTGGCGGAGGCAAACGCCGGGGCGACGGTCGTGCCGTTCAGCATCGGCCTGCCGCTGGCCGGCGCGGAATCGGTCGCGTTCGCGCCGGTGGGCGACCAGAACGACTTCTCGCTGAAATCGACGTGGCCGCATCCGAGCTTCGGCGGCGAGTTCCTGCCGGCCGAGCGCACGATCGACGCGCGCGGCTTCGTCAGCAACTGGCACGTAACGTCGTTCAACACGAAGGCGCGCGAGCAGGTGGCGTCCGGCAATGGCAACGGCGACGGCGGGATCGAGATGGCGTCGGTGTCGGTGATCGAACCCGTGAACGTCTATCTGCAGGCGGAGCGCGCGACGAAATACGGTGCGCTGTTCGTGATGCTGACGTTCGCGAGCTTCTTCATGTACGAGCTCGTGAAGCGGCTGCGCATTCACCCGATCCAGTACACGCTGGTCGGCCTGTCGCTCGCGCTGTTCTTCCTGCTGCTGCTGAGCCTGTCCGAACACATTGCGTTCGGCTATGCGTATCTCGCGGCGAGCGGCGCCTGCATCGGGCTGCTCGGCTTCTACCTGTCGTTCGTGCTGCACAGCGTGAAGCGCGGCGCGACGTTCACCGCGCTGCTCGCGATGCTGTGCGCGGCGCTCTACGGGCTGCTGCTGTCGGAGGACAATGCGCTGATGCTCGGCTCGCTGCTGCTGTTCGCGATTCTCGCCGGCATCATGACGCTCACGCGCCGCGTCGACTGGTATTCGCTCGGCGCGGCATGGCAGCCGCTGGCCGACAAGCCGACGGCCATGAAGCCGGGCGCGCCGGCGAAGTAAGCCGGCGGGCTGCAAGCAAGTGCGCGCGCCGGCCGGGAATGCCGCGACCGGCGCGCGCTTTCATGCGAGCCCGATGCGTTTCAGGCAGCCGTCTCGGGACGACGGAACCGCGCCCGCGGAATCTCGGCGATGGCCGCGATCTCGATCAGCAGGTCGGGATGGTAGAGACGCTCGACCTGGACGGTTGTCGTCACCGGATAGGGGGCGGCGAAGTACGTGCTGCGGATGTCGCCGGCCTGCATGAATGCGTCGATGTCGGTCGCGTAATGGACGAGCGAGATCACGTCGCGCATCTGCCCGCCCAGTGCGGCCAGCACGTCGCGGAGGTTGCCGAGTGTCTGGCGAACCTGCGCGCGCATGTCGCCGGCGCCGACCACCTGCCCGTCGCGGTCGAGCGCGACTTGCCCCTTCAGATGCACGATCCGGCCGTCGCCCTGGATCATGGCCATCGAGAACGCGCCGAACGGCGCCCAGACTTCCGGGGGATTCACGGCTTCGGGCATCGCGCAGCTCCTATGGAACGGAAACAGGACGAACGCAGCGGCATGCGGCGCCCGACGATCGCACCATGATGGACGCGTTCATCGTCGATCCGCCCGCCCTGCCGAAAGCGGCGGCGGCCCGGATCGCCCTATACTGACCACTCCACCTTACCGGACCACGCCGTGCCGAACCAAGTTTCCGGAGATCCATCCGTCGACGATCCCCGTCCGACCCCGCCTGTCCAACCCGAACTGGAAGACTGCTGCAACAGCGGCTGCTCGCCGTGCGTCTTCGACCTGTACGACGAAGCGCTCGCGCGCTATCGCGTCGAGCTGGCCGAATGGGAGGCGCGGCAGGCGCAGCGCGAGCCTCACCGGTGAACCGGAGGCCGACGAGCCGTCTCGCCGCGCCGCGCATGCGCCGTGTCCGTGTCACGCGCCTCCACTGACGGTGCGGATTCCGTCGCGTGTCGTGCGTCACGCATCCGCATGCAGCCGCCGATGCAGCGGGCCGAGCGCCATCGACAGCGCGATGCAGGCCAGCAACACGACCGTCAGCGTGAACATCGACGCCCTGAATCCCTGCACGTAATCGAGCGCGACCGGATGCACGCCGAGCCGCGCGAAGAACACGCCGCCGATCGTCGCGGCGCCGACGGCCGCGCCGATCTGCAGCATCGCGCTGACCATCCCCGACGCGACCCCCGCGCGGGCCGCATCGACTTCCGCGAGCACGATCCGCACGACCGACGGCAGCACGAGCCCTTGCCCGACGCCGATCGCCGCGATGCCCGCGTAGAAGCCGGGGCCCGGCGCGCCGTCGCGGGCGAGCGCGGCGGCGATCGCGACGCCCGCCGCGAGCATCGCGAAGCCGAGCGTGAGCACGCGATAGCCTCCGAACCGGGCGACGAGGCGCGGCATCAGCAGCGGGCTCGCGAGGAAGCCGAGCCCGAGCGGCAGGATCGCGAACCCGGACGCGAGCGGCGACCAGTTCAGGCAGCCCTGCAGATAGATCCCGTAGCTCAGGAAGAACGCGCTCAGCGTGTAGAACAGGAACGCGAGCAGGAGCCCGAGCGCGACGACCGGGTTGCGGAACAGGCGCACGTCGAGCAGCGGATCGTGGCCGCGCGCGAGCCGGCGCGCTTCCACTGCCAGCAACGCGCCGAGCATCGGCAGCGCGCCGACCCCGCACGCGATCATCCACAGCGGCCAGCCGGCTTCTCGACCGTGCGTGAGCGGGTACACGAGCATCAGCAGGAACAGCGACATCAGCACCGTGCCCGGCACGTCGATGCGCTGGCCGCGCGGCGGGCGGTTTTCCGGGATGAAGCGCCAGCTGCCGAGCAGCGCCAGGATGCCGATCGGCAGATTGACGAGAAAGATCGCGCGCCAGCCGAGCCCGAACGGATGCAGGCTGATCAGTGCGCCGCCGCCGAGTTGGCCGATCACGGCCGCGAGGCCGAACGCGAACCCGTAGAAGCCCATCACGCGCACTTGCTCCTGCGGGCTGAACACGCTGCGGATCGTCGCGAGCACCTGCGGCGCGAGGATCGCGGCGAACAGGCCTTGCAGCACGCGGCCGCCGACCAGCACCGTGCCGTTGCCGGCGAGCCCGCACAGCGTCGACGCGAGCACGAAGCCGGCCATGCCGATCATGAACATCCGCTTGCGTCCGTACAGGTCGCCGAGACGCCCGCCGGTGATCTGGACGACCGCGTTCGCGCACGCATAGGCCGACACGACGAGCTGCAGCTCGGTCTGGCGCGCGCCGATGCCGTCGCGAATGGCCGGCAGCGCGAGGTTCACGATGAAGTAGTCGAGCGGCGGCAGAATGGCGCCGACCAGCAGGACCACGAGCGCCCAGCCGCGGTGGCTGCGCGGCGTCGCCGCGGCAGCCGCGCCGGCCGGCGCGCAGGGAGCGAGGGTGTTGTTCGTCATGAAAGCAGGATCCAAAAAATGAGGGCCTGATAGTCGATCGACGGATTCAGGCCGTTGACCCCGTATTCTGGGGATCGCTCATGGTTCGGAAAAGCGGGAAAGAGTGGTAGCATCCATCGGGTTAATCGATGGATAAGGAATGACGATGCGCGGTTTCGATCTGGACCAGTTGCGCACGTTCGCGGCGGTCGCGGACGCCGGCAGCCTGACGGCCGCCGCGCCGCTGCTGCATCTGTCGCAATCGACGGTCAGCGAGCAGGTGCGCAAGCTCGAATCGCGCGCCGGCGTACCGCTGTTCGTGCGCAGCAAGCGCGGCGTCGAACCGACGCCCGCCGGCTCGCGGCTGCTGCAGCACGCGCGGCGCATCGTCGCGCTGAACGAGGCCGCGTTCGACGAGCTGCGCGGACAGGCGATCAAGGGCGAGCTGCGCGTCGCGATCACCGACTATTACCGGACGAATGAAGTGGCCGGCATGCTGGCGCGGCTGCGCGAGTGCTATCCGCAACTGAGCCTGCACGTGAGCGCGATGAAGAGCGTGGAGATCGAGGCGGCGCACGCACGCGGGCAGATCGATCTCGGCGTCGTGATGAACATGTCGAGCGGGCCGTTCCGGCCGGCGTCGGCCGACACGCGCTGGGTGCTGCGGCGCGAACCGCTGTCGTGGGTCGCGTCGCCCAAGCTCGCCGAGCAGTTGCCGGAGCCGCTGCCGCTGGTGCTGCTGCCGGACGACTGCATGATGCATCAGGTCGCGGTGCGCTCGCTCGACGAGCAGCACACGCCGTACGTGCTCGTGCATAGCGCGTCGGGCGTCGCCGGGTTGCAGTCGATGCTCGCGGCGGGGCTCGGGGTCGGTTGCCTGTGCGCGTCGGCGATCGGCGACGGCCTGATGCGGCTCGGCACGAAATACCGGCTGCCGCCGCTGCCCGACGCGGTGTTTTCGCTGACGCCGCCGCTGCCGGGCGAACGCGAGACCGTCACCCAGGCGCGCGAGGTGCTGTCGCGTCAACTGCTGATGTAAAACCATGCCGCGCGACACGCGGCGGCGCGTCACCAAGCGGCGCGCCAGGGGGCCACAGGCATGAACGACGACGAACTGAAGAACCAGATGGCCGCGAAGCTGCAGCACGCGCTGGAGCGCGTGGTCGACGAGCGTACGCTGATCCACTTCCTGCGCGTGCTCGGCCATGACTGGCACACGGAGCGGCAACTCGAGGCCGACGCGCCGCTGTCGCCGTACGCCCGCGCGGCGCTCGGCTGGGAAAACCGGTCGATCGGCGAGTACCTGGAAGCGATGATCGACTGGGCGGAGGCGTCCGAAGAAGGGCTGCGTTTCTACGATGTGCCCGACAACCCGTGGCGGCGCATCGCGGACATCCTGTTCGCCGGCAAAATCTACGAATAGCGCGGCCCGCGGATTCACGCACGCCGCTTTCTACTCGGCGCCTTCGCCGTCCGCATACGCACGCAGCCCGTTGGCCAGCGCATCGAACACGGCCCGACAGCGCGGGCTCGCCCGCAAGTCCTCATGCATCACGACCCAGGTTTCCAGCCGAATCGCGGGCCCGTTCGGCAGCACGCGCACGAGTCGCGCGTCGCGTTTCGCGAGCGCCGTCTGGCAGAAGCCGATCCCGTAGCCGGCGCGGATCATCGCGAGTTGCGCGAGGTTGCTGTCGGTGCGCAGCGCGAACGCGTCGCGTTTCCACAGCGGCATGCCGCGCCCCGCCGAGCGGATGAACGGCGTGACCGTATCGAAGCCGATCAGCGCGTGATGCGCGAGCGCGTCGGTTGTCGCCGGCGCGCCGTGGTGCGCCAGGTAATCGTCGCGCGCATACAGCCCGACCTCGATTGCGCCGACGCGACGCGCGACGAGCGCGTCCTGAGCAGGCGGCGCCATCCGGACCGCGATGTCGGCCTCGCGCTTGAGCACGTCCTGGACGCGGTCGGTCGGCACCAGTTCGATCACGAGCCCCGGATGGTCGCGCCGCAATTGCGCGAGCATCGGCGGCAGCACCTCGACGGCGATCACGTCGCTGGCCGAGATCCGCACGATGCCGCGCACGCCGGCGCCGTGGCTGGCCGCCGCGCGCTCGAACGCGGCCGCAGCGCTGCGCAACGCCTCCGCATGGCCGCGCAGCGCGAGCGCGGCTTCGGTCGGCAGCAGGCCCGATGGCGAGCGCGTGAACAGCGTCTGGCCGAATGCGGCCTCGAGCGCCGCGACATGGCGGCCGGCCGTCGGCTGGGTGATGCCGAGGGCCCGCGCTGCGCCGGACAGCGAGCCTTCCGTCAGCACCGCGAGGAAGGTGCGGTAGCGTTCCCAGTTCAGATCGGTGGTCATACATAAATGTATAGCTGATCTGCTGGGTTCAGCAATTCCTTGATGGTGATCGGCGCGCCAGAATGCGTGTCGTGACGGTTCCATTCAAGGAGGGCGGCAATGACGACGGACGCAGGCGGGACGCAACGGCTGGCACTCGTGCTCGGCGCGAGCGGCGGGATTGGCGGGGAAGTCGCGCGGCAGTTGCGCGATGCGGGTTGGCAGGTGCGCGCGCTCAAGCGCGGGCTCGATGCCGAAATCGCGGAGCGCGACGGCATTGCCTGGGTGCGCGGCGACGCGCTGGATCGCGACGCGGTGGTGCGCGCCGCACGCGGCTGCAGCGTGATCGTGCATGCGGTGAACCCGCCCGGATACCGGAACTGGGCCACGCAGGTGCTGCCGATGATCGACAACACGATCGCGGCGGCCCGGGCCGCGCAGGCGACCGTCGTGCTGCCGGGCACGGTCTACAACTTCGGCGCCGATGCGTTTCCGGTGCTGCGGGAAGACGCGCCGCAGCATCCGGCGACCCGCAAGGGCGCGATCCGCGTCGAACTGGAGCGGCGGCTGCAGGACGCCAGTGTGCACGGCGTGCGGGCGATCGTCGTGCGCGCCGGCGATTTTTTCGGGCCGCAGCTCGGCAACAGCTGGTTTTCGCAGGGGTTGATCAAGCCGGGGCGGCCCGTCGCGGCCATCAGCGTGCCGGGCCGCGGCGTCGGTCACCAATGGTCGTATGTGCCGGACGTGGCGCGCGTGATGGTCGAGCTGATCGAGCGGCGCGAGATGCTGGAGCCGTTCGCGCGCTTTCATCTGGGCGGGCATTGGGATGAAGACGGCCTGCAGATGGCGCAGGCCGTGCAACGCGTCGCGCAGCGGCACGGCATGCGGCCGGCGCTGCGCGATTTCCCGTGGTGGCTCGTGTGGGCGGCCGCGCCGTTCGTCACGACACTGCGCGAATTGCTCGAGATGCGTTACCTGTGGCGCGAACCGATCCGGATGGACAACGCGCGCGTGACCGCGGTGCTCGGCCGCGAGCCGGTGACGCCGCTTGATACGGCGGTGGAGGCGACGCTGGCGGGGCTCGGGTGTCTCGGGTGAGCAACGGTGGGTAGCACGGGCAGCGCCCGGGCATGGAAACGCACCACGGCGAACCGATGAAGCCCCCGGACCACAATTCTCCACATACCCGCGTGCGTCGGATGCGCATCATGTCGGTCAACACCGATAGGGCGAAAACGGGGGCGAGATGGTGCATTTCGGATGGAAAGCGTCGGTTGCGGGCGCAATCATGTTCGCATTGAGCGGGTGTACGGATCTGGCCGGCGTGCTGTATTGCGACAACTCGCAGTTCAACTTTCCGGACTATCACTGCTTTCAGCCGTACCGGTAGGGCTGGCACGGCGACTGAACGCCGTCGCCTCCGTATGCCGTGCAGTTTCCCGTTCCCGTCAAGCCACGACCGGCAACACCTCGACCGCATAGCGATGCGTGAGACTGCGCCCGAGCACCGGATCGTGCAGCTCCATCTCGAATGCGTCGCCGTCGTCCATCGCCGCGATCGCGCCGTGCACGGCGACGGTCCCGCCATACATCGCGCAGCGCGCGGGCATCGTGCGGCGGTCGTCGAAACGCTGCCACAGCACGTCGGGCGCGAGCAGGCCGCTGACCGCGCCGTGCTGGTACGCCACCCGTTCGCCATCGCGCGCAATCAGCCACGAACGCATCTCGAGCGCATCCCAGTGATCGGCGACATCCGCATAACGCCACGCGTCACGGCCGAGCGGCTTCGCACACACCTGCTTCGACACGGCGACGCCGTACGCTTCGACTTCGCGATCCGTGTGATCGGAGCCGACCGTGACCAGCGTGCCGGCCGGGCTGTCGACCAGCACGCATTCGATCTCGCCGCCCGAGCGCGCGCCGAGCACGCCGATCGACGGCGCCTGCGTGAGCAGCGCGGACGACACGCGATAGAAGCACGGCGTGGTCGACGGCGGCGCGACGCCGAGCGCCGCGAGTTCGTCGATGTGCGCCTGGATCGCGGCCGGGTCGCGGCCGGCCCAGCCGGCGATCACGACGCGTTCGACGTCGACGTCGACGGCGGCCGGCGCGGGGTGCAGGGAAATCACGTTGAACGACAGGGTTGGCATGCGGCTATCCGTTTGAAGTGCGAATGAATGGTCGGCGGGTGGCGGCGCTCAGTCGTCGAGCGGCCGGTGCGCGGTCTCGCGCGCGGCGACGAGCGCGATCGACGTGACGACGAGCGCGGCGGTGACGTACAGCGACACGGCCGTCGTCGTGCCCGTCTGCCGGAACAGCGCGGCGATCACGAGCGGCGCGAAGCCGCCGCCGACGATGCCGGCGAGCGTGTACGCGAGCGACGAGCCCGCGTAGCGCACGCGCGTCGGGAACTGTTCGGTCACGAACGCGCCCTGCGGGCCGTACATCACCGCATGGATCACGAGGCCGATCGCGACGGCCGCGACGATCGCCGCGGGGCGCGCGGAATCGAGCAGCGCGAAGAACACGAACGCCCACACGATGCCGGCGAGCGCGCCGGCGAGATACACGGGCCGGCGGCCGAAGCGGTCCGACAACGCGCCGAAGAACGGCACCGCGAGCGCATTGCAGGCCGTGCCGATCATCACGGCCGTCAGCGCGACCGGGCGCGACAGGTGCAGCACGGTCGTCACATAGGTGAGCGTGAACACGACGATCAGCGCATACAGCACGTCCGAACCGATGCGCGAGCCGCCCGCGATCAGCAGGCGCTTCCAGTGGTACTTCAGCACGTCGGCGACAGGCACGTCGGCGGTCGCATGCGATTCGGCGAGCTGCTCGAACTGCGGCGTTTCGTCGACGCCGCGCCGCAGCCAGAAGCCGAACACGACGAGCAGCGCGCTGGCCGCGAACGGTACGCGCCAGCCCCACGACAGGAAGGTGTCGGACGTGGTCGACAGCGTGACGAGCGCGATGCAGCCGGTGCCGAGCAGCGTGCCGAACGACGGGCCGATCTGCGTCCACGACGCGGACAGCCCGCGCCGTTTCTGGTCGCCGTGCTCGACCGACAGCAATACCGCGCCGGCCCATTCGCCGCCGAGCGCGACGCCCTGCACGAAGCGCAGCGCGACGAGCAGGATCGGGCTCAGGATGCCGGCCTGCGCGTAGGTCGGCAGCGCGCCCATCAGCGCGGTCGTCACGCCCATCAGCACGAGCGTGAGCATCAGCACCGCGCGGCGGCCGATGCGGTCGCCGAGGTTGCCGAATACGAAGCCGCCGAGCGGGCGCGACACGTAGCCGACCGCATAGGTCGAGAACGCGAGGATCGTGCCGGCCAGCGGATCGACCGACGGGAAGAACAGATGGTTGAAAACGAGCGCGGCGAGCGTGTTGTAGATCGTGAAGTCGTACCACTCGAGCGACGTGCCGATCATGCTCGCGGTCGCGAGTCGGCTGTTGCGGACACGGCGGGGCGCGTGGGCGGCGGGCTGGACGAGAGTGCTCATGGTATCGGGCAGGTCGTGACGGATGACGGGATGAAGCGCGGGCCGGCGTGGGCGGCGGCGTCGAGCGTTCAGGCAGGCAGGGCGGCAGCGGTCGCGGCGGCGGCCGTTTCGGTTCCGACGTCGCATCGCTGGACGGGCAGCGGCGCGGCGGCGCGCCACAGCAGGTCGAAGGTGCGCACGTCGTCGTGTCCGGCGAGCGTGGCGGCGACGCGGCGCGTGGCCGTTGCGTCGCTGCCTTCGATCAGCACCAGCGCATCGGCGGCCGGGCGGGCGGCGGCAGCGGCGCCGATCGGTGCGGACAGGTCCGGTGACGTGCGGAAAAGCCGTGCGGCATGGATGCCGGGTTCCTGCAGCGCGGCGTCGAAGCGCGCGCGCAGGTGCGGCACGTCGATGCGATCGGGGGGCAGCACGAACAGCGCGAGATGCGCGCCTTCACCGTCGCCGGCCTCGATCGTCAGCTCGCCGACGCGCCGCTGCGTACCTGTCATGCGCTCGAAGTTCGCGAGCGACCACGCGGTCTGCTGCGTGAACGCGCGCCGGTACGCATCGCCGCGGAACACGTCGAGCGCGTCCGTCACGTACAGCGCGAGGTATCGGCGCGGGCCGCCGTCGGTCGCACGAAACCGTCGCGCATGCGTGAAGCCGGGAATCGCGACACGCTCCTGCATGTGCTCGCGGTCGTACCACGCGTTGAAATCGGCTTCGTGCGCGGGGTCGATATCCGTCCAGACGCAAAGCTGGCCGTGCGGAAGGGAAAGGCGGGTCATTGCGGGGTTCCTCGTGACGCGGTGGGGCAGGAACTGCAGTGTCCCGAAGACGGGTCGCGCCCGTCCAACAAGAAAACAAATTCGCGGTGAACAGGTTTTCTTATGAGCGGCGTGGGCGTCGTTTTGCGGCGGGCGCGGCAGGCGGGGCCCCCTTCGTCGTGCGCTTCGTTGTCGTCGGTGCGTTCGTCTTTGTCGTGGTCGCCTTGCGCGCGGGCGTTGCATCGACGAGCGTTGCGTCGATGCGCTCGGCGGCGGCCGGCTTCGCGAGATTCCCGGCAGCCGCCATCGCGCGCGCCACTTCGCTCGCGAGTTCCGCGATGCGCGCGGCGACCGGCAGCCCTTGGCTGCGGTAAGTCGCGACGAGCGGCAGCGGCGGGAATTCGGGCGCGACGTCGAGCAGTTCGAGCGTACCTTCGTGCAGCTCGCGCCCGATGATCGCCGGCGGCAGCGCGGCCACGCCGAAGCCGTCGGCGACGAGGCGGATCATCGCCGCGACCGACGTGATGCAGTTGATGCTGGCCGGCCGTTCGACCGCCGCGAACAGCCGCTCGATCGTCGCGTGCGGCCCCGAATGGCGCGAGAAGCTGATGATCGGAAAACCGGCCAGCCGCGCGACGTCGAGCGGCTGGCCGCCGAGCCCGAGGCGCGGGCTCGCGGCCCAGCGCACCGGGAATTCGCACAGCGGCAGGTTCGTGAAGTCCGGGCCCGGCACCGGGTCGGTCTGCAGGATCAGGTCGACGCCGTCGGTGCTGAGCAGGCGAATCAGATGCAGCGTCGTGTCGCTCGTGATCTCGACGTCGAGGCGCGGATAGCGCTCGCGCAGTTGCGCCATCAGCGCGGGAAACCAGCTGTGCACGATCGATTCGATCACGCCTATCCGGATCAGGCCCGCATCGCTGGCCGCGTCGATGTCGCGCCGCATTTCCCCATCGAGCCGCACGATCCGCTCCGCGTAGGCCAGCATGCGCCGGCCCGCCGGCGTGAGCGTGGCCGAGCGCGTGTTGCGGTCGAACAGGCGCACGTCGAACGCTTCCTCGAGCGATGCGATGCGGCTCGACACGGCAGCCTGCGTCGTATGCAGTTTCTCGGCCGTGAGCCGGAAGTTTTCCAGCTTCGCGAGCCAGACGAAGGTTTCCAGAAACCGGATGTTCATCGAATTCCGAACGGTGAGGCGGTGCCGCGCCAGGCGGCGGATCGGGACGATGTTAACGGATTCGGAAGCGCGCACGCACGCGCCGCAGGTTCGGGTGGCGTCAAAGCCGGTCGAACGCGAGCGTCGGCACGTCGACGACCATCGCGCCGCCGTCCGCGACGAGCGTCGCGCCGGTCACGAACGACGCGTCCGGCGACGCCAGGAACGCGCAGACGGCCGCGATCTCGTCGGGATCGGCCGCGCGCCGCAGCGGCACGTCGGCGCTGACGCGGGCGTACGCACCGTCGAGCGAATCGCCGTGCGCGGCCATCAGCGGCTCCATTTCCGCGTCGGCCATCGGCGTGCGGACCCAGCCCGGGCAGACGGCGTTCGCCCGCACGCCGTGCGGACCGTAGTCGCGCGCGAGCGATCGCGCCAGGCCGAGCAGCGCGTGCTTGCCGACCGTGTAGCCGCATACGCCGGGCCCGGCCGCGAGCGCCGCGATCGACGCGACCAGCACGATATTGCCGCGCTGCGCGATCAGGTCGGGCAGGCACGCGCGCGCGCTGACGAATGCGGTGTCGAGGTTCGCATGCATCGCAGCGCGCCACTGCGCGTCGTCGGTTTCGTCCGCACGGCCGATGCCGTGGCCGCCCGCGCAGGCGACAAGCGCATCGACGCGGCCGAAGCGTGCGGCGATGCGCGGCAGGAAGCCGGCCCAGTCGGCGGCGCTCGCGGCGTCGCCGGCCAGCGCGAGGCCCCCCGTTTCGGCAGCCAGCGCGTCGAGCGGCGCCTGGCGGCGCCCGATCAGCACGACGCGGTCGCCGCGGCGGGCGAAGCGGCGCGCGCAGGCGGCGCCGATGCCGGTGCCGGCGCCGGTAATGGCGATCGTGCGGGGGGGCGGGTGCGTCATGTCGTTCTCCGGAAAGGGGGCGTTCCGGCCACTTTAGGCGGCGCCGGCGCGCGCCGGTATCCACCGAAAGGATGAACGCGGGTCGTCCGAACGGCCGGCGTGGCGGGCACGGTGGCCTTGGCCCATTTTGCAAAGGCTGACGATGTCCGACGCCGAATCGCTCTATCCTCCACATTTTTGCGATAAGCCACGAAAGCCCGGCAAAATAGCGCGGGCGGGCAGCGACGGGCGGCGCGTCGGCCGCCGATTCCGTCGTACGAATGGCGCGGCCGGCAGGGGCGCGGCCGGCAATGGCGCGGCCGGCCGGATCGGCGCGAGCGGGCGTCCGATGCGCAGGTATCGCGTCTGCCGACGGAGCGTGTCGCCACGGCGTATCGCCCGGTTGCGCGCTGGCGCGATCGGACCATCGACAAAAGAACAGGGAGGGGCCGGCAATGAGGCTGGACGACGAAAGGGAAAGCACGAACGTCGAGGATCGACGCGGCGCCGGCGGGTTCGGCGGCGGGCGCGCGACGATCGGCATCGGCACGATCGTGATCGCGCTGGCTGCCTCGTATTTCTTCGGAATCGACCCGCGCGTCGTGCTCGAAGGTGCGTCGGCGCTGCAGGGCCGCCAGCAGCAGGCGCAGCCCGCGCCGACCCAGCACCAGGGCGCACCGGCGAACGACGCCGGCGCGGTGTTCACGCGCAAGGTGCTCGGCAACATCGAACGCACGTGGACGGGCGTGTTCAACACGCAGCTGCATGCGCAGTACGAACCGCCGAAGCTCGTGATGTTCACGAACTCGACGCCGACCGCGTGCGGCACCGGCCAGACCGCGATGGGGCCGTTCTACTGCCCGGGCGACCGCAACGTGTACATCGATCTCGGCTTCTACGACGAACTGCGCAAGCGTTTCGGCGCCGGCGGCGACTTTGCGCAGGCCTACGTGATCGCACACGAAGTCGGCCATCACGTGCAGAACCTGCTCGGTATTGCCGACAAGGTCGACGCCGCGCGCCGGCGCTCGAGCCAGGCGCGCGCGAATGCGCTGTCGGTGCGGATGGAGCTGCAGGCCGACTGCTTTGCCGGCGTGTGGGCGAACAACGCACAGCGCGCGAACCAGCGGCTGATGGAACCCGGCGATTTCGAGCAGGGACTGAAGGCCGCCGCGGCGATCGGCGACGACCGGCTGCAGCAGCAAGGGCAGGGCTACGTCGTGCCCGAAAGCTTCACGCACGGCACCAGCGAGCAGCGCGTGTACTGGCTGCGGCGCGGGATGGAGTCGGGCGAGGTGAGCGCCTGCGACACGTTCGCCGCGAACGCACGCTGAAGCCAGGCGCGCGCACCGTCGCGCGCCGGCATCGTCCCGGCTGAACCGGTTGAACCAGCCACCTGGCCGGCCCGGGACGATTTGCCGATTTGTGCTCACCGGCGCTTTTCGGCGCCGGTAGGCTGGCCCGGACGTTGAAATTCGACGCGTTCGCCACCCAGCCGATTTCCGATGCCGACCTCATCCGTTCCCGCCGACCACGCTCCCGCCGACTGGCCACGCGCGCTGCGCGCGTGCGTGGACGCGTTCGATGCGTTCGCGAGCCCGTCGGCGATCGTGTTCTACCGGCTCGACCAGAGCGGCGAACCGGCCGATTTCGAGCTGTTCGGGATGCCGGAATCGATGCACCGCACCTATGTCGCCCGCTACCGGATGCTCGATCCGCTGCACCCGTCGCGCTGCGCGGCGGGCGACCGCGCGGTCGTCACGCTCGCGTCCCAATTGCCGGACGAGCGACGTGATGCATCCGCGTACTGGACCCGTTTTCTGCGGCGGCACGACGTGGCCGACGTCGTCGAGATCTGGCTGCGCGACGCGGGCCGCACGGTCGGCGCGTTTTCGCTGCTGCGCTTCGGCATGGGCGACGCGAATCGCAACGGCAACGGTACGGCAGGACGCTTCGCACCCGGCGAGATCGACGCACTCGCGCGGCTGCAGCCTGTCGCCGAAGCCGCGCTGAGCCCGCTGCTGCGCGCCCGGCGCGGGATCCACCGGATCGGTTGCGAGGAACGGCTGACCTACCGCGAGGAGCAGATCGCGCGGCTCGTGCGCGACGGTTGCTCGAACAAGGAAATCGCGCGCGATCTCGCGCTCGGGCAACCGACGATCAAGACCCACCTGATGCGCATGTACCGCAAGCTCGGCGTGTCGAATCGCACGGAGCTGGTCGGCGCGCTGTTCCTGTAATCGTTTTGCAAGCTGGCCCGCGAGATCGTGCAGTACCATGCGCGCTCGTCGTATCGATAACAATTCAAGAAAAGGGCCGGGAACATGGACGTCGCGATCATTGCCGCTTCGATTTTGGTCATCGCGTTGAGCGTCGCGCTGCCGATCTTCATCGTCAGGACGGTCAGAAGCGGAACCTACGACTCGCTGTACTTCCTGATCCCGCTTGCGCTCGGCGTGTATTGGCTGGACTACCAGGCCTACGACTTCCTCGCGTCGATGGCGCACGGTTTCAGAAATTGACGATTCAATGACCGGACCCCGGTCCGGCATCCAAACCACGGCAGCCCCCGGCGGATCGCGCACGTCGCCCGCGGGCCGCGTCGCGGGCTCGAACCGCTACCGCGCGCCACGCGCTGCCAATTTGCGCTCACCGGGCGTGATCCCTCGTCGATACAGTGGTCCGACGCCCGCGTGCCTCGCCCGCACGCGGTCCAGCCACGACAATCAACGAGACGCCCATGAGCAACACGAACTTCGTCGCCGTCAGCGACACCGTGCGCACCTTCGTTGCGCGCGATTTCGGCCTCTTCATCGACGGCGCCATGCAGCCCGCGCACGCGGCCGCGCGGCTCGACGTGTACGACCCCGCGACGGGTGAGCGGCTCGCCACCGTCGCGGACGCCGACGCACACGACGTCGACCGCGCGGTCGCCAGCGCCAGACACGCGTTCGACGCGCGCGTGTGGAGCGGGCTGCGGCCGGCCGACCGCGAACGCATCCTGCTGAAACTCGCGGACCTGATCGAAGCCGACGCCGAAACGCTCGCGCAGCTCGAAACGCTGAACCAGGGCAAGTCGATTCACGTGTCGCGTGCGATCGAAGTCGGCGCGAGCGTCGAATACGTGCGCTACATGGCCGGCTGGGCGACCAAGATCACCGGCCAGACGCTCGACGTGTCGATCCCGTTTCCGCCTGGCGCGCGCTATACGGCCTATACGCGCAAGGAGCCGGTCGGCGTGGTCGCCGCGATCGTGCCGTGGAATTTCCCGCTGATGATCGCGGTGTGGAAGCTGGTTCCCGCCCTCGCGGCCGGCTGCACGATCGTGCTGAAGCCGTCGCCGGAAACGCCGCTCACCGCGTTGCGCCTCGCCGAGCTCGCGCGCGAGGCCGGCGTGCCGCCCGGCGTGTTCAACGTCGTCACGGGCGGCCGCGTCTGCGGCGCGGCGCTCGCCAGCCACCCGTCGATCGCGAAGATCTCGTTCACGGGCTCGACCGCGACCGGCAAGCTGGTCGGCGCGGCGGCCGTGCAGAACATGACGCGCTTCTCGCTGGAGCTCGGCGGCAAGAACCCGATCGTGATGCTCGACGACGTCGACGTCGCGCAGGCGCTCGACGGCGTCGCCGCCGGCGCGTTCTTCAACCAGGGGCAGGTGTGCGCGGCCGCGTCGCGCATCTATGTGCATCGCAGCAAGTTCGCGCAACTCGCGGACGGCCTCGCGGGCGTCGCGCGGTCGATGAAGCTCGGCGCGGGCCTCGACACCACCGCGCAGATCAACCCGCTCGTGTCCGCGCACCATCGCGACAAGGTCGTCCAGCACATCGAAGGCGCGCGCCGCGCGGGCCTCACGTTCCTCGCGGGCGGCACGCCGGCCGACGATCTGCCCGGCTATTACGTGAAGCCGGCCGTGATCGCCGATCCGCATCCGGACAGCGCGATCGTGCGCGACGAGGTGTTCGGCCCGGTGATCGTGGTCGTGCCGTTCGACCACGCGGCCGACGCGGTGCGCCTCGCGAACGCGTCGCCGTACGGCCTCGCCGCGAGCGTCTGGAGCAACGACCTGAAACGTGTGATGAACCTCGTGCCGCAGATCGAGGCCGGCACGGTGTGGGTGAACTGCCATATTCCGCTCGATCCGTCGATGCCGTTTGGCGGCTACAAGCAATCGGGCATCGGTCGCGAATTCGGCCAGTACGCGATCGAAGGCTTCACCGAAACCAAATCCGTCTGCATCGCGCACTGACGCGCGACGCTCGAACCCGAACGAACCCGATTCAACGATCCGACAGTGGAGACTGCAATGAGCTACAACGAAGCGAAATTCTGGCACCCGATGCTGCACCCGAACGAGATGAAACAGCGCAAGCCGATCCGCATCGTGCGCGGCGACGGCTGCTACGTGTTCGACGAGGCGGGGCGCAAGCTCGTCGACGGCGTCGCGGGCCTGTGGAACGTGAACGTCGGTCACAACCGCCAGGAAGTGAAGGACGCGATCGTGCGCCAGCTCGACGAACTCGAATACTTCCAGCTGTTCGACGGCATTTCGCATCCGCGCGCCGAGGAGTTGTCAAAGAAGGTGATCGACCTGCTCGAACCGGAAGGGATGCGCCGCGTGCTGTACAGCTCGGGCGGCTCCGATTCGATCGAGACCGCGCTGAAGATCGCGCGCCAGTACTGGAAGGTGCGCGGCCAGGCCGATCGCACGAAGTTCATCTCGCTGAAACAGGGTTATCACGGCACGCACTTCGGCGGCGCGTCGGTGAACGGCAACACGGTGTTCCGCC
This sequence comes from Burkholderia sp. 28_3, assembly GCF_003253915.1. Taxonomy (NCBI): domain Bacteria; kingdom Pseudomonadati; phylum Pseudomonadota; class Betaproteobacteria; order Burkholderiales; family Burkholderiaceae; genus Burkholderia; species Burkholderia sp. 28_3. The sequence continues at coordinate 100,054 of NZ_QKZF01000001.1, forward strand.
GCAACTACGAACCGAACCTGCCCGGCTGCTTCCACGTCGAGACGCCATGGCTGTACCGCAACCCGTTCACGCAGGACCCGGAGGAACTCGGCCGGATCTGCGCGGAAATGCTGGAGCGCGAGATTCAGTTCCAGAGCCCCGATACGGTCGCCGCGTTCATCGCGGAGCCGATTCAGGGCGCGGGCGGCGTGATCGTGCCGCCGGCCAACTACTGGCCGCTGGTGCGCGAGGTGTGCGACCGCTACGGCGTGCTGCTGATCGCCGACGAAGTGGTGACCGGCTTCGGCCGCAGCGGCTGCCTGTTCGGCAGTCGCGGCTGGGGCGTGCGCCCGGACATCATGTGTCTGGCGAAGGGCATTTCGTCGGGCTACGTGCCGCTCGGCGCGACGGTCGTGAACGCGCGGATCGAGGATGCGTTCGCCGCGAATGCCGATTTCGGCGGGGCGATCATGCACGGCTACACGTACGCCGGCCATCCGGTCGCATGCGCGGCCGCGATCGCGAGCCTCGACATCGTCGTGAAGGAGGACCTGCCGGCAAATGCGGCGAAGCAGGGTGCGTATCTGCTCGAAGCGCTGCAGCCGTTCGCGGAGCGCTTCGCGGCGGTCGGCGAGGTGCGCGGCAAGGGGCTGATGCTCGCGCTCGACCTCGTCGCGAACAAGGACACGCGCGAGCCGATCGATCCGCTGTCGGGCTATGCGAACGCGGTCGCGGAAGTCGCGCGCGAGAACGGCGTGCTGGTGCGCCCGGTCGGCACGAAGATCATCCTGTCGCCGCCGCTCGTGATCCAGCGCGAACAGCTCGACCGGATCGTCGACGCGCTCGCGGCCGGCTTCGAGGCCGTGCCGTTCGCGTAACGGCGTGATCGCACGACGGCCAATCCGCGGCGGAAGGGGGGAACGCCGTCGCGGGTTTGCCGATTTGCGCTATGACCGGATTATTTTGCCTGCGTATTTTTTCGACATCGGATCACGCCGTGATCGACAGGGGCCCGGGATCGAAGCGCTGAAGCGCCGACCGGGGCCGACCGCAGAGCATCTGGCCCCCGGCCGCTGACGAAGCGCCGGTTCGGGCCAACCTACGAAGGAGACAACGATGTCGGGATGGTCAGGAGTGACCGGCGCCGCGGGCGATACGCCTGGCGGCTCGCCGGCTGAAGCGGGCGGCGGCACCGCGTTGAAGGCGGGGGCGGTCGGTTTTCCGACCGCGCTGGCGAGCGCCGTCGGGCTCATCATGGCGAGCCCGGTGATCCTCACCGCGACGTCGGGCTTCGGGATGGGCGGCTGGGCGTTCGCGGTCGCGATGATCATCGCGTTCGTGATGATGCAGGCGCAGGCCACCACGTTCTCGGAAGCCGCCGCGATGCTGCCGACGGCCGGCTCGGTTTACGATTACCTGTCGTGCGGGCTCGGCCGCTTCTGGGCGATCACCGGCACGATTTCCGCGTATTTCCTCGTGCACGTGTTCGCCGGCACGGCGGAGACGATCCTGAGCGGCATCATGGCGCTCGTGAATTTCGAATCGCTGAACGCCGCGTTCGAGCAGCACAACAGCTCGTGGCTCGTCGGCGTCGGCCTCGTGGTCACGTTCGCGATCACCAACATCATCGGCATCAAGGTGTTCAGCAAGCTCGAGATCGTGCTGACGGCCGGCATGTGGCTGTCGCTGATGATCTTCGGGATCCTCGGGCTCGCGGCCGCGCCGGCCGTGCATCTCGACGGCTGGTTCGGCGGCTCGGAAGTCGGCACGTCGATTCCGGCCGTGCTGTCGCTGGTCGGGATGGCGATGTTCATGTTCGTCGGCTGCGAGTTCGTCACGCCGCTCGCGCCGGAAATGAAGGCGCCGGGCCGTACGATTCCGCGCGCGATGGCGCTCGGCCTCGTCGGCGTCGCGATCTGCATGTTCCTGTACGGCGCGGCGATCCGCCGCCAGGTCGCGAACGTGCCGGTGAGCCCCGACGGCCTCACGCACCTGCTCGACACGCCGGGCGCGATTCCCGCGTTCGCGCTGCAGGTGCTCGGGCCGTTCGGCCGCGTGTGGTTCGGCATCGCGTTCCTGTGCGCGGGCGCCGCGACGATCAACACGCTGATGGCCGGGCTGCCGCGCATCCTGTACGGGATGGCGATCGACGGCGCGTTGCCGCGCTGCTTCGCGTACCTGCATCCGCGTTTCAAGACGCCGGTGGTCGGCATCGTCGCGGCGGCGATCGTGCCGATCGTCCATGCGTGGCTGATCAACGGCAATCTCGACAGCATCCTGCATCTCGTGCTCGCCGCGACCTGCGCGTGGGGCACCGCGTACCTGCTCGTCACCGCGTCGGTCGTGATGCTGCGCATCCGCCGCCCGGACCTGCCGCGGCCGTACCGTTCGCCGCTGTTCCCGCTGCCGCAGATCGTGTCGAGCGTCGGCATCGTGCTCGCGATCTGGTACATCACGCCGCCCGGCATGAACCCGCGCGACATCTACGTGCCGTTCGGCGCGATGCTCGGGCTCACCGCGCTGTACGCGCTGTTCTGGACGCTCGTCGTGCAGCGCCGGCATCCGTTCAGGCCGGTGCCGGTCGAGGACGTGCTGCGCAACGAGCACGTCGCGTCGTGAAGGCCGCGCTTGCCCCGCGGCGCGCGGCGCCCGATGCGCCGCCGCCCGGCCATCGGCCCGGCGCGATCGCCGCGCGCGTGCTCGCCGACCTGCGGGCCGTGCGCGATACGGATGTGGGCGGCGCCACGGCGCGGCTGCCGAACGGCGTGCATGTGAGCGTCGACGAGCGCGTCGAGCGCCAGTTCCTGATGCATACGGTCAGCGTGAAGGTGACGGTAGCCGCCAACGGCCCGGCCGCGCGGGGCCGCGCGCGCGTGCGGCAGACCGGCTGGCTGCGACGCACGGGCGTCGATGCGGTGCCCGGACCCGGATGCGACCGGGTCTTCATCGACACGCTGGCCGCGCTGCTCGCCGAGCCGTCGCTGGCCGACGCGCTGCGGCCGCTGCACCTGACCGACTGCGTCATCGACGCACACGGCGGCGTTGCCCGCGACGGCCGCTGGACGCTCGCGATCGTGCCGTTCGGCGGTAGCGAGATCGTGAACCGGATGCCGTCGTTTCGCCGCTACGTCAGGCTGATCGACGAGCAGGCCGCCGCGCTGTCGGCGGCCTGTCTTGCGTTCGAAACCGCACTACACGGGATTTTGCGAGGGTAAGCTGTGGCGATGCGTGCCGCGCAAACCCGGCGGCCGCATCCAGGAATCAGGGTTTTACCGGAGATGCCGATGCTGTTCCAGTCACGCTCACACGAAGACGTGCACGATCACGGGCTCGCGATCGCGGGCTGGCATCAGGTTTACCGTCAGATGACGCCGGGCCGCTTCAAGGGCACCGTCACGCAGGTGCTGTACGACGATTTCCACTTCTTCCGCGAAACGACCAACCGGCGCGTCGCGCAAACCGGGCTCGCACCGGTCGCGCGCACGTCGCTCGCGGTGCCGCTGTCCGTGCCGCTCGCGGGCACGTTCCAGGGCCAGCCGGTCGACGGCTATGCGCTGCTCGCGCTGCGCGCCGGCGAGGATTTCGAATTCCACACGCCGGAAGGGATGGGGCTCGTCGGGATCAGCGCGGCGTCCGACATGGTCGACGAGCTGTGCGAAGCCGAATTCGGCGCGGCCGGCGCGCGCCGGCTGCGGCACGTGACGCGGCTGTCCGACGCGCAGGGCGTCGCGCTCGGCGTGCGGCTGTCGGCGCTGATCGACGAGGCCCAGCGCAACCCGGGCTGCCTCGAATACGCGGCGACCCGCAAGATGTTTCGCGACGCGATGCTCGGCATGTTCCTCGATGCGCTCGAACAGGGTATCGGCGTCGAGCGCCGCGACATCACGCACGCCACCTACAGCGATATCGTCAGCCGCTGCGAGAAGCATCTGCGCGACCGGCCCGAAGAACCCGTCACCGTGCTCGAACTGTGTCGCGCGCTGCGCTGCAGCCGCCGCACGCTGCAAACGAGCTTCCAGCGCGTGGCCGACGTCACGCCGGTCGGCTACCTGCGCACGATCCGGCTGAACGCGGTGCGTCGCCTGCTGCGCACGACGTCGGCGCAGCAACTCGGCGTCGGCGAAGCCGCCGCGAGCTGGGGTTTCACGCACCTCGGCTATTTCGCGCGCGAGTATCGCGACCTGTTCGGCGAGCTGCCTTCCCAGACCACGCGTCCCGAATGACGCACGCGCATCGCGACGGCGCCGTCCGGCGTCATCGCGGGTCGCACCCCCCCACCGTTTGCCGATTTGCGATAGAGGTCCGGAATTTTCGCTGGATAAAGTCCTGTCACCCATATCGAAAACACCATCGGTTCGCACTGCGAATCGATGATCACAGAGGGGCGGGACATGAAGAACGGACGACGACTGACCGCAGCCGCGGCCATGCTGGGCTGCCTGCACGCACACGCGCAGACTTCGGGGAGCGTGACGCTGTACGGCACCGTGGACACCGGCATCATCTATTCGACGAACCAGTAGTTCACACGCGCCGACGGCAGCACGGGCGGCGGCCATGCCTGGCAGATGGGCGGCGGCAACCTCGTGCCGTCCCGCTTCGGCTTCCAGGGCGCCGAGCCGCTCGGCGGCGGCCTCAACGCGGTGTTTACACTCGAGCAGCAGTTCCTGTCCGCGAACGGGCAGGCGCTGCAGGGCGGCACCGCATTCAGCCGGCAGGCATGGGTCGGGCTGCGCCAGGACGGAATCGGCACGCTCGGCCTCGGCCGCCAGTACGACTCGTACACCGACATGCTCGGCGCGTACGTATCGAGCAACAACTGGGCGACGCCGTACGGCTCGCATCTCGGCGACGTCGACAACCTGAATGCCGCGTTCAACTTCAACAACGCGGTGAAGTTCACCAGCGCCGATTTCAACGGCTTCACGTTCGGCGGCACGTTCAGCTTCGGCGGGCAGGCCGGCGATTTTTCCGCGAAACGCGGCTATGCGGTGGCCGCGACGTACACGCGGGCGCCGGTGGCGTTCTCGGTCGGCTACCTCGACCTGCACCAGCCGCTCGACGCGGCGCTCGGCGGCGCGAGCGGCTATATCGGCGATTTCGCGTGCAGCAACCGGGGCGCGATGTACTGCCTGCTGCAGGATGCCGGCTCGATGCGCGCGTTCGGCGCAGGCGGGTCGGTCACGCTCGGCGCGGCGACGGTCGCGCTGACCTACACGCACACGCGGCTCGGCGACAGCCGCTATTTCTCGACCGACGCGCAGCCGCGCACGCAGGCGTTCACGTTCGACATCGGCGAGCTGAACGTCACATACATGTTCACGCCGGCGCTGCAAGGCGGCGTCGCGTACATCTTCAACGCCGCGCATACGGACGGGCGCGGCACGACGCGGTTCCACCAGGTGAACGTCGGCGCGAACTACAGCCTGTCGAAGCGCACCGCGTTGTATGCGGTCGCGATCGGCCAGGTCGCGAGCGGCACGGGGCTCGGCACCGACGCGGGCGGCAACGCGGTCAACTATGCGCAGATTCCGGTGCTCGCGAACAGCAATTCGTGCCGGCAGCTGGCGGTGATGGCAGGGATTCGTGGGAACTTTTGACCTCGAACGGCGGGCGGTGGCACGCCGGTCGCGTGCCGCCGTGCGGTCTTCACGGGCATGGGGCGGCATCGGGCGATCGATGGAAAGCCTTGCTTGAAAAAAATCGTCCGTATGCTTGACTGAATGGACCCGGATCGACGGCATCCGCGCGTCAGGTTGCCCGGCTTGCGGCTTGCCACAATACCTTCACGGTCTGCGTGAACAATGGCGACGCTCCAGGCGACTTGACCCGTCGCCGGCGTTGCACACGTGTGCAACGCATGATTGTTCCGCTCCATACGCCGATCGAGAGAGACCACATGACCCTGCTGAGCCGCCTGCGCGCGCTGTCCGCCGCCGTTGCGCTATCCGTTGCCGCCACGCACGCCTTCGCGGCGGATCTCGTCATCGCGGGCCGCGACGACATCTACGGAAAGGGGCTGGCCGACGCCGTCGCCGGCTTCAACAAGCTGCATCCGGGCACCGAGATCGAGCTGCTCAAGCTGCCGAACGCGAACCTGTACCAGAAGCTCAAGCTGTCGATGCGCGAAGGCACCGGCGCGTACGACCTCGTGATGATGGACGACACGTGGGCGCCGGAATTCATCGGCAACGGCTGGCTGAAGCCGCTGCCCGCGGCGCTCGCGGACGCCGATCTCGTGCCGTCCGCCGTCGCGCTCGGCCGCAATGCGGCCGGTGCGCTGTACGCGCTGCCGATCGTCGGCAACGTCGAGATGTTCGCGTACCGCAAGGACCTGCTCGCGAAGTACAAGCTGCAACCGCCGCGCAACTGGGACGACGTGCTGAAGATCGCCCAGACCGTCGGCGGCGCGGACAAGAGCGTGTCGGGTGTCGTGTTCCGCGGCACGAAGGGCAACCCGGTCGTCACGGGCTTCCTGCCGATCCTGTGGGCGTATGGCGGCGACGTGTTCGACCACGCCGGCAACGTGACGATCGATTCGCGCGAAGCGCAGGCCGCGCTGAAGACGTTCCTCGCGCTGAAGGCGTTCGCGCCGAAGGACGTCGACGTGTACGGCGCGGCGGAAGTGCGCGACGCGCTGCAACGCGGCACGGCCGCGCAGTCGATCGAGGTGTGGCCGGCGTGGGTGCCGGCGCTCGACGACGCGAAGCAGTCGCGCGTGGTCGGGCAGATCGCGCTGCAGCCGCCGCCGGGGCAGACCGCGGGCCCGGCGCCGATGCTCGGCATCTGGCAGATGGGCATTCCGAAGGACGCGCCGCACGCGAAGCTCGCGCAGGATTTTCTCGCGTACCTCACCGCGCGCGACACGCAGACGCGCCTCGCCGGCATCGGCATTCCGCCGACCCGCCGCAGCGTGTTCAACGATCCGGCGCTGGTGCGCCAGTACCGCTGGTATCCGGATCAACTGAAGGCGCTCGAGGCCGGCCGCGCGCGGCCGCGTGTGAAGGACTGGCAGCAGGTCGAGAGCATTCTCGGCGATCAGTTGCAGCTCGCGCTGACGGGGCAGGCCGCGCCCGACGCCGCGCTGCGCCAGGCGCAGCAGAAGATCGCGCAGGCGACGGCCGCGGCCGGCAAGTGACGGCTCACGTCGATCCGCTGGCCGGAGCTCACGCATGAAAGCGTTCGGCCGCAGCCTGCCGTTCGTCGCGCTGCTCGGGCCCGCGCTGTTGGTGCTCGCCGCGCTCGCGCTGTATCCGGTCGCGCAGGTGCTGATCGACTCGTTCTGCCGGGTCGACTACTCGGCCGGCCGCCGCGCGTTCGCGGGGCTCGCGAACTATCGCGCGGTGCTCGGCGACGACGCGTTCGCGGCCGGCTTCGGCAACACGTTGCGCTTCACGATCGTCGCGTCGCTCGCCGAAGTCGCGCTCGGCTTCGGTCTCGCGCTGTTGTTCGTGCGCGCGTTTCCGGGCCGGCGCATCGCGTTGCCGCTCGCGATCCTGCCGATGATGCTGTCCACGCTCGTGTGCTCGGCGATCTGGCGCAACTGGCTGAACTTCGACGGCTTCCTCAATGCGCTGCTCGCGGCGTTCGGCATCGAAGGCGTGCGCTGGCTGTCCGATCCGCATCTCGCGCTGTGGTCGCTCGCGCTCGTCGACGTCTGGCAGTGGACGCCGATGGCGTTCCTGATCGTGCTGGCCGGGCTGCAGTCGATTCCGCCGGAACTGTACGAAGCCGCGCGCACCGACGGCGCGAGCGAGTGGCAGTGCCTGCGCGACATCACGCTGCCGCTCGCCGCGCCGCAGATCGTCCTCGCGCTGCTGCTGCGCTCGATCGACACGTTCAAGCTGTTCGACAAGGTCTATGCGCTGACGGGCGGCGGCCCCGGCAACGCGACGCAGACGCTGTCGACCTATATCTACGACACGGGCTTCCGCTTCTTCAACGTCGGGCCGGCGAGTGCCGCGTCGGTGCTGATGCTCGCGGCGTCCGCGCTGCTGGTCTCGGGGTACGTATGGCAGACGGTTCGCAAGCGGCGCGCATGACGACGCGATCGACGGGTATCCCGCGCGCCCGAACGGGCGCCGCATTCGGTCAAACGGTGCCGTGGGCGCTGCGCATCGTCGCGCTCGCACTGTTGCTGCTGCCGTGCCTGTGGATGGCCGGCGCGGCCTTCATGCCGACGCTCGAACGCCTCGATCATCCGTTGCGGATCTGGCCGGCCGCGCCGACCGTCGAGCATTTTGCGTCGGTGTGGTCGAACGGTATCGGCGCGCCGCTGTTCAATTCGCTGCTGGTCGGCTTCGGCACGACGCTGCTCGCACTGGCGCTCGCGTTTCCGGCCGCGTATGCGCTCGTGCGGCTGCGGTTTCCGGCGCGGCTCGACCTGCTGTTCCTGGTGCTCGTGCTGGCGTTGAAGCTGATGCCGCCGATCACGATCGCGGTGCCGCTGTTCGCGCTCGCGAAGCGGCTGCACCTGCTCGATTCGACGCTCGGCCTGATGCTCGCGTATCAGATCTATGCATTGCCGATGGCGATCTGGATGCTGCTCGCGTTCGTGCGCGACGTCCCGATCGAGTACGAAGAGGCGGCGTGCATCGACGGCGCGGGGCTCGCGCGGCGGCTCGTGCAGATCGTGCTGCCGCTGTGCGCGCCGGGGCTGATCGCGACCGCGATCTTCGTGTTCATCGCGGCCTGGAACGAATTCCTGATCGCGCTGCTGTTCGTGTCGACGCCGAGCCGCTTCACGCTGCCGCTCGCGATCGCCGGCTACGTGACGGAGAACGGGATCGACTGGGGCGACCTGATGAGCGCGGGGCTGATGGCGTCGCTGCCCACGCTCGCCGTGGCCGGTTACGTGCAGCGCTACCTGTTGCGCGGGTTCGCGGGCGGATTGAAGTGACGCGCGGGGTGACCGCGCCCGGTCCTGCGTCGTCACGCGCAGCTGTTTCGCACCACCTGCGTGACCGGCACGACGCGCGTGCGCGACGGGCCGTCGAACGTCTGCAGCCGGTCCGCGAGCAGGTCGATCGCCGCGAGGGCGAGGCCGCGCGTGTCCTGCCGCAGCGTCGTCAGCCGATAGGCGTCGTACTCGGCGGCGGGGATGTCGTCGAAGCCGATCACGCGCAGATCGTCCGGTACGCGCAAGCCGAATTCTCGGCGTGCGACGTCGATCACGCCGAGCGCGAGCAGGTCGGACGAGCAGAACACGCCGTCGGGCCGCTCGCCCGTCGCGAACAGTTGCCGCGCCGCGTCGATCCCGCTGGCGTGGGTGTCGGACGGCGTGTCGAGCACGCGGACGAGCGTCGCGTCGAATGCGTCGCGTTGCGCGAGCGCCTGTTCGAACGCCGCGGCGCGCGACCGCGCGCTGTAGCTCGTGCCGCGCGGCCCGACGAACGCGAGCCGGCGCGCGCCGGCCCGCACGAGCCGCTGCGCGGCGTGGACCGCGCCCGCCGCGTTGTCGCTGACGACCACGTCCGCGCCCGGCAGGTTCGCTTCGCGGTTGATCATCACGACCGGAATCCGGTGTTCGAGATACTGCTGCGCGACCGACAGCGGCGGCGACGCGGACGTCATCACGAGGCCCGCGATCCGGTAGCTGAGCAGTTGTTCGAGCGATTGCCGGATCTGGCGCGGGTCTTCCGCATTGGTCACGAGCGGCGTGAGCGCGCGCTGCCCGAGCGTGGCCATCAGGTCCGACAGCAGCCGCGCGCGAAACGGGTTCTCGAATCCGGCCGTCACGACGCCGATCATGCTGCTGCGCTGCGTGATCATGTCGCGCGCGATCAGGTTGACCTGGTAGCCCAGCGCCCGCGCGGCGACCATCACGCGTTCGCGTGTTTGCGGCGCGATGCTTGCCGTCGGCGAGAACGCGCGCGACACTGCGGAGCGTGAGACGCCGGCCCGCGCCGCGACATCCGACGCCGTGACCCACGGTTTTCTTTCCTTGTCATTCATCGATTCATGATCCCTTCGAGCCACGATACGTGCGTGCCGCCTGCCGACTGGATGTCGGCGCTCGACGACGCGCGGCCGCTGCATACGCTGACCCTACCGGGCAGCCATGACACCTGTGCGTATACGGTCGACGATTTGCTCGTGCGCACGCAGCGCGCGCCGCTCGAGGCGCAGCTCGCGCATGGCGTGCGGCTGCTCGACATCCGCTGCCGGCACGTGCGCGATGCGTTCGACATCCATCACGGCGGCATCGCGCTCGGCATGACGTTCGACGACGTGCTGGCAACCTGTACGCGCTTTCTCGATGCGCATCCGCGCGAATGCATCGTGATGTCGGTGAAGGACGAATGGCCTGCGCATGCGTGCACGCGCGGTTTCGATGCGACGTTCGACGCGCATCGCGCGCGGCATCCGCGGCTGCGCTGGCATGCCGGCGGCACGCTGCCGACGCTCGGCGACGTGCGCGGCGCGGTCGTGCTGTTGCGGCGCTTTCGCAGCGGCCGGCCGCTCGGCATCGACCTGACCGCGTGGTCCGACAACGCGACGTTCACGATCGACCATCCGGACGGTGCGTTCGTGATCCAGGACGAGTATCGCGTGCCGGTGGCCGCATCGATCGCATGGAAGTGGCATGCGATCGACGCGTTGCTGACGCATCTGCCGCTGCCGGACAGCGGCCGCTGGGCGCTCAATTTCTGCAGCGGAACGGGGATGGGCGCGAATCCGTCGGTGGTCGCACATGGAGATGGCCGCGTGCCGGGCATTCATGCGCGACTGGCGGTGCGCTTGCGCGAACAGCGCGGCCCGTACGGCGCGATGCTGCTCGATTTCTGCGATGACGACGACTGGGCGCTGGTGCGCGCGCTGATCGAATGCAACGCTCACACGCCGGAGCAGGGCGTCTGGCGCAAGGCGTTTCGCTGTTAGCGGGCGGCGGGTCGCCGGGGGTACCGCAGCCGGCGAACCCCGTGGATCGGGCGTTCGAAACGATACGTATGAGGTTTCGATTATAGTGACGGCCGTCCCGGACTGCCTGCCCGAATTGCCGTCATGCCTGCATCGATCCTGATTCGCCCCGCCACGCGGGAAGACGCGGCCGCGATGGCCGCCGTGGAAGTGGCCGCCGCGCAGCGGTTTCGCGAGGTCGGCATGGCCGACATCGCCGACGGCGAGCCGACCGATGCGGCTGCCGTGCTCATGCGGATCGACGACGGTCGCGCGTACGTCGCGGTCGATTCGCAAGGCACGTGCGTCGGGTTCGCGTTCTACCGGCTGCTCGATGCGCAGCGGCTGTATCTGGAGGAACTGGATGTCGCGCCGTCGCATGCGGGGCAGCGGATCGGCGCGCGCCTGATCGAGCGGATCATGGCGCGCGCCGCGCAAGACGGCATCGTCGAGGTCGTGCTGTCGACGTTCCGCGACGCGCCGTGGAACGCCCCTTATTACGCGCGCCTCGGTTTCCACATCATCGACGACGCATCTCTCGACGACGCGCTGCGCGCGATCCGCGCGCACCACGTCGCGCTCGGTCTCGACGAAACGCAGCGCGTGTTCATGCGTGCCGACGTGCGCGCCTGAACCCGCGCCGTCCTACCGTCAGGCCGCGTCGCTCAGCGCAGGGTAGTCGGTGTAGCCCGTTTCGCCTTCCGCGTAGAACGTCTCCGGCACCGGCTTGTTGAGCGGCGCGCCGATTTCGAGGCGGCGCGGCAGGTCCGGGTTCGCGATGAACAGCTTGCCCCAGGCGATCGCGTCGGCGCTGCCGTTCGCGAGCGCGGCCTGCGCGGTGTCGAGTGTGAACTGCTCGTTCGCGATCAGCGGGCCGCCGAATGCTTCCTTCAGGCGCGGGCTCAACTGGTCGCCCGAATACGATTCGCGCGTGAAGATGAACGCGATCTTGCGGCGACCGAGTTCGCGCGCGACGTAACCGAACGTGGCCGCCGGATCGGAATCGCCCATCGTATGCGCGTCGCCGCGCGGTGCGAGATGCACGCCGACCCGGCCGGCGCCCCAAACGTCGATCGCCGCGTCGACCACTTCGAGCAGCAGGCGCGCGCGATTCTCGATCGGGCCGCCGTACGCATCGGTGCGGCGATTGGTGCTGTCCTGCAGGAACTGATCGAGCAGGTAGCCGTTCGCGCCGTGAATTTCCACGCCGTCGAAGCCCGCTGCCTTCGCATTCTCGGCGCCCTTGCGGTACGCGGCGACGATGCCCGGAATTTCGTCGAGTTCGAGAGCGCGCGGCGTCACGAACGGGCGCGGCGGACGCACGAGGCTCACGTGGCCTCCCGCGGCGATCGCGCTCGGCGCGACCGGCAGGTCGCCGTTCAGGAACATCGGATCGGAGATCCGGCCGACGTGCCAGAGTTGCAGCACGATGCGCCCGCCGGCCGCATGCACGGCCTGCGTGATCTGCTTCCAGCCTTCGACCTGTTCGTCGGACCAGATGCCCGGCGTGTCGGCATAGCCGACGCCTTGCGGCGTGACCGACGTCGCTTCGGTAATGATCAGGCCGGCCGATGCGCGCTCGGCGTAGTAGCGCGCCATCAGCGCGTTCGGCACACGCGTCGCGCCCGCACGGGAGCGGGTGAGCGGCGCCATCACGATGCGGTTCGGCAGGGTCAGGTCGCCGAGGGTAACGGGATCGAACAGCGTGGGCATGGCAGATAACCTCTTCACGAAAGGCGGGAAGCCGTCGCGTCGTGTGCGATGGCGCCCCGCATGGCCGGTTCGGCCGTTGGCTAGAGTTCGCGGCGCAGGGCGTCGTGAAATGCGTCGATGACGGCCTCGTTGCGCTGGAAGAACGCCCATTGGCCGATCCGCGTCGACGTCACGAGCCCCGCGCGCTGCAACGTCGCGAGGTGCGCGGAGACGGTCGACTGCGACAGCCCGCAGCGCGCGTCGATCTGGCCCGCGCAGACGCCGTGTTCGTACGGCAGCGTCTGCTGCGGGAAATGCTCGCCGGGCGTTTTCAGCCAGACGAGGATCTCCCGGCGCACGGGGTTCGAGAGCGCTTTCAGGATCGCGTCGATGTCGAGTTCGGTCGGCATGGAAAGGCTGGGTGTTTCGGTCAGGCAGACGGGTATCGTCGATGGGCGAATCATATATCGTGTTTTGACGATATGTTTGTAAGCACTACCGGCAATGGGGTTGATAGCGTGCGACGATCTTGGGGGCGGATCAATGCCGGGCGACGCGCCTTCAACGCGGCCGCCCGGTTTCAGGTCCATCTCGTCGGCGATCTCATCCCGCCGCGCGCGTAACATACGTGGCATCGCGCTTTGCTTACGGAGTTCTTTCATGTCGGTTCGGGCCGTCATATTCGATTTCGACCTGACGCTGGCGGATTCGTCCGCCGCGATCATCGAATGCACCCGGTACGCGCTGGATCAACTCGACGCCGCCGGCCCGACACCCGCGCAGATCGGCGCCGTGATCGGACTGCCGCTGCCGGACATGTTCCGTTTGTTGACGGGCGAGACCGTGGCGGCGCGGGCCGATGCGTTCGCGCGGCACTTCGTCGCGCGCGCCGACGAGATCATGGTGCCCGGCACCCGCATCTATCCCGAAGTGCCGCCGCTGCTCGCGGCGTTGCGCGAGCAAGGGCTTGCCGTCGCGATCGTGTCGTCGAAGTTTCGCTACCGGATCGACGCGATTCTCGAACGCAACGGCTTGCAATCGATGGTCGACGTGTTGATCGGCGGGGAGGACGTGCAACGCCACAAGCCGGACCCGGAAGGGCTCGTGCAGGCACTGGCGCGGCTCGGCTTGCCCGCCGCCGCCGCGATCTACGTCGGCGACCATGCAGTGGACGCGCAGGCGGCCGAGCGGGCCGGCGTGCCGTTCGTCGGCGCGGTGAGCGGGATGACGTCGTTCGACGCGTGGGCGCGCGCCGGCAAGCAGGCGGTAGCGACGCATATCGGCGAACTGCTCGGCATCGTGCAGCAGCTGCAGCGTCGAGCGGGCGAAGCGTGCGCCGACGCCGAACCGGGTGCGCAGCCGGCCGGCTGACCCGTTTTCGGCAACGGGCCGGCAGCGCGCGACGGATTCTGCGACCATCGCCGTTCAAGTCATATTCGCCACCCGAGCCGCCGCCATGTCCGCCATTTCCGTCGCCTTTGCCCGCCTCCGACGCTTGCGTGCGTTGCCGCTCGCCCGAGCCCTGTCGTTCGCCGTTCCGCTCGCGGTCGCCGCCGTCGGCATGCCGGGCGGCGCGCAGGCCGAAGCCGCCACGCCCACGCAGCGCGAACGTCTCGAAGCGCCGGTCAAGGCCGTCGCCGACCAGCGCTTGGCCGTCGACACGCCGCAGGACCGCGCGGAGCTGCCCGTCTACGCGGACCGTCCGCTCGACCAGGCCGCACCCGACGTCACGCGCGTGTTCATCGTGATTCACGGCACGCTCCGTAACGCCGACGCGTATTACGCATCGGGGCGCAAGGTCGTCGAAAAGGCCGGGGCGGCCGGCGCGGGCACGATGGTGGTCGCACCGCAGTTCCTGACCCGTGCCGACGCGCGCGCCTTTTCGTTGTCCGCATCGACGCTCGCGTGGACGCAGGAAGGATGGAAAGGCGGCGAACCGGCGCGCGAGCCGGGCCCGGTCAGCTCGTTCGCGGCGCTCGACGCATTGCTCGCGCATTTCGCCGATCGCGGCCTGTACCCGTCGTTGTCGACGGTCGTCGTGATCGGTCATTCCGCCGGTGCACAGTTGCTGCAGCGTTATGCGGTGGCCGGGCGCGAAGGCGACGCACTGGCGCGTGCCGGCATTGCCGTGCGTTACGTGGTCGCGAATCCGTCGAGCTACCTGTATTTCGACGATGAACGGCCGAATGCCGACGCGCTTGCCGGCGGCGCCTGTCCGCGCGCGACCGAATGGAAGTACGGGTTGAGATCGGCGCCGCCTTATGTCGCGTCGCAGGACGTGCGCGATCTCGAAACGCGCTACGTCGCACGCCATGTCGTGTACCTGCTCGGGCAGGCGGACACGAATCCAACCACGCATTTCATCGACCGCTCGTGCGCGGCGATGGCGCAGGGGCCATACCGGCTGGCGCGCGGGCTCGCGTATTTCGATTACCTGAAGAAGCGGCATCCGGACGATCTCGCGCAGCAGGTGGTCGAAGTGCCGGGTGTCGGGCACGACGGCCTCGGCATGTTCACGTCCGCTTGCGGGCTGGCCGTGTTGTTCGGGCACGCGCTGCCTCGATCGTGTCCGGTCGTTGCCGGCACCGCGCCGGCGCTGCGCGCGGCGGGGCAGTGAGCCTGCATGCGACGCGCGTGAGCGACGGAAACAGATCGATCAGAAAAATGCAGGAATCCGCACGTTAAATTCATTTCCCGGTTCGGCGCTCGCGGTTCAGGATGACGGTGTTCACAGGAGCGCCCCATGGACATCACGATCCTCGACGATCATTTCGACACGCTGTGTGCGCTGCCGAGCTTTCGCAAGCCGGATGCGCAGCCGATCCACGTAGTCCACCCGAAGGCGTCCGAGCGCGAAGCGGCGTCGCTCGAGCCGTTGATCGACGACCTGCTCGAATGGATCGGGCCCGCCGCGCGGCCGTACGATGAGGTGATCGATGCGTGGCGCACGTCGTGCCCGCGCCTGCCGGTGTGGGAGGAAGCCTGCGCGCGCGGCTACGTGGTCCGGCGTCATACACCTGGCGGCGTGGCGGAAGTGGCGGTGACCCCGGCCGGCCGCGCGCGCCTGCGGGCCCGGCGGGCGTGACCGACGCGCAGGTGTCACGCGTCCGGGTACGGCGTGCCGTCCTTGTGCAGAAACCGGCCGTCGCGGCTCGGGCTCATCATGTCGATGTCCGGGCACGTGATCACGTCGTCCGGCGAGCGCGAGCCGACCTCGAGATAGACGGCGACCGCATCCGATCGGTTGATCAGATGATGGCCGTTACCCGAATTTTTCGGAAACGCCGCGCAGTCGCCCGCGCGCAGCACGGTTTCACCACCGTCCTTGATCATCACGAGCTCGCCTGCGAGCACGTAGACGAATTCGTCCTCGTCGGAATGCCAGTGGCGCTGCGACGACCAGCCGCCTGGCGGCACGCGCATCAGGTTGACGCCGAAATCGCGCAGGCCGCCGGCGTCGCCGAGACGCTGGCGGATGCGCTGCGCGCACGGCGCATCGAACGGCCGCGGATAGCCGCTGCCGCGGCGTTCGGGCACGGTACCGAGATCGATCCTTGGCATGGACGGCTCCGTCTGCCTCGCGGGCGAAGGGGACGACAGTCATTGTAGGCGGCCGCCCGTCGTTCGCCCGCGGTGCGTGGCGGGCCGCGTCATTCGACGGTGATCGTCTCCTTCATGTACGGATGAATACCGCAGAACACCTTGTAGACACCCGGCTTGTCGAAGCGGAACGAATACGTCTCGTCCTGGTCGAGCGCCTTCGAATGAAAGATGCCGGCGTCGTTGACGACGGTATGCGGCTCCGCGTCGAGGTTCTTCCACGTGATGGTCGTGCCGGCCTTGATCGTGGTCGACATCGGCGAAAACATGAAATTGCGGATCGTCACGAGCGGGCCGTTCGGGCCCTGCGCGAACGCGGCGGGCGGCGTGCCGGCAGCGGCGCCGCACAGGATCAGCACGGCGACGATTCGGTGGCGTTGGAAGCGGATCATGTCGTTCTCCTTATATCAATCACGCGAGCGTCGCATCGTGCAGCGACGACGCGACCGGATGGCCGGCAAACTCGACGGTCGTCACGCCGAGCATCGACGGCAGCCGGTCGTGCGGCACCGTGAGCGGCACGGGGCCCGGGCCGTTGCCGGCCGTCGGCTGCGGGAACGCGGTCGAGCGGGCGGTGTGGAACGTCACGTTGCCCTCGACCTTCGACACGATCTGATGGATGTGCCCGTTCAGGACGGTGACCGAGCCGAAGCGGCGCAGCAATGCCATCGTCTGCGGCGCGTCGCCGGTGCCCCAGCCCCACGGTTCGTAGATGGTCCACATCGGCATGTGCGAGAACACGACGATCGGCGTGCTCGACGAGCGGCCTTTCAGGTCTTGCGCGAGCCACGCGAGCTGCTCGTCGCCGAAGCTGCCGAGCCCGTTCGGCTTGAAGTGCATCACGTTGACGAGGCCGATGAAGTGCACGCCCGCGTGGTCGAAGCTGTAATAGCCGCGGTTGTCCGACGCCTTGCCGAACCGGCCGAAATATTCGGCGCCCGACCCGTCGGTGACGTCGTGTTCGCCGGGCACCGTATGCAGTTCCGTCACGCGCAGCGCGGACAGCAACTGCGACGCGTGATCGAATTCCTCGGGTTTGGACAGGTGCGTGATGTCGCCGGTGTGGATCGTCAGCGCCGGCAGCGCGGGCATCCCGTTGACGAGGTCGATCGTCTGCTTCAGCGTGGCCGACACGTCCGGATTCGCGTCCTTGTTGAAGCCGATGTGCGTATCGCTGATCTGCACGAACAGCGGCCGGCCCGCGTCGGCCGGGCGCGCATCGCCGGCTTGCGCAAGCGCGAGGTCGAACGGCGTGAGGATGCCGCCCGACAACGTGAACAGCGTACCGAGGCCGCCGAAGGCCATGCATTGCAGGGCCTTGCGGCGCGACGGGCGGGTGGGGGGCGATGAAGACATGTGAGCCTCGCATTCGTGTGACGAAACCGGACGGCCGGATCGTCCTGGAATAAGCCGGCGCATTCGCGTGCGATACCGGCGAAGCGGCGGATTTATTCCCGCCCGTTACGAGGTTGAACACTCGCATTGACAGCCGACGGGGCGATGCACGATTCCGCCCGGATGAGCCGTCAATGTCCTGTAAGTGACACGTCACATTTGCGTCACGGCCGCCCGATAGCCTCCCACTCCGAACCCCTCTCCGGAGCCCTTCATGCCGAACCTCGCGGCAACGGAAACGGGCGGTGCGGTCGCTCACCGCACACGCGCCCTCGGCCTCGCGCCGCTTTTTCTGATCGTTGCCTGCGGCATCGTCGGTGTCGGCATTCATCCCGGTGCCGGTCTTCGTTTCGTCAAGGACGGTGCGGTGCGGCCGTTCGCGTTGCCGGCCACCTCATACCGGGCACTGCACGGGCTGTTCTGATTCGCACCGCGAGTGCGACGCCCGGCTGCGCGACAGGCGGCCGACCCCATCGATTTTCAATTCCACACAAGACGCTACCGATGGATATCCGTTTCTTCGATCCGAATCGCACTGCCAACGCGTCGGCGTGGCGCGTGCTGCCCAACCGCTGGGATGCGGTCGCGTTTCCGCTGATCATTTGCGTGCTGGCGATGGCGATCGTCGGTTTTCACGAGACGATGGCGCCGATCGGCGTACTGCAGACGCAGAAGATCTCGCTCGATCCGTCGAACCTGCCCGAATACGCGCTGCGCACCACGCTGCGGATGCTCGCCGCGATGATCGCGTCGCTCGTGTTCACGCTCGTCTATGGCACGCTCGCGGCCAAGAGCCGCCGCGCGGGCATGGTGCTGATCCCGATCCTCGACATCCTGCAGTCGGTGCCGGTGCTCGGCTACATCTCGTTTACCGTCACGTTCTTCCTCGCGCTGTTTCCGGGCCGCGTGCTCGGCGCCGAGCTGGCCGCGATCTTCGCGATCTTCACGAGCCAGGCGTGGAACATGACGTTCAGCTTCTACCAGTCGCTGCGCACGGTGCCGCGCGACCTGAGCGAAGTGTCGCGCGGCTTTCACCTGACGCCGTGGCAGCGCTTCTGGAAGCTCGAGGTGCCGTTCTCGATGCCGGGCCTGATCTGGAACATGATGATGTCGATGTCGGGCGGCTGGTTCTTCGTCGTCGCATCCGAGGCGATCACCGTCGGCAACCAGACGATCACGCTGCCGGGCATCGGTGCGTATCTCGCGCAGGCGATCGCGGACAAGAATCTCGGCGCGGTCGGCTGGGTGATCGTCGCGATGTCGGTCGTGATCCTCGCGTACGACCAGTTCCTGTTCCGTCCGCTCGTCGCGTGGGCCGACAAGTTCCGGATGGAGAACACCGCGTCGGGCGATGCGCCGCAATCGTGGCTGCTCGACATGATGCGTCGCACGCACCTGATCCATCAGTTGCTCGTGCCGGCCGGCTGGCTGCTGTCGCAGGCCGCGCGGATTCCGCTGCGCGTGCCGTTGCTGGCGGG
The DNA here is from genome assembly GCF_003253915.1 of Burkholderia sp. 28_3. NCBI lineage: Bacteria > Pseudomonadati > Pseudomonadota > Betaproteobacteria > Burkholderiales > Burkholderiaceae > Burkholderia > Burkholderia sp. 28_3. The sequence goes on from NZ_QKZF01000001.1 coordinate 119,097, forward strand.
TACGCGCGTGCGCGGCGCATCGTCGCGCCGTTCGTCGCGCATCGGCGACATCGTGTGGGGCGCGTTCGTGATCGCGCTGACGCTGTACGTCGTGTGGCGCGTCGTCAGTTTCGTCGCGACCGGCGTGACGATGGGCGAGGTGGGCCACGTGCTCGTGCTCGGGCTGATCACGCTGCTGCGCGTGCTGGTGCTGATCGCGATCGCGTCGGTGATCTGGGTGCCGCTCGGCGTGCTGATCGGGCTGCGCCCGAAGCTCGCCGAGAAGATCCAGCCGCTCGCGCAATTCCTCGCCGCGTTTCCGGCGAACCTGCTGTTCCCGGTGTTCGTGATCGTCATCGTCCATTTCCACCTGAACGCGGACATCTGGCTGTCGCCGCTGATCGTGCTCGGCACGCAGTGGTACATCCTGTTCAACGTGATCGCCGGCGCGATGTCCTATCCGAACGACTACAAGGAAGCGACGAAGAATTTCCGCATCCGCGGCTGGCAGTGGTGGCGCCAGGCGATGCTGCCCGGCATCTTCCCGTACTACGTGACCGGCGCGATCACCGCGTCGGGCGGCGCTTGGAACGCGAGCATCGTGTCCGAATTCGTGCAATGGGGCGATACGAAGGTCGTCGCGCACGGCCTGGGCTCGTATATCGCGCAAACGACCGCCGCCGGCGATTTCCCGAAGATCATCCTTGGCATCGCCGTGATGTCCCTGTTCGTTACCTTGTTCAACCGCCTGCTGTGGCGTCCGATGTACGCCTATGCGGAATCCCGGCTCCGTCTCGATTGAGAGTAAGCGCGATGCAAAATTCGACCGTTATCAACGCCCCCGTCAAGACGTCCCAGCCGCTGCAGCCGCCGCGGCTCGGTGAAGAAATCCTGCGTGTCGAGCACGTGAACCGCGGCTTCAACAAGACGCAGGGCGAGCTGCTCGTGCTCGACGACGCGAACCTGTCGCTGCGCGAAGGCGAGATCGTCGGCCTGCTCGGCCGCTCGGGCTCGGGGAAATCGACGCTGTTGCGCATCATCGCCGGCCTGATCGAGCCGACCGGCGGCGAAGTGACCTACCTCGGCCAGCCGCTGCGCGGCCCGGCCGAAGGCGTCGCGATGGTGTTCCAGACCTTCGCGCTGTTCCCGTGGCTGACCGTGTTGCAGAACGTGGAAGCCGGGCTGGAGGCGCTCGGCGTCGGCGCGCGCGAGCGGCGCGAACGTGCGCTCGCCGCGATCGACCTGATCGGTCTCGACGGTTTCGAGAACGCGTATCCGCGCGAGCTGTCGGGCGGGATGCGCCAGCGCGTCGGTTTTGCGCGCGCGCTCGTCGTCGACCCGACCATTCTGCTGATGGACGAGCCGTTTTCCGCGCTCGATGTGCTGACGGCTGAAACGCTGCGCACCGATCTGCTCGATCTGTGGACGCAAGGCCGGATGCCGATCAAGTCGGTGCTGATCGTCACGCACAACATCGAGGAAGCGGTGTTCATGTGCGACCGGATTCTCGTGCTGTCGTCGAATCCGGGCCGCGTGATCGCCGAGATCAAGGTGCCGTTCAAGCATCCGCGTAACCGGCTCGATGCCGATTTCCGCAAGCTCGTCGACGACATCTACGCGAAGATGACCGCGCGCCAGACCGGCGAGGCGACGAAGAAGGGGCTCGAGCTGGGTAGCTGGATGCCGCGCGTGTCGACCAACCTGATGGCCGGCCTGATCGAAACGCTCGCGATGGCGCCGTACCATGGCCGCGCCGACATGCCGGAAATCGCACGCTCGCTGCATCTGGAGGTCGACGAACTGTTCCCGATCGCGGAAGTGCTGCAGCACCTCGGCTTCGCGGACGTGCGCGAAGGCGACGTGTTCCTGACGCCGCCCGCCCGCGTGTTCGCCGAATTCGGCACGCAGGAGCGCAAGCTGATGTTCGCCGATCACCTGCTGAAGCACGTGCCGCTCGCGGCGCGGATCAGGAAGGTGCTGAACGAGCGTCCGGGTCATCGCGCGCCGCGCGTGCGCTTCGAGCAGGAGCTGGAGGATTTTCTGTCCGACGAGGCGGCGGAGGAAACGCTCGATGCGGTGATCGACTGGGGGCGGTATGGGGAGGTCTTTTCGTATAACGACAAGACGGAAGTGTTCAGTCTGGAGGATGTCGAGAGCTGATCCCTGCAGGCGGAGGGCGACGCGTCGTCACTCCGGCAAATCCCGCCGGCTCATATCCCACTCGATCCCGCCCGCATTGAGCTGCTCGATCTTCTCCATCCGCTGCCGCGCCAGTTCCGGCAGCCGGTTCGTCACGCCGATCACCAGCGCTTCGGCGAGCGCCAGCGCGGGCACGTTGGTCTGCAGCATCGCGAAAGGGCGGCCCTGGATGCGCAGCACGATCTCCGCGAACTCGCCGATCGGCGAGCGCCATTCGTCGGTGATCAGCAGGATTCGCGCGCCGAGTTGGTGCGCGGCCTGCGCGAAGCGGATGCTGTCCTTCTGGTAACGGCGAAAATCGAAGATCACGAGTACGTCGTTGCGCCCCATGTCGGCCAGCGCGACGGACGCGAGATTCACGTTCGGCTCGACGTACTGCACGTGCGGCCGCGCATAGGCCAGCGTGAACGAGAACAGCGACGCAAGCGGCGCCGTATAGCGCCCGCCGCCGCAGAAGACGCGCACGTCCGGATCGGCCAGCACCGCCACGGCTGCGTCGAACGCGGCCGCGTCGAGCCCGTCGATCGTCGTCGCGAGCGATTCGGACAGCCGCTGGAAAATCGCCGCGTGACTGTCGCGCATGCCCGTTTCCGAGTGGAACGCATCCATCCGCGCGAGCGGCGAATTCATCGCGGTGTCGATCTCGTCGTGCAGCGCCTGCTGGAACGACGAGTAGTTCGGAAAACCGATCCGGACGACGAAGCGGAACACGGTCGGGTCGCTGACTTCCGCCTGCTTCGCAACCTGCGCGATGGGGCCCAGCCCCAGACTGGGATAGCGATCCAGCAACGCCTGCGCGACCTTCTGTTCCGACGGCGTGAAGCTATCCATTTGGGATAACAGCAACGCCCTGATGCTCGTCCCCATCGGCACTCCGGCTCTCTATCTGAATTGAATGACCCAATGAAACGGCAGACGGGCGTCTGCCGGCAACTGCACGCATGTTAGCCGATCGCGGGGCGGCAGGCCGCGTGCGGTTTCAAATTAGAGGGACGCATCACCTGCCCCGACGATATGTTCATATATGTAATAAATCAAACATGCTTCACCCGATGCATCTCGGATGTTTCGCTTTAAATTCAGTGGTTACCCTAGGTTTTGGTACAAAAAAGCGAATGATATGATCGCGGCCTCGCTGAAATGTATTGTTTATTACATGTCGAATCGGCAGCGTCGACCAACCAGTTGCGCGGTCGACGTATCCCGGCATGGCCCGGTTTATTCGTCTGGAGGATTCCGTCATGAGGCGGCTCGTAGTACTCACCCTGTTGTCGGCGATGAGCGTGTGCGCGTTCGCCGCGTCGGACCCGGCGGTCGAAGCGAAGAACGGCATGGTCGTGTCGTCGCAGCACTTCGCGTCGCAGATCGGCGTCGACATCCTGAAGGCAGGCGGCAATGCGGTGGACGCGGCAGTGGCCGTCGGCTATGCGCAGGCCGTGACCAACTCGTGCTGCGGCAACATCGGCGGCGGCGGCTTCATGACGATCCACCTGGCCGACGGTCGCGACCGCTTCATCAATTTCCGCGAGACCGCGCCGGCCGCGGCGTCCGCGAACATGTATCTCGATGCGGCGGGCAACGTGATTCCGGACCAGAGCCTGTACGGCTACCGTGCGGTCGGCGTGCCGGGCACGGTGGCCGGCCTCGATCTCGCGCAGCGCAAATACGGGAAGCTGACGCGCCGGCAGGTGATGGCGCCGGCGATCCGGCTCGCGCGCGACGGCTTCGTGCTGACGCGCGGCGATACCGACATCCTCGACACGACGGTCGAGCGCTTCAGGAAGGATCCGGAAGCCGCGCGCATCTTCCTGCGCCCGGACGGCACGGCGCTGCAGCCGGGCGATCGCCTGGTGCAGAAGGATCTGGCGCGCACGCTCGAGCGCATCGCGGAGCAGGGGCCCGACGCGTTCTATCACGGCGAGATCCCGAAGATCGTGGAAGCGGCGGCCAAGCGCGGCGGCGGCGTGATCACGGCGGCCGATTTCGCGTCCTATCGCGCGCAGGACATGGCGCCGCTGACATGCACGTATCGCGGCTACGAGTTCGTGTCGGCGCCGCCGCCGAGCTCGGGCGGCGTGACGATGTGCGAGACGCTGAACATCCTCGAAGGATATGACCTGCGCAAGCTCGGCTACCACTCGGCCGCGGCGGTGCACTACATGACCGAGGCGATGCGCCATGCGTACGAAGATCGCAACACGCTGCTCGGCGATCCGGACTTCATCGACAACCCGATCGCGAAGCTGACGAGCAAGGAGTACGCGGCGCAGATCCGCAAGAGCATCCATGCCGATACGGCGACGCCGTCGGTCGACGTGCAGCCCGGTGTCGGCGTGCACGAGAAGCCGGAAACGACGCATTACTCGATCGTCGACCACGACGGCAATGCGGTGTCGACGACCTACACGGTCAACGGCCGCTTCGGCGCCGTGGTCATCGCGCCGGGCACGGGCTTCTTCCTGAACGACGAGATGGACGACTTCACCGTGAAAGTCGGCGCGCAGAACCTGTTCGGCCTCGTGCAGGGCACGCGCAACTCGATCGCGCCGGGCAAGCGTCCGCTGTCGTCGATGGCGCCGACCATCGTGAAGAAGGACGGCAAGGTGTTCATGGTGGTCGGTTCGCCCGGCGGCTCGCGCATCATCACGATCACGCTGCAGACCGTGCTGAACGTGATCGACTACGGGATGACGCCGCAGGACGCGGTCGCCGCGCCGCGCATCCATCACCAGTGGCTGCCCGACGCGGTCTATTACGAAACCTACGGCCTGTCGCCGGACACGCTCGCGATCCTGCGCAACATGGGCTACAAGATGGTCGAGCAGACGCCGTGGGGCGCCGCCGAGCTGATCATGGTCGGCCTGCCGGGCACCGAAGCGGCGAGCCGCCAGAGTTCCGGGAACGATTCGTCGGTGTCCGGCAACGTGCGCGTCGGCTTCATCTACGGCTACAACGACCCGCGCCGTCCGGCCGGCTCGGCGATCGGCTACTGACGCGATCGTTTCAAGTTGAATCGCTGCCGCCGGCGTTCGCGTTGCCGCGAATGCCGGTGCGGCGGCAAGCGTGTCCGTCAGCGGGCATCCGGCAGCCGCAGCGGCGCGCCCGGTGCGCACCGAGGCACGGCGCGCGCAGCTTTCTTCCGTCAACTCCATCGCCATGCGGCGAATCCCGTCATGAACAAACGAATGTCTGCAGCAGGGTGGATCCTGATCGCGATGGCAGCCGGCATCCTGGTCGGCTACCTGATCTACACGCAGCTTCCCGACAAGCAATCGGCCGCGGAAATCGCCGGCTACATCTCGCTCGTGTCCGACGTGTTCCTGCGGCTGATCAAGATGGTGATCGGCCCGCTGGTGTTCTCGACGCTCGTCGTCGGCATCGCGCACATGGGCGATGCGTCGTCGGTCGGGCGCGTGTTCGTGAAGGCGCTCGGCTGGTTCGTCACCGCGTCGCTGATCTCGTTGCTGCTGGGGCTGCTGATGGCGAACCTGCTGCGGCCCGGCGAGAACCTCGGGCTGCCGCTGCCGGACATCGGCGCGTCCGCGCATCTCGCGACGTCCAAGTTCACGCTGAAGGATTTCGTCGGCCACATGGTGCCGAAGTCGATCGCCGAGGCGATGGCGAACAACGAGATCCTGCAGATCGTCGTGTTCTCGATGTTCTTCGGCGTCGCGCTCGCCGCACTCGGCGAGCGCGGCAAGATCCTGGTCGCCGCGATCGACCAGCTCGCGCACGTGATGCTGAAGATCACCGGCTACGTGATGAAGCTCGCGCCGCTCGCGGTGATGGCCGCGATGGCGTCGACCGTCGCGATCAACGGGTTGTCGATCCTGCTGAAGTTCGCGGTGTTCATGGGCGACTTCTACGCGAGCCTCGTGCTGCTGTGGGCCACGCTCGTCACGGCCGGGCTGCTGTTCCTCGGTCGCCGCGTGTTCAAGCTGCTCGTGCTGATCAAGGAAGCGTTCATGCTGTCGTTCGCGACCGCGAGCTCGGAAGCCGCGTATCCGAAGATCCTCGACGCGCTCGACCGGTTCGGCGTGCGCCGCAAGATCTCGAGCTTCGTGATGCCGATGGGCTATTCGTTCAACCTCGACGGCTCGATGATGTACTGCACGTTCGCGACGCTGTTCATCGCGCAGGCGTACGACATCCACCTGTCGCTCGGCACGCAGGTCACGATGCTGCTGATCCTGATGCTGACGTCGAAGGGGATGGCCGGCGTGCCGCGCGCGTCGCTCGTCGTGATCGCGGCGACGCTGCACCAGTTCAACATCCCGGAAGCCGGGCTGCTGCTGATTCTCGGTGTCGACACGTTCCTCGACATGGGCCGCTCGGCCACCAATGCGGTGGGCAACTCGATCGCCAGCGCGGTGGTCGCGAAGTGGGAAGGCGAGCTGATGTCGGAGTCCGAAGCGCACGCGCATGCCGCGCATCTCGATGCCGAACTCGAACGGCAGAACGGCGACCCGGCCTATGGCGCCGGTCAGGCCACGTCGACCTGACGGTCAGGCCGCGAGCGCTTCGTCGATGCACGCCGCGAGCACCATCGCGGCGGCGTTGCCCGGCGTCGAGCCGAGCAGTTGCGGCGCGTAGACGCTGTCGCCGATCTCGATCGCGCGCCCCGACAGCGCGCACACGCCGCGCTTGCGCGTCGTGAACAGGCGCCACTTCTGGTAGCCGTAATGTCCGGTGCATGCATCGCACCACGAAATCATCACGGTGTCGGGCGTGGGCCGTTCGAGCACGCTGATGGTCGGCTTGCTCGTCGCGTCCCACGACGGCAGCCGGTCACGCGTGACGCTGCGCCGTCGCGGCCCGCTCCACGAAACGGACGGCATGTCGAAGCTGCCGATTGCGGCGACGGTCATGAGCCAGGGCGCTACACGATTGTTCATGTCTCTGTTCCTCGAAACGTTGCGCGGTGCCGCGACACGCGGCATCACGACAGGCGGATGCGCGGCTGCACCCAGCCGTTGATCCGTTCGGCGATCCACAGCAGGGTCGCCTTGGAGAAACCGTGCAGCGCCTGCTGGTGCCGCCGGTAGAGCATCAGGTGGCTGAACTGCGCGAAGCGGCCCTGGATGAAGCCGCCGCGGAAGAATCCGAACTGCCCGAGCGTGCCGAACGCGTCGTAGTCGCTGATCGACACCAGCGCGCCGAAATCGTGGAACGCGAACGGCGGAATCGGCGTGCCGTCGAGCCACGCGGGCAGATGCTTCGCGAGATGCTCGGCCTGCTGCGTCGCGACCTGCGCGGTCGGCGGCAGCGGCCGTTCGTGGCCGTCGGGCAGCAGGCTGCCGCAATCGCCGATCGCGAACACGCGCTCGTCGCCGGTCGCCTGCAGCGTGGGGCCGACGACGATCTGGTTCGCGCGGTTCGTGTCGAGCCCGCCCAGCGCCTGCATGAAATCGGGCGCCTTCACGCCGGCCGCCCACACCATCAGGTCCGCTTCGGCGAACGAACCGTCGCCGTAGTGGAAACCGTTCGCGTCGGCGGACGTGACGCGCGTCGACGTGAGTACGCGAAAACCGATCTGTTCGAGCCGCCGCTGGGCCGACGCGGAAATCCTCGGCGGAAACGCGTTGAGGATGCGCGGGCCGCTTTCGAGCAGCGTGAGTTGCAGTCGCTCGCGCACCGTGTCGTCGCCATAGGCCTGCGCGACTTCCAGCAAGCGGCTCAACTCCGCCGCGAGTTCCACGCCCGTCGCCCCCGCGCCGACGATCGCGACGCGAAACGGCTCGTCGCGCGCGATGCTGCGGAACACGCGCATCCGCAACGCTTCGTTGAAGGTCTCGGCCTGCTGCTGGCTGTCGATGAAGTAGCAGTGCTCGCGCACGCCGGGCACGCCGAAATCGTTGGCCTGGCTGCCGAGCGCGAGGATCAGCACGTCGTATTCGAGTTCGCGTGCGTCGATCACGACGCCGCTGTCCTGCGAGCGGATCTCGCCGAGCTGCACGCGGCGGCGTGCGCGATCGAGCCCCTTCAGTTCGCCGGGCTGGTACGTGTAGCCGTGGTCGCGGGCATGGGCGAGGAAGATCACCTGCTGCTGCTGGACGTCGCGCGTGCCGGCCGCGATCGTGTGCAGCATCGGCTTCCAGATGTGCGTCGGACTGCGATCGACGACCGTGATCTGCGCCCGCCCGGAGCGGCCGAGACGCTCGCCCAGGCGGGTCGCGAGCTGCAGCCCGGCGATCCCGCCGCCGACGATGACGATGCGTGTAGGGGTTGTCATGGATAAATCATCACGTGATGAATAAGGTATGATCCTAGCGCTTCCCGGCTCCGCGTGTCAACGGAGCGGGGCAGGCCGCCCGCTTCCGGTACGTGAAACCGGGGACCGAGCACGGGCATTCGAATCGTTCAAGGAGCAGGAAAAACGTGGCAGAAGTCACTGAGCGCGCACCGTCGAAGCGGCGTACGCGCGGACGGCCGCTGGCGGATGCGTCCGTCGGCCCGGACGTGATATTGCGGGCCGCGCGCCGCACGTTCGCGAAGCGCGGCTACGACGCGACGAGCGTGCGCGAAGTCGCGCGCGAGCTGGGCATCGATGCGGCGTTGATCGCCCATCACTTCGGTACGAAGGAAACGTTGTGGCTGGCCGTCGTCGAGCAGATCGTCGAACTGGCCGAACCGATGTTCGACGCGCTGCGTGCGTTGCGCACGTCGCCGCTGCCGCATCGCGACCGCGTGCGGCGCGCGCTCGAGCTGTGCGTCGATCACGAATTCGCGGAGCCGGATATCGGCATGTTCTTCTCGACCGCGGCGACGGAGGAAGGCGGGCGGCTCGATCGACTGCAGGAGCGGATCGTGCGCCCGTATCACGATGCGATGTTTCCGCTGCTGGCGGATGCGGTCGAGGCCGGCACGATCCGGCAGGTCGATCCGAACGTGCTGTTCTTCATGATCGCGAGCGCGATCGGCACGACGGTGTCGTACAGCCACATGATGCTGGAGTTCACGTCGTTGCCGACGCGGCCGGAGGCGTTCCGGCAGGCCGTGCTCGGCGTCGCGTTCAACCTCATCGGCGACTGAGCGCCGCGCGCGACGCGCGCGGTCACGTCGCGGCGACCAGCCCGAGTTCGCGCACCGCGTTGCGCGCGCTCTCGCGCAGCGCGTCGACGAGCGGCGACGGCGTGCGGTACGCGAGCGCCAGTTCGTATGCGAGCGGGCTGCCCGCATCCTTCAGTTCGCAGAACGTAATGCCTTGCGGCTGCATCGGCACGAACAGGCGCGGCATCAGCGCGACGCCGATGCCGCCCGCGACGAGCCCGGCCGTCGTCTGCATCTGGCGCGGCTGCTGGACCACGCGCGGCGCGAAGCCCGCCTGCGCGCACGCCGTCACGATCAGCGCATGCATGCCGGGCCCGTGGTGCGCGGCGAACATGACCCACGGTTCGTCCGCCAGCTCGGCCAGCGCGACGCGGCGGCGGCGCGCGAGCCGGTGGCCGTCGGGCAGCGCGGCGACCATCCGGTCGCGCAGCAGCGGCTCGACGTGCACGTCGCCGGCATCGGCCACCGGCAGCACGACGAGGCCGGCGTCGGTGCGGTCCTGACGCAGCGCGAGCACCTGCTCGGCGGTCGTGCCTTCCTCGAGCTGGAAATCGACGTTCGGATGCCATGCCTGGAATGCCCGCAGGATCAGCGGCAACAGCGCGTTGACGGTGCTGTCGACGAAGCGCAGCCGCAGCGTGCCGCCGAGGCCGGCGCCCGCGCGGCGCGCCACGGCCACCGCGCGCTCGGCCTGTTCGAGCGTGCGCCGCGCTTCGAGCAGGAAGGCTTCGCCGGCCGGCGTGAGCCGCGAGCCGCGGTTGTCGCGTTCGAGCAACGCGACGCCCACTTCGTCCTCGAGCTTGCGGATCGCCGCGCTGAGCGGCGGCTGGGCCATGTGCAGCCGCTCGGCCGCGCGCCGGAAACTGAGCGTTTCGGCGACCGCGATGAATTGCCGGAATTGGCGCAGATCGATCATGCGATACCTTCCATGTATCAGTAGATCATCGAATTCGTATTTTACCTATCACCCTGCGTTACCGAGAATGGGGTTGTCATTCACCATCGAGATTCGGGAGGGCAGGTCATGACGGGCAATGAACAGCAGCGAACGGCGATCGTCACGGGCGGGTCGAGCGGGATCGGCTTCGCGATCGCGCACCGGCTGGTGCAGGACGGGTATCGCGTCGCGATCGTCGGGCGCGACGGGGCGCGGCTGGCGGCGGCCGTCGCGCGTCTCGGCGGCGCGGCGATCGGGCAGGCCGGCGACCTCGGCGTGCGGCGCGAAGCGGAAGCGGCGGTCGCTGCGATCGTCGCGCGCTGGCCGCGCATCGACGTACTGGTCAACAACGCGGGGCTGACCGGGCGCGTCGGCGCGGATACCGAAGCGGCCGAGGCCGAGTCCGTCTGGGACGCGGTGCTCGACGCGAACCTGAAAAGCCTGTTCCTGACGACGATGGCCGTGCTGCCGCACCTGGCCGAGTACGCGGCGCGCATCGTCAACATCGGCTCGATCGCGGCGCGCGCCGGCAGCCTGTTGCCGGGCGGCCTTGCGTATGCGGCCGCGAAGGCCGGCGTCGAAGGCTTCACCGTCGCGCTGGCACGCGAACTCGGGCCGCGCGGCGCGACGGTCAATACGGTCGCGCCCGGCTATATCGCGGATACGCGTTTCTTCGGCGACGGCGGGGTCGCGCCGGCCATCGCGGCGACGATCCGCGAGCAGACGCCGGTCGGCCGCGCGGGGCAGCCGGACGACATCGCGGACGCGGTCGCGTGGCTCGCCGGGCCGCGCGCGTCGTTCGTCACGGGCGCGACGATCGCGGTGAACGGCGGCTGGCGCGTCGGGTGATGCAGCGCGTGCCCGGCCGGCGCGTCATTCGCAATCGGTCGGCGGCTTGTCGCCGAGCCAGCGCCGCGCGCCGGGCCCGTTGCGGCCCGCGCGGTCTTCCGGGTTGGTCAGCTTGCAGCGTTTCAGCGACAGGCAGCCGCAGCCGATGCATTCGTCGAGGTTGATGTAGAGTCGCTGCAGCTCCTCGATCCGGCTCGCGACGCGCTGCTTCCAGCCGCGCGACAGCCGCTGCCAGTCCTTGTTGCTCGGCGCGGTGTCCTCGGGCAGGCTGACGAGTTGCTCGGCGATTTCGTCGAGCGAATAGCCGATCTTCTGCGCGAACACGATGAACGCGATCAGCCGCAGCACCGCGCGCGAATAGTGGCGATGGCTCGAGCCGTTGCGGTGCGACTTGATCAACCCGCGCGTCTCGTAGAAACGCAGCGTCGACGCCGGCACGCCGCTGCGCGCGGCCACTTCGCGGATCGACATCAGCGGCCATTGCGGGGTTTCCTGGATACCCATGACGCCCTCCGGGAAAGCTTGACTTGAAGTTAACTTCAACTTTTATGCTACGCGGCAGTTTAACCCGTCGCGAGGCATCATGCTCTCCTTTTCCCTACGCAGGACGTCGCCTTTGGGCGCGGCTTGCGCCCTGTTGCTGGCGTTGTCGGGCTGTCACGACGGCAAAGGCACATCGTCGGCTCATCCCCTTCCCGAAGTCGGCGTCGCCACCGTTGCGCCACGCACCATCCGCCTCGCGGACGAATTCAACGGGCGCGTCGAAGCGGTCGACGCGGTCGAACTGCGGCCGCGCGTCAGCGGCTATCTGCAGCGCGTCGCGTACAAGGAGGGCGATGTGGTCGCGCAGGGCGCGCTGCTGTTCGAGATCGATCCGCGGCCGTACCGGATCGCGCTCGATCGTGCGAATGCGCAGCAGCAGCGCGCGCGTGCGGCCGCGAGCCTCGCGAACGTGCAGCTCAAGCGCGTGCAGACGCTGATCGATGCGCATGCGACGTCGCAGGAAGAACTCGACAACGCGCGCGCCGCCGCCGAGCAGGCGCGCGCCGATCTGCAGGCGGCCGATGCGGCCGTGGCCGACGCGAAGCTCAATCTCGGCTTCACCGAAGTGCGCGCGCCGATCGCGGGCCGTGTCGGCCGCGCGGTCGCGACCGTCGGCAACCTCGCACGCGCGGACGACACGCTGCTGACGACCGTCGTGTCGCAGGACCCCGTCTACGTGTATTTCGATTGCGACGAGCAAAGCTACCTGCGCTACAACGCGCGGCGCGCCGATCCGAAGCATCGCGCGATCGGCGCCGATCCGGTGCGCGTCGGCCTCGCGAACGAAACGGGCTTTCCGCATGCGGGCACCGTCGATTTCCTCGACAACCGGCTCGATCCGCAAACCGGCACGATCCGCGCCCGCGTGCGGCTGCCGAATGCGGACCATACGTTTACGCCGGGCCTGTATGCGCGCGTGCAGCTCGTCAGCGGCCGCGACCAGGATGCATTGCTGGTCGACGACAAGGCCGTGCTGACCGACCAGGACCGCAAGTACGTCTACGTGATCGGCCCCGGCGACAAGGCGTTGCGCCGTGACGTGACGATCGGCCGCGAGCTCGACGGCGAGCGGATCGTCGAGAAGGGGCTGCAGTCGGGCGACCGAGTGGTGGTCGACGGCGTGCAGCGCATCTACTATCCGGGCGCGCAGGTCAAGCCGAAGGCGCTGCCCGCGCGCGCCGACGCGGGCAGCGCCACGCAGGCGCTCGCCGATGCCGGCGCGCCTGCCGCGCAATGACGGGAGCGAGACGATGGATTTCTCCCGTTTCTTCATCGACCGGCCGATCTTCGCGGTCGTGCTGTCGATCGTCATCTTCGCGCTCGGCCTGATCTCGATTCCGATGCTGCCGGCCGGCGAATATCCGGAAGTCGTGCCGCCGAGCGTCGTCGTGCGTGCCACGTACCCCGGCGCGAACCCGAAGGAAATCGCCGAGTCGGTCGCCGAACCGCTGGAAGAGGCGATCAACGGCGTCGAAGGCATCATGTACATGAAGTCGGTCGCCGGGTCGGACGGCAGCCTGCAGGTCGTCGTCACGTTCCTGCAGGGCGTCGATCCCGACACGGCCGCCGTGCGCGTGCAGAACCGCGTGAGCCAGGCGCTGTCGCGCCTGCCCGACGAGGTGCGGCAGTACGGCGTGACCACGCAGAAGCAGTCGCCCACGCCGCTGATGTACGTGAGCCTCTATTCGCCGGACAACAGCCGCGATTCGCTGTACCTGCGCAACTACCTGACGCTGCACGTGAAGGACGAACTGTCGCGGCTCACCGGCATCGGCGACGTCGGCGTGTACGGCTCCGGCGACTACGCGATGCGGCTGTGGCTCGACCCGAACCGGCTCGCGTCGCGCGGGTTGACCGCGAGCGACGTGATCGCGGCCGTGCGCGAGCAGAACGTGCAGGTGTCGGCCGGCCAGCTCGGCGCGGAGCCGTCGCCGAAGAAAAACGACTTCCTCGTGTCGATCAACGTGCGCGGCCGCCTGCGCACGGTGCAGGAATTCGGCGACATCGTGCTGCGCAACGGCGACGACGGCCAGGTGGTGAAACTGTCCGACGTCGCGCGCATCGAGCTCGGCGCGGGCGACTACACGCTGCGCTCGTATTTCAACGACAAGCATTCAGCCGTGGTCGGCATCTTCCTGTCGCCGGGCGCGAATGCGCTGGACGTCGCGAAGGCCGTGTACGCGAAGCTCGACGAGCTGTCGAAGCGCTTCCCGCCCGGCGTCGCGTACCGCCCCGTGTGGGACCCGACGGTGTTCGTGCGCGAATCGATCCGCGCGGTGCAGCACACGCTGATCGAGGCCGTGGTGCTGGTCGTGCTCGTCGTGATCCTGTTCCTGCAGACCTGGCGCGCGTCGATCATTCCGCTCGTCGCGGTGCCGGTGTCGGTGGTCGGCACGTTCGCGTGGCTCTACCTGCTCGGCTATTCGATCAATACGCTCACGCTGTTCGGGCTCGTGCTCGCGATCGGCATCGTCGTCGACGATGCGATCGTGGTCGTCGAGAACGTCGAGCGCAACATCGCGCAGGGGTTGAGCCCGCGCGATGCCGCGCACCAGGCGATGCGCGAGGTGTCGGGGCCGATCGTCGCGATCGCGCTCGTGCTGTGCGCGGTGTTCGTGCCGATGGCATTCATGTCGGGCGTCACCGGCCAGTTCTACAAGCAGTTCGCGGTGACGATCGCGATCTCGACGGTGATCTCCGCGATCAACTCGCTGACGCTGTCGCCCGCGCTCGCGGCGAAGCTGCTGCGTCCGCACGGCGCGCCGAAGGATGCGTTGACGCGCGGGCTCGATCGCGCATTCGGCTGGCTGTTTCATCCGTTCAACCGCTTCTTCGAGCGCAGTTCCAACCGCTACCACGGCGTCGTCGGGCGCACGCTGAAGCGGCGCGGCGTGGTGTTCGCCGTCTATGCGGCGCTCCTCGCGGCCACCGCGCTGCTGTTCAACGCGGTGCCGGGCGGCTTCATCCCGGTGCAGGACAAGCTTTACCTGTTCGCGGGCGCGAAGCTGCCGGAAGGCGCATCGCTCGCGCGCACCAGCGCGGTGACCGAGCAGATGACGAAGATCGCGCTCGGCACCGACGGCGTCGAGATGGTGCCGGCGTTCGCGGGGCTGAACGCGCTGCAGGGCGTGAACACGCCGAACATCACGAACTCGTACGTGATCCTGAAGCCGTTCGACCAGCGTCACCGCAGCGCCGCGCAGATCAACGCGGACCTGAACGCGCGCTTCGCGGCGATCGACGGCGGCATCACCTATGCGCTGATGCCGCCGCCGATCCAGGGCCTCGGCAACGGCTCCGGCTACTCGCTGTACCTGGAGGATCGCGGCGGGCTTGGCTACGGCGAATTGCAGAAGGCGCTCGGCGCGTTCCAGGCCGCGGTCGCGAAGACGCCGGGGATGAGCTATCCCGTCAGCTCGTACCAGGCGAACATTCCGCAGCTCGAGGTGAAGGTCGACCGGCTGAAGGCGAAGGCGCAGGGCGTCGCGCTGACCGATCTGTTCAATACGTTGCAGGTGTATCTCGGCTCGATGTACGTGAACGACTTCAACGTGTTCGGCCGCGTGTATCGCGTGATGGCGCAGGCGGACGCCGGCCACCGGCAGACGGCCGCCGACATCGCGAACCTGCGCACGCGCAACGCGAAGGGCGAGATGGTGCCGATCGGCTCGATGGTGACGGTCGGGCCCGCGTACGGCCCCGACCCGGTGGTCCGCTACAACGGCTATCCGGCCGCCGACCTGATCGGCGACGCCGATCCGAAGATGATGTCGTCGTCGCAGGCGATCGCGAAGCTGCAGCAGATCGCGAAGGAGGTGCTGCCGCCGGGCATCACGCTCGAATGGACCGACCTCAGCTATCAGCAGGTCACGCAGAGCAACGCGGCGATCGTCGTGTTCCCGCTCGCGGTGATGCTGGTGTTCCTGGTGCTTGCGTCGTTGTACGAGAGCTGGACGCTGCCGCTCGCGGTGATCCTGATCGTGCCCGTGTGCATGTGCGCGGCGCTGTTCGGCGTGTGGCTGTCCGGCGGCGACAACAACGTGTTCGTGCAGGTCGGCCTGGTCGTGCTGATGGGGCTTGCGTGCAAGAACGCGATCCTGATCGTCGAATTCGCGCGCGAACTCGAGATCCAGGGCAAGGGCGTGGTCGAAGCCGCGCTCGAGGCGTGCAAGCTGCGGCTGCGTCCGATCGTGATGACGTCGGTCGCGTTCATCGCGGGCTCGGTGCCGCTGCTGATCGGCAGCGGCGCGGGCAGCGAGGTGCGGGCGGCCACCGGCATCACCGTGTTCGCCGGGATGCTGGGCGTCACGCTGTTCGGGCTGTTCCTGACGCCCGTGTTCTATGTGGCGATCCGCAAGCTCGCGGGCGGCACGCCGGCCGTCTGGAGCGAACAGCACGGCACCCTCGAAGGAGAAAACCGATGAGCGCCGCGTTCCGTCTTTCCGCGCTCGCGATGTCGGTGACGCTCGCCGCATGCGCGGTGGGCCCCGATTTCAAACGGCCCGACACCGCCACCGCCGCGCGGTTCGCGCGCGACGCCCACCCGGCGACGCAGCACGATGCGGCGCCGGCCGATACGGCGCCCGAGACGCCGCCCGACGCGTCGGCTGCCGCCGATGCCACGTTCTGGCGCGGGTTCGGCGATCCGACGCTGACGCAGTTGATCGATGCCGCGCTCGCCGCGAATCAGGACCTGCAGGTCGCCGTATCGCGCTACGACGCATCGAATGCGCTGCTGTCGCAGGCCACGTTCGACCGCTATCCGACGATTACCGCGAGCGGCCAGATCGGCCATCGGTTGATGAGCAAGGACCAGGCGTTCGGTGCGCCGCGCAGCCAGCGAGATGCGCCGACGTCGAGCGTCGGCATCAATGCCGCGTGGGAACTCGACCTGTTCGGCCGGGTGCGCCGCTCGATCGAGTCGCAGCGCGCGGAAACGGCGGCCAGCGCGGCCGACGTGCGCGCGGTGCGCGTCGCGATCGCGGGCGAGGTCGCGAGCACGTACGTCGATCTGCGCGGCTCGCAGGAGCGCTTGCGGATCGCCCGCGAGAACGCCGACAACCAGAAGCAGACGCTCGCGCTGATCAATGCGCGCGTCGGCGCGGGACGCGGCTCCGAACTGGATGCGGCGCGCGCGCGTGCGCAGTACGAATCGACGACCTCGCGGATCGCCGTGTACGAAGCCGCGATCGGCGTCGACGAGCATCGGCTCGCGGTGCTGACCGGGCAGACGCCGGATGCGCTGATCGGCCGGTTCGACCTGCCGGGGACGGCCGCGTCGACCGGCACGCCGGTGCTGCTGCCGGCGCTCGCGGCCGACATCGATCCCGGCACGCCGGGCGAGCTGCTGCGCCGCCGGCCCGATGTCGCGGCCGCCGAGGCGCGGCTGCATGCGGCGACCGCGCGCGTCGGCGTCGCGACCGCCGACCTGTTCCCGCGCTTTACGCTGTCGGGGCTGCTCGGCAGCGCGACGAGCAGCTACGGGTTCTTTCGCGCGGGCAGCGACACGAACCTGATCGCGCTCGGCATCGACTGGTCGTTCCTCGACGTCGGCCGCGTGCGCGCACGGATCGCCGCGAGCGACGCGGAAGCGGCCGGCCAGCTTGCGCAGTACCGGCAGACCGTGCTCGGCGCGCTGGAGGAAACCGAGAACGCGCTGCTGCGTGTCGCCCGCACGCGCGACGAGACCGCGCACCTCGTGCGCGCGGCCGACGACAGCGCGCGCGCCGCGCAGCTCGCGCAGGCCCGGTTCTCGGCCGGCGCGATCGACTACTACGAAGTGCTGGACGCGCAGCGGACGCTGCTGCAGGCGCAGGACGCCGCGGCCGACGGGCGGATGCGCAGCGCGGCATCGACGGTCGCGCTGTACAAGGCGCTCGCGGGCGGCTGGCCGTCGGGCACGGGGCAGGGCGCGCCCGGTCCGCTCGCGCGGTCGGGGCAGTAGCGCCGGCGGCGCGGCAGGCCGATGCGATGCAGCCTGCCGCGCGCCGCATGACTACACGGTGGCCGGATCGACCTTGTCGATATCGATGCCGTAACGCCGGATCGCTTCGCCGACGCGAGCCCGTTCGATCATGCCGTCGTCGGCGAGCGCCTTCAGTGCGGCGATCACGATGAAGTGCCGGTCGACCTCGAAGAACGTGCGCAGCGCCTCGCGCGTATCCGAGCGGCCGAAGCCGTCGGTGCCGAGCGACACGAAGCGGCGACCGTCGACGAACGCCCGGATCTGGTCGCCGACGATCTTCATGTAGTCGGTCGCGACGACCACCGGCCCCGCGCGGCCGTCGAGGCATTGCTGCACGTACGGCACGCGCGGCGCCGCGTCCGGATGCAGCAGGTTCCAGCGTTCCGCGGCGAGCCCGTCGCGGCGCAGCTCGGTCAGGCTCGTCGCGCTCCAGACGTCGCTCGACACGCCGAAGTCCTGCGCGAGCAGGTCGCTCGCGGCAAGCGTTTCGCGCAGGATCGCGCCGCTGCCCATCAACTGCACGCGCGGCGCGTCGGCCGCGTGCGGCGGGCCGTCGCGCAGCAGGTAGAGCCCCTTCAGGATGCCGGTTTCCGCACCGTCGGGCAGCGCCGGATGCGGATAGTTCTCGTTGAGCAGCGTGATGTAGTAGTAGACGTCCTCCTGCTCCGCGAACATCCGCCGCAACCCGTCGCGCACGATCACCGCGAGTTCGTACGCATAGGTCGGGTCGTACGACACGCAGTTCGGAATCACCGACGACAGCACGTGGCTGTGTCCGTCGTTGTGCTGCAGCCCTTCGCCCATCAATGTCGTGCGGCCCGACGTCGCGCCGAGCAGGAAGCCGCGCGTGCGCGCGTCGCCGGCGGCCCACGCGAGATCGCCGACCCGCTGCAGCCCGAACATCGAATAGAAGATGTAGAACGGGATCGCCGGCAACCCGTGGTTGCTGTACGCGGTGCCGGCCGCGATCCACGACGCGATCGCGCCCGATTCGTTGATCCCTTCCTGCAGGATCTGCCCGTCCTTCGCTTCCTTGTAGTAGCTGAGCTGACCCGCGTCCTGCGGCGTATAGAGCTGGCCGAGATGCGAATGGATGCCGATCTGGCGGAACAGGCCCTCCATCCCGAACGTGCGCGACTCGTCCGGCACGATCGGCACGACCAGCTTGCCGAGCTGTGGGTCCTTCAGCAGCGTGCCGAGGATGCGCACGAACGCCATCGTCGTCGACAAGCCGCGCTCTCCGGTGTCTTTCAGTTGCGCGTCGAATGCGGCGAGCGGCGGCGTCGGCAGCGGCGCGACCGCGTGGAAGCGGGCCGGCACGTGGCCGCCGAGCGCGGCGCGGCGTTCCGCGAAATAGCGTGCCTCGGCACTGCCCGGTTCCGGCTTCAGGTAAGGCAGCGCGTCGAGCTGCGCGTCGCTGACCGGCAGCGCGAAGCGGTCGCGGAATGCACGTACCGCATCCGCGCTCATCTTCTTCAACTGATGGTTCACGTTCTGGCCTTCGCCGGCTTCGCCCATCCCGAAGCCCTTGACCGTCTTCGCGAGCACGACGGTCGGCCGGCCGTCGGCGCGCATCGCCTGCGCATAGGCCGCATGCACCTTCTCCGGATCGTGGCCGCCGCGCGCCAGTTTCCAGATGTCGTCGTCGGACAGGTCGGCGACCAGATCGAGCAGTTCGGGGTACTTGCCGAAGAAATGCTCGCGCACGTAGGCGCCGCTTTGCGACTTGAAGGTCTGGTAGTCGCCGTCCACGCATTCCATCATGCGCTGGCGCAGCAGGCCCGTCGTGTCGCGTTCGAGCAGGCGATCCCAGCCGCCGCCCCAGATCACCTTGACGACGTTCCAGCCGGCCGCGCGGAACGTGCCCTCGAGTTCCTGAATGACCTTGCCGTTGCCGCGCACCGGGCCGTCGAGGCGCTGCAGGTTGCAGTTGACGACGAAGATCAGGTTGTCGAGCCGCTCGCGCCCGGCCAGCGAGATCGCCGCGAGCGATTCGGGCTGGTCCATTTCGCCGTCGCCGAGAAACGCCCACACCTTGCGGCCCTGATGCGCCTTCAGCCCGCGATATTCGAGGTAGCGCATGAAACGCGCCTGATACGCGGCCGTGAGCGGCCCGAGCCCCATCGACACGGTCGGGAACTGCCAGAAATCGGGCATCAGGCGCGGATGCGGATACGACGACAGTCCGTCGCGGCCGGCTTCGCGGCCGGTCTCGCGGCGGAAATGGTCGAGCTGCGCGTCGGTGATGCGGCCTTCCAGGTATGCGCGGCCATAGATGCCGGGCGCCGAGTGGCCCTGGATGTAGACCATGTCTCCGTCGAACGTATCGGTGCGGCCGCGGAAGAAGTGGTCGAAGCCGACGTCGTACAGCACGGCCGCCGACTGGTAGGTCGCGATGTGGCCGCCGACGTTCGAATGCCGGCCGGCGCGCAGCACCATCACCATCGCGTTCCAGCGAATCATCGCGTTCAGCCGCCGCTCGAGCGCGAGATCGCCCGGGTAGGCCGGCTGCCGCTCGCGCGGCACGGTGTTCACGTACGCGGTCGTCACGCGGCCGTGCAGGTCGCCATGCCGGGCCGCGTCGAGATCGGCGAGCTGGTCGAGCAGATAGTGCGCGCGCGGACGGCCTTCGAGCGCGATCACGGATTCGAGCGCATCGAGCCATTCGCGGGTTTCCTGCGGATCGATGTCGGGTAACGCGAGAGGTGCGGTCATGCAATGTCTCCAGAAGCATCAGGCAGCGCGCAGCGACGGTCGTGGCGCCGCGTCGCGCGACGAAACGCCCGCCGGTTGGCGGGCAAGTAGTTGCAATTGCAATCGTATGACGGGCATTGTTATCGAGGTAAAATTTAATTGCAACTGCAATTCAACAAAAGGAACGACCTGACATGAGCGCACCCGAACCCGATCTGTGGTTCTCGTTCGTCCGCGCGCACCGGACGATGATTCGCGAGATCGAGCGC
Organism: Burkholderia sp. 28_3; assembly: GCF_003253915.1. Taxonomy (NCBI): domain Bacteria; kingdom Pseudomonadati; phylum Pseudomonadota; class Betaproteobacteria; order Burkholderiales; family Burkholderiaceae; genus Burkholderia; species Burkholderia sp. 28_3. Next base: position 139,582 of record NZ_QKZF01000001.1, read on the forward strand.
CGCCTTGCGGCGGCCGGCCTGCCCGCGTACGCGTGGTACGACGCGCTGTGGGGGCTCGAAAGCGGGCCCGACGGCACGCGCCGCATGCACGAACTCGCCGACGTGCTCGCGATCGAGCGCTACAACCTCACGCGGCTCGTCGATCGGCTGGAACAGGACGGGCTCGTCACGCGCGCGCGGTCGGCCGACGATGGCCGCGCGGCGTTTGCGAGCATCACCGACAAGGGGCGGACGCTGCGCAAGAAGATGTGGAAGGTGTACCAGTCGACGGTCGCGGAGCTGTTTCTCGACCAGTTCACGGGCAAGGAGCAGGCGACGATGGCCGCCGCGCTCGATCGCGCGACCGCCGCCGCGCGCGACGCGGCGGCCGACGCGAAGTAACGGCGTCCGGCGCGCATCAGCCGCGCGCATGGCCGCGCATCGCCTGCGCGGCCCAGTCGGCCGGCACGCGGCCATCGTCGGCCAGCAGGCGCAGCGCGACCGCGACGATCCAGCGCGCGGTCGGCGCGCGTGCGCCGGGCCCGGCCGAATCCGCGCCGAGCGCCGTGAAGCGGGCCGGCACGAACGCACCGATCTGCGCGGCAATGTGCCGTGCATAGCCGGTCACCGCGAGCACCGGCGTGCCGCCTTCGCCGAGGCAGGCCCGCACGTGCGGAACGCGCGGGGCGTCATGCGGATGCAGCAGGTTCCAGCGTTCGGCCGCGCGACCGTCGCGCGCGAGCTGCGTATAGCTCGGGCAGCTCCAGATCGTCGAGTCGATTCGCCATTCGTCGTGCAGCAGGTCGGCCGCTTCCCTGACCTGCGCGAGCGTGCTGCCCGCGCCGCACAGCCGGATATGCGCTGCGGCGCCGGCGGCGGCACGCCGGCCGGCCCGCACCATGCCGTTGAACGCGTCGCGGGCGGCCGACGCCGACAGCGGCTTCGCATCGGGCTCGCAGTCGTCATGGCTCGCGAGATAGACGAAGCCAGGCTGGCCGGCGACGTACAGCGTGCGCAGCGCGTGGCGCAGGATCGCGATCGCTTCGTGTCCCGACGCCGGATCGTACGGCGTGCACGCGGCGTTCGCGGCGAGCCAGTGCGGGACGTCGGGCGTCACGCCCTTCGGCCATGACGATGCGGCCGTTTCCGCGTCGTTCACGAAGATCCCGCGATCAACGGTTTCGATCGACGCGAGCCGCAACCGGTCGATCGCGCGCGCATGCAGCAGGTACAACAGCGGCCGCTCGAAGCGCTTGCCCGGATCGAGAAACCGCAGCGGCCACGCACTGATGTGGCGATGCGCATGCGTGCCGGAAACCGGCTCGCGCGCATCGGCGCGGACGATCCACACGCGCTTCGACGTCGCCGCATCGCGTTCGAGACACTCGGCGGCTGCCCGCATCGCGCCGAGCGGCGAGACCGCCGCGCCTGGCGGCACGAGCCGCCGCGTGGTCAGCCGTTCGAGGCAGGCCGCCGCGGCGCGACGGGTATCGGGCGTCCGCACGGGCGGACCGGATCGCGCAGTCTGCATGTCCCTCCTTCGAGTACTGGCATGGCGCCGGCGTCATCGATTCCGGCATAGGATTGCAATTGCAACGATTGTAGTTGCAACGATAACCCGATGACAAGGACCGACATGACCTCGACGCACTCCCTCACGTTCTATACGGCCGACACGCCGAACGGGCACAAGATCGCGATCTACCTGGAAGAGGCCGGGCTCGCGCACGATCGCGTGCTGGTGGACCTGTCCGCCGGCGAGCAGCGCAGCCCGGCGTATCTCGCGATCAATCCGAACGGCAAGATCCCGGCCATCGTCGACCACGACACGGGGCTCGCCGTATTCGAATCCGGCGCGATCCTCGGCTATCTCGCCGCCAAGACCGGCTGCCTGCAGCCTGACACGCTGGCCGAGCGCACGGCGGTCCAGCAATGGCTGCATTTCCAGATCGGCGGGATCGGGCCGATGCTCGGCCAGCTGTGGTGGTTCCTGCATGCATCGAAGACGGTCAATGCGGAAGCGATCGACCGCTACCGGAAGGAGGCGCTGCGGCTCTACGGGGTCGTGAACGGCCGCCTGTCGGAATCGGCGTATCTCGCGTCGTCGCGGTATTCGATCGCCGATATCGCCGCGTTCCCGTGGCTGCGCACGGCGGCCGAGCTCGATCTCGACGTGACCGGCTTCCCGCACGTCGAGCGCTGGCTCGCCGAGATCGCCGCGCGGCCGGCCGTGCAACGGGGCCTGATCGCATGCCGCGCGCCGGCGGCCGAGGCGGCGCACTGACGTCGCATCGCCCGCGCCGGATGGACGGCGCGGGCGCCGGCCGCTTGGCCGCCGGGAAAACATTGTTCTCCTTCGTCGTAAACGTCTCGAATGCGTGATATTTGCGCGGCCCGATCCGGTTTAGAGTGGCCGCGAATCGATGACGATGTGTCGTATGGCCGCAGCCCCGGGCCGTACCGACGCACGAGGAGCTGGAGACAAAATGAGTGAAGGCAGGATTACGCAGGTCGAGTCGTTCGGTTTCGAGCGCATTCCCGATGCATCGCGCTATGCGCGGCCGATCGATCTGTTCCGGTTGCTGTTCGGCGGCTGCAATACGTTTTCCACATCGGTGCTCGGCAGCTTTCCCGTGCTGGTCGGCCTGTCGTTCAAGGCGGGCGTCTGCGCGATCGTGCTCGGCGTGCTCGCCGGCACCTGCATCCTCGCGCCGATGAGCCTGTTCGGCCCGCGCAACGGCACCAGCGACCCGGTGTCGTCCGGCGCGCATTTCGGCATCCACGGCCGGATCGTCGGCTCGTTCCTCGCGCTGCTCACGTCGATCGCGTTCTTCTCGCTCGCGGTGTGGAGCTCGGGCGACGCGCTCGTCGGCGGTGCGCACAACCTGGCCGGCGTGCCGGTCAACGGCTTCACGCTCGGCGCCGCGTACCTGGTGTTCGCGGTGCTCGTGCTGATCGTCTGCATCTACGGCTTCCGCTTCATGCTGTGGGTCAACAAGATCGCCGTGTGGGCCGCGAGCGTGCTGTTCGTCGCGGGCCTGTTCGCGTTCGCCGGCCTGTTCGACATGCGCTACGCGGGTACGCTGCAACAGGGCAGCGCGGGCTTCTGGGCCGCGTTCGTCGGCGCGGTGCTGGTCGCGCTGAGCAACCCGGTGTCGTTCGCGTCGACGCTGGGCGACTGGGCGCGCTACATTCCGCAGCACACACCGAAGCGTCGCGTGATGGGGGCGGTGTTCGCCGCGCAGATCGCGACCTTCGTGCCGTTCTTCTTCGGCCTCGCGACCGCGACGATCATCGCGTCGAAGGCGCCCGCGTTCATCGCGTCGAACGACTACGTCGGCGGATTGCTCGCGATTTCGCCGCGCTGGTTCCTGCTGCCGATGTGCCTGATCGCGATCATCGGCGGGATGTCGACCGGCACGACCGCGCTGTACGGCACGGGCCTCGACGTATCGAGCATGTTCCCGCGGGTCCTGAACCGTGTGCGCGCGACGCTGCTGATCGGCACGATCGCGATCGCGTTCATCTTCGTCGGGCGTTTCTGGTTCAACCTCGTCGAAAGCGTCGCGACGTTCTCGACGCTGATCGACACGTTCAGCTGCCCGTGGATGGCGATCATGGTGATCGGCTACGTGACCCGCCGCGGTTACTATCTCGCCGACGATCTGCAGGTGTTCAATCGCGGGCTGCGCGGTGGCCACTACTGGTTCACGCACGGCTGGAACGTGCGCGCGATGGGCGCGTGGCTGCCGGCCGCGTTCGTCGGGCTCGCGTTCGTGAACCTGCCGGGCCAGTTCGTCGGGCCGCTCGGCAACCTCGCGGGCGGGCTCGACCTGAGCGTGCCGCTGTCGCTTGCAGTGGGCGGGATGCTGTACTTCGCGCTGCTGACGCTGTATCCGGAACCGGACGGCGTGTACGGCCCGCACGGGCGCCGTTTCGTGCGCGGCGGCAAGGGGAGGGCGCGCGAGGTCGGCGCACCGGCGATCCAGCCGAAGGGATACTGATTGCTGGCCGGCGGATTGCACCTGATCCGGAAATGACAACGCCGCCGTGCGGGCTCAGCCGCCGGCGGCGTTGTCGTTTGGGTTGACGTTTGTGGCGAAGCGCCGCGTTGTGTCAGTGGAACGTGCTGCCCGCGAGCAGCCCGCCGTCGACGATGAATTCCGAGCCCGTGCAATACGTGGATTCGTCGGACGCGAGGAACAGCACGAGGCTGGCCACTTCGTCGGGCTTGCCGATGCGCGCGATCGGCAGGCCGCTGTAGATCGACGACGGATCGAAATCCGCGAACTCGGGCGGGCGCGCCATCACCGTATCGATGCCGCCCGGATGCACCGAGTTCACGCGAATGCCGTAGCGGCCGAATTCGAGCGCGGCGGCCTTCGTCATCCCGCGCACCGCGAACTTGCTCGACACGTAGGCGCTGCCGCCCGCGACGCCTTCCATCCCGGCCGTCGACGACACGTTGACGATCGACCCGCCGCCCGCATCCTTCAGCGCGGCCAGTGCCGACTTCATCCCGAGCCAGCAGCCGACCTGGTTCACGTCGATCACCTTGCGGTAGTCATCGAGCGAGCACGCTTCGATCGGCACGAGCTTCAGGATCGCCGCGTTGTTCACGAGAATGTCCAGCCGGCCGAACTGCGCGAGCGTGGCCTGAACGGCGGCGTGCCAGTCGGCTTCGTTCGTCACGTCGAGATGCTGGAAGCGTGCGGCATCGCCGAGTTCGGCCGCGACGCGCCGGCCGGCGTCGTCCAGCACGTCGGCGATCACCACGCGTGCGCCTTCGGCGACGAACCGGCGCGCTTCCGCTTCGCCCTGGCCGCGGGCGCCGCCCGTGATCAGCGCCACCTTGCCTTCGAGTCGTTTCATCGTACTTGCTCCTGTGAGTGAAAGAGGGCGTGCGCGGCTCGCGTGGACGCGGCCGCCGCGTCCACGCTGCGGACCGGATCGCCACCGCGCCACGCACGGGCTTCGGCGATGCCGTGCGCGATCAGGTCGCGCATGCCGGCGCCTTCGATCACTTCGATGCGCACGCCGGGATCGTCGGCGTCGTCGAGATACGCGACGCGTGTGGCCGCGTTGTGCGCATCGAACACGACGCGCAGGCCGCGGGCGGCGAGCCGTGCGACCGCCGCATCGAGATCGTCGACGACCCACGCGACGTGATGCAGGCCGACGAGCGGCTGCCCGTGCGCGTCGCGATACGGCGACGGCGTGTCGTTCGTCACGTGTATCAGTTCGATCTGTAGATCGCCGCGATACGCGAGCCCGACGTCCATCGTGACCGTCACCGGTTCGCCGAGATGGCAGCCGTCGAGCCGCACGTTGCGGAACACGGTCCACGGGCCGACCTCGTGGCGGGCGCGCCAGCGCGCGATGCTGCGGTCGAGGTCGGCGACTACGTAGCCGATCTGGTCGATGGGGCCGAGGGCGGGGTCGTGCATGTCGTCTCCGTGGCGGACGCACCGGTGCGTGCCGTGCGATGCATGACGGCCATGATCGCAACAAAGCGCGTGTTTCGTGCCATCCAAACGGACGAGTAGGCGCACGCAGCGTCGTGCGATGCGGCGCCCCGACGCAACGCGTGCGCGAGCTGAAAGGCGGGCAATGCGCTCGACGCGTTACCGCGCGTTCGGCCCGTTGACCGTCAGCCGGCACACGGTCGCGAGCGCGAGCAGGTTCGGGTCGCGCTCGCGACGATGCAGGAAGCACAGGCCGATCGTCTGGCGGATCGTCGGTCCGGCGAGCGGTCGCGAGCGCGATCCGGCAGCAGCGAGCAGCCGACGCCGCCCGACACGAGGTTGATCAGCGAGAAGATGTTGCCCACGCGCATTACGACGTTCGGCGCGACACCGGCCGGGCGGAACGCCTCCGTGAAGCCGTGGTGCGTCGCGAAGCCTTCGCCGAGCGACACGAACGGTTCGTCGCCGCATGCGTGGAGATCGATCGCATCGCGTTGCGCATACGGCGAATCGACCGACGCGGGGAAGGACATCTCGTCCTCGAACAGCGCGATCGACTCGATCTCGGCGTCCGGGTCGGGCAGCGCCATCAGCGACGCCAGATAGGGCCACGATCCATCGGCGCGGGCCACAGGCGGGGTATCGGGCGAGCCGATGATGAGCATCGCGGCCGGCCATCTACCGCGGCGGCCGCCGCGTCATTACGCTTGGGCGATCGTCCACTCTGTCCAGAAGGTCGCCATGTCCCGGCTCGACTACACCCTGCTCGGCCCCTGCCTGCTCGCCATCGCGCTCGACGCGATGGGGTTCGGGCTCGTCTATCCGATGATGTCCGCGATCTTCAGCGATCCGCACGCGGGCATCCTGCCGGCCGACGCCGGCGCGCATGCGCGCAATTTCTATCTCGGCCTCGGCTACGGGATCTACCCGCTGTGCATGTTCTTCGGCTCGTCGCTGATGGGCGAGCTGTCCGATCGCTATGGCCGCCGCCGGATCCTGCTGCTGTGCGTGCTCGGCCTCGCGGCCGGCTACGCGCTGATGGCGGCCGGCGCGTGGCGGGCCAGCATCGCGCTGCTGCTGGTCGGCCGTGGGCTCACGGGCCTGATGGCCGGCTGCCAGGGCATCGCGCAGGCGGCCATCACCGATCTCAGCACACCCGACACGAAGGCGTACAACATGAGCATCATGTCGCTCGCGTTCAGCGCGGGCGTGATCGTCGGCCCGGTGCTCGGCGGCGTCACGTCCGACCGGACGATCTCGCCGCTGTTCGACTACGGCACGCCGTTCGTGCTGGTCGCCGCGCTGTCGCTGATCTGCGCGGGCTGGACCTGGGCGTCGTATCGCGATTCCGCCGCGCCGCGCGGCGATACGCGCATCGATCCATTGCTGCCGCTGCGGATCATCTGGGAGGCCGCGCGACAGCGCAACGTCGCGTTCCTGTCGGTGGTGTTCTTCCTGATGCAGGTCGGCTACGGACTCTACCTGCAGACCATCATGCTGCTGTTGCAGGCGAAATTCGGCTATACGAGCGCGCGGCTCGGGCTGTTCAGCGGCGTGATCGGCATCTGTTTCGTGTTCGGGCTGCTGTGTGTCGTGCGGTTGATGTTGCGCGTGTGGCGCGTGATCGATATCGCGAAGACGGGCCTGCTCGTGGCCGGCCTTGGCCAGATCCTGTCCGCGCTGTTTCCGCACGAACCGGTGCTGTGGGCGCTCGCGATGGTCGTCGGCTGCTTCGACATGGTTGCGTACACGACGATGTATACGGCGTTTTCCGATGCCGTCAGCGACGATCGGCAGGGCTGGGCGCTCGGCGTCGCGGGCTCGGTGATGGCGGTCGCGTGGGTCGTGACGGGCGCGCTGACGAACCTGCTGCCCGTATTCGGCGAAATCGGACTGCTGCTGATCGGCGGCGCGGGTTTCCTGCTCAGCTTCGCGATGATGGTCGCGTACGGCCGCACGCGGCCGGGCGCGCGAACGGCCGCGCTCTCGTAAATTGCTCACACGTACGTTGGCCCGATCCTGTCGGAGGTTGTCCCGCGCGCCGCTGTCGCATCGCGCCGCGCGGCCCGACACTGGCGCGTCGCGGCCGGAGAGGTTCCGGGCCGCGTGCGGCGGCGCCGGCCGGGCCGGCGCGCCGTTTCGTCAACGTACCCACCGAGAGAGCATGTCATGCAACATCCGACCATCCGTACCCTGGCCGGCGCGAGCGCGCCGACGTCGATCGCCGCCGCCCGCACCGCGCTGCTGGTGATCGATTTCCAGAACGAATACTTCAGCGGCCGCCTGCCGATTCCGGACGGGCCGCGCGCGCTGGGCAATACGCAGCGCGTGATCGCGTTCGCCGATCGCGCGGGCATTCCGGTGTTCCACGTCCAGCACGTCGATACGGCCGACAGCCCGATCTTCGCCGACGGCAGCGACGGCTTCCGTTTTCATGCGGACCTGCAGCCGGCGCCGCATCACGCCGTCGTGAAGAAAACGTCGGTGAGCGTCTTCCCGACGACGGATCTCGATGCGCGGCTCAAGGCGGCCGGCATCGACACGCTGATCGTCACCGGCCTGATGACGCATGCGTGCGTGGCCGGCGCGGCACGCGATGCAGTGCCGCTGGGCTATGCGGTGATCGTCGTCGACGATGCCTGTGCGACGCGCGACCTCGACGTCGCGGACGGCGGCACGGTGCCGCACCGCGAGCTCCATCGTGCGACGCTGGCCGCGCTGTCGGACACGTTCGGCGACGTGCTGACGACCGAGCAGGTGCTGGCGCTCGGCGTCGCGTGACGGCGGCCGGTTCGCGCGTCACTCGGCCCAGCCCGGCGCGGCGTACACGACTTCGCCGCGGAAGCACGTTTCGATCACGCGGGCCTGCGCGAACGTCTCGACCGGGTGCGCGAACGGATTGCGGTCGAGGATCGCGAAGCTCGCGTCCTTGCCCGCTTCGAGCGAGCCCGTGCAGTCGTCGAAGCGCAGCGCATACGCGGTGTTGACCGTATAGGCCTCGAGCATCGTGAGCAGGTCGAGCCGTTCGTGCGGATTCCACGGCGGGCTGTCCGGCTGGTCGATCAGCAGGTGCGTGACGCCCGTCTGGATGATCTGCATCGGGTCCATCGTGCTGACCGACCAGTCCGAACCGGCCGCGAGCATCGCCCCCGCGTTGCGCAGGCTGCGGAACGGATAGTTGCGCGCAGTGCGCTCGGCGCCGAGCAGGTCGCGGTAGAGCTGTTGCTGCTCCTCGCGGGCGGCGGTCCACAGCGTCTGCACGCTCGCGATCGCGCCGAGCCGGTTGAAGCGGCTCATGTCGGCCGGATCGACGAGTTGCAGGTGCGCGAGCTGCGCGCGCCGGTCGCGCATCCCGTTGCGGCGCTGGACGGTTTCGAGCGCGTCGAGCGTCATGCGCACCGCGCGGTCGGCGAGCGTGTGGAAGTGCAGGTCGAAGCCGGCCGTATCGGCGAGCAGGCAGATTTCGTTCAGTGCGTCCTGGCTCCACAGCGCGAGGCCGCAGTCGTCGGTGCCGGCGTACGGCTCGAGCAGCGCGGCGGTTTTCGATTCGGGCACGCCGTCGACGAAGATCTTCACCGTATGCAGGCGCAGGTTGTCGCGCTCGTACTGACGGCGCCACGCGACGAAGCGTTCGACCTGCTCGCGCGGATCGCGGCGCGGGTTCGCATAGAGGCCCGCGCTCATGTAGGCCTTCAGCGTGCCGGCGCGCTGCGCGTCGGCGTAAGCCTTGAGTTCCGCCTCCTCGACGCGTGCGTCGAACCAGCCGGTGATGCCGTAGCCGTGCGCCATCGCATGGGCTTTCGCGAGCGACTTCGGGTAGCCGGCCGGGCTCAGTTGCGGAATGATCGGGCAGACGCGGTAGAACGCCGCTTCATGCACGACGCCGGTCGGCGCGCCCGACGCATCGCGCTCGATCACGCCGCCGGACGGATCGGGCGTATCGGTGCGGATGCCGGCCGCTTCGAGCCCTTTCGTGTTGAGGCAGCCGCTGTGCACGTCGAAGCCGACCACGAGCAGCGGCCGGTCGGGCACGACCCGGTCGAGCCGTTCGCGGGTCGGATACGCGCCGAACGCGGCGAGGTTCGCGCCGCCGAGATAGACCCACGGCTCGTTCGGCGTCGCATCGGCGCATGCGCGGATGCGTTGCACGATCGTGTCCGGATCGTTGATGCCGGACAGGTCGAAGTCGCCGAGGATCTGATGGCCTTCGAGCGGATGAACGTGACCGTCGATGAAGCCGGGCAGCATCAGCCGGCCGGCGAGGTCGACCGTGCGCGTCGCGGGGCCGGCCAGCGGGCGGATGTCGTCGTCGCGGCCGACCGCGACGATCTTGCCGTCCTTCGTCGCAAGGGCCTGCGCGAAGCGGCGCTGCGCGTCGCCCGTGTAAAGCAGGCCGTTCAGATAGACGGTATCGGCGTGTTGCATGTGTCTCCTCCGGATGGGGGCGTGTCGACGGGCGCACGCGTCCGACGGGCGGGCCGTGTGGCTCGTCCGGTCGCATGAACCCGGTCGGGTTGGAATGGGATGCGGGGCGTTATGTCCCGGCGCCGCGCGGCAGAGGTGGGGCTGCGCGGGGATGAAGGCCGACCACGGCTACCGGAGCGTCATGCCGGGTTCGCCGACGAGCGCGTATCGGTACAGCGGCGGTCGACGTGCACGCGGCCGCGTGGGCCGGCGTCCCTTCGGTATTCGGCATTGCGTGTCTCCGTGGCATCCGACGAGTTCCTGTCGTCGGTGGAGACAGATACTAGGAGCGGGAGCGGCGGCTGTCTGTCATCGTTTTGAGGACAACGCGCGACAAGGGAGGACGGTAGAAGTCACGACGTAGCGGTGGCGGCTAGTTGCCGCGGTCTTCCGGCGTTGCTTCTTCCTCGACGCACCACGCGAAGAGCCCGGCCCGGTTCGCGACGCCGAGTTTCGCGAGCGCACGGCCGAGATAGGTGCGTACGCTGCTCGGCTTGAGCGCGAGCGTGTCGGCGATCCGCGGAACAGGCTGGCCCTGCAGCACCGCGCGGCACACGAGCCGTTCGCGCTGCGACAGCGTCGCGCCGCTGCGCGCCAGGCGCTGTTCGAAGCGCTGCAGCAGCGCGCCGTCGTCCGAGCGCGGCGTCAGGCGGGCGAGCCGCGCATGCTGGATCAGCAGCGGCAGCACGAAATCGCCGAGCTGACGCAGCAGTGCCAGTTCGGCCAGCGTATAGGACGGCTGGCCGCGCCGGCGGAACAGCGAGAACGCATAGACGTAGTCGCGTTCGCTGCCGAGCAGCGTGCAGTCTTCGCCGAGCTCGCCGAGCGCGAACTGGCGGCCGTACTCGGTCGCCGTGTCGATTTCCTCGTTGCACGAGAACACGAGCTGCGAATCGGTCGCGCGCTCGATGTGCGGAAGCAGCGTGTCGGAGCGCCAGTCGCCCTGTGTATACAGATCGAGCGCGTGGCGCGTGCCGTCCGGATCGTCGCCGCCGGCGAAGAACAGCACGTCGACGCCGTCGACCGAGTGCGATGGCGCGTCGCGACGGTAACGCGTCGCGACGCTGTAATGGGACTGCGGGTCGACGGTTTCGCGCAGCCACGCCCAGAGCCGGGCGGGAAACTGCGGACTGCCGAGGCTGGCGACCAGGTCGCCGGCGTTGCTCAGGGAAATATGGGCGGGGCTCATCGTTGACACCGTCTTCGCGAACGGCCGCGCGTGCAGGCCGTGCGTCGCGTGCGGCGGCACGGTGGCCGGCATTGCGATCATGCGAGACGGAGGCCGGCGCGGCGGCGAAGCACGATTGTAGGGGAGTTCGCCGCCGCGGGGCATCCGCGCTTGCCCGGCGGCCGGCCGACGCTCCGGTGAGCGCGATGCGATGCCGGTCGCGGCGTGCCGCGGGCCGGCCTCGTGCATCAGGACAATCAGAACATCGTGTTCCGGTTCGCGGACGTTTCGGGTACCGGCTGGATCACGTCCCAGTGTTCGACGATCTTGCCGTCCTTCACGCGGAAGATGTCGACCACCGCTTCGCCGCGATCGCCCGGCCGCTCGGTCGCATGCACGTGCAGGTAGACGAGATCGCCGTCGGCCGCGCTGCGGACGATGCGCGCGCGCGAAGCCGGGTTCTTCTGGAACGCGCCGACGAAGTACGACACGAACGGCTGCTTGCCGTCCGGCACGTGCGGGTTGTGCTGTTTGTAGTCGTCCGCGACGACGGCGGCGGCTTCGACTGCTTCGTGCCGGTTGAAGAAGCGGTCGTAGAACGTCAGCACCAACTGGCGGTTGGCTTCCTCCGCGGCCAGGTCGCGCGTGGCCGGGCCGGCAGCCAGCGCGGCCGCCGATGATGCGGCCAGCAGAACGAATGCGGCAACGGCGCGAGCGGGGGAGCGGAACGATGACATGTAGCGTTTTCCTTGTCTGACGGTTCGTGGAGGGATGCGCGAGCGAGACGGCGGCTTTGCGCGGCGCGCGACGATCGGCGGTCGGTGCGGGCGGGGCGCGACGTGCACGCCGTATCGGCATCAACGGCGCGCCGACGAGACCACGTTGCCGCTGCCGGTATTGCGACGCCGCGGGGCATCGTCATGCTTCGTTGAACTGGCGAATCCGGGCGGCTGTCGGCCGATCGAATGGTACAGTTGCCGCGAACCCGTCACAAGAAGTCATCGCGGTGTGAACAGGTCACGCCGCGGTGACCGCGCATCGCCCTTGAAAGAGAATGCCGTCATGCCGCTTCCGTCCGCCGACGAATCCGTCGAACTCGATCAGCCATGCCCGATCCGCGATGTGCTCGACCGCATCGGCGACCAGTGGAGCCTGCTCGTATTCGAGGCGCTGGCGGGCGGAACGATGCGCTTCAACGAACTCGGCCGTACGATCGGCGATGTGTCGAACCAGATGCTGTCGCGCACGCTGAAGCGGCTCGAACACGACGGTTTCGTCAGCCGCACGCTGTTCGCCGAAGTGCCGCCGCGTGTCGAATATGCGTTGACCGACCTCGGGCGTTCGTTCCTGACGCCGATGCAGGCGATGATCCGGTGGGCCGACGAACATCATCGCGCGATCTGCGCGGCGCGCCGTCGAGCGTGCGAGCAGGAAGGCGGCGGGCGTTGAGTGCGCTGCGTGCATCGGTTCGTTGACTGGCGGTGCGCGGCAGGCGAGCTCGACGGGTTGAAGCATGTGCGGATGCATTCGCATCGCCATCGCGTGACTTCGTTATCCGAAGGATGGCGTCGGAATGGATAGCCCGACGATAGGTTGATTTGGCACCCTTGCCGTGGCGACTGATTCCGTGGCGCGAGCGGCGGCGGTTCTCGCGCGCCGTCCGGCCCGGGCGCTTCATCGGCCGGTATCGAGCCGCTGCTTACCGCCACGAACCGTCGACGTAGATCCAAACCGGCCCTTGGCGGCGCCAGTAGCCGGGCACCCAGCGGCGCCCGGGGCGCCGTGCGACCCAGCGACCGGACACCCATATATAGCGACCGCGCTGCCAGCGCCAGTAGCCGTCCGTCCATATATAGCCGTGCGGCCGCGGCGGCGGCGGGCGACGATCGTGGCGTGCCGCCGGCGGTGCGAAGCTCGGCCAATCCGCATAGGGCGGCCCGCCGGGTACGCGGTTCGGACCGGAGGGGCGATACACGGGCGGGGCGGGCTGGGCCGAGGCGGCGCGCAGCCAGCCGGTGCCGACGAAGGCGGCAGTCAATCCGATGGCGCGCAGCAACGAGCGTCGATTCATGGCGGTTCCTGTTCGGTATTCGAGGCCGCCTTACATTAGCCTGCCGGCCCACGCGCCGGGTTACGCGGGCGGTTAAGGCTGTTACCGCGTGTCACGGCGGGGGCGAGCCGCCTGTTTTGCTTTCCGATGGCTCACGGATCTCGCCGTGGCGCAGGCGCCGCTCCCTGTTTAGGGGGCGACGCGGACGTTTTAGATGCGGGATGGCCAATATTTGAGATTGAATTGGGTAAAAATTACCGTTTTCGGGGTGCCGAACCGAATCCGCTTGTTGTTTCTATGCAACCGTCAAGACGATGACATGAAAGAATGATGCGATGAAAGCCTCCAAAAAGCCGTCGTCAAGAAGTCAAAAATAGACGTTAAAACAAATACTTATGACGCGGCCCCACTTTCATTATTTCTAGTTCTGGAAAAGCTTATTTCTTTATTTGCGGATCGCTCCCCTAGGGTACACCCCTAAACTCACGGTTCCCAAACGGGCAACTATCCGGGCGCCGCCAGCAGTACCGATGGCGCTCCCGGGCGGTTGCAGACCGTTTATGAACAAGGTCGCGAGACCTGCCTCTTTTTAGAAGGGAGCTCCACGAATGAACAAGACTCTGATCGTTGCAGCAGCTGCAGCATCGTTCGCTACCGTCGCTCACGCGCAAAGCAGCGTCACGCTGTACGGCGTGCTGGACGCAGGCATCACCTACCAAAGCAACGTCGCCAGCAAGTCGCTGTGGTCGATGGGCTCGGGTATCGACCAGAGCCGTTTCGGCCTGCGTGGTTCGGAAGACCTCGGTGGCGGCCTGAAGGCAATCTTCACGTTGGAAAGCGGCTTCAACATCGGTAACGGCCGTCTGGGCAACAACGGTGGCATGTTCAACCGTCAAGCATTCGTCGGCCTGTCGAGCCAGTACGGCACGGTCACGCTGGGTAAGCAATACGACGCAACGCAAGACTACCTGGCGCCGCTGACGGCAACGGGTTCGTGGGGCGGCACGTACTTCGCTCACCCGCTGAACAACGACCGCCTGAGCACGAACGGTGATGTCGCGCTGAACAACTCGATCAAGTACACGAGCGCTAACTACGCTGGCCTGCAATTCGGCGGCACGTACTCGTTCTCGAACAACCAGAACTTCGGCAACAACCGTGCATACAGCGGCGGCCTGTCGTACCAGTTCCAAGGCCTGAAGCTGGGTGCAGCATACTCGCAAGCAAACCTGGGTGACGGTACCAACGCCAACGGCGCGACGAACATCGCTGCACAAGGCCGTGTCCGTACGTACGGTGCTGCTGCTGGCTACGCATTCGGCCCGGCACAAGTCGGCGCTGCATGGACGCAATCGCGTATCGACAACCGCGCTGCAGGCGTTCCGTCGCTGCGCGCTGACAACTACGAAGTCAACGCAAAGTACAACCTGACGCCGGCTCTCGGCCTGGGTGCTGCTTACACGTACACGAACGCGAAGGTTGATGGTTCGAGCGCACACTGGAACCAGTTCGGTCTGCAAGCTGATTACGCACTGTCGAAGCGCACGGACGTCTACGCACAAGCTGTGTACCAACGTGCTTCGAAGAACGCTGGCGGCGCGTCGATCTACAACGGCGACCTGTCGACGGCTCCGAGCTCGTCGATCAACCAAACCGCAGCAACGGTTGGTCTGCGTCACCGCTTCTAAGCGTGACGGGCGGGGTAACCCGCTTCGCAGCATCAAAAAAGGCGCCTTCGGGCGCCTTTTTTTCGTCTGTTGAACACGATGGCGGCAATCCGGATCGTCCGAATGCAAAAAAGCGAGGCCGGTGCCTCGCTTTTTCCGTTTTGCGCCCGTATCGCGCGGCGCTGGTCGACCGGCGGCTCAGCGCGTGTATTCGCCGTTGGCTTCCGGCTGGAACACGATCGCGGCGACCTTCATCAGCTTTTCGGCGCCGCTCGGCTGCATCACCTTGACCATCTGGCCGCGTTGCGTGCCCAGCAGCGCCATGCCGACGGGCGAGAAGACGTTCAGGCGGCCGAGTTCGAGGTTGGCGGCGTCCGGATAAACGATCGTCCAGGTGGCCTGTTCCTGGGTCGCTTCGTCGAGCAGCGTGATCTGCGAGTTCATCGTGACGACGTTTGCCTTGATGGCGTCGGGCTGAACGATATCGGCGCGTTCGAGCAGCGTGTCGAGCATCGTCTGGAAGCGCGGATTGTGCTCGGCGTGCTTTTCGAGGCGAGCGACGTCGAGTTCGGTCAGCTGGTAAAGGCGTTGTTTCATGGCAGTTCTCCAAATGATCGGCAGGGGCAGGCGTGGCGTGCCTATGAGGATCGCCCGGAGCCTGTCTAACCTGGCTCCGGGTGGAGACCGAGCGGTCAGATCAGGCGCCGGGCAGGGGCGAGCGGCGCCTGGGCCGTGCGTCGAGCGAGGGGGTGTGCCGGCTGGCCGGCACGCGCGCGCACGCCGGCCGGGCCGGACGGCGAAACCGAAAGGGGCGTGAGCGCGTACATGGTGGATGGAATATCGACTGGCGAATAGAACCTTACGATTCTACAACACAACCTTCCGGACAGGTGATCCGGCTGTTGGCCTTTCGTCAGCGATTGTTGTGTAGATGAAGCAAGTTGCAACGACCCTGTCTGGAAACAGTGTGCGATTTTTTCCAAAAATGCAACGCTGTATATTCAAACTAAGGGTTTCCCCTTGGAATGGCGCGCACTACACTGAATTCAATCGCTTCAGACAGTCCTGCCGAGGCGACGTCAAAAGAGAACATATTCCGGAGGTAAATCATGAAGTCGATCATCTACGCAGCTATCGCCGCATCCGTCCTTGCCGCTCCGATTGCATCGTTCGCGCAGTCCGAGCAGGGATTGACCCGCGCTCAGGTCAAGGCCGAACTCGTGCAACTGGAGCAGAACGGCTACAAGCCGCTGGCGAGCGATTCGCAATATCCGAGCAACATTCAGGCCGCCGAGCAGCGTATCCAGCCGAACCAGCCGATGCTCGCGCAAGCCGACACGAGCGGTTACGGTGCCGTGGCCACGGGGGCCGCGCAAGCCGGCCGTCGCGTGACGCGGGAAGCGCCGAATCCGGTGAACTCGGTCTACTTCGGTAACTGATTGAACGTCCCCGGTCCTGCCCGAGCGCACCGCTGAATTGACGAGACGCGCGCCCGTTGCGCGCGTCGTTCGCCCGCAGGAGCAGAACCTCCGTCGCCGCATGCCGGCGGCTTTCCGCCCAGACGCTGACGCGTTTGGGCCTTTTTTGCTGGGCCGGATCAGGCGGACGTGACGGTGGGCGTGCCGTGGATATAGTGTTCGAGCTGGCTGATCGTGAACTGCTGATCGGCGATCACGCTCTTCACGAGGTCGCCGATCGAGATGAGACCGACCAGCTTGCCGCCGTCGAGCACGGGCAGGTGGCGCATCCGGTGCTCGGTCATCAGCGCCATGCACTCGTCGGTGGATTGTGACGGTTCGACGTAGCGCACCTTTGCCGTCATGATTTCCTCGACGCGGGTGGCTTTCGACGAGCGGTCCTGCAGGACGACCTTGCGCGCGTAGTCGCGCTCGGTGACGATGCCCGCGATGTCGTCGCCGTCGACGACCAGCAGCGCGCCAATGCCCTTTTCGGCCATCAGCTTGATGGCGTCGTAGACGAAGTCGCTCTTCGTGACGGTGTAGATGGTGCGGCCCGAATCCGGCTTGGCCTTGAGAATTTGCGCGACAGTCGTGCTCATTCGCTTTCTCCGTGTGCAGGTCGATGCAGGGCAGGCGGGGCGTGATGCGCGTCACCCGGTGAGCCCAGTATAGCCGGGCGGGCGGCGGCAGTCGCGTGACGTTTCCAGATTAGCGGTAAACTCCCGTCACGCACCATCCACACAACTCCTACATTCCTGAACGTTTCGATTGAACTCATGATGTCTTCGCGTCCCCAATCGCCCACGCCGGGCAAAACGAAAGTTTCATAGGAACATTCATATCCTGCTTTTCGTATTTTTAAGTCATTGATTTGCATGGTAAATTTACAGACCTTGGCTCCTGTCGGAGTTTTCGCGGAAGTGGTCTAAAAAAGTCGAAGTTACGCGAAAGTTACGCGATGCGATAAGATGATGACGAACACTCATCATCGGCGGAAAGAATGGCGAAGGAAAACATCCGGTCAAAGACCGCGCGAGCTAAGCTGAAGCATCAGAACGAGCCTTATTGGGATGCCTTGCGGCGTGGGCTGCACATCGGCTTCCGAACGTCTTCGACAGGCGTAGGATCGTGGGTCGGCAGGCTCTATTCCTCGGGCCGCTATCACCACACAACCCTCGAAGGTCAACCCGAATTTGACGAAGCTCGAAAGGCGGTTGAGCAATGGGCCGATGCTGTCGTCAAAGGCACTGGAAAGCGGGCAGACGATCCGACAACGCCAGTTACGGTCGAGGACGCCTGCCGGAAGTACGTTGAGGACTTGGAGAACCGGAAAGGGAAAAGGAGCGCTTACGATGCGTCCAATCGATTTGAGCGCTTGGTGTACGGCAAGCCGATAGGGAAGACCATGCTTGCCCTGTTGGAGTCGAAACAGATCACAGGATGGCACCGCAATCAAACGAAAGGTGTGGAAGGGGAGGACGATCTTCGGAAGGCGCGCGACTCTGCTAACCGCAATCTAAAGAGCCTCAAAGCCGCGCTGAACTTCGCGCGCGACAACAAGTGGGTTGATAGTGACTTGCAGTGGAAGGTCGTGAAGTACTTCGAAAAGGTCGATATGGGCCGCGATGGTTTCCTGACCGTCGAGCAGCGCAATCATCTACTTAACTGCATGCCAGAAGATTTGCGCCTATTCGCAACTGCGCTCATGCTACTTGGATGCCGTCCAGGAGAACTCGTTAAGGCACGCGTTTCGGACTACAATGCGCACTCCGGAACACTCATCCTGCGTCCGAGCAAAACAAAATCGCGAACGATAACGCTCTCAACAAAGGCCCGAGAATTGTTTGATTCCCAATCGAAGGACAGGGGGAGGGATGCATACGTGTTCCTCACTGACCATCACAAAAAGTGGACAGTTGACGCATGGCACAGCCGGTTTGTTAAGGCGAGAGAAAAGGCCGAACTTCCGGATGCTGTTCTGTACTTCGCGAGACACACATTCATTACAGAGCTTTTAACGAAAGGCGTGCCGATACTTGACGTGGCGAAATTTACAGGAACTTCGGTCAAGCACATCGACAGAAACTATGGTCACTTGACGAAAGAAGGGCAGGACAGAATTAATCGCATTGCGATACTCTGAAACATCGTCCGGATAAGCGGCCGGACGGTTTTTTGTTTTTGGAGTGCGCGCCCTCGTCAAACAATGCGGGCTGTCTGCCATTTCTTGAACCAGAGATTAGCGGAACGAAGGGAGATTCTCATCATGTAGGCGGCTGCTAAAGGCGTTGCTTGCGCATCAAAGAGACGGAAAACACAGCTTGCACCCAGCTTGTTCAGGGTTCCGTTTTGATTAATGGCCCACGGATGATCGAATTGGATCGATTCTTTTACTGAATTCGGAATAGATTCTATGACGCGATTTGTTTCCGAAATTACGATGTTGGCTTTGTCGATTCCTTTGTTTACTCGCGCCTTCAATCGCTTAATCTCAGTCGTGTAGGTCTTTTCTGCCGCTTCGAAAGCCAAGGCGCTCATGGACAACGACAAGGTGAATTTTCCTGTCATCCCTGCAATTATCGTCTGTCTGAGTTGTTTGGCGCGCTTGGCAGCGGAATAATCGTATGTTGGAATTGGTTTAAGCGACTTAGGGTCGCGTCTTGTTAGGTCAGAATAAGCCCCAACATCCACCGTTAACTTATGAATCTCATGCCCAATAGTATTGCGATAGTCCAGAAGGCTTCTGAGTTCTTCACTCTCGACTTGATTGATGACCCCTTCGGATACCAACACGGCGCGGGCAAGTTTAATCTTCTTACTTTCCTTCGGTTCCTTGGTTTTCGGCTCTCCATCGTCAAGTCGGTTTACGTCATTTAATTTATCGGTAAACTCGATCGCGGCGAGTATCAATTTTTTTAGATCCTCCATGTAGAAGAGGACTAAAACCATTTCGAAAGCACGAAGCTTGAGAAGGTCGGCCTCCCATCTCGCGGGTGTTCTGCCATGAGGGCGGTGATTGTTTACCATGCCAACGGGCCTGAAAAAGTGCGGTGCGTCAAATGTGCAGAATGCGCACTGCGAGGAACCATAGCGCCCATTGTGCGACCACGGCACCGACGAGGTAGGCGACTACGATATGTGCCGATCGCCGCCGCGCGAACAAGAAGAAGCCAAGCGCAGCGAACAGGATCGGCGGCCCGAACAGGTACACGAACAACTCGATAGTCGAACCCATCGTTGCGCGACAGGCATCAACGCCTCCGCCACAAGTTCCCGCCGGTGGCGTACACCAATCCTTGATGACCGTGCATAGGCGAGAATCGACCGCAGACCATGAAATTATGCTGACTAGTCCGACAATCCCGAATCCGATCGTTCCCAGTAGACGCCGCATTATTTGATTTCCCAAAAAAGGATTTGCTTCGAGTTCCGGAGGTCTGACCATCCAAGGTGCGTGCCCGGCAAGAACTCTTGAAAGCCGAGCACCCGGCTAAATGTCGCTACCGCGTCAGGGGCGCTGCTCACGGTCAGACGCGACCCATTCCACAGGTCGATGTGTCCGCCGCTGGCGTTCGCAGCGGCTTCACCATCGCGCGACCAGTAGCGCGAAAACTGAATAATTCCGGTGCGCCCCTTCACCTTCGATTCCCAATCCTGACCGGTGATGTTCTCTGCCTTCGGCAGTCCGGCGAAGGGTTGAAGTTGCAACCATTCTCCGAGTTCGTCCGCGCGTGTCGCGGTCGGCTTGTTGTCTAGGAGGATTCGACCGATGGTCGGTGATCCGGACATAGGCTTAACCGTTTTCTGAGAAAACGACTTCATGCCAACACCGACGCGATGCAATGTCACGCTCAGGCGGATAGCGCACTGATTGTCGTAGTCCGGATTGTCGTATGGATTGCCGGAAGGGTAGGCGTCCCACAGCTCTTTGAACGTGATCGCCTTCACGGGGACTTCTTTCTGCGAACCTGCTTGCTTGTTCGTGTCGATCTTTGTCGGTTTCGTGTGTGGCATCGATCATTCCCCTAGGTGCTTGGCGATTGCATCGTCGCCCCAATGAACGGTATAGGAGCCGGCATCGTCCCCGGTATAGACGCGTGGCAATGTCCCGCTCGCGTCCAAGCGGCCGAAGTGTACGCGGCCGTCAGCAGTTTCGATGTAGTAGGGCAATCCTTCGACCTCATGTTCGGTCGCCTTCACCTGCTCATCGAATGCACCTTTCTTGACTGATGCAACGCCGCCTGTGGCGGTTAGGCTCGATATCACCTTGCCGTGCCCCTCGATCATGTCGTCGCACCACGATTCGCCGCCAAGTCCGGCGATGATCTTCGGTGGCTTCGGGCAGCCGCACAGCACGATATCTTGATCGAGCGCGCATTCGCCGGACATGCTCATGCGATACGGCCCGCCTGCCTTCGCGATGACGCCTGTTGCCTTGCAGGCGGCGCAAAATGCCGGGCCACCGATCAACGCGATCTGATGCCCCGACATGGTGATTGGTGGTCCGCCATGTGGCAGGACGTTTCCGCCGCTCGACAACGTATCCCCGACAACTGCGACTTTTCGCAACATGCGTGTGCCCCTCGAATATGTGGCGCCAGCGCGTAGCGCGTCGGCCTCTCTCAATATTGTTCGGATGAATCGATGGAGATTCTACCAAGTCGAGCTAATAGAGCGCATCCGCAGACACTAACCGGTCGAGCAGAAAAAAGCCCTTTGGACGAACATCCAAAGGGCTTCTTCATTGAACCAGTACGACGCCACGTAGCGCGGCTCCCTGATCTACCGTTACTCTGAGCGCCGTCGCTTTTTTACTCGCCGCCTTCCATGTCGCGGATAGTTTCGAGCAGGTTCGCTTGTTTCGTCACCGCGTCGAGCATGAAATCGTTGCTGACGGCGAACACTGCCGAAGCGCTTCCGGCCACATGGTTGTTCAGATAGTTGACCGTGCCATCGCGGGATTTGATCCAGTCCTTCTGCATCTGGTTCAGCGCTGCGATGCCCGCCGAATCATTCGCCGCCTTGCGGTGCGCTATCAGCTTGTTGTAGGCCGCGTTCAACCGTTTCTTTTGCACTGCGATCGCGGCATCGTAGCAGCGCGCTTGCTGTTCCTGATCTTGAGCGTGGTCGAAACACTGCTTCACCGGATCAGCCTTCGTCGGCGTGGCTGCATGTGCAGCGATGGAAAATGCCGATGCGGCGAGGAACGAGACAACGAGAGATTTTTTCATTTGATCACCCAACTTCACTGACGCGAACAGATTTGGCATCACGACGCGCTTCGACAAGCGTGCGAAACGCTTCCCGAACCTTCTCACCGTCGCGAACGGCTTGAATTTTCACGATCGGCTTCACCACGTCAAAGCCAACGACAAGGATGTTGGACAGGCCGAAGAGGCGCAGGAGAAACGGCTGATCGAGCACAACGTCTTTTATCCGGTACAACTCGACTTCATGGAAGCGCCGGGACAGGATGCCGAAGCTGTACTGAAAACGCTGATTGGTCAGCGTGTAAGAGCGGCAACGGATATCCAGATACGCGAGCGCCACACGTAGGATCGGGATAGCGGTCAATGCCAACGCAATGATGCGGAATCTGTCGACTCCGAGCGCGACGAAGCTGCACGTTGCAGCCAGCAGAAAGCAGCCTAAAAAGAGAGGTCCGTTTGTCCACTGCGACGGTCGTCCGGCCCACGATTGAATTTCGAACATGTTTGTTTGACGTGTGGGGTTCAGGGTACGGACGCTCAACGAATGGCCGAATACGCTTCGTCGCACTCCGGAGTCATGCCGCCGCCGAAGCCCAACAACGTGATGATCCCAGCGATGGACTGAACCAACTTTCCTTTCATTTCCGGCGATGCGCAGCGTTCCGCGACGGCTTGCGCGCCGATCTTGCGGACTCCTGCTCGCATTTCGCTGGTCATACCGGTGATCGCGGTATCCATATCATGTTTAGCCTTCGGTGTTTGCGCAGGGTCCTTCAGTTCCGTCAGGTGAACATAGGCAGCTCCACACGCTTGAAATGCCGTGAGAAATTGCTGGCAGGCGGGCGGGATAGTTTGTGCTTGTGCGGATGTGAACGTGATGCATGCGACAGTTGCGGCCGCCAGCTTGGCGATTGTCGCTGCGGAATTTCGATGCATGGTTTAGCCCCGAAAGGTTGGTTTTTTGGGCAGCGGTGCTCGCCGCTGCTCGCTGGAATAAAAAGCGCCGACAGGGGGGGCGCCGACGAAAGAAGGTTCCGGCCATCAAAGGCACGAGTTTTTTGCCGGAACCGGCCACGATGTGCCCGCGGCTCCGAAGTGCCGCTTGGGAATTCGCTGCAGCACATAATATACTCTATAAGGAATAATATGTGTGGTGACGCCCTTCACGCTGCGGTGCGGAGAACAGACACTTCCCCGACTACCGGGGAGGACATCTGTCTTGAGCAACGCTGCACAACTTGCGAAGTCCATTGGCGACGCCATTTCCGCTCGCCGGAAGGCGCTTGGAATGACTCAGGAAAAGTTGTCCGAACTCATCCAGATCGAGCAATCTTCCCTCTCGCGAATCGAACGAGGGACCTTGATTCCGAATCTCGAACGACTAGCAGGGATCGCCGAAAAGCTCGACTGTCGTCTCGCCGACTTGTTAGGAGCCAGCGGGACAGGTGCACTTGACCGCGCAATTCGAATTCAGGAGCGGTTAGAGCGACTGTCGCCAGCGCAGCAGGAAGCATTCGAAAAATTGATCAACGATGCGTTTGAATTGGTTGAAGCGTCGTCGAAAAAGCGAAGCAGGTCGGGCGATTGATGTCCGTGATCGACGGAGGTTCTTGGGGCACGGGGGCCTAGCACTGGTCGCTGAGCGAGAAGCAAATGAGAATGGAGACGTGTGTTGTCCCGTTTGCAAGACGATGGGCAAAAACTCAAGACATCGGCTCGAGGCTGCCGATGACAGGGCTGGAAGGTCGCTGCACCGCACTGAGTGACGATCTATGCGTTTGAAAGTGTGCGGCGGCATCGTTGCCTGTTGCGTTGCCGCCGGTCATGTCGCTTAATGTGTGATAGCGTTTTTGAGCGTCCACAGGAAGTAGCCTTTCTTGTCCATCAACTCTCCGCGCTCTTTGAGTCGTGCCACCCGCTCTGCGATCATCGCGGCTGTACCAGACGCAAGCCCGGTAACAAGTGTCGTGTCGGGAGCACCGATAAGAGCTGCGGCATTGAGTCCGACCAAGCCGGTCAGGATGCCCATCTTTCGTAGGGCACGTGATTGATTGATCCGATGAACTGCCTTTTCCACGTCGTTGAGCGCGGCGTCGATCTGATTCCGTTGAATATTTCGAACCTCGCGTACAAACGCTTCGGTACCAACCGCTGACTTGATGCCGATTACAGCATCGGTCAGGCTACGGCTGAATGTACTGAAGGCATCACGGTTGTCTTGTTTGACGGCTGACAAGGTAGCTATGTCGAGTCCGTCCAGAAATGGCACGTCCAGCGAAAGCAGTGCATAGATATGGCTGTCAGAAAGCCAATCGTGGCGCTGATGAAAGAGCGATGCCGCGCCGAAATGACCGGGTAGGTCGATGTCATGCTTCAAAAACTCAAGCTCTATTTCCAGTGGAGGAATAAAGGGCGCATAGACGACTTGCCCGGTTCGCATGTAGTTGCCTCCGGGACCGCCGATCCAGTCGATGACCTCGGAAGGGATTGGATGATAGGCTGACCCTGCATACGCGATATGCAGCCCGTTGTTTAAGGTTTTTTCGTCGCTGGTCCAGTAAAGATTGGGGCGGTAGTGTAATGCCAGCGGCGACGGTCGAAGCTCGCGAAGTTCATTCAGTGCATCAGGCAGAAATCCAGGGCGATACTCCCCGGTTGGGACGGGCATGTCTCGATAACCGGCACTGTCAGCAGCCCAACTTCGCGCGTCACGAAGTATCAGCGTGTCTGCAATCAAGAAGAGGCGTTTCGCGAGCGATTCGAAATTGCTGAACGACCTCACGTTCAGAATGAGATTTAGCCCACGATGGGCGGTTAGCACCGCAGATAAGGCGTCACTGTTCGCGCGATACCAGAACTCCACCAAACCAGCGAAGTCATCCGGGTCGCGTTTCGTGAACTCGAACAAATCTTGTTGAATTCTGGATAGAAGCATCAGTGCGCTGACCTCGTTTGTTCGTGGCCGCGTCTGGATGAGCGTCCGATGGTTATGGCGACGCCTGTACGTTGTGAGTGCCACTCCGGCTTAGGTTTGCTCATGTTTCGTTTGCCGCGTCACACCTTTCGTGACACGTGGACATCTTGCTTTGGGCCAGGCGCGGGTGGAGGTGCAAGAAAATGAAATGCACGATGTGTATCTTGAAAGCGCTTCGGCTGGACATCAACGCGCATTGCTTGCATGACCGCACTCAGGAGAGCATCGTGACGGGCGTCGCTCCGTTCCGTATTCCGATAAGAAATTTCCTTCTGGAATGCATGGACTGCGTCCAATACGTTGGGCGACGCCACGAGCGCTAGTGCATTTACGGCGTCGGCGTAACGCTCCTGTGCGACCGTAGTGGAGCGTCCAGAAATGATATTCGATAGGGCTGTGACGTACTCTTGGTAGTGTTCAATCTTGGTTTGGCGCCAGTCCGATTCATGCTCTCGTCGTTGTGCAAGTGCTGACGTTACGATGACGCCCACAAGGGCAAATAGGCCGGATGCGAGTGCGCCAAGAAATACGGGCAAGGCGGAAATCAAGTTGACGTTCATACAGTTCCTCTGACTCCATGACGAGTGGCAGCGGGTGCGGCGCACGGGCATTGGCTTGCGAATGGATCATTTACTCAGACTTGATGGCGAATCGATATCTTTTTTTTCAATGATCCCAAGCGGGGCCTCGCTGTAACCGCGCCACGTGGCCCCGCTCTGGAATGGAAGGCATGGTCGCCTACAAGCCAATGCCACCGGACCTCGGTGTTGCAAATTGCTCCGGCTCCTTGCCGAGCGGGAAGCCGACTACATAAAGGACGTTGACGGGCATCGGCTTACTGTTCTCGTCTGATCCCCACTTTACGTGCATCTTCCGTTCTGCATAGCGTAGCGAGACACCGAATGTCTTGAGCGCGTCAATGTGGGATTGCAGCTCGTCGTACACATCGAATTTTTGAGTTTCGCTGAAAGCATCGAAGCAATCCCGGTAATCTCGGAAATAGTCTACAAGCATGGCAAAGGTTTCATCCGCTTCGCGGGTCAAGTCGAAAGCCGGTTCAGACAAGTCCATCTGGCAGGTCTCCGCGAGCTTCGCCAACTGCTTTCCCGTGGTGAGCGGAAGTGCCGTCAATGTGACGTGCTCTCGGTCAAATTTTTCCTTCGCCGCCTGAAATTCGTCTTCGGATGGAATCGTGAACGGCTTGTTGAGCGCGTCGATGTCCTCGAACTCGAATGCGCTGGCGAGCGCGCGGCGGGTGTCGAGACTGGCGGACA
Organism: Burkholderia sp. 28_3; assembly: GCF_003253915.1. Classification (NCBI taxonomy): domain Bacteria; kingdom Pseudomonadati; phylum Pseudomonadota; class Betaproteobacteria; order Burkholderiales; family Burkholderiaceae; genus Burkholderia; species Burkholderia sp. 28_3. Next base: position 165,293 of record NZ_QKZF01000001.1, read on the forward strand.
AACCTTGCTCGACACGCTGGACTGTGCGCACGCTCAGCCCCGAAATTGCCGCCAATTGTTCTTGCGACCATTGCCGTGTCTCCCGGAACAACTTGATGCACGCGGCCAGTTCGGCCGGCGTGAGCAAGCGGCTTTGTTGAGAATTGCCGGTACCGTTCATTTCGTAGCTCCATCGTGTTGATCGATGTAACGAAGTATGGGGAGCGAAGCGCCGACGCAACACGACAGAAACCCGACAGTCAACCGACAGACGCGAGCAGTCAGAGATCGCGTGGCCGTCTGGGCCGACGTGCGGTGCGTCTTGTTGGGGCTGCGTCAAGAACCTAAGTCTAATCGAGTGCAAACTCAACCAGATTGAGGAGGGCGGTCGTGTCGCCGTCCGTAGGCTTTTCTTTTCGGCGCTGACGTACACGACGGTAGAAAAACGTTCGTTAAGTATCCACGCAACACGCGCCCGAATGAATGGTAAGAAACGCCTTGGATTAGGTTTCTATCCGTGAGATGATTCTATCCACGTTTTATAACCGGAGCCGAGCATGTCCCGCGTTTTCCTCTACAGCCGAGTATCGACACAGGATCAGGACACGACGAATCAGCAAATTGCCGCGAAGCAGGCCGGGTATGAGGTCGAGCCTCGCCGTGTGCATGCCGAGACTATTAGCGGCACCGTGCCTGCGATGGAGCGCCCAGTGTTCCACAAACTGGTGGAGAAGCTGGAGGCGGGCGATACGCTGGTAGTGGCAAAGCTAGACCGGTTGGGCCGGAATGCTGCGGACGTTGATAGCACGGTACAGGCGCTGCGGGCATTGGGCGTCCGGGTAGTCGTGCTGGACTTGCCGGTACAAGAGGTGACGAGTGCAGCAGGCGACCTCATCCTGCGCATGTTCGCTGCGTTCGCCCAGTTCGAGCGCGACTTGATAGTCGAGCGGACGCATGCAGGGTTGGAGCGGGCGCGGGCTGAGGGACGGGTAGGAGGCAGGCCCGAGCGATTCACGCCTGAGCAGAAGCGAGAGATTCGGTCGAGGCTGGACGCTGGTGCTACGGCTAGGGGGTTAGCCAAGGAGTACGGGACGACGCACGTAACCATCATGAAGGCGGCGCAGCTTGCCTCCAAGTTTGGGATAGGTCCGTTCCTCGGAAGCGAAAACGTGGACTGAAGCCGAGCTACACGTCCGACCGAGAGGCCCGCGGAGCGCGGGCTTCGTCGCTTTTGATTGCGCTATGACGGGCGTCAGCACACGATGTGTCAGGTCAGTCAAGCTATGACGTAGCGAAACTTGCACCATCACACGGAACTGACCGCTGTATTCAAGTGGATAGGTTTTGAAGATGTTTTCCCGATATATTTCCGGCCGCGTGCCGCCCGCAGACAAGAGCGGTTTTTAGCCTTTGAGGGGAGATTCGAGTATGTATTTTCATCGTGTGAAAGTATGTATCTCATTGATTTTATAACGCGTTCGTGCTTTGGTCGCGCGCGCTTCAGAAGGCGAACGTAGAGAAGGCGAAGCAAACAAGGGCGTAAGCCGCCGATCATGCGCAGTACGATGAACGTCCGGGGCGACAACCTCGGGAAGTCCCCTTTAGTATAGGCCAACGTGGCGATCGGGTGGCCGCTGCTTGATTCCAGCTTGGTATGTGGTCGAGTCGTCCTATCCAGATGCGCGGCAAGACGCCACGGGGAAGTGGATACTCGGACCATGCGAATGGCAAAAGATTGGCGTTATCGAGCGTCCGACGATGTGCGTTGCCGGCATATGGTGCACGCTGAAAGATGCGGAAGGTAAGCCCCGCCATGTGATGACAATGATTACGGTCAACGCAGACGGCCATCCTGTCATGTCGAGGATGCACAAACCCGCCGACGAGAAACGGTCAGTCGTGATTCTGCGGCCGGATGATTGGGAAGAGTGGCTGACGTCGCCAAATGTCGAGGCAGCGCGCGCCATGCTTCAGCTATACCCGGCAGACGAAATGACGGCAGAACCTGTGTGAGCGCTGTAGAACGCGATTCTCGAGTAGAAAGTTTGTCAACTGAGGTATATTAGGTACTGAAGGCAAAAAAATTCAGACCAGATATGCACGGGGGCCTCATGGTGGCAAGAACTATAAAAGAGTATGCAAAGGAAAGAGGTATTAAGTATTTGGTGCATTTCACTAGACTTTCCAACCTCGCATCCATTCTCAGACACGGGCTCGTATGTCTTGACGAGTTGGACGGGCGGAAAATCTCGGGGGTAGTGAATGACGAGCATAGGCTCGATGGTACCGATGCCGTATGCGTTTCAATAGGATTACCCAACTATAGGATGTTCTATCGCTATCGAAAGCAGAAGGGCAATGAGCTGGAAGAATGGGTTGTAGTGGTCATCCATCCCTCTGTACTTTGGGAGTTGCCGTGTGCATTCTGTACAACGAATGCGGCATCAAATCGAGTTTCAAATGTCCCTATCGATCAGCGGACTGGATTAGATGCGTTTCAGGCGATGTATGACGATTTTGACGATATAGTCCGTGCGGACCTACGATTGATGGACTACCTCCCGACCAATCCACAGGCCGAAGTATTGATGCTAGAAGGTGTTCCGAGAAAGTACATCATGGGTGTTGCTGTGGAGGACAAAAAAATGAAGGATCGGATTGAAGCACTGCATCCTGACCTCAAAGTGTGGAGCGTCAAAGCGTTTTATAGTTACCGCAAGGACTTCGCTCACTGGCAGCAACAGCAGGCATAGACATGGCTACACGCCCGATATTCGTTCCGTCCCTAAGTGGCCCGTTGCTCGTGTCTACGGAGCTTTTCGAATTCCATTGGTTTCCCGGCATGGCAAAAAGCCAAGCTCAGAAGTCAATCGAGTCACTTCATCAGGTGGCGAAGGAACGACTGCACGTCGATAAAGTGTTAGAAATATCCAGCAAGTCCAAGGACGATTACGGCGTCAAGTTGAGCGCATTCAATCTGATGATAAGAACGCCGCGCCGAGAATACAGTCTTGAGTGCGCCTATCAAGCGAGCAAGGTATTTGAGCGCGGAGGTCCATTTAAAGACCTTCTCAATGCCAAGTCAATCGATGCGAAGCGCGATCCACGCCTTACACAGTTTGGCCGATTGATTAGGTTTCAGTGGTACGGCACAGACTGGCCGCTCCAACCTCGAACCGCTTTTTATGACTGGCTTTACATCAACGCTCTGCATAGGCAACCAGAACTCGCCAAGATTGTTTTGACTTACCGCGCATTCTCTGACATTGCGTTTAATCCTGAGCGCTCGATTAACTGTCAGGCGTACGCGGCTGCTCTCTACGTGTCGCTGCATGAGCGTGGTCTGTTGCGAGACGAAATTTTGAAAGATCAAGATGAATATCTTCGTGTGATAAACACAGGCGCGGTAAGCAACGCCCACGAAAACACACTTAGAAACAGGTCGCTGCTCGACGAGTAGAGCAACGGCGAATGTGGGTCGATGTAATATTTGGTCGCAGAGATTATCGTTATTATGGGTCAGTTGTTAGTTGATTTTAACTCTATATACATCATTATATGACTGTGAAAAAGACTACGGGTGAGGCGCTTGCAGAGGCAAAGGCATTATTGCAGCCCTCCCAAGAGGACCGGCACGGGGAGTGGCTTGATGAGGCATTGCAGCGCCACAAACGATTGACTGACGTTATTTCGGCACTCGTGCGAAGCTTGCTTGAAAACAAAGGAGTCGATTATCTCACTATATCCGGCCGAACCAAGGATAAGACTGGGGCGCTGGAAAAAATAAAAAGAAAGGGATATGAAAATCCTCGTGAGCAGATGACGGACCTTACTGGCGTTAGGGTGATAGTATTCTTGGAATCCGATGTTGATAGAGTGTCAAATATAATTTCGGAGTCGTTCGAAGTTGATCGTGCTAATTCACTGAATAAAGATGCCGTCTTGCAGGTGAATCAAACGGGGTATCGTTCAGTTCATTTTGTGTGTGATATCGGCACAGAACGCGGCAGGCTCCCTGAGTTCGAAGGACTGTCCGGACTAAAGTTCGAATTCCAAGTAAGAACACTGCTTCAACACGCATGGGCGGAATTGGCTCACGATAGAAACTACAAGTTTTCAGGGAAGCTTCCTCGGGAAATGGAGCGGCAACTATATTTGTATGCCGGCATGCTTGAGATTGCAGATAAAGGTTTAGATCAACTGTCGGCACAGATCGATGCGTATAGTGAGTCGTTGAGGGAAAAGGGGGAGAGGCATGATTTCAAGTCCCCAATCGATTCAATCAGCCTGGCGCAGTTTTGTGAAAATTGGGCAAATGAGAATAATATGGAAATTTCGCGCGCTAGTCGCAAACGCGTGCCTCTGAGTGATTTGATTGACGAACTACGAGAGTTCGGGGTAACTGATTTGGAATCGCTAAGGGTCATTATTCCGAGTGGCTACGCAGAGGCGGCAAGAAAAATTAGCTACTCCCCGACGATATACGGGCTTGTTCGTGATTGGATGCTCATATCTGATTGGCGGAAATTCATTAATGATGTAAATTTCAAGTGGGTGATGGATGCCGAAGAGGCTGGCATTTTTAATGAATTTATGTCGAGGGATGAGTTGGATGAATTCTTAATTGCATTTAGCGCATCAAGGAGGTAGGCGAGAATCATAGGTGTTGCGCTGGTAGATTGACACAAAACCACCGCCAGCAGGACGGCATTCACAACGAATACAGTTTCATAAAACAAAAAACCCCGCTGGATCAATCCAAGCGGGGTTGGTTGGTAGGTATTTCGTTCTTTGCCAAGTCTCGCGCACGTTCCATCGAACTATCGATGACGTGATCGCACAAATATTCGAATTCGTCCAAGAGGCTATGGTCACGGAGTCGATAGCATTCGTCTACATGCTTCAAGTCTTCAGCCGATGTTTGCGCCTTCGAAGCTGCACGGGCTGCGGCTGAGAAAGATATGATTAGATCGTTGTTCATTTTGGAGCCTATAGGCTGGATAGTTAATGAGGGGGATGAATTAAGTCGTTACTCAATGAGGTTAAATAAACTTGAATGTGATGAGCATGTAGGCAAACGGCCGGTGCTACGCTTGCCCGGAGCTCGCTACGCGACACCAATTGTTGATTAAAACAAAACCCACACGATGTAGAGAACAAGGGAGAAAGCAGTCTTGAGATAGGGATGTATTCATTATCTTGTAAAGGCGTCTGCACTCGCTGTGCTCGTGTGTGTGGTACTTCACCCCAAAGCGACTCCCTTCCTCATCCTAAAACAAAGACCCTATACGGGTATCTTTGAGTAGACTTGGAATAAGAGTAGCTTTGGTGATTGTCTTTTACACATACAGTTGTCTGAATGTGACTTCACCCGTCTTTCGACAATGGATTCTTACACAGGCCGGTGAGGCGATACCGACTTACTGTCAGCTACGTTGCACTACTTCCTGTGTCCCTATAGGCCATCCATTACGCGCGGCCTCGATAAAAGCATGTACGGGAGTTGAAATAATCTCACCCCATTGGGATTGCACCACCGTGGATACCTACAGCCCTACTGCCTACGGTCACTTTATCTATTCGGTTTTCTTGTCAGCGGCCCCAAGTGCGGCCCATTGCTTTACTACGCGGACAGTACGCCCCGCACCGGATTCCCATATGCAGGCTTCGAGCTTGCGCTCGCATAATCAGATTGAAGGAATCGTGAGATTTCCTCTTGCCAGCTATTTACTGGCCTTAAGATGAAATTTGCGTTTGTCCGACAGTAAATGCCGATTCCGTTATAATTTATTGTAATAAGCGGCTTGCGCGATGGCGGGTTTTGGAATAAAGGAGCGAACGCCTGAATAAGTCTGGAAAACAATTCCTATTTGTTCGATTGGAATTGATGCGCGACTGTAGACTGAGTTCGCTGTACACCCGTGCCTCAACTTTCCCCGGCCACACGTGCTAATGCACAAGGCTGCTTTGCCGCTCTTGCCTCACGGTAAGAACGGCTTTTCATACCCGGAGATTCTCTATGTCGTATCAGGTCGGCAAAAAAGTAAAGGCCGTTTATCAAATCGCGCGTGGTGAAGGAGAAGGGGGCCTCGCTGAGTTCTTCATTCATGACAGTACTGGTGCGATCGTTTGCACTATCATCACGCCACACTTCGCAGACGAGGAAACCGTAGCGGAGTTCCTTACAGATTCGGTATTCAAACCGAAAGATCGGGGGGCGTTCGTTGCCGAGTAACAAAGCGAAAACCCTTGATCAGAATGGCGGCTGTGTGGAGCGGTGGCAGTTCGGTATGTGATGCAAAAAGGCCCCGCAATCCATATAGGGCGCGGGGCCAGCTTCATAGTGCGTCGTGCAGATTTTAGCCGTCGCTCGCAGCAGTCGTAATCGAATGTACCGATGTTCCTGCCAAGTGGGTACAATTGACGCGTTGCTGGACTCTACACGAAAAGCATGGCTCTCTATCTCGACATCAATAATCCATCGCATCTAGGCGGTCCGAGTCCACGGGCGAGGGGTTGGATATATCTTTGCTATGATGCCCGTGACCTAACCCAGACGAAAATAGGTAATACAACGCGGCCGCTGTGGTCCCGCGCGTGGGAGACGACGACTAATCCCTATTATACCATCTTTGCTGCCTTTCACATTCCGGACGTATTTCATGGTGAAATAAATTCAATTGAAGAATACGTGACGTGGAAGTGTGCCGGAAGCAATATTCCTCGCCCAACAGGAAATCCGTCTGAATGGTACAGAACACCTCCGGGTGATGTGCTTTCCCAAATGGTTGGTAGAATGTGCAATAGACTGCCGGATGTATTTGGTGAGGATGGTGATTTCGATTACTCGTCCTACGTTTATCTTCCGACGATAAATCCATATTTCTTTGAGTTGAATGAGAGGATGGGTGAGCAATTCACGAGAATTTCTGCGCCAGACATTTATATAGAAGACCTTCAAAATGGATGGGTGAAATGGCCGGAAAGGCCGAATTTCCTAGCTGAACTCGCAGCGACAAATGTTGCAGACAGTCTGCTTATTGCTGGTCCCGAAATACTCAGACGCAGGTTGAACTATGACGCCGCTTGCCGAGAACCTGTCGTAACAAGACGATAGTAGGGCACGGACGATGCGACCGTGCAACAACCCAACTTCTGATGACAGCAAAGCCAGATACTTCAACACGGTAAACTGTTCGGCCTATGAAGCCCGACTACATGAGCCCTGACGCGCTCGCGCCTATCGCGCTACGCGCAATCCCCATTGATCAGATTAAGCGCTCCACACGCGAGCGGCCGGACCTTGTGGCGCACATCGTTTCGATCCTGCAACGCGACCTTGCCATCGTGACCGAGCTGGCGCGGCGCGCACCAAGCGTGCTCAATGCGCCGGTACACCCAGCGATCAGACAGGCTCTAATCGACCTTGCAGCGAGCGTCGTGAAGCAGGGCGCGCGGACCCGGTGGAGTCCGGTTCATGCCCGCCCGGAAGAGATTCGGGAAGTGGCGCGCGGCATCCTGCGGAGCGTGGGGAAGTAAAGTACCTGCCGGGGAGCAGTGCGGTAAACTCGCGGGATAGAGGTCTGTTTTGTTGTACTTACGCGACAACTTACGCGACAGGCTGAAGAAACTCCACGAAATCAACTACTTATGACAGATTCAGGTTTGCCCACGCCGGGCAATGGCCAGGCCGACGAGTGCGTGACGCTCGTCGCCACGGCGTCGCTGCCTACGCGCTACGGTACGTTCACGTCATACGCGTTTCGCGTATCGGGCAGCGATGCCGAACATCTCGCGCTCGTGATGGGCGACGTGACGGGCGAGCAGTCCGTGCTGACCCGGCTGCATTCCGAATGCCTGACCGGTGACGTGTTCGGCTCGTACCGCTGCGACTGCGGCGAGCAACTCGATCTCGCATTGCGTTACATCGCGGCCGAAGACCGCGGCGTGTTGCTGTATCTGCGCGGCCATGAAGGCCGCGGCATCGGCCTGAGCAACAAGATCCGCGCGTATGCGTTGCAGGAGCAGGGGCGCGACACCGTCGAGGCGAACCTCGATCTCGGCCTGCCCGACGACGCCCGCGAGTACGACTCGGCCGCTGCGATCCTGCGCATCCTCGGTGTGACGTCGGTGCGGCTGATGAGCAACAATCCGAAGAAATTCGACACGCTCGTGAAGCATGGCATTCCTGTCTGCGAACGCGTGGCGCTTGCGGTGCCCGTGCGTGAGGAAAACGAGCGTTATATCCGCACGAAGCAGACGAAGTTCGGGCATTACTTCGAGGAAAACGAGTAACCCGAGCGGGCGGCGCTAGCGCTCGTTTCTCGTCAGCAATTCTTCCGATCGTCGCTGGTACTAGCGACGATCGCGACTTCCTTCCCCTCATGCGTTCCAGTGCCGCGCTTGTGGCGTCATCTGCATTGAGTCCACAGTCGTCCTTCCGTACCCCCGTAACGATCACGCCATCGAATCGATATCGAACGTCTGACGCTGCATCGTTGGCGACCGGCGAGTGCGGATGTGCTATCACCGGCGGCAACCACCCCGCCGTGTAACGGCTCACGCACGTCAGCCCATCAGCGCCACGTACCGTTCTGCAACACGATCCGGTAACCGTCTGCATCCTCGAAGGTCTGGCCGGAAATTTCCCAGTACGGATTGAGCGACGTCACGGGCATGAAGCCGTGTGCGGTCGCGCGCTCGCAGGCGGCTTCCCATTCCGGCCGATCGGGCAGGTAGAACACGATCAAATCCTCGGGCGTCGGCGATGGTGCGATCGGATGGTCGGGGCAGTGTGTGAACTCGAAGTGATAGTCGAGGCCTTCGCGGCCGAGCATTACGCCGGAAAAGCCGTCGTGATCGTCGAAGCGCGCCAGTACCGACAGATCGAGGCCGTCGCGATACATGCGTTCGGTGCGGGCGAGGTTGTTGACCGGGCGGGCAATGCGCAGATGGGCGTGCAAGATGACCTCGACGGGAAGTGGCTGGCCGGTCAATGATAAGCCGGCCGATCGCGATTGGGCGAGGCGAGCGGATCGTGTTTCGGGCGATACTGGCTGTATCGAACGATATCGATTCGGCCCGGCCAAACGAATCGAATTGTGCTGAGCCTCGTCTCGCGAAAGAAAACATGACGCATTTCGATCGAGTGTGCGCACTCCGCATCGCAGCGGCTACCCATCAACAAGACCTTCGCATTCATGCGATCGGCGGCGCTTGCCGCACGACGTGCGGGCACGCGCATGCCGGTAGGGAACTGACGAATGGGTAAGCCCGATCTGCGCCGGCCGGTTGCCGGACCTTACCGCCAGTCGCGATGGGCAGCCGGGCTGGAGGCCGCGTTCGGATGGGTGGCAAAGGGGACGTTGGTGCTGGCCGGCCTGGCGATGGTCGCGTTGGCGGCGCTGACGGGCGAAGTCGGTGCCCTGACGGACCTGCCGACGACCAGAAAGGGCTGGTTGTACCTGCTGCTGATCCTGGTCGTCACGGTCGCGCTGATATTTGCGGTGCGTTACTACTGGCTACGCCCGGCCACCTTGGGTCCGGCGGGCTAGTCGCGCGCAGGAGGTGATGTGGCCCCGCAAACTGTTCAGGCAATAAAAAAGCCCGCTGCTGGAGCGGGCTGAATCCATGTTTGGAGACATGGAGGAGACAGACGTAAATTTAAGGGAAAACCCGGACGTTTGCAAGCGCTCGTTGTATCGGCACAACTTGCCGCCGCGCAACCCGCCTGGTGGCGGCCCGCGGCACGGCCGCACTCACATGCCGCCGGCCCGCGCATGCGCGGCAAACGCGCCGAACCGCTCTTGCGCGACGGGCAGCGCGTATTTGCTGCGCATCTCCGTCTCGATCCATGCACATGCCTCGCGCGCACAGTCGGTCAATGCGTGTCGCGTCGCATGCCCGTCGATGTCGTAGACGAAACGCACGCCGACCTCGTCATCGTCAACCTGTCGTTCGAGCTGATTGAGCTGCAGTTGCGGCCCGTGCTGTTGCGACAACGCGCGCAGTTCATCGAAGTGATATTCGAGCCAGTCCGCGAAGAACAGCGCGTCGCTGTGGCAGGGCAGGCGGAAAGCCGCGCTGCGCGACGGGCGCGCCGCGGTTTCGCCGACCGCCGCATGCGGTTCGCCGTCGATGGGAACGGGCAGATCGACCGGCGCGAGCGGGTGCCGAATTCGCCGGTACGGCTCGCGATCGCGCAACGCATGCCACAGCAATTCGTCACCGGCGGCGCCGGACGGCTGCATCGTCAGGTCGTGGCGGCCGTCGCCGGTCGCGGCGATGTCGCGGATCACGAGGCGCAGCGAGCACAGCGGCTCGTCCGCGACCAGCAGGGTTGCCGGGCGCGGCAGCCCGCACACGAGCGGTGCGGCGCCGGCGGCACGAAACACGAGCCCGCGGCGGTCGAGCCGCACGAGCGGCAACGGCCTGGGAAACGACGGATAGGCGACCGTGACGCGGGCGCCGCTGGCGCTCGTCAACCCGGGCATCATCGCGCGAAAGACCTGAGACTGGTCCACGTTGGTTCTCCTTCGTTACGATGCCGCCCCGGACGGAAACGCGCGTTCCGGCTCAGGCGGCGATAGCTTGCCGGGCGGCCTGCCCCGGCTCGATTCCTAGTGCAGCAAACGTTTGCGGATCGATGTCGATCCAGCACGCGACCACCAGACGCCCATCTACCTGCTTCGGCGGGCCTGCGCGGTGCGCGTGTATGCCGATCCGGCGGAACAGCCGCTCCATGCTCGCGAACGTCACGCCGATCAACTGCCGCGCCCCGAGCTGGGCCGCGCATTCGACGACGGCCGCGAGCATCGGCCGCACGGCCCATTCGGCGTTGCCCGGGCCGCCTTCGTCGTCGGTCGCCGCGAATCGCGACAATTCCCAGACGGCGGCCGATTGCGGCAGCGGCATGTCCTCGGCGACCAGGTCGGCGAACAGCGACTTCAGCAGATACGGGCGCGTCGTCGGCAGCAGGCGCGCACATCCGCACATGTCGCCGTCGGCGTTTCGCGCGAACACGTAGACGGTATCGTCGCGATCGAACTGGTCACGCTCGAAACTTTCGTTCGCCGACGGGAGCGCCCAACCGAGCTGCTCGACGAACACGCGGCGCCGATAGCGCCCGAGATCCGCCGCGAGTTCGTGTGGCAACCGCCCTTCCTCGTGAACGAAGATCTGCATGGATGTCCTCGGATCTGTGCTTTTGTATGCGTGCATTACAGCGCGCGGCACGAGGAGCCTGTAACTGGTAACTCTTACAGGGTGACGGCGTAAAGACGCCATTCGGGACGTGGTAACGGTTTCTTGATCAACGGGATTGAAAACCGCGCCGCTTTTGCTTATAAAGAGCGCCAGTCTTGCAAAATCGTCAGAGGAATGCGCGGCCGGTTGTCACTGGAGCGTCGGACCGGCATGATAGGCGTCGTTGTGCCCGAGCAGGGCCGACGCGACCGCGGCGGGCCAGTCGAGGGCGGCGAGCCGTGCGGCGAGCGCGGCGGCCGTGCGCAACATGCCGATGTCGGCGCCCTTGGCGTCGATGGCCATCACGTTGCTGCGAACGTCGCCGCCCGCGATCACGAACGTGCCCGTCGCGCGTTCGAGGTACCAGTCCCAGCCGACCGTCACGTAGGCGACGCCGGCACCGGCCGTGCGATGCCATTCGGTATAGCCGGCGAGGCGGGCGTCGATCGCGTTGTCGCGCAGTTCGGCCAGCAGCGACGGATCGAGGCCGCTCGCGACATGGTCGAGCACGAGTGCGGCCAGTGCGCCTTCTGACAGGCGTACGTAGCCGTCCGGGGACGGGCCGGGGACAGGGTGCAGCAAGGGTGAAGTCATGCGCGGAATGTATCAGCCTCGAACGGGTACTGAAACCTGACAAGTATGACAGCGTGACGTTGTCGGAGAAAGAATGGAACTGCGCTGGCAGGATGCCTACCAACAATTCAGCGCCGCGGAGGACGAGCAGCAGCTCTTCCAGCGGATCGCCGCCTATTCCAAGCGGCTCGGATTCGAATACTGCTGTTACGGCATTCGCGTACCGCTGCCCGTTTCGAAGCCGGCCGTCGCCATCTTCGATACCTATCCGGACGGCTGGATGGCGCACTACCAGGCGCAGAACTACATCGAGATCGATTCGACGGTTCGTGACGGCGCGCTCAGCACCAACATGATCGTGTGGCCGGACGTCGACCGGATCGACCCGTGCCCGCTGTGGCAGGACGCGCGCGATTTCGGATTGTCGGTGGGCGTCGCGCAGTCGAGCTGGGCGGCGCGCGGCGCGTTCGGGCTGCTGAGCATCGCCCGCCATGCCGACCGGCTGACGCCGGCCGAGATCAACATGCTGACGCTGCAGACCAACTGGCTCGCAAACCTGTCGCATTCGCTGATGAGCCGCTTCATGGTGCCGAAGCTGTCGCCGGCGGCGGGCGTCACGCTGACCGCGCGCGAGCGCGAGGTGCTGTGCTGGACGGCCGAGGGCAAGACCGCGTGCGAAATCGGCCAGATCCTCAGCATCTCGGAGCGGACGGTCAACTTCCACGTGAACAACATCCTCGAGAAGCTCGGCGCGACCAACAAGGTCCAGGCGGTCGTCAAGGCGATCTCGGCCGGGCTCATCGAAGCACCCTGACGCAACGCAACGCAACGGCGGCGCCGGATGCGGCGGCCGCCACGCGGCTCACTCCATCATCGGCTCCGCTTCCTTCGCGGTCCAGCTCACGCTGGAAATGCTTTTCTCCATGCTCATCCGGCTCGCGATCTGCTCGAGCTTCTGCTGATCCTTCGGATGCAGCTTCAGCGTCGCGGTCACCTTCAGCCGGTCCGGCTGGTCGGGCACGTCCTCGCTCGTGAGGCTCTGGAACGACAGCGGCTTCGCATACATCGCGTTCGACAGCAGCGTGCGGATGTGCACTTCGTCGGCGGCGAGGCAAATCACGGTGATCTGGTATTCGCGCACGAGGTCGGCGTTCGAGACGGGCGTCGCGTTGATGGCCTGGCTGACGCCGCGCAGCACCGTATTGGTGAGCAGCACGACACCCGTGCCGGCGAGCGCGGGCACGTAGTGACCGGAGCCGGCCAGCACGCCGACGGCGGCCGAGCACCACAGCGTCGCGGCCGTGTTGATGCCCTGGATCGAACCCTTGTCGCGCATGATCACGCCGCCGCCGAGAAAGCCGACGCCCGACACGACGTACGCGGCGATCTGCGTGACGCCCGCGACGCCGTTGCCGGTCAGCACGCCGAGCGTGACGAACAGGCATGCGCCGCTCGCGACGAGCGTGATGGTGCGCAGGCCGGCCGTGCGCTGGCGCATCTGGCGCTCAAGGCCGATGGCGACGCCGCAGGCGAACGCGGTGAAAAGACGGAGTGCGAAATCGAAAGTCATGGTTGTCCTGCCGTGCAAGAAGCGCATGCCGGCGCGCGTCGCCGCGGCGCAAGGCCGAACGCGACGCGGCGATAGCCGTCATCGCGCGGTACTGTACCGCGCGAATGCGTCATTCAGTGTGAAACGGGATGAGCGTGCGGCTCGCGGAACGCGAGCCGTGGCAGGAGAACTGCGGCGGACAGGCGTTCAGGCGGCAAGCGGCGCACGCAACGGAGTGCTGCAACTGTCCACGATGGTTCCTGAAGGAAGAATGGGCGGCATTCTAGTGGGCGGCGCGCGCCTGCGTCAACCGCCTGGCGGCGGCGCTACTGCGCCGCGCCGATCGTGCCCGTCGCGAGCGCGAGCGCGGCGGCGGCCGACAATGCGCCGGCATAGCTGTCGACTTCCGCGTTGCGCGCGGCGAGCAACTGGCTTTGCGCGATCGTCGCGTCGGTGACCGAGCCGACGCCGTTCCGGTACGCGGTCAGCGCCGCGTCGTAGCTGGTTTGCGCGGCATCGACGAGCGCCTTCGCGGCGTCGTGCGACGCCAGGCTCGTCTGCACCGCGTTCTGCGCGGCGACGACCTGGCGCACCGCTTCCTCCTTGGTCCGCGTGAGGCGCGCGGACGCGCTTTGCGCGTCGTTGCGCGCCTGCATCAGCACGGCCGAGCGCAGGCCGCCGTCGTACAGCGGAATCGTCACGCCGAGGAACACGCCGCCGCCGTAGCGGCTGCCGTTCAGGTTGACGGTCGGCGCCTGGTCGCCGATCGCGGGCAGCGCGGAGATGGCCGTGCCGCCGCTCGCATACGACGTCGACGCGGACAGGAAGATCTTCGGCATGAACGCGGCTTCCGCGGCCTTGATCTTCGCGCGATTGGCCTTTTCGACCGCGAACGCGCCCTGCAGGTCGGGCCGGCGTGCGATCGCGTCCGACACGATCGCGTCGACCGACGAGCCGAGCGCGGGCGGCAGCGGCCGCTTCGGCAGCGCGGCGATCGTCGGCTTCGACAGCGGCGAGATGCCGAGCGCGGAGACGAGCGCGAGGTAGCCGTCGCTCTCGGCGCCGTTCGCCTGCACGAGCGCGAGGTTCGCCTGCGCGCGGTTCTGCGTCGCCTGCGCGAGCTCGACGACCGTGCCGACGCCGTGCTTGAGCCGCGCGCGGGACGCCGCGAGGATCGCGTCCGCGTTCGCGAGGCCCTGTTGCGCGCTCAGCGCGCGCGCGCGGGCGGCTTCGTAGCGGTAGTACGAGACGGTCACGTCGTGGATCACCTGCTGGTGCACGGCCGTGAACGCGACGTTCGACGCGATCGATGCCTGTTCGGCCGCTTCGACGCGCGCCGCGCGGCCGCCGAAATCGAACAGCAGCCATTGCAGCGACAGCGCCGAAATCGTGCCGTGCACGGTGGTGTTGCTCGACGAATCGCCGAGGATCGTCGACGTCGAGCCGTGGTTCGCCTGGTACGCGCCCATTGCCGTCGCGGACAGGCGCGGCAGATAGGCGGACTTGGCGAGGCCGACCGCGAGCGCCGCGTTGCGCGCGTCGTTCCAGGCGATGCGGGTCAGCGGGTTCGCCGATTCGGCGAGATCGATCAGCTCGGGCAGCGTGTACGCGTGCGCGGCATCGAGCGCGGCCGGCGCCGACACCGACGCGAGCGCCGGCGACGCAGGCAGCGTGTAGTCGTGCGCACCTTGCGTGGATGCGCGCGGTGGCGCCGCCACGATGTCGCCCGCGGCCGACATTTGCGGCTGCCACGGGCGGTCGGGCGCCGCCGGCGCCAGATCGATCGACGACGTCGCGCAGCCGGCCAGCGCGACGGCGGTCGCGAGCGCGGCGGCGGCGATCGAGGCGGCCGGTGGTTCAGGTACGCGCATGAGGGGCAGGCTCCTTCGGTGTGGCTTGACGGGCGGCGTCGGCGATCCGCGCGAGCCGCGTGTCGATCAGGTTCAGCAGCGCGTCGCGCGCGGGGTCGGCGGGGGCGGCGGCGCTCGACGATGGCGCCGGGGCAGGCGTGCGGGGCGTCGTTTCGTCGTCGCCCGGGGCAGTGACGCGCGAGAGTTGCGCGCCGATCGCCGCGTCGCCCGGCTTGCGTTCGGCGAGCAGGAACAGCGGGCCTTCGAGCGCGCCGAGTTCCGCGAGCGCGCGTCGCCGCGTGGCCAGCCACGTCGCGGCCGGCCGCACCCACGACGGTTCGTAGTGGATCAGGCCGAGCTCCTGCGAGATCGCGCCGTGACGGGCGAACGCGTCGGCGGCCAGCGCGCGTCGTTCGGCCGGCTGCGCGATCTGCGTCACGCGCCGCCACTGGTCGAGCAGCGCCGCGAGCGCCGTGTCGATCTGCTTGCCGATGCTGACCGGCCAGATGCGCGTGAACACGAGATACACGACCACGTTGCCGAGCAGGATGCCGATCGTGCGATCGCGCGCGAGCGTCAGGTCGAAGCCGGGGCCCGCGCCCTGGATCACGCACAGGAAGAACGCGAACGCGACCTGGAAGCCCGCGTACGCGATGCGCGGCGATCCGAACGCGACCCACGCGGACAGCCACGCGCCGACGAAGACGAGCGCCATCAGTTCGCCGATCGACGACAGCGACGGGACGACGAAGACGAGCGCGGCGGTGCCGATCAGCGCGCCGACGATGCAGCCGGCGATGCGCAGCGTGAGCTTCTCGACCGTTTCGGCCGTCGAGCCGAGCGACACCATGTAGCAGGTGATGAAGCAGGTATGGATGCCCGACCAGTCGAGTTGCGAGTACAGCAGGTAGCAGAACATCGCCGCGACCGTCGTCTTCAGCGCATAGCGGATATGGTCGGGATTGGTGCGTGCGTCCGGCAGGAAGAAGCCGCCGTGCGGCGCGGGCGGTGCCGCGGGTGCGGCCGGTTGGCCGGCGGCGCGCGCGTCGGCGGTATCGGCCGGCGCGGCCGCCGTGTCGATCGCGGGCGGTTCCGCGAACCGCGTGATCGCGGTGTGCAGGTCCGTCGCGACGACGCGTGCGAGCGGCGGCAGCGCATCGGCGGCTGGCAGCGCGAGCGTCACGTCGACCGGATAGCCGCCCCGTTCGAGGATCGCGGCCATCTCGTCGAGCGTCGTCGCGATCGGCGTGGCGAACGGGTCGGGCAGCCGCGCCTGCGGTTCGCGATCCGCGAGCGCCACCGCCACGAGCAGCGCGGTGCTCGACGCGACGGCCTGCCGCAACGCGACGACATCCGCGCCCGACGACGAGCCTTCGAGCTTCGACAGCTTGAGCCACGTGAGCAATGGCTTGTCGCTTTCGCGCAGGCTGGCGTCGAACCCGGCGCGCGCGTCGTCGTCGCCGCGCAGCCGCCGCGCGGCGAGCCGCAGCCGCTTCGCGAGCTGCGTGTGCGCGAGCTTGCGCGGCGACGGCGCGATCAGCAGGTTGACGACGATCGCGACGCCGACCGGGATCGCGACCATCAGCCAGGCATAGAGCAGCGCGCGCGTCGCGGCTTCGCCGACCGGCGCGAGGCCCAGCTGGTCGAGCCCGAAACCGACGATCATCGCGAGGATCGCGCCGACGGGGCGCAGCTTGCTGGCGGACGTCAGGTAGAGCAGCCCGACCGACAGCACGGCCATGCACGCGACGCGCAGCACCGAATACTCGATGCTGAAGATCGCGACGCCGATCACGAGCGCGATCACGATCGTGACGAGCAACAGCATCGCGACCGCGAGCACGGCGCTCGTCACGCGATCGGCGCGGTTCAGGAAGAACACGACGTACGCGGAAATCGCGGCTTCGGGCGTGCCGTACCCGCTCGTCACGAGCACGACGAGCGCGCAGATCAGCGCGACGCGCACGGCCATGGCCGCGCGTCCCGGAAACGGCGCGAGCAGCCGCAGGACTTCGCGCGGGCCCGGCGAGCGGACGTCAGCGGCAGGCCGAGCCATGCCGGACCTCGACGATCGCGCTCGCGCCGACACGCACGAGCTTGCCGTCGGGTTCGTCGAGCTTCACGCGCACCGGGAAGCGCTGCGCGACGTGCACCCAGTTCACCGAGCGCTGCACGATCGGCAGCGAGCGCGGCAGGTTGATGCGGTCGCTGTCCGCAATGCCGGCGCCGATGCCGACGACCTTGCCGGTCATCGGGCGGTCGCGGTCGATCATCGAATAGACGGTCGCGCAGTCGCCGACCGCGATGCGGTTCAGCGACGTCTCGCGGAAATTGCCGACCGCGAACCATTCGCTCGCGTCGATCAGCGTGAAGATCGACTGGTTCGGCGCGAGGGTTTCGCCGGGAAGCACGCTCAGGCCCGTCACGAGCCCGTCGTGCGGCGCGCGTACGACCGTATCGTCGAGCGCATGCTGCGCGCGGGCCAGCGCGGCTTCGCGCGCATGCAGCGTCGCGATCGCGTCGGCGTCGTCGCCGATCGTCTGCGCGGACGCGCGCTGCTGCTCCTGCGCCTGCGCGAGCGACACGGCCGCGTCGCGCTGGCGCACCTTCGCCTGATCGAACTGCTGCGCGCTGACGTAGCCCTGCGCGGCGAGCGGCGCGAGCCGGTTCACGTCGCGCGTCGCGAGATCGTGGTTCTGCGTCGCGCGCTTGACCTGCTCGGCGGCGACGGACGCATTCGAGCGCTCGCCGATCAGCGAACGGCGGCGCGTGTCGAGCGACGCGCGCGCGAGTTCGAGATCGGCCTGCGCCTGCGCGACGGTCAGCCGGTACGGCACGGGATCGATCACGTACAGCAGGTCGCCTTTCGCGACGCGCTGGTTTTCATGCACGGCGAGCTGCACGATGCGGCCGCCGACCGGCGACGCGACGTGCACGACGTCGGCGTCGATCGACGCGTCGTCGGTGGACGGGTAGGCCGTCGTGCGGTGGTACGCGTACGCGAGCGCCGCGATGCCGAGCGCGACGATCGCGAGCGCGATCACGCGGCCTTTGACGGAGGGGCGGGCGATGCCGGCGGCCTTCATGCGAACGGCCCCGTGCCGGTGAGCCAGACGATCACGGCGATCACGAGCCCGATCGCGGTGCAGACGGCGAGCTGGTAAGGCACCGTCGCGGCCCAGCCGGTCGCGACGAACACGCGGTGCGCGACGATCGCGCCGACGATGCCGACGATCGCGCTGACGAGCCACAGCGGGAAGTACGCGCCGAACAGCACGTAGGACGGTGCGCCGCGCGATGCGCAGCCCGCGAGCGGCAGGGCGGGCGCCAGGACGGCGGCGATGCGCAGGGGCGCGCGCGGCGTTGTTTTTCTCATGGGGTGACGAGCTCGACGTTGGGGGTGGATGCCGGGCGCGGCGCAATGCGGATCGTCGCGACCGGCCGGGCCGCGACGACGATTCCAGGATACGGAGCCGATCATAAATCAGCGCGATGCGGACCGCCAGCGATCCGGCACGCGTTTGCGGCATGGGCCGAGGCCGGCGGTGGCCGCGCCGTCGGTCATGCCGGACGGTCCGGCCGCGCGTGTCGGCAGCGACGGCCGGAACGCCGCGATTTTGCCAGCCCAAGCTCGCGTAGGGTTGCTAACGGACTGTAAAGGATCGTCAGACGACATCACGCAGCGGAATTTGCGATGCCGACGCAGCGGAATCGGCGCGTAACACGCCGATTGCCCGTCGAACGCATGCGAATCCGCTCAGTCGGGCTGACCGCGCGCGTCCTCGACGAGCAGGTCGACGAGATCGCGCGCGAAGCGCGGCAGCGCATCGAGATCGGCGACGCAGATCTGCAACTGGCGCTCGGCCCAGTCGTCTTCGAGCGCGACGAGACGCAGCGCCATCGTCTTCGCATGACGGCGCGCGGTGCCTTCGGGCAGCACGCCGACGCCGACGTTCGCCTCGATCATCCGGCACGCGGTCTCGAAGTTGCTGACCTGGATGCGCCAGCGCAGCGTGCGCTGCACGTCGGCGGCCGCGCGTTTCAGGAACGCGTGGATCGCGCTCGCTTCGGGCAGGCCGATGAAGTCGTGGTCGAGCGTCGCGACGAACGGCGTCGATGCCAGGCCGGCGAGCGGATGCCCGAGCGCGGTCGCGAGCACGAGGCGGTCGCGCCGGTACGGCATCGCCTGCAGCCCGTCGGTGCGCACGTCGCCGGCGACGATGCCGATGTCGATCATGCCTTCCTGCACCGCGCGCACGATGTCGGGACTCAGCCGCTCCTGCATGTCGATCGTCACGTCCGGATGGTCGACGAGATAGTGGCGCAGCACGCCCGGCAGGAACTCGCTCATCGCCGTGGTGTTCGCGAACACGCGCACGTGGCCTTTCACGCCCGATGCATATTCCTGCAGGTCGCCGGTCAACTGCTCGAGCTGGCGCAGCACGCGGCGCGCATGCGCGAGCAGCGTCTCGCCCGGCGCGGTCAGCGTGACGCCCTGGCTCGTGCGGCTCAGCAGCTTCACGCCGACCTGTTCCTCGAGGTGCTTGATGCGCGTGCTGGCGGCCGGCACCGACAGGTGCGCGCGTTCGGCGCCGCGCGTCAGGCTGTTCGCTTCCGCGATGTGCGTGAAAAGTTTGAGGTCGACGAGATCGAAGCGCATGGATCTGGCAGCGGGAGGATGGCCGATTATCGCGCGAAGCCGCACGGCGCGGCACCGTGAGGCGCGACCCGTCGTCGCGACCGGGATCTGTGTACCATCGTGCGTAGGGCGCGACGCGCCGCACCGGGCATCGCGGCCCGTGCGACGCAGGTCGTGGAAGCGGTCGTGCAACGAAGGTGAACGTTTCATGCGAAGTTTCTTTGTCCGGTTCATTGCAATCGGCGTGCTGTTCCATCTGTATGTCGGGATGCGCATCATTCCCGATGCGTTCGCGTCGCCGCTCGCACGGACGATCGCGGCGCTCGTGCTGGCGAGTTTCGTCGTGTTGATCCCGGTCGGCATGTTCTCGCGCCGCTTCGACGAAGGCTGGGCCGCGACGCTGGTCGGCTGGGCCGGCGCGCTCGCGATGGGCTTCTTCTCGTCGCTGCTGGTGCTGACGTTCGTGCGCGACATCGTGCTGCTCGGCGTGCTCGCGTGGCGCCATCTCGGACATGACGGCGCATGGAGCGGCGCCGCGCCCGACACGGCGCTCGGCGTGCTGGCGGCCGCGGTGCTCGTGACCGCGATCGGGTTCGTCGGCGCGCGCCGCACGGCGGCGGTCAAGCGCGTGTCGATTCCGATTGCCGGGCTGCCGGCCGCGCTGGACGGGCTGACGATCGTGCAACTGTCCGACATTCACGTCGGGCCGACGATCAAGCGGCCTTATATCGAACGGATCGTGCGCGCGGTCAATGCGCTCGACGCCGACCTGGTGGCCGTGACGGGCGATGTGGTGGACGGCTCCGTCAAGCGCCTGCGCGAACACACGGCGCCGCTCGGCCAGATGCGCTCGCGGCACGGCACCTTCCTCGTGACGGGCAACCACGAGTACTACGCAGGCGCGCATGCGTGGATCGACGAATTTCGCCGTATCGGGCTGACGGTGCTGCTGAACGAACACGTGCTGATCGAGCGCGGCGGCGCGCGCGCGGTGCTGGCGGGCGTGACCGACTTCACGGCGGGCGGCTTCGATCCCGCGCATCGCAGCGACCCCGCGCAGGCGCTGGCGGGTGCGCCGCGCGACGTCGGCACGAAGATCCTGCTCGCGCACCAGCCGCGCAGCGCGGAGGCGGCGAACCGCGCGGGCTTTACCGTGCAGTTGTCGGGGCACACGCATGGCGGCCAGTTCCTGCCGTGGCCGCCGTTCGTACGGTTGCAGCAGCCGGTGATCGGCGGGCTGAACCGCTTCGGCGACATGTGGCTGTATACGAGCCGCGGCACTGGCTACTGGGGGCCGCCGAACCGCTTCGGCGTGCCGTCCGAGATCACGCTGATCCGGCTGACGCGCGGCTAGCGGAGGGCCGCGAGGCGAGACGCGTGCACCGCGGGGCGCGGCCGCGTTCTTTTCTTTCCACGTCGAATGACGGCGCATGGCGGCGCGCGGCGCCGTTGGCTAGTATGCAGGCATGCCTCGTTCGTTCCTCGCCCGTTCCTGCCGACATGTCGACGCCCGATCTTTTCGCTGATACGCCCGCGCCAGACGTGGACTGGTACCCGGACTGGCTTGCGCCGCCCGAAGCCGACCGCGCGTTGGCCACGCTGATCGACGAGGTCGCGTGGCGGCAGGACACGATCCGCACGCCGCGCGGACGCATTCCGTTGCCGCGGCTCACCGCGTGGCAGGGCGAACCGGATGCCGTGTACGTCTATTCGGGCATCCGCAACGTGCCGCAGCCATGGATGCCGGGCGTGCTTGCGCTCAAGCATGCAGTCGAGGCGACGTGCGGCGTGCGTTTCAACAGCGTGCTGCTCAATCGCTATCGCAACGGGCTGGACAGCCTCGGCTGGCACGCGGACAACGAACCCGAACTCGGCGACGCGCCGGTGATCGCGTCCGTGAGCCTCGGCGCGATGCGGATGTTCGATCTTCGCCATCGCACGACTGGCGCCACGCACACGTACCGCCTCGTGCATGGCAGCCTGCTCGTGATGCGCGGCCGCACGCAGGCCGAATGGCAGCATCGCGTGCCGAAGGCGCCGGGCGTGCAGGGCGAACGCATCAACCTGACGTTCCGGCGCGTGTCGATGGCGGCCGAATAGATCGCGCCCCGTTTCGGTGATCCACGAAAGGCCGATGCAAGCAATTGGCCGCGCGTGCGGCACGTTGCCGCACGAACGCAAGGCGTGGCGGCCCGACGTGGCGCTCAGGCCCGTTCCGCAAGGCTTACAGATGGATTCGATCGACCGCCCGGTTCCGATAGGTGAGTGAAACCTCTGATGGTGCGTCGCAACAATTATTGACTAGACTGTGGAATGGTAGAAACGCGTCGGCAGACCGGCGCGCCCCTTTCGACATGTCTCCGTGCGCTGCCGATGCAGCGCGCAACGGGGCAGGAGCAAAACGCGTGACCGTACTCGACCCTTCCTTCGAACCCTCGCTGCACGTCTTCGAGCAAGACGGCGGATGGCAATGGGCGCTGACGGTGAAGCGGGCGACCGGCGTCGGCGTGAAAGTCGTGGCGTTCAGCCGCGAAGGCTTTCGCGGCGAAGCCGAGGCATACGCCGCCGGCCAGCTTGCCCGCGCCGAATATGACGACGCCGTGACGGCCTGACGCCGTCGCGGCGATCCCGCGCGGGGATCGTCTTCCTCTGTGCCGTCCGTTTCCGGACGGTGCTTTCCCGACCGTTTTCCGTTTTCGTTTTTCGCTGTGCGAGGCGATCGTCTGCCGGCGTTCGTCGCGCCAAATGATCCGTGCCGTTCGATGCTCGGGCATCGCGCCGACGATGCGGCATGCGTGGCGCAAGCCTGCACGCGGACTCGCGGCATCCGAGTCAATGCGAACCACGCATGGTGCGAGCGCGTCTGGAAAATGCCGAGCCATATCGTAATAAGATATGAAGTTATCGCACCGGCGGGACGACGACGTCCCGCTTCCCTGAAAGGAGCTATCCGTGCAGTTGACCCAGTTAGGCGGGCATGTCGCCCAATCCGGCATCGCCGAACGGCAAAAACACGCGCAAGCGCTGATGTTCGGGATGGCGAACATCGACGAATACGTATCCCGCGGCGTCTGCTACGACGCCGCGGCCTATGTCCGCTATCTGCTGCGTGCCGACGCGCTGATCGCGCCCGATGCGCTGCTCGATACGGCCGGTCAATCGTGGAGGACGCGGTTCAACTTCGAAACCGGCGATCAGTGGGACGGGCGCGCGAGCATTCCGGCGGGCACCGCGGTCGGCTTCGCGCGCGGCGGCAATGTCTTTCATGCGGCGATTGCGGTCGGCGGCACCCGGATTCGCGCGATCAACGGCGGGCTGCTGGGCGCCGGATGGATGAATCCGGTCGACCTTGCGCGGGCGCTGCAGCCGGATCCGGCCGGCGGTTTTACGTACGATCGCACGACCATTCGCGTCCATCTGTCGCGCCTGTAGGCGGGGCGGCATCCCGTCTCCCGCTCCGGCCACCGTTGCCCGGGCGCGCCGCGCGGCCGCCTTCCCGCCGTTCGGCGATTTCCGCATGGCGTCGCGCCGTCCAACGCTGCTATCCTCTCGACCTTGAATGACGCGTCATGGCGGCGTGGCCGCGCATGCTGCAGCGCGGCGCCGCGCGCCGGTGCGAGCCCAGGCGCGCACTGAGGTAGCATGACCGAATATCCACGACGATCGATGACCCGTTTCGTGACCGACTTCCTTCCGTCCATGTCCACATGGTCAAGACAACGATGAGCGATGCACCCGATCCGGCGGTGCCTGGCGACGACGAGTCGTCGGGCGGCGCTTCGTCCTATCTGGTGCCGGGGCTCGAACGCGGGCTGCGGATCCTCGCCGAATTCTCCGCGCGCGAGCCGGTGCTCGGTGCGCCCGAACTGTCGAAGCGCATCGGCATTCCGCGTACGACCACGTTCCGCCTGCTGCAGACGCTCGAAGCGCTCGGTTTCCTCGAACGCGTGAACGGCGACCGCTATTTCCGGCTCGGCGTCGGCGTGCTGCGGCTCGGCTTCGAATACCTGAATTCGCTCGAACTGACCGATCTCGGCACGCCCGTGCTCGAGCGGTTGCGCGATTCGACCGGCCTGTCGACGCACCTGCTGATCCGCGACCAGCGTGACGTGGTGTTCGTCGCGAAGGCGCAGAGCAATGCGTCGATGTTCGGTTCGGTGAAGGTGCACGTCGGCACGCGCCTGCCCGCGCATGCGACCGTGCACGGCCACGTGCTGATGGGCGACCTGACGCGCGACGCGCTGCGGCAGCTCTATCCGGAAAAGAAGCTCGAACAGTTCACCGAGCGCACGCCGGGCACCGTCGACGAGCTGTACGAACGCGTGCGTCATTACGCGCGGCTCGGCTATGCGGTCAGCGAGGCAGCGTTCGAGAGCGGCATTTCGGCCGTGACCGCGCCGGTGCGCGATCATTCGGGCTCGATCGTCGCGGCGATCACCGCGACGGTGCCGCGCTCGGAGATCGGCGAGGCCGGCGAGAAGGAGCGGCTCGTCGAAGCTGTGTGCGGTGCGGCGGTCGACTTGTCGCAACGGCTGAACTATCGTCCGCTCGAAAGCGACCCGACGTTCGCGCATGCGCGCCACAAGGTCGCGATGTTCTGACGCTCGTGCATCGATCCGGCCGCGGCGCGCGGCATCGCAAACGACGAGAGCGGCCCGCGGGCCGCTCTCGTCGTTTTCCGGCACCGCACGTGCGGCGCGCAAACCTGCTCAGAACGAGTGATGGATGCCGGTCAGCACGATCACCTGGTTCGCGGTGCTCGACACGCCGGCCGTGAAGAACGCGGCCTTCGCACCGCCCGAACCGTGTTCATAAAGCACGTTCGCATACAGCTGCGTGCGCTTCGACAACGCGTAGATGTCGCCGAGTTCGACCTGCGTCCAGCGGCGGCCGGCCAGCGTCGTGGTCGCTGCGCCGCCCGCGATCGTGTTGAACGCGCTGCTGCGGTAGTTCACACCCGCGTCGTAGCTCTGGAACGTGTCGGAAAACCCGTTCGACTGCATCTTCACGCGCGTGTAGAGGCCGTGCACGAGGAAGTCGCCGATCTGGTACGACGCGCCCGCGCCGATGTTCTCGACCTTGTTCGCAAGGTAACCATTCGCGGTGTTCTGCCCCTGGAACGATGTGATGCCCGTCTGGCTGATCAGGATCGCGCGGTCGTGCTCGTTCGAGTAGACGGCCGACGCCTTGAACGGCCCGTTCACGTAGTTCAGCGCGACGCCGACCGATTTGCCGGTCGAGAAGTTCGTCGTGTTGCCGAGCGCGAGCGTCGCCGCGGCCGAGAAGCCCGCGAAGGTCGGTGAACGGTACTTGACCGAATTGTTGTACGGCACGTTGCCGGTCGCGGCGAGCCCGTCGATGTTGCCCGGGTGGAACGCAAACCAGCTCATCGCGAGGTACGCCGTGCTGAGCGGATCGAGATAGTCGAACGTCAGCGGCGTCTGGCGGCCGAGCGTCAGCGTGCCGTAGCGCTCCGAACTCAGGCCGACGAACGCCGCGCGGTTCCAGATCGTGTTCGCGGTCGCGAACTGGCCGTTGTTCGTATAGAAGCCGTTTTCCAGCTGGAAGATCGCGGACAGCCCGCCGCCGAGATCTTCCTTGCCCTTCAGGCCCCACCGGTCGGGCTGCGTATTGCCCTGGATCATCGCCCACTTCGCGTGGCCGCCGACGTTGTTCACGTACGCGATCCCCGCGTCCATGCTGCCGTACAGCACCACGCTGCTCTGCGCCCACGCGCCCGACGCGGCGCCCATTCCGATGACTGCCGCTGCTACCGCATGCTTGACCATTTTGTCTCCTGACTCTCCAACCTGATGAATACGTGTCGTGACGGCCTGCGCGGGGACGGCCGGCCGTCGCGCATGTTCATCGCCGCATGGGCATTCGTATGTTCCATATAAGGAACAGTGTGCCTCTGATGGAATGGAGTATAGAGGCGCTGAGCGCCGGATCAAAAATAAATTTTTCGGGACGGATGGGCGCGGTGCCGACGCCAGGCAACCCGGCGAGATGTCTCGAAAAAGCCGATAAATCCCCGTCGAATAACAAAAAATTACATTCGATCAGGTAGGCGAAAGGGTGCGTCGACCTGACGGTCGGTGTTTTCCCTAGGACATGCAGCTTTTTGTTTTACTCGTGGAAAGTCGCTCCTATAATCACCATCCATAAACTGTTGTTCCGGATATGGAACAAATCGGAACAAACCGAGAGTCGATCAGAAGGAAGGGTGTGAGATGTCTGAACAATGGATTTGCGCCGGTCACGCCGGCGCGCTGTCGGAAGACACGCCGATCGAGTTCAAGCGGACCGACGGCGTGGAAATCGGGATCTACCGCGTCGGCGACGACGTGTATGCGCTCGAGAACGTGTGCCCGCATGCGTACGCGCTGCTGACGCAGGGGTTCGTCGACGAAGGCACGGTCGAATGCCCGCTGCACGAGGCCGTGTTCGACATCAAGACGGGCGAATGCCTGAAGGGGCCGGGCGGGCGCGCGCTGAAGCAGTACGCGGTGCGCCTCGCCGGCGAGGAAATCCAGATCAAGGTGGAATGACATGAAAGAAGCGACCGTCAACTTCAATCCCTTCCTGAAGCCGTGGGTGGCGCCGCAGCCGAACAACATCGCGGGCAAGGGGCAGATCGAAATCCCCGGCCAGGTCGAGAACCAGGTCTGGCAGAACCGCAAGGCCGCACCCACGCAGTACGAGAACGACCTCGGCGATGCGCTCGAACGCGTGTTCGAGAGCGGCGCGACCGAGCTGGACGATGTCGTCGCGGGCCTGAACCGCATCGGCTTCCGCGCGCCGGACGGCACCGCGTGGACCGCGGCGCGCTTTCGCGCCGAAATGGCCGCGCTGGCGGAATGAGCGCGCGCGCCGCGTGACCACCGACCCGACGACAACCGAATCCGGAGCACACTGATGACGTCCCCCGACCAACACGAAGCCCAACACGACCCGGTCCGTGACTATCTCGACCGCGGCATCAAGAACTACTGGTATCCCGTCGCACCGAGCTGGCAGGTGTCGAATGCACCGGTCGGCCTCACGCGCCTGTCCGAGCAGATCGTGCTGTGGCGCGATCACGACGGCAAGGTCCACGCACTGGAAGACCGTTGCCCGCACCGCGGCGCGCGCCTGTCGCTCGGCTGGAACCTCGGCGGCAACATCGCGTGCTGGTATCACGGCATCGAAGTCGACGGCGGCGGCACGGTCAATCGCGTGCCGGCGGTGTCGAACTGTCCGCTCGAAGGCACGAAGTGCGTGAAGTCGTATCCGGTCGAAGAGAAGGCCGGCGCGATCTTCCTGTGGTTCGGCGACGAAGCGCACGGCGAGCCGGCGCCGCTGAACCTGCCGGAAGAACTGGTCGCCGAAGAGTATGGCCACTTCCTGTGCGTATCGAACTGGAAGTGCAATTACCAGTACGCGATCGACAACGTGATGGACCCGATGCACGGCGCGTATCTGCACGCCACGTCGCACTCGATGGCCGAAGGCGACAAGCAGGCCGACATGCGCGTGCGCAAGACCGAAACGGGGCTGATGTTCGAGAAGATCGGCCAGCGCGACGTGAACTTCGACTGGGTCGAGCTCGGCGAAACGGGCTGCCTGTGGATGCGTCTCGCGATTCCGTACAAGCAGAAGTTCGGCCCCGGCGGCAACTTCGGGATCATCGGCTTCGCGACGCCGGTCGACGGCGACCACTGCCAGGTCTATTTCTGGCGTACCCGCAAGGTCAGCGGCTGGCAGCGCGACGTGTGGCGCTTCATGTACCGCAACCGCCTCGAGGGTCTGCACTGGGACGTGCTCGAGCAGGATCGCTACGTCCTCGAAAGCCTCGCGCCGCATGCGCGCGATCACGAATACCTGTACCAGCACGACGTCGGCATCACGCGTGTGCGCCGGATGCTGCGCCAGCGTGCGCAGGAACACCTGTCCGCGCTCGACGCGCATCGTGCGGCGCATGCCGCCGCGGAGCCCGCGAATGGCTGAGCTCGCTCCGATCGTCGCGCTGCCCGGTCGCCGCGTGCTCGTCACGGGCGGCGCGCGCGGTCTCGGCGCCGCCTTCGTGAAGGCGCTGGTCGAAGCGGGCGCGCAGGTCGCGTTCGGCGACGTGCTCGCGCAAGAGGGCCGCGCGCTGGCCGCGCAGCTCGCGCAAGCCGGCCACACCGCGCATTTCTTCGCACTCGACCTCGCCGATCCGGCCAGCATCGACGCATTCGTCGCGCAGGGCGCGGCGGCGCTCGGCGGCCTCGACGCGCTGATCAACAACGCGGCGATCACGAACTCGGGCGGCAAGCTGTCGACGGAGCTCGACGTGTCGACGTGGGACGCCGTGATGAACGTGAACGTGCGCGGCGTATGGCTCGTCAGCAACGCGGCGCTGCCGCACCTCGCGCGGTCGGGTCGCGGCGCGATCGTGAATCTTGCGTCGGACACCGCGCTGTGGGGCGCGCCGAAGCTGCTCGCGTACGTCGCGAGCAAGGGCGCGGTGATCGCGATGACGCATGCGCAGGCGCGCGAGTTCGGCGCGCACGGCGTGACGGTCAACGCGATCGCGCCGGGGCTGACCGAAGTCGAGGCGACCGCGTACGTGCCGGCGGAACGCCATGCGTTCTACCTGCAGGGCCGTGCGCTGACACGCGCGCAGGTGCCCGACGACGTGACGGGCCCGGTGCTGTTCCTGCTGTCGGACGGCGCGCGCTTCGTGACGGGCCAACTGCTGCCGGTCAACGGCGGCTTCGTAATGAACTGAATTGCAGTTTTCACTCGGAATGAAGGAGAGGACGATGGCGGACGCCGATCTCGAACGCAAGTCGTGGGACCAGCCGGAAGGCGCAAGCTTCAACGACTGGATGGAAGGGCGCGTCGCGCGCTATGCGACGCGGCGCTACGACTGGGACGCGCTGAAGTTCCAGGCCGATTACGACCCGAAGTACCGCCGTGCGCAGATGCGCTATGTCGGCACGGGCGGCACGGGCGTCGCGAAAGACGTCAACACGGTGCCGGCCGGCAACTTCACGTTCTCGACGATGGTCATCCCGGCCGGCAACATCGGGCCGAGCCACATCCATATCGACGTCGAGGAAATCTTCTTCGTGCTGCGCGGCAAGATGAAGGTGATCTGCGAGCGCGACGGCGAGACGTGGGAAGCGATCCTCGGCGAGCGCGACCTGATCTCGGTGCCGCCGGGCGTGTATCGCACGGAAATCAACATCGGCGAGGAAGATGCGCTGATGTGCGTGATGCTCGGTTCGTCGAAGCCGATCACGCCGACGTATCCGCCCGATTCGCCGCTCGCGAAGATCAAGCGTTGAGACGGAGCGGGTGAAGCAATGAGTGTCATCGACAAACGTGAACGCGACCGCACCGCGGCGTTCGCCGCGCTGCTCGGGCAGTTTCCCGAGCAGCGTTGCGCGGCCGGCGCGGCGGGCACGATCGGTTATCGCGAGGCCGGCGCGCAGCATGCGGGCCGCGCGCTGCCCGTCGTGCTGCTGCACGGGATCGGCTCGGGCGCCGCGTCGTGGGTCCGTCAGCTCGACACGCTGGGCGCGTCGCGGCGCGTGCTCGCGTGGGATGCGCCCGGATACGGCGTGTCGACGCCCGTGCACGGCGCGTCGCCGGCCGCCGCCGATTACGCGGCAGCGCTGAACGCGTGGCTCGAGGCACTCGGCATCGAACGCTGCGTCCTGGTCGGCCATTCGCTCGGCGCGATCATCGCGGGCGGCCTCGCCCGCGTGACGCCCGCGCGGATCGCCGGCCTGCTGCTGGTGTCGCCCGCGGGCGGCTACGGCAGCGCACCGGCCGAGACCCGCGAAGCGCGCCGCGACGCGCGGCTCGCGATGCTCGCGGAACTCGGCCCGGCCGGGCTCGCCGAGCAGCGCAGCGGCAACATGCTGTCCGGTTTCGCGAACGAGGAGGCGAAGGCATGGGTGCGCTGGAACATGGCGCGCATCGTGCCGGCCGGCTATGCGCAGGCCACGCATCTGCTCGCGAACGCCGATCTCGCGGCCGATCTCGCCGGCTTCCGGGGCCGCACGGCCGTGGCCGTCGGCGCGAACGACGCGATCACGCCGCCCGCCGCGTGCGAGCGGATCGCCGCGGCCGCGCACGTCGGGCTGCAGGTGATTCCGCAGGCAGGGCACGCCGGCTATGTGGAAGCGCCGGCCGCGTATTCCGCGCTGATCGACTCGTTCTGCCGGCAGTGCGATACGCAGTGGGGGCTGGCATGAAGTCCCCCCACGCTCACCTTGGTTCGCGGGAGGCATAAATGAGCGAACCGCTGCAACAAAACGAATCCGAAAACGCGAAGGCCGAAGCCAGCTACGTGGTGCCGGGCCTCGAACGCGGGTTGCGGATTCTCGCCGAATTCTCGCCGCGCGAGCCCGTGCTCGGCGCGCCTGAACTGTCGAAGCGGCTCGGCATTCCGCGCACGACGGTGTTCCGTCTGCTGCAGACGCTCGAATCGCTCGGCTTTCTCGAACGCGCGGACAAGGATCGCAACTACAAGCTCGGCATCGCCGTGCTTCGGCTCGGCTTCGAATACCTGAGCTCGCTGGAGCTGACCGATCTCGGCCTGCCGGTGATCGAAAGCCTGCGCGATGCGACCGGCTTCACGACGCACATCGTGATCCGCGACGGCCGCGACGTGGTGTTCGTCGCGAAGGCGCAGAGCCAGTCGCCGGTGTTCAGTTCGATCCGCGTGAACGTCGGCACCCGGCTGCCCGCGCATGCGACGACGCACGGCCACGTGCTGATGGGCGACCTGTCGCTGAAGGAACTGCATGCGCTGTATCCGGAAGGCGTGCTGAACCGGATGACGAGCGCGACGCCGGAAACGGTCGACGCGCTGTACGAAGTGATCCGCGAGGATGCGCTGCGCGGCTACGGCGTCAGCAATTCGTCGTTCGAGCGCGGGATCTCGGTCGTCACGGCGCCGGTGCGCAACGAGACGCAGAAGATCGTCGCTTGCATCACGGTGACGGTGCCGCGTCCGGAGATCGACGCGGCGCTGATCGCGGACGGGCTGATCGACAAGGTGCAGCGCGCGGCGGCGGAACTGTCGCGGCGGCTGAATTACCGCTCGGATGACGAGCACACGTTTCTCAAAGCTTTAGGACTCCGATGATCCAGATCGATCTGAGCGGGCAAGTGGCGGTGGTGACGGGCGGTTCGTCCGGCATCGGACTCGCGAC
The DNA here is from genome assembly GCF_003253915.1 of Burkholderia sp. 28_3. NCBI lineage: Bacteria > Pseudomonadati > Pseudomonadota > Betaproteobacteria > Burkholderiales > Burkholderiaceae > Burkholderia > Burkholderia sp. 28_3. The sequence continues at coordinate 196,319 of NZ_QKZF01000001.1, forward strand.
AGCCGAACGGTTTCTGCAGGCAGGCGCGTCGGTCGCGATCTGCGGCCGCGACGACGAACGCCTTGCACGCGCCGAGACGATGCTGCGCGGCAAGTATGCGGATGCACGACTGCTGGCCACGCGCTGCAACGTGCTCGACGAAGCCGACGTGACCGCGTTCGCGCAAGCGGTATCCGCGCGTTTCGGCCGCGCCGACATGCTGGTCAACAACGCCGGCCAGGGCCGCGTCTCGACCTTTGCCGACACGACCGACGACGCTTGGCGCGAAGAACTCGAACTGAAGTACTTCAGCATCATCCGCCCGACGCGCGCATTCCTGCCGCTGCTGCGCGATGCGGCTGCGCCGACGATCACCTGCGTGAACTCGCTGCTCGCGCTGCAGCCGGAGCCGCACATGGTCGCGACGTCGTCGGCGCGTGCCGGCGTGCTGAGTCTCGTGAAGTCGCTCGCGACTGAACTGGCGCCGCAGCGCATCCGCGTGAACTCGATCCTGATCGGCATCGTCGAGTCGGGGCAGTGGCGCCGCCGCTATGACACGCAGGCGCAGCCCGGCGAAAGCTGGGAGGACTGGACGGGCGCGCTCGCCCGCAAGAAGAACATTCCGCTGAACCGCTTCGGCAAGCCTGACGAGGCGGCCTGGGCACTTTTTTATCTCGCAACGCATCTGTCGTCCTACACGACGGGCAGCCATATCGACGTTTCTGGAGGCTTTGCACGCCATGTCTAAAAAAACCACGGTTGGCGAGCTGATTGCCGCCTTTCTCGAGCAGTGCGGCGTGAAAACCGCATTCGGTGTCATCTCGATCCACAACATGCCGATCCTCGACGCGATCAATTCGCGCGGCAACATCCGGTATGTCGGTGCGCGCGGCGAAGCGGGTGCGCTGAACATGGCCGACGGGCTGGCCCGCGTGTCGGGCGGCCTCGGCGTCGCATTCACGAGCACGGGCACGGCGGCCGGCAACGCGGCCGGCGCGATGGTCGAGGCGCTGACGGCCGGCACCGCGCTGCTGCACGTGACCGGGCAGATCGAGACACCGTATCTCGACCAGGATCTCGCGTACATCCACGAAGCGCCCGACCAATTGTCGATGCTCGACTCGATCTCGAAGGCCGCGTTCCGCGTGCGCACCGTCGAAACCGTGCTGCCGACGATCCGCGAAGCCGTGCGCATCGCGCAGACCGCGCCGACGGGCCCCGTGTCGGTCGAGATTCCGATCGACATCCAGGCGGCCGAAATCGAATGGCCGGAAGACCTCGCGCCCGCCCACGTCGCGGTGCGCGAGCACGACACCGCCCGCGTCGCGAAGCTCGCCGACGCGCTCGCGGCCAAGCGCCGCCCGCTGCTGTGGCTCGGCGGCGGGGCACGCCATGCACGCGAGGAAGTCGAACGCCTCGTGAAGCTCGGCTTCGGCGTCGTGACGAGCGTGCAGGGCCGCGGCGTGCTGCCGGAAGATCATCCGGCGACGCTCGGCGCGTTCAACGTGCATGCGTCCGTCGAGGCGTTCTACAAGACCTGCGACGCGCTCGTCGTGGTCGGCTCGCGCCTGCGCGGCAACGAAACGCTGAAGTACAAGCTCGCGCTGCCGCAGCCGCTGTTCCGCGTCGATGCCGATGCGCTCGCCGACAACCGCGGCTATCGCAACGCGCTGTTCGTGCACGGCGATTCGAAGCGCGTGCTGGCCGAACTGGCCGATCGCCTCGAAGGCCGCCTGTCGGTCGATCCGCGGTTCGCGGCCGATCTCGCGGCGGCCCGCGAGGAAGCGGTGGCCGACGTGTCGAAGGGCCTCGGGCCGTACAAGAAGCTCGTCGACACGCTGCAGGGCGTGGTGGGCCGCGACTACAACTGGGTGCGCGACGTGACGATCTCGAACAGCACGTGGGGCAACCGCCTGCTGAAGATCTTCGAGCCGCGCTCGGGCGTGCATGCGCTCGGCGGCGGCATCGGCCAGGGTATCCAGATGGGCATCGGCGCGGCGCTTGCGGGCACGGCGGCGAAGACGGTCTGCCTCGTCGGCGACGGCGGCCTGATGGTCAACGTCGGCGAGCTCGTGACGGCCGTGCAGGAAAACGCGAACGTGATGATCGTGCTGATGAACGACCAGTGCTACGGCGTGATCCGCAACATCCAGGACGCGCACTACGGCGGCCGCCGTTGCTTCGTGCAGCTGCACCAGCCCGATTTCGCGCAGTTCTGCGCGAGCTTCGGCCTCACGCACTACCGGATCACGTCGCTCGACCAGGCCGAAGCGATCGTGCGCGAAGGGATGGCGAAGGAAGGGCCGGTGATGGTCGAGGTCGACATGCTGTCGGTCGGTTCGTTCGCGTCGAACTTCGCGGGGCCGCCGGTGAAGACGGAAGCGCCGACGGAGCGCCAGTATGCATAACGGCCAGAAGCGCGCGCACGCGCCCGTCGACGTCGCGATGATCGGCTTCGGCGCGATCGGCGCGGCCGTGTACCACGCGGTCGAGCACGATGCGTCGCTGCGCGTCGCGCACGTGATCGTGCCGGCACACCAGCGCGCGGCGGTGCAGGGCGAGCTCGGCGACGCGGTGGAGGTCGTGTCGTCGGTCGACGCGCTGGCCCGCCGCCCCGAGTTCGCGCTCGAATGCGCGGGCCACAGCGCGCTCGTCGATCACGTCGTGCCGTTGCTGAAGGCCGGCACCGACTGCGCGGTCGCATCGATCGGCGCGCTGTCCGATCTCGCGCTGCTCGACGTGCTGTCGCAGGCCGCCGACGAAGGCGGCACGACGGTGACGCTGTTGTCGGGTGCGATCGGCGGCATCGACGCGCTGGCGTCCGCGAAGCAGGGCGGCCTCGACGAAGTGCTGTACGTCGGCCGCAAGCCGCCGCTCGGCTGGCTCGGCACGCCGGCCGAGGAATTGTGCGACCTGCGCGCGATGACCGGAGAAAAGGTGATCTTCGAAGGCACTGCACGCGACGCCGCGCGGCTGTATCCGAAGAACGCGAACGTCGCGGCGACGGTCGCGCTCGCGGGCCTCGGTCTCGACGCGACGCACGTGCGCCTGATCGCCGATCCGGCGGTGGCGCGCAACGTGCATCGCATCACCGCACGCGGCGCGTTCGGCGAGATGTCGCTGGAAATGAGCGGCAAGCCGCTGCCCGACAACCCGAAGACGTCCGCGCTGACGGCGTACAGCGCGATTCGCGCGCTGCGCAACCGCGCGGCCCGCTGCGTGATCTGACCGGACCATCGAGCGTCCGCCCGCGCCACGGCGAGGGCGGACGTGCAGAGACAGATTTGTGGGACTTGTGACATGACTCCTTTCGATACGCGCCTCGTACCCGACGGCAACATCCTGATCGGCGGCGAGTGGCGGCGCGGCCGTGGCGCGCCTTACACGAGCATCTATCCGGCCGACCAGTCGGTGAACATGGAGGTGTCGACGGCGAACGCGGAAGACGCGGCCGACGCCGTCGTGGCGGCCGACGCCGCATGGCGTCGCGCCGACTGGGCCGGGCTGAAGCCGCATCTGCGCGCGCAGGTGCTGTACCGCATCGCCGACCTGATCATGCAGCGCCACGAAGCGCTCGCGAACCTGCAGCGCCGCGACAACGGCAAGCCGATCGGCGAGACGCGCGTGCTGGTGGCCAGCGCCGCGAACACGTTCCGCTATTTCGCGGCCTGCCTCGAGACGCTCGACGAAGAACTGACGCCGTCGCGCGGCGACTACCTGACGATGAGCGTGTACGAGCCGATCGGCGTGATCGCCGCGATCACGCCGTGGAATTCGCCGATCGCGTCCGACGCGCAGAAACTCGCCCCCGCGCTGGCCGGCGGCAACGCGGTGGTGCTCAAGCCGGCCGAGGTCACGCCGCTCGTATCGCTCGCGCTGGCGCGCATCTGCGAGGAAGCCGGCGTGCCGAAGGGCGTGCTGAGCGTGCTGCCGGGCAAGGGCTCGGTGATCGGCGACGTGCTCGTGCGTCATCCGCTGGTGAAGAAGGTGTCGTTTACCGGCGGCACCGAGGTTGGTCGCGGCATCGCGCGCATCGCGGCCGAGAAGCTGATGCCGGTGTCGCTCGAACTCGGCGGCAAGTCGCCGACGATCGTGTGCGACGACGCCGATCTCGATCACGCGGTCAACGGCGTGCTGTATGGCATCTTCAGCTCGTCGGGCGAAGCCTGCATCGCCGGTTCGCGGCTGTTCGTGCAGCGCGCGGTGTACGACGCATTCATGCAGCGCCTGGTGGCGGGCGCCCGCAAGCTGCGCGTGGGCGACCCGACGCGGCCCGACACGCAGATGGGCCCGCTGATCACCGCGAAGCATCGCGAGTCGGTCGAACGCTACGTCGCGCTCGGGCTGGAAGAAGGCGGCCGCCTGCTGTGCGGCGGCGAGCGGCCGGCGGGCGACGGGCGCGAGAACGGCTTCTTCTATCAACCGACGATTCTCGAAGGCTTGCCGAACAGCGCGCGCATCTGCCAGGAGGAAATCTTCGGGCCGGTGCTGGTCGCGATGCCGTTCGACGACGAAGCATCGCTGATCGCGCAGGCGAACGACAGCGTGTTCGGCCTCGCGGCCGGCATCTGGACGCGCGACTACAAGCGCGCATGGCGCATCGCGCGGGCGCTCGAGACGGGCACCGTCTGGATCAACACGTACAAGCTGTTCTCGATCTCCACGCCGTTCTCGGGCTGGAAGGAGAGCGGGATGGGGCGCGAGAAGGGGCGTCTCGGCATCCGCGAATACATGCAGCAGAAGAGCCTCTACTGGGGCTTGAACGACGCGCCGCTGCCGTGGGCGAACTGAGCGAAGGGGAATGACGCAATGAGCATCTTGGGAATCGAGCAGATCACGTACGGTGTCGACGACCTCGCCACCTGCCGGCGCTTTTTCGCCGACTGGGGGATGAAGGAAGTCGCGCACGACGACACGCGCGCCCGCTTCGAAACGCTGAACGGCTGCACCGTGCTGGCCGTCAAGGCCGACGATCCGGCGCTGCCGCCGGCGTTCGAGGCCGGTCCGACGCTGCGCGAAGTCACGTGGGGCGTCGCGACGCAGGCCGAACTCGACGCGCTGCGCACGAAGCTCGCCGGCCAACCCGGCTATTACGCACTGGACGATGCGGTCGGCTGCATCGATCCGAACGGGATGGCGATTCGCGTCGAAGTCACGCGCAAGCGCGCACTCGACATCGCGGGCTCGCCGTCGAACGTGTGGGGCCAGACGCTGCGCGTCGACCAGCCGAGCCCGGTCTATGCGCGCGCGGAGCCGGTCGAGGTCGGGCACGTCGTGTTCTTCACGAACTGCCTCGACGCGCAGGAAAAGTTCTATCACGAACTGCTCGGCTTCGAGACGTCGGACCGTTATCCGGGCCGCGGCGCATTCATGCGCTGCGCGCCGCACGGCGGCCATCACGACCTGTTCCTGCTCGCGCTGCCGAACGGAAAACGCGGCCTGAACCACGTCGCGTTCACCGTGCGCGACATCCACGAAGTGTTCGGCGGCGGCATGCACATCGACCGCTGCGGCTGGGAAACGCAGCTCGGCCCGGGGCGCCATCCGGTGTCGTCCGCGTACTTCTGGTACTTCCAGAACCCGGCCGGCGGCCTGATCGAGTATTACGCGGACGAAGACGTGCTGACGCCCGAATGGCAGCCGCGCGAATTCGAGCCGGGCCCGACCGTGTTCGCCGAATGGGCCGTCGACGGCGGCCTCGACGGCAATACGCGCCGGCAGAAGAACGCGAAGGCGCCGGAAGGCAAGTTCATGACGGAGCGCAAATCATGAGCGAAACGAACGCGCGGGAAGCGGCCGCGCCGGCCACGGTCGTCGTGATCGGCGGCGGCCAGGCCGCCGGCTGGGTGTTGAAGACGTTGCGCGCCGAAGGATACGCAGGCCGCCTCGTGATGATCGCCGACGAGCCGCATCTGCCGTACGAGCGCCCGCCGCTGTCGAAGGCCGTGCTGGCCGGCGACGCGGATATCGAAACCGTGCGCGTCGTGCGTCCCGACGAATTCGACGCGCTGAACGTCGAAGCATGGCAGCCGGAACGTGCGGCCTCCATCGACCGTGCACGCCGCGTGGTGAAAACCGAAAGCGGCCGCGAGATCGAATACGACCGGCTCGTGATCGCGACCGGCGGTACGTCGCGTCGCTTGCCCGATGCGCTCGTCAACACGCCGAACCTGCATTACCTGCGCACGCTCGACGAAGCGGCCGCACTCGGCGAGAAGCTGCGCGCGAGCCGGCGCGTGCTCGTGATCGGCGGTGGCTGGATCGGCCTCGAAGTCGCGGCGACCGCGCGCAAGCTCGGCGTCGAAGCCGTGGTCGTCGAAGGCGCGCCGCGCCTGTGTGGCCGCTCGGTGCCGCAGATCGTGTCCGACTTCCTGCTCGACCTGCATCGTTCGAACGGCGTCGACGTGCGGACGGGCGCCGCGCTCGCGTCGCTCGACCCGCGGCCGGACGACGCGTCGAAGGTGCGCGCGACGCTCGCCGACGGTACGACGATCGACGCCGATTTCGCGGTGGCCGGCATCGGCCTCGCGCTCAACGCATCGCTCGCGAGCGACGCGGGGCTCGCGGTCGACGACGGCATCGTCGTCGACGAATACGGCGCGACGAGCGACCCGGCGATCTTCGCGTGCGGCGACGTCGCGAACCATCACAACGGCTGGCTGAAGCGGCGCGTGCGGCTCGAATCGTGGGCCAACGCGCAGAACCAGGCGATCGCGGCGGCGAAGGCCGTGCTCGGCGTGCGCGCACCGTACGCGGAGATTCCGTGGTTCTGGTCCGATCAGTACGACGTGAACCTGCAGATCCTGGGCGATCTGCCGGCCGATGCGCAGCTCGTCGTGCGCGGCGATCTCGCCGCGCGTCGTGCGACGCTGTTTTTTGTCGGCGACGGACATGTGAGAGGTGTCATCGCCGTGAACAACGCGCGTGAGCTGAAACTCGCGCGCAAGTGGATGAACCAGGGCCGGGCAGTGGATACGGAAGCCCTGGCAGACACGACCCAAGCGCTTGCCTGACCGGCCCACCGGAAAGAGATCCAGGAGACACCCCGCATGAGCACTTTCGACAACGTCGTGGCCGGCAGGGCCACGATGGAAGCTGCCGCCTCCACGCCCGGCGCGATCATCGCGCGGCTCGAGCGGCTTCCGGCCAACTCGATGCAGATCCGCGCACGCGTGCTGATCGGCACCGCGACGTTCTTCGACGGCTTCGACGTGATCACGATCGCGGCGACGCTGCCGTTGCTGATTCACAAATGGGGGCTGTCGCCGACGCAGATCGGCATGCTGATCGCGTCCGGCGCGATCGGCCAGCTGATCGGCGCGTTCCTGTTTCCCGCGCTCGCGGAAAAGCACGGCCGCGTGAAGGCGATCGCGTGGAGTTCGGCCGTGATCGGCATCACGAGTATCGCGTGCGGCTTCGCGCCGACCTTCGAGGTGTTCGTGCTGCTGCGGATCCTGCAGGGGCTCGGGCTCGGCGGCGAGTTGCCGGTCGCCGCGACGTACATCAACGAGATCACGCGCGCACATGGCCGCGGCCGCTTCGTGCTGCTGTACGAGATCGTGTTCCCGATCGGCCTGCTCGTGTCGATGGCGCTCGGCGCGTGGCTCGTGCCGCGCTTCGGCTGGGAGATCATGTACTTCGTCGGCGGGCTGCCGCTGATCCTGTCGCTCGTGCTCACGCACCTCGTGCCGGAATCGCCGCGCTGGCTCGCGTCGCGCGGGCGGCTCGCGGAAGCCGGGCGTGCGGTTGGCGTGTTCGAAGGATCGGTGCGCGGCGAGCTGCCGCCCGTCACGCAGGTGGCCGCGTTCGACGAACTGGTGCGCCAGCATCCGAAACGCAGGATGAGCGACCTGTTCAGCGCCGCGTATCGCAAGCGCACGCTCGCGGTGGCGACGTTGTGGGCGACCTGCGGATTCATCCAGTACGGGCTGTCGACGTGGCTGCCGACGATCTACAAGAACTTCTATCACGCACCGCTGCAGCTCGCGCTGAATCTGGCGGTGATCGGCTCGGTGATGGGCGTGCTCGGGTCGCTCGCGTCCGCGCTGCTGGTCGACAAGCTCGGCCGCAAGCCGGTGATCGTGTGGTCGTTCGTGCTGTGCGCGCTGTCGCTGGCGCTCGCCGGCATCTATCACGCGTCGTCGGTGTACGTGGTCGCGATCTTCTGCTCGCTGTCGCTCGGGCTGATGGCGTCGGGCTTCATTACCGCGTACGTCTACACGCCGGAGCAGTATCCGACGAGCATCCGCGCGTCGGGCTGCGGGCTCGGCAGCGCGTGGCTGAAGATCGCGTCGTTCGTCGCGCCGATGGTCGTGCCGCACGCGATCATCGGCGGGAATCTCGCACCGGCGTTCTACCTGATCGGCGTCGTGCCGCTGATCGCGGCGCTGACCGTGCACTTCGTCGGGATCGAGACGAAGGGGAAGGTGCTGGAGGCGCTCGAGGCGTAAGCGCATTGCGCAGCGGTGGATGAGGTGAACCGAGAGGCCCGGGCGATGCTCCCGGGCCTCTTTGTTTCGGGGGCGCCTCGCGGGGGCGTGCAGGGTGCCGAGCGTACGCGCGATTGTTGGCGCGTGGCGCGCGTGTTCTAATTCACGGTCCCGATTTCGTCAGACGATTGCCATGCCCCTGTTCGAACCCGTCACGCTGCATACCGCTCGACTCGTGCTGCGCCCGCTTCGCGAAGCAGACGCGCCGACTTTCTTCGAGATCTGGTCCGATCCGGAAGCGATGCGCTACTTCTCGTTCTCGCCGATGACGCAGATCGAGCAGGCCGAGGCGCGCGTCGCGCGCAACGTGCAGACGTCCGCGAGCGGGGAGAGCCTGGTCTGCGTGCTCGAACTGCGGGAAACCGGCGAAGCGCTCGGCGAATGCGTGCTGTTCCATGCGAACGAGCAGTGCCGGCGAGCCGAGATCGGCTTCAGCCTGCGGCGCGCGTTCTGGCGCGGCGGATACATGTGCGAAGCGGCGTCGGCGATGATCGATCATGCCTTCGGCGCGCTGCGGCTGAACCGGATCGAGGCGGATATCGATCCGCGCAACGTCGCGTCGGCCGGGTTGCTTGAACGGCTCGGTTTCGTGCGGGAAGGGCTGCTGCGCGAACGCTGGATCGTCGGCGACGAAGTGTCGGACAGTGCGCTGTACGGGTTGCTGGCGAGCGATCGCGGCCGAGGCTGATGCGGCGGCCGGTTATTTCGCGGCAGGAACGATCGCGAACGCGTCCACTTCGACCAGTACCTCCGGGCGGAACAACGATGCCACGCCGACGAGCGCGCTTGCGGGCGGGCACGCGGTGTTGACCCAGCGGTCGCGCACCTCGCGAATCTGCGGCAACAGGCTCGAATCGAAATCGCGGACATAGATCGTCAGACGCGCGACGGATTCGAAGCCGACACCCGCGGTGCGAAGCGTATCGGCGATGTTCCTGAACACCTGATCGAGCTGCGTTGCATGATCGGCGCCGACAACCGCGCCCTCGGCATCGAACGGAACATGGCCGGACAAATACAGCGGTTGACCACCTTCGACGAGTATCGCTTGCGAAATGCCGGGAATCGTGGCGCCGGGGGGATTGATGGCACGCAGCATCGGAGCATCCTCTCAGGTTGATGCGGTTGTTCGGGGCGGCCCGGATCGGCCCGCCATCTTCGATTCACGGGCGATCGACAGCGGTATTCACAGCTTCGCGAGCCAGCCCTCGACCTTGTCTTTTCCGCGCAGCGTCGCAACCCATCGAGCGGGCAACGCCCGTTCGCCGTACACCACGCCGGCGAGGCTGCCGGCGATTGCCGCGGTCGTATCCGTGTCGTTGCCGAGCGCGATCGCGCGCTTCACGCAATCCTCGTAGCTGTCCGTCGACAGCAGGCAATGGATCGCCGACCAGAAGCTGTCGACCACATAGCCCGATCCTTGCGGTGCGTCGAAGCGGCCGTCGAGCACGATCTTCAGTTCGATTTCATCGGCCGTGCCTTCGTGGCGCGCGAGCAGTTCGTCCTCGGCCGTGCGCACCGCGTCGGGAGCCGACTGGCCGTCGACGATGCCCAGCGCCGTCAGGCAATAGAGCGCGCAGCAAAGCTGCGAACGCACGTGGCCGTGCGTGACGACGCTCTGCTTGCGCGCGAGCCGGATCGCGTCGTCGCGCGACGCCGCGACCATCACGACGGGAAAGCAGCGCATCAGCGAGCCGTTGCCGTTGTCGCGCTCGTCGCCGGGCCCGGCTGCCGCGGGCGCGGCGCCGGCCGCCAGCGCGTGGAACGCACGCTGCGTCTGCAGGCCGACGTCGAATACGCGGCCGTCCGGCGTGAACGCGCCGCGATGAAACCAGTCCAGCAGGTTGCCGGCGAACGTGTCGAGATTCAGGGCGTGCTCGCGCAGCAGCGCGTCGAGCAGCGCGAGCGCCTGCGCACCGTCGTCGCTCCAGGTGCCGGGCGGCACGCCGTCGTGCGCGCGCGCGAAGCCCGGCGGCGGTGTCATGTCGATCGCGGCGGGAGGCGGAATCGACGCGGCGTCGTGGAATTCGTACGGCACGCCGAGCGCGTCGCCGATCAGCAGGCCAAGCAGGCCGCCGCGCAGGCGGGATCGTCGGTTCGGAATCGGTGTCATCGAAAGGAATTCGGGTTGGGGCGGCGGAAAACCATGCACAAGACCTTGAGCTGAACCCCGTCATTATGCAGTCGCCGCCAATTGGCGTACTGTCCAGACTGTTCGCCGGCCGCCTTCGCGTGGTGGCGGCCGCAGTCGTCGTAGAAACGACCCGCGACGATCACGTCAACGCTCGCCCGGCCGCCACGTCGACAGGCACTTCGCGCTCCAGTGCCTTGGCGGCGAGTTCCCCGACCCAGTCTGCATCGGCGGGACCGACGACGCCATATTGATCCGGCGGAAAAAAAGCATAGTGATGAGCCGCCGCAGCCAGGCGCTCACATTCGGCGTGAGACAGCAGGTAGGACGTCACGGTCAATGGCGCCGCGGGTCCACTCCATCTCAATCCGATGCGGATATGGGTGCGTGGCGCAAATGCTATTGCCAATTCTCGCCGCGGGATCAATCGTTTCGTCTCCGAGGGGAACGTTGGCGGCGCGCCCCGACCGTCTGCCGCAATTCGATGATCCAGCACCAGCCAATGACCGGCGGACGTTCGGGCCAGGATCCACTGCCTGACTCGGGTCATGCTGGATTTGAGCTTGCCGTCGATCCATTCCTCGACGTAGAGGGGTTCCGGATCGTAGTCGTCCGACCACACGACGATTGCCGAGCATAGCGTATGGCGCTCCAATTCGACATGCCCGTTGGACGGCATTTCACGCCAGTACCGCTGTCGGGTGCCGTACGTCGCGACGCACCAGTTCAGGCCGATCCACGCTGCGATGAAGAGCGCCGTGACCCATATGACGGTGACGGCTGTTTCGCCAACCGCACGATCCATATCGAAGGCCCGATCGACCGTTCCGCGGTATGCAAGCATACCCAGCAAATACGCGAGCATCGGGATCGCAGGCCCGACTGCGACCGGCATCATCAGAATGGCGAGCCAGCTTCGGACATGCACGCTCCCCACCGACTTGGCGCGCGCACGCTCCTCATCGCTCATCGCCGCGACTTCCCGCGCGGCGATGTCGTCGCTTGGGGTGTGGAACCGCTCATACGTATTCTGGCATTTGGGCATTCGACGGGGCGTTCGGTGAAAGAGGGCGATAAAGCAGGGATTGCCTCGAGGAAGCGATTCTTGCATACGTTAGGGTCGGTTTTCATACGGACGCATGTGCGTTCGTACGGAAACGAACCGATGCGCTGCGGCTGGTGCGAAACCAGGCGGCAGGGGTCCGTATGCGGAGGCGCAGAGCCGAACGGTAGCGGATGAAACGACGCCGGGAAGACACCGACGCGCGGGGAGTATCGCGAGCGGATGACTTGCCGGATTCACGCGGCGAACGTACGCTTGATCGATACCACGATCGACCCACAGGTTCTCGACCATGCAAGCCCGTCCATTGCGTCTTTCCCCCGGCGACGATCTGCGCGGCGCCATCGAGGCAGCGCTACACCAGCATGAAGCGCACGCGGCCTTCGTGATCCAGGGTATCGGCAGCCTGAGCGTTGCGCAGTTGCGCTTCGCCGGCGTCGACCAGCCGACCGCGCTGCGCGGCGACCTCGAAATCCTGACGCTGGCCGGTTCGGTGTCGCCGGACGGCGCGCATCTGCACATGTCGGTCTCGGATGCGGACGGCCGCGTGACCGGCGGCCATGTCGCGAGTGGTTGCGTGGTGCGCACGACGGCCGAGATCCTGCTCGCGCTGCTGCCCGCGCATCGCTTCTCGCGCGAGCCCGATGCGGGCACCGGCTTCAACGAACTGGTGATCCGTCGCGAGCCGGGCGGCGACGCCGCATGAGTATCGCGAAGCGGCGCTAGAATCGCCGGTCATCGAAGCACTTCCCGTTACCGCTCATTCCGCAAGACGCACTCCATGGACGACACCGAAATCGAACAGAAAATGTGGGACATCGTCCGGACCTGGCTCGAAGGCGCGACGCCCGAGCAGTGGCACCGGTTCGCCGCACGCTCCAATTACGACGGCAACGGCCGCGCGTTGCGCTGGCTGCTGGACAACCGCAACGTCGATCGCGCGACCGCGTTGCTGATCGATCTACTGGAATCTCGGCGCCGCGTGGTTCGTGCAGTATGCGGACGAAAACGCCGCGTCGTATCAACGGGATACGTTCCGGTTGCTGCGCGAGATCGAGCAACGTTACGCGGAAGGCTATTACGCCGATCACGGAATCTGGTTCGATCCGCACGACTTCGATGGCGCGGGGCCGAACGATTATCCGGACGTACCGGTCGTGCGGCCCGTGCCGGCACTGATGCTGCAGCCGACCGACGGCCGCGAGTACGTCGATCTCGACGAAGCGGACGGCTATGACGAAGGCCTGCCGTTCGACGTGGTCGAGCGGCTGCACGCGCTGCTCGACTGACCGCGCGGGCGCGTCCGTTCGCCGACGCATAAAAAAAGCGCCGCGGCCATTCGGCCCGCGGCGCCTTTCGGTGCGCTGCGACGTCGACTTCCCGTCGCAGCCCGACTGCGTGCTTACATCTGCACGGTGTCGGCCACTTCCTTGAAGTCTTCGATCTGGTCGAAGTTCATGTACTGGTAGATTTTGTCGCCGTTGGCGGTGAGCACGCCCATGTCGGCCATGTACTCTTCCTTGGTCGGGATCTTGCCCAGACGCGAGCAGATCGCCGCCAGTTCCGCCGAGCCGAGGTACACGTTCGTGTTCTTGCCGAGGCGGTTCGGGAAGTTGCGGGTCGACGTCGACATGACCGTCGCGCCTTCGCGCACCTGTGCCTGGTTGCCCATGCACAGCGAGCAGCCCGGCATTTCGGTGCGGGCGCCGGCCGTGCCGAACACACCGTAGTGGCCTTCTTCGGTCAATTGCTTCTGGTCCATCTTGGTCGGCGGCGCGACCCACAGCTTGACCGGAATGTCGCGCTTGCCTTCGAGCAGCTTCGACGCGGCGCGGAAGTGACCGATGTTGGTCATGCACGAGCCGATGAACACTTCGTCGATCTTCGCACCGGCGACGTCGGACAGCGTCTTCACGTCGTCCGGGTCGTTCGGGCAGGCGACGATCGGCTCATGGATGTCGGCGAGGTCGATCTCGATGACGGCCGCGTATTCGGCGTCGGCATCCGGCGACAGCAGTTGCGGATCGGCCAGCCACTGTTCCATCGCCGCGATGCGGCGCTGCAGGCTGCGCGGATCCTGGTAGCCCTGCGCGATCATCCACTTGAGCAGCGTGATGTTGCTGTTCAGGTACTCGATGATCGGTTCCTTGTTCAGGCGCACCGTGCAACCGGCAGCCGAACGCTCGGCGGACGCATCCGACAGCTCGAACGCTTGCTCGACCTTCAGGTCGGGCAGGCCTTCGATTTCGAGAATGCGGCCCGAGAAGATGTTCTTCTTGCCCTGCTTGGCGACCGTCAGCATGCCTTGCTTGATCGCGTACAGCGGAATCGCGTTGACGAGGTCACGCAGCGTGACGCCCGGCTGCATCTTGCCCTTGAAGCGGACCAGCACCGATTCCGGCATGTCCAGCGGCATCGTGCCGGTAGCGGCCGCGAACGCGACCAGGCCCGAGCCTGCGGGGAAGCTGATGCCGATCGGGAAGCGCGTGTGCGAATCGCCGCCGGTGCCGACGGTGTCGGGCAGCAGCATGCGGTTCAGCCACGAGTGGATCACGCCGTCGCCCGGGCGCAGCGCGATGCCGCCGCGCGTGCTGATGAAGTTCGGCAGCGTCTGGTGCGTCTTCACGTCGACCGGCTTCGGATACGCGGCGGTGTGGCAGAACGACTGCATCACGAGATCGGCCGAGAAGCCGAGGCACGCGAGGTCCTTCAGTTCGTCGCGGGTCATCGGGCCCGTGGTGTCCTGCGAGCCGACCGAGGTCATCTTCGGTTCGCAGTACGTGCCCGGGCGCACGCCCTGGCCTTCCGGCAGACCGCACGCGCGGCCGACCATCTTCTGCGCGAGCGAGAAGCCCTTGCCGCTGTCGGCCGGCTGGTGCGGCAGGCGGAACAGCGTCGACGGCGCGAGACCGAGCGCTTCGCGCGCCTTCGCGGTCAGGCCGCGGCCGATGATCAGCGGAATGCGGCCGCCGGCGCGCACTTCGTCGAACAGCACGTCGGACTTGACCTGGAATTCGGCGATGACCTTGCCGTCCTTCAGCGCCTTGCCTTCGTACGGGCGCAGTTCGACCACGTCGCCCATTTCCATCTGCGACACGTCGAGCTCGATCGGCAGCGCGCCGGCGTCTTCCATCGTGTTGTAGAAGATCGGGGCGATCTTGCCGCCGAGGCACACGCCGCCGAAGCGCTTGTTCGGGACGAACGGAATGTCTTCGCCGGTGAACCACAGCACCGAGTTGGTGGCCGACTTGCGCGAGGAGCCGGTGCCGACCACGTCGCCGACGTAGGCGACCAGGTGGCCCTTTTCCTTCAGCGATTCGATGAACTTGACCGGGCCGCGCTTGCCGTCTTCTTCCGGCGTGATGCCCGGGCGCGCGTTCTTCAGCATCGCGAGCGCGTGCATCGGGATGTCCGGGCGGGTGGTGGCGTCCGGCGCCGGCGACAGGTCGTCGGTGTTGGTTTCGCCCGTGACCTTGAATACGGTGATGGTCAGGCTTTCCGGCACTTCCGGACGGCTCGTGAACCATTCGGCATCGGCCCAGCTCTGCAGCACCGCTTTCGCGTGCGCGTTGCCCTTGTCGGCGAGTTCCTTCACGTCGTGGAACTGGTCGAACATCAGCAGGGTTTTCTTCAGCGCGTCGGCGGCGACCGCGGCGACGGCCTCGTCGGACAGCAGCTCGATCAGCGGCTGGATGTTGTAGCCGCCGAGCATCGTGCCGAGCAGCTCGGTCGCGTGCGCACGCGAGATCAGCGGGCAGGCGGTCTCGCCCTTGGCCACGGCGGCCAGGAAGCCGGCCTTCACGCGGGCGGCTTCGTCGACGCCGGCGGGCACGCGATGGGTGATCAGCTCGAGCAGCGTCTGCTCTTCGCCGGCGGGCGGGTTCGTCAGCAATTCGACCAGTTCGGCGGTCTGCTGAGCCGTCAGCGGCAGGGGAGGAATACCGAGCGCGGCGCGGGCGGCCACGTGAGCACGAAAGTTTTCAAGCATGGGGAGACCTGCTGATATTGCGTTTGAGGGGAAGGCCTTGCCGGCACTCCGGGGCTATTCCAGGCACTGCTTTGAGCGGGATTCTAATCTCAATGGTGTGCAACGTCAAATGTCTTATGTCTTATATAAGAGTTGGCAATGCGAAACACGGAAGGCGGGGTTGCATGGCGGGAGGCGGCCTTGTCGGGCGCGGTCGGGCGGGCGAGTGCAGGGTGTCGGCTCAGGCCGCCGGTGCCGCACATATCTGCACAAGCCCGCAGGAAACGGTACACACCGGGCGCGTTCGGGCCGCTACGCTTGCCGTCACGCAGCTTGCAATCGGGTTTCGGAACTGGAGGCGGAAGTCGCCGCGCCCCTGTCGATTCGACCCGGGCGGCGGCGATTTCCTTGACTCCGGCGATCCACGACATGCGCTCCAGAGACGCGATTTTCCTGATGGCGACGCTCGTCGCGTCGCCGGCCGTTCACGCGGCCGCGCCCGGCGACGAAGCGCGCGACGCGGCGAGCCGGCCGGTCGCGCTGGTCTATCGCGGGCCTGCCGCGTGCGACGGGTGCCCCGAAACCATCGCCAGACGCCTGCGGGAATCGGACTACCGGTTCCGGGTGATCTACGTGGGGCCGGCGGAACGGCTCAAGATCACGCCCGCGGCGCTGGCCGGTGCGGCGCTCTATGTGCAGCCCGGCGGCGGGCAGGACATTCCCGGCGCGGCCGCCAGCATCGGCCGGCCTGCAATCAGGGCCGTGCGGCATTACGTGGCGAACGGCGGCCGATACCTGGGGCTCTGCATGGGCGCCTACCTGGCCGGCGCGCAGGGGTTCGGGCTGGTTGCCGGCGATATCGACTCCGAGGTCGACCGGCCGGGCTCGACGCTTCACGGCATCGCGGACACGGTGACGCCGGTCGTCTGGCGCGGGAAAAAGCGCTGGATCTATTATCAGGACGGCGCGAGGCTCCCGGTCGCGCCGATCGGCTCCGGCGGGATCGTGCTGGCGATCTACCCGAACAAGGACATCGCCGCCGCCACGTACCGCTACGGCAAAGGACGCGTCGGCCTTGCCGGCCCGCATCCGGAGGCCGATGAAAGCTGGTATCGCCAGAACGGCCTGTCGAACCCGGACGGCGTGGTGCCGGACATGGCCTACGACCTGATCAACGCGACGATGAAGCCGTAGCGAAGCGGCCGCGGGGCGTGGCCTATTTCCGCTTGGCGCGATACGCGTCGAGATTTTTCCGTGCCTGCGCGCGGATCTCGCGCTGCATGAAAGGCGTCCAGCCGAGCAGCGCGCCCTTCATCCCGAGCGCCTGACGCGCCCAGCGCCACAGGTCGAAATGGTCGCGATGCTCGACGATGCGTCCGTCGCGAAACCGGAAACGCGCGTCGATCCGGTTGACCACCCTCCGTCCGGTCGCGGCGAACCGGTAGTCCGCGCGCCATTTCGCGCGCCCGGCCTGGTCGTCCGCGGCGACTTCGCCGAACGTCAGCGAGAATTCCTGCGCCCGCGCGACCAGCATCCGCCACATGTCGCGTGCGAGCTCGCCACGCAGCTCGCCGAACGCGGGATCGCTGAACACGATGTCGTCGGCATAGCACGCGAGCATCGCGTCGATGTCGCGCTGCTGGAAGGCCGTGTAGAAGCGCTGGATCAACGCGGTGTTCGGATCGGTCATGTCGGGCGTAAAGGGGGCAGGGAGGGCGGACGGCAACGTCCGTATCGGGACAGTGGGGCAGGCAGCGCGAACCGGCGCCCGCGACTTCGGGCGCGGCCCGCTCGCCGCCGGATGCGGCGCGTCAGCGGGCCGCCATCGCGACGTCCTGATCGCTGCGTCCCGTCACCAGGCAGCCCGACATGAACGCCTCGCTCTGGCTACCGGCGGCGGCTTCGCCGAAGCCGCGACCGAGCGCGTCGGCCTTGACCTGCGCGGCGCCTTGCTCGCACGCGAGCGGGCTGGCGTCGCGGCCCTGCGCGTGCAGGATCGCGCGATCGCCGATGAGATAGGCCAGCAATGCAAAAACGGCGATATGTACGGCTCGTCTCATGGTTCGTCTCCTCGTCGCTCAAGCGTAACGCGGACACGTTCGACGAAGCACTTGGGGCTTCCCCCGGTAAACGTCTGCTGAAAGCGCTGGCGGAGCGGGACGATCCTGTCCCGTTTTTCGGTCGCGGTCCGACGAGCGGCCAATGCGCGGGAGTTTGACGAATGTCAGGGTGCGGGCGGGCGGCGGCGGTCGCACGGCCGTTCGAAGCGATAGCATGAATGCATGATTTGACGGCATGCGATGCGGGGTCGACGCATCGGGTCCGGCAAGCACGCAGGTGTCGAATATCGCTGTCGAAATAGTGAGGAAACCAAAATGTTGAACGTCTCTTCCGTCCTGATCAGTCTTGCCCCGATGTGGGCCATCCTGCTGCTGGCGTCTTCCGCGGCCGCCTATTTCGTGTTCTGGCGCAAGGTCATCGATTGAGCGCCGCGCGACAGCGTGCGCACGATGCGCACGCATGACGCGCCGTTTCCGTCATTGCACCGCCGTCACCGGCACATTCGAAATCCGCACCAGCCGCGCCATCACGCTGCGCCGAAACACCGACATCAACGCGTGCAGCGGATCGCGTCGCGGCCCGGCCACGACGATCTCGTCGCACCCGGTCTCGGCCGCCGTGGCCGCGATCGTGTCGGCCACCGGCCCGACCTTCATCACGACGCTGAACTTCACGTCCGCATCGCGCAGGATCCGCTCGGCCATCGCGAGATCGTCGGTCGCGAATTGCGTCTCGATCGCGCGCAACCGCGACAGCGGGTGATAGGCCTCGAGCCGCGTCGATTCCAGCGGCGCCTGCACGTTGATCAGCACGACCTCCGATGCGCAGCGCTCGCGATACAGAAACGTCGCGTGCCGGACGGCCTGAAGCGAGCGCGGTGAATGACCGACCGGAACCAGCAGCTTGAGCATGGACGATGAACCCGGAAACGAAGTGCTTCCAGCGTAGCGTGCGGCCGCACGAAGCGATCTAAAGAGATCGGCCGGCCGCATAAAAATGTCGTTAACGCGCGCGGTCCCGTGACGCACCGATTAAAAATATAAGAAATTTAAGTTTATGCGCATAAACGGCAGCGAGCGGCGTCGCCCGTTCCGCCCGGTCGTCGCCGGCCGTTCGCGCGAGCGCGATTCAGTCGGATCCGCAATGAATTGCGCCGCAAAATATCGGAGGTCGCCCGGGGCGCGTCGCGTAGAGTAGAGCGTCGGCCGCCGCCCGGCGGCGCGCCATCCGCTACCGCTTCCCAGGAGACCCCGCATGCCGCACGGCGCCCCGAAGTTTCTCGCTCCCGCTTCCATTTCCGTCGATCCGGTCGTACGCCTGTCGGCCGGCGAGCTCGCGTCGGCGATCCGCAGCAAGGCGGTGTCGTGCGTCGAGACGATGCGTGCGTATCTCGATCACATCGAGCGCGTGAACGGCGCGATCAACGCGATCGTCGCGCTGCGCGATCGCGATGCGCTGCTGGCGGAAGCCGCGGAAAAGGACGCGGAGCTGGCGCGCGGCGAGTATCGCGGCTGGCTGCACGGGATGCCGCAGGCGCCGAAGGATCTGGCGATGACGAAGGGGCTGCGCACGACCTACGGCTCGCCGATCTTCCGCGAGAACGTACCGCAGGCCGATTCCGTCGGCGTCGCGCGGATGCGCGCGGCCGGCGCGATCTTCATCGGCAAGACCAATACGCCCGAGTTCGGGCTCGGTTCGCATACGTTCAACGAAGTCTACGGCGCGACGCGCAACCCGTACGACCTGACGAAGAGCGCGGGCGGCAGCAGCGGCGGCACGGCGGCGGCGCTCGCGTCGCGGATGCTGCCGGTTGCGGACGGCAGCGATTTCGGCGGGTCGCTGCGCAACCCGGCCGCGTTCTGCAACATCTACGGCTTTCGCCCGTCGCAGGGCCGCGTGCCGCGCTGGCCGGGCGTCGACGTGTTCATGCAGCAGCTCGGCATCGAAGGGCCGATGGGTCGCACCGTCGGCGACGTCGCGCAACTGCTCGCGATCCAGGCCGGCTACGACCGCAACGATCCGCTGTCGCTCGCGGACGATCCGGCGGTGTTCGCGCAGCCGCTCGACGCGGACCTGCGCGGCAAGCGCATCGCGTGGGTCGGCGACTGGAACGGTTACCTCGCGACCGAGGCCGGCGTGCTCGCGCAGTGCGAGCACGGGCTGGCGACGCTGCGCGAGATCGGCTGCGACGTCGATGCCGCGCTGCCGGCGTTCGCACCCGACCGGATCTGGCGTCTGTGGCTCGCGCACCGGCACCTGCTGTCGGGCGGCGGGCTGCTCGCGCACTATCGCGACCCGGCGCGCCGTGCGCTGCTGAAGCCCGAGGCGATCTACGAGGTCGAAGGGCTGCTCGCGCTGCAGGGCGCGGCGGTGTTCGATGCGAGCGTCGAACGGACCGCGTGGCATCAGGCGGTGCTGAGCTTCTTCGATCGCTACGACTTCATCGCGGCGCCGACCGCGCAGGTGTTCCCGTTCGACGTCGACCAGCGCTGGCCGAAGGAGATCGCGGGCCGCGCGATGGACACCTATCACCGCTGGATGGAAACGGTCGTGCCGTGGACGCTGGCCGGCTGCCCGGTGATCAACGTGCCGGTCGGCTTCAACGACGCGGGGTTGCCGATGGGGATGCAACTGATCGGGCGTCCGCGCGCCGATCTCGCCGTGCTGCAGCTTGCGCGCGGCTACGAGCGGGCGGCCGACTGGGTGGCCCGGCGCGTGCCGGCGTGGATGGCCGCGTGATGCCGCGGCAGGCGGGCAACCGGTAGCCAGTTGCCGGGGTGACGGAGCGGGCGGCGACGAGCTGCCCGTTTCGTTTTGCATCGCTCGACGCGACGTTCGCGGGCGCCCGCCGGACCCGACATCCGCCATTGATGCAGCCGGAGAACGAATCGCGATGCGCGCACGACATCGCTCGGCAAACGCGCGCGAATCTGCGTGACGGGGCCCGTCGGTCGCCGAATTGCAAGCGGCGCCGCCGCCGGATTTCGTTTCGATGTGTTTCAGTCGTTGCGGCGGCGCGCGACGCGCTTCGACAATATCGCCTCGACAATTCGGGCACGAGGAACACACATGAAGCACATTCGCGCGACGGGCCGGCATCTGGCCTCGGCAGGCATCGCGTTCGGCATCCTGGTGAGCGGCGCCGCGCACGCGCAGCTCGACCTGCAGTCGCTCGGCGCGTCGCTGCTCGGCGGCGGGCAGCAGCAGGCGGCGCCTGCGCAGGGCGGTGTCGCGCAATTGCTGCAGGCCTATGTCGGGGCGAACCAGCAGGTGCTGAACGGCCAGTCGTCGCTCGCATCGGCGATGGGTCTGACGGGGGCGGCCGGGCAGGCGCAGCAGGCCGCGAGTCAGTTGTCCGGTGCCGATGCGCTGTCGCCGGCCACGCTGTCGCAGATGGGCGGCGCGCAGCAATCGGTGTCGCAGGCGCTCGGCCAGGCGTTCGCGAGCGGCGGCGCCACGCACGGCCCGATCGACAAGCAGGCGTTCAGCAACGGGCTCGCGTCGCTCGGGCAGGGGCTCACGCAGTATTCGCAACTGCAGTCGGGGCTCGGCAATCTCGGTTCGACGAGCGCCGCGTCGTTGCTGCAGTCGGGCCTGAATCCGCAGAACATGCAGGCCGCGTCGTATATCGCGCAAAGCGCGCCGGGCCAGTTGCAGTCGCTGGCCGCGACGCTCGGCCAGGCCGTCCAGTTCGCGACGAGCCAGGGCATTTCGGTGCCGTCGGTCGCGTCGTCCGCGCTGAAGCTGCTGCCGTAACGTCAACGTGGCGCGGATGTGCGCGCGATGCGCGGCCCGCATCGCGCGCGTCGACCACGAACAATCGCCCCGCACAACATGGGGATTGCGCGCGATGCTATCGTGGCGGGTCCCTTTTATCGGTGCCGGTTCATGACTGACTCGTTCGACCTCTCGCGCTATTTCTCCCGCATCGGCTACGACGGCCCGGCCGCGCCGACGCTGGACGTGCTGCGCCGGCTGCATCTGCTGCACCCGCAGGAGATTCCGTTCGAAAACCTCAATCCGCTGACCGGCGCGCGCGTCGCGCTCGACCTGCCCGCGATCGTCGACAAGGTGGTCGAACGCCGCCGCGGCGGCTACTGCTTCGAACTCAACAAGCTGTTCTACACCGCGCTCACGACGATCGGTTTTCGCGTCACGCCGCTGATCGCGCGCGTGCGCTGGATGCGGCCGCCCGAGATCGTCACCGCGCAGACGCACATGTTGCTGCGCATCGACCTCGACGGGGCCGCGTGGCTCGCGGACATCGGCTTCGGCAGCGCGACGCTGACCGCGCCGCTGCGCTTCGTGCCGGGCGAGCGGCAACTGACGCCGCACGGCGCGTTTCGCGTGATCGACGCGCCGGTCGACGGCGAATTCGACATGCAGTTCGAAATCCCCGACGGCTGGCAGACGACCTACCGCTTCTCGCTGAAGCCGGCCGAATGGATCGATTACGACGCCGCGAACTGGTTCACGTCGACCTATCCCGAATCGATCTTCGTGAACGACCTGATCGCTTGCCGCGTGCTGCCGGACGGCCGCGCGGCGCTGCTCAACACCGCGCTGACGTTGCGCGACGCGGCGGGGGCCGGGCGCACGGTCACGTTCGACAATGCTGCCGACTGGGCCGCGTGCCTGCGCGACACGATCGGCATCAATACGGCGGGATTCGATCTCGACGCGCTGTTCGCGCGACTCGCGGCGCGCCCCGCGCGGTAACGCGAACACCCGACATCCGACGGCGGCCCGCACGCGGGCCGCGACCATCCCGCGATCACCCTCAGTTGACTTTTGCTAGATTGCTAGCATACTAGTATCCATGACCGACGAAGAAGTGAAGCAATTCAACGTGTACCTGCCGCTCGGCCTGATCCGGCAGGTCAAGCATCGCGCCATCGAAACGGAGCAATCGCTGTCCGCGCTGGTGGCCGACGCGTTGCGCGCGTACCTGGCCGCGCCGCCGTCCGGCGCGGAACCGTCCAACAAGGAGGAATGACATGTCATCCGAGCGGATCGAAGCCGTGTATCTCACCACCCACAACTGGGGCAAGTCGGCGAAGTTCTTTCAGGCGCTGGGCTTCAGGCTGGAGTTCGAAACCGACCACAATTCGGGCCAGTTGCGCAGCGGCGACGGTCCATTCTTGTTCATCGCCGAAGTGCCACCGAGCGAAACGCCCGACATGCAGGTCGTGCTCAAGGTGGCCGACGAGCAGGCGGTGCAGCCGCAGCCGATCGTCGAGGTCGTCACGCCGTTCGAGGACACGCACTGGGGCACGCGCGACATGACGGTGTGCGATCCGGACGGCCGGGTGTGGCGCCTGCAGGCGCCGGGCAAGCAGGGCGCGTGAGGTCGACATGACGGCTATCCGCGAAGACGACGCGCCCGACAGCACGGCCGCGCGCGTCGCGCTGTGGCGCGCGCTGCACGTCGAGCTCGACGCGCCGCCGCATGTGCTCACGGACGAAATCGGGTTGCAATTGCTCGCGCCGGCACCCGGCTGGCAGCAGCGCGGCGACATGGATCCGCAGTTCACGCGGCCGTTTCGCGCGTCGATCGTCGCGCGGGCGCGCTTCATCGAGGATCTCGTGGCCGAGCAGGCCGCGCGCGGCGTGCGCCAGTACGTGATCCTCGGCGCGGGGCTCGACAGCTTCGTGCAGCGTCGGCCGGACATGGCGTCGCGCGTGACCGTGTTCGAAGTCGACCAGCCGGCGCCGCAGCGCTGGAAGCAGCGCCGCCTGGTCGAGCTCGGCTTCGGCGTGCCCGACTGGCTGCGCTTCGTGCCGGTGGATTTCGAGGCGAAGCAGTCGTGGCGCGACGCGCTCGTCGGTGCGGGCTTCGATGCCGGCAAGCCGGCGGTCGTCGTATCCACCGGCGTCAGCATGTACCTGACGCGCGAAGCGAATGCGGCCGCGCTGCGCGAAGTCGCGTCGCTCGCGCCGGGCTCGACGTTCGCGATGACGTTCCTGCTGCCGCTGGAGAACGCGGATCCGGACGTGCGCCCGGGGATGGAAATGGCCGCGAAGGGCGCGCGGGCGAGCGGCACGCCGTTCATCAGCTTCTTCATGCCGGACCAGATCCAGGCGCTCGCACGGGAGGCCGGCTTCGCGAAGGCCGAACACGTGTCGGCCGCCGAGCTGACGCGCCGTTACTTCGCCGAGCGCACCGACGGTCTGCGGCCGCCGAACCGCGCGGAAGAGCTGCTGGTCGCGACGGTCTGACCCGTCGCGTCCGTCACACTCGTCACGCGCGTTCGAGCACGGCCATCTCCCGCACGACCACGAGCAGCACCGCGAGGCTCGCGCCGCCGGACGCGCGCAGATCCGCGAGCAGGTGTTCGTAGCGCACCAGCGCGGCTTCGCGGCGCGCGCGCCACGCGCCGACGATCGTCTCCGGCGTGGTCGAATCCGGCGACTCCGCGAGCGCGCTCGTCGCGAGCGTGCGCTTGAGCCGCGCGACTTCCGCGAGTGCGGCGGCGCGCGCGAGCATGTCCCAGTGCGTCGGCGTCGGCAGGTTCGCCGCGCGTTCGCCGATCCACCCGTAATTGAGCAGCGTGCCGAGCGAGAAATAGACACCGGCGACGAGTTCGAGGCTGCGGTTGCAGGTCGCCGCCACTTCGGCGATGTCGAGCAGCGCGGCCGAGATGTCGCCGCTCGCGACGCGTACCGCGAGCGCGCTGTCGACGCCGGCGTCGACCAGCACGCGCTGCCGCTCGGACAACGCATCGAGATCGTCGGCCGGCAGCAGCGACGGCAGTTGCGGGGCGAGCCGCGCCGCCGCGTCGCGACAGCGCGCGATCAGCTCGGCGACGCCGCCGTCGGCCACCGCGCCCGACTGCAGATGCCGCAGGAACCACAGCGCCGCGCGCTCCAGCAGCCGCGCGACGTCGACGAACATGCGCGCCTGCACGTCGTCGGCGACGCGGTTGTCGAGCGCGTCGATGTCGCGCCATACCGCATCGAGATCGAACACGTCGCGCGCCATGATGCACGCGCGGACGATGTCGCCCGGCTTCGCGTCGGTTTCCTCCATCAGCCGGTGCACGAATGCGCAGCCGACACGGTTCACGAGCGCGTTGGTCAGATGCGTCGCGAGAATCTCGCGGCGCAGCGGATGGCGGCGCATCGGCTCGCTGAAGCGCTGTTGCAGCGGCTTCGGGAAGTAGTCGACGAGCATCGCGGCCACCAGCGGATCCTCGGGCACGTCGGACTCGAGCAGCGCATCGTAGAGCCACATCTTGCTGTACGCGAGCAGCACCGCGCGCTCCGGCGACGTGAGGCCGAGCTTCGCGGCCTGCCGCTCGGCGACTTCGTCGTCGGTCGGCAGGAATTCGATCACGCGATTCAGGCGGCCCGCGCGTTCGAGCCAGCGCATCAGGCGCGCCTCGGCGTCGAGCAGCTCGACCGCATAGCGGCCCGCGATCGACAGCGCCTGCGTCTGGTAGTAGTTGTCGCGCAGCACCAGCAGTCCGACTTCGTCGGTCATCTCGGCGAGCAGTGCGTTGCGCTGCTTCTCGGTCATCTCGCCGTCGGACACGACGAGCCCGAGCAGGATCTTGATGTTGACTTCGTGATCCGAACAATCGACGCCGGCCGAGTTGTCGATCGCATCAGTGTTGATGCGGCCGCCGCGCTGCGCGAACTCGATGCGGCCGAACTGCGTGCAGCCGAGATTGCCACCTTCGCCGACGACCTTGCAGCGCAGGTCCGCGCCGTTCACGCGCACCGCGTCGTTCGCGCGGTCGCCGACCTGCGCGTGGGTTTCGCGCGCCGCCTTCACGTAGGTGCCGATGCCGCCGTTGTACAGCAGGTCGACCGGCGCCTGCAGGATCGCGCGGATCAATTCGGTCGGCGGCAGCGCGTGCGCGTCGATGCCGAGCGCGGCCTGTACCGCCGGCGACAGCGGGATCGTCTTCGCGGTGCGCGGATACACGCCGCCGCCCGCCGAAATCACCGACGTATCGTAGTCGGCCCAGCTCGAGCGCTCGAGCGCGAACATGCGCTGGCGCTCCGCGAAGCTCGTCGCCGGGTCGGGGTTCGGGTCGAGGAAAATGTGCCGGTGATCGAACGCGGCGACGAGCCGGATATGCGGCGACAGCAGCATCCCGTTGCCGAACACGTCGCCCGACATGTCGCCGACGCCGACCACGGTGAAGTCGGTCGTCTGCGTGTCGATGCCCATCTCGCGGAAGTGCCGTTTCACCGATTCCCACGCGCCGCGCGCGGTGATCGCCATCTTCTTGTGGTCGTAGCCGACCGAGCCGCCGGACGCGAACGCGTCGTCGAGCCAGAAGCCGTATTCGTGCGAGATCGCGTTCGCGTAGTCGGAGAAGGTGGCCGTGCCCTTGTCGGCGGCGACGACGAGATACGGATCGTCGGGGTCGTGGCGCACCACGTCGGGCGGCGGCACGATCGCGGTGCCGGCGAGGTTGTCGGTCAGGTCGAGCAGCCCGCGCAGGAATGTCTGGTAGCACGCGATGCCTTCGCGCATCCATGCCTCGCGATCGCTCTGCGGCGGCGGGTTCTTCACGACGAAGCCGCCTTTCGAGCCGACCGGCACGATCACGACGTTCTTCACCATCTGTGCCTTCATCAGCCCGAGCACCTCGGTGCGGAAATCCTCGCGGCGATCCGACCAGCGCAGGCCGCCGCGCGCGACGCGCCCGCCGCGCAGGTGCACGCCCTCGACGCGCGGCGAATACACCCAGATCTCGAACATCGGCTTCGGTTCGGGCAGGCCGGGCACCTTCGCCGGGTTGAACTTGAACGACAGGTACGGCTTCGATTCGCCGTTCGCGTCGGCGAGGAAGTAGTTCGTGCGTTCGGTCGCGTTGATCACGCCGAGGAACTGGCGCAGGATGCGGTCCTCGTCGAGGTTCGGCACCTGGTCGAGCGCGCCTTCGATCGCCTTCAGCAGCCGTTCGGCCTGCACGTCGCGCGTGTCGCCGATCCGCGGGTCGAAGCGCAGCACGAACAGCTCGACGAGTTGCCGCGCGATCGCCGGGTTGCCGGTCAGCGCGCGCTCGATATACGCGTCGCTGAAGGTCGAGCCGACCTGCCGCAGATATTTCGCATACGCGCGCAGGATCGTCACTTCGCGGGCGCTCAGGTGCGCGCGCAGCACGAGGCGGTTGAAGTCGTCGTTCTCGATCCGGCCGCTCCAGATCCGGTCGAACGCATCCTCGAACAGGCCTTTCACGCGCTCGATGTCGAACTCGGTATCGTCGGCGAGCTCGAGGCCGAAATCGTGTACCCATGCATGCGCGGCATCCTGCGTCTGGATCCGGTATGGCCGCTCCTCGTCGACGCGCACGCCGAGGTGTTCGAGCATCGGCAGGCTGCGCGACAGCGCGATCGGGTCGCCCGCGCGATACACCTTGAAGCGGAACGCGCGCGGCTCGGCCTCGATCGGCCGGTACAGGTTCATCGCGAGCTGGCCCGAATCCTTCACGCGCTCGATCAGCTCGATGTCGCGCACGGCCGTGCGCGCCGGATAGTCGTCGCGATAGCCGGCCGGGAACGACTCGGCATAGCGCTGCAGCAGGCGGTTGCCTTGCTCTTCGCCGAATGCGTCGAGCAGCGCGTCGGCGAGATCGTCCTGCCAGCGGCGCGTGACCTGCACGAGCCGCGTTTCGAGTTCGCGCGTGTCGACGTCGGGCATCGTGCCGGGTTCGGCATGCACGACGAAATGAATCCGTGCGATCGCCGATTCCGACAGCAGCGGCGTGAATTCGACGTTCACGCCGTTGTACGCGTCGACCAGCAGCTTCGCGATGCGGCGGCGCAGGTCGGTGTTGTACTTGTCGCGCGGCACGAACACGAGGCACGACACGAAGCGGTCGAACCGGTCGCGGCGCACGAACAGGCGCGTGCGCTGGTGTTCCTGCAGGCGCAGGATGCCGAGCGCGATGTCGTAGAGCTGGTCTTCGTCGGCCTGGAACAGTTCGTCGCGCGGATAGGTTTCGAGCACCGTCACGAGCGATTTGCCGAGATGTCCCTTCGGCAGGAAGCCCGCGCGCCGCAGGATGTTCGCGCACTTGCGGCGCACGATCGGGATCTCGGCCGTCGACACCATGTACGCGGTCGACGTGTAGAGCCCGATGAAGCGGCGCTCGCCGACGACCTTGCCGTCGGCGCCGACGAGTTTCACGCCGACGTAGTCGAGATAGCCGGGCCGGTGCACCGTCGCGCGCGAATTCGCCTTGGTCAGGAAGATCGGCCACGCGCCGGTGATGATGTCGGCGGCGGCCTGCGGCAGCGGCGTCACGTCGGGCGCGCCGGACGTGCGCAGCGCTTCGCGCAGGATGCCGAAGCCCGAGCCCTCGATGCCGCGCAGCCCGAAGCCCGTGCCGTCCGATACGAGCGCGTAGTCGCGCTGGCCGAGGAACGTGAAGTGATCGGCGGCCATCCATTCAAGGAACGCGCGCGCCTCGATGTCCTCCGCGGTCGATTCGCGCGCCTTCATCTCCTTGATGGTCGCGCGCACGATGTCGACGATCTTCGGCCAGTCCTCGACCGACGCGCGCACGTCGCCGAGCACGCGCGCGATGTCCTCGCGCAGCGTGTCGAGCAACGCGGCGTCGCCGCAGCGGTCGACTTCGAAATGGATGAACGACGCGAGTTGCGACTGGCCGTCGCCGGATGTCGCGCCGCCCGCGTCGACCCGCTCGATGCCGCCGCCGGCGCCGCGCCAGATGCGGAACACCGGATGCAGCGCCGAATGCAGCGCGAGCCCGAGACGGTTGACGGCCATCGTCACCGAGTCGACGAGGAACGGCATGTCGTCGTTGACGATCTCGATCACCGTGTGGTCGGAATGCCAGCCGTGCTGTTCGAGGATCGGGTTGTACACGCGCAGGCGTTCGCTGCCGGGCACGAATTTCTGGGCGGTCTGCCAGTGCGCCATCGCGGCGCCGTACAGGTCGGCGATGCTGCGGTTCTGCAGATCGTCGGCATCGACGAAATCGTAGTAATGACGCAGGAAGGGTTCGACGATCCGGAACGTGGCTTCGGGCAGCCGAGCGCGCGCGAATTCGACGACGTCGGAGAGCAGGTGTGCGACGACTTCCTCGTTCTTCGCTTCCATGGCGGTCTCCTCGTCGGGTGGCCATTGGTTGCTGCGTCTGTCCGGCATTATGCGCCGATTGCGTGACAAAGCGATGTGCGGGCGCACAACGGCGGCGGGCGGTGGAGCGGGCCTGCGGCGCCCGTCGCGGACGCCGCGGTGCAGGGTTCAGCGCAGGGCGGGCGACGCCGGCGCGACGCCGCCTTCGGCGCTCAGCGCTCGTCGCTCCACAGCTTGCCGGCCGTCGCCCAGTTCTCCTTCTTCACGTCGGTCAGGATGATGTCGACCGAGCCCGGCGCGCAGCCGAGCGTCTCGCACGTGACGCGCGTGATCGCTTCGACGAAGGCGCGCTTCTGGTCGACGGTGCGGCCTTCGAACAGCTGGATATTGAAAGTCGGCATGGCAAATGCTCCGGTTGAGGTTGAACGATTGACGATGAACGATTCGGTCGGGTGCGGATGCGGCGTCAGTCGCGATACGACGGATCGATCCGGTCGAGGCGGCGCAGCAGCGCCGGCCATTCCAGTTCGCCTTCGATCGCGCCGCCGTCGCGCAGTTGTTCGGCGGTGCGCGCGGCGACGGCCGGTTCCGGCAGCACGAGCGGCCCGCCGCCGGCCTGCGCGCGAACCTGGATGTCGCACGCCTTGATCAGCGTATCCATCAGCACGTACGCTTCGGCGACGGTGCGGCCGACCGTCAGCGTGCCGTGATTGCGCAGCAGCATCGCGGATTTCGCGCCGAGGCTCGCGGTCAGCCGCGCGCCTTCGGCCGGCGAGAACGCGAGCGCTTCGTAGTCGTGGTACGCGAGGTCGCCATGAAAACGCAACGCGTGCTGCGATGCGGGCAGCAGCCCGTCGCGCTGGATCGATACGGCGATGCCGGCCGTATTGTGCAGGTGCATCACGCAGACGGCGTCGGCGCGCGCCGCGTGCACGGCCGCATGCAGCGCGAAGCCGGTCACGTTGACCGTGTGCTCGCTGTCGCCGATCCGGTGGCCGGCGAGGTCGATCTTCACGAGGTTCGACGCGCGAACCTCGTCGAACGTGAGGCCGAACGGGTTGATCAGGAAGTGGCCGGGTTCGCCCGGAACGGTCGCGGACAGATGCGTGTAGATCAGGTCGTCCCAGCCGTTCAGCGCGACGAGCCGGTACGCGGCGGCGAGGTCGACCCGCAGCTTGCGTTCGGCGTCCGAGATCGGGCCGCCGGGCTTCACGGCATCAGGACGGTGTGCGAATGACGACATCGGGTTCTCCGAGGGTAAAGCGGCGCGCGACAGCGACGGTCACCCATGACGCGAGCGCGAACGGGGCCGTGAACGCGGGGATGCCCGCGCGCATCGCGAGCCACTGGATCAGCGCGGCGAGCGCGGCCGCCGCGAGCGCCGCACGCGGGCCGCGCGGCATCAGCGCGAGCGCGGCGAGGGCGCCGTTGAAGCCGAGCAGGCCGTCGGCGAACAGCGCGCCGCTTGCGCCCAGCGCGGCCAGCAGCACGGTCGACACGACCGCGCCGCCGAGCGCGAACGCGGCCGCGCGGCGCGATGCGACGGCGAGGCCGGCGACGATCAGCGCGCCGGCCCACGCGCCTTGCGCGAAGGTGGTCTGGGCGAGGCCCGACAGCAGCGCGTCGGCGGCGGACGCGAGCGTCAGCACCGGGCCGGCGGCCGCGGCGTCCGCATGCTGCACTGCGACAAGCGGCAGCCACAGCGCGGTGACGGCCAGGCACGGGCCCGAATACGGGCACTGGCGCCAGCGGGCGAGCGGCACCCGCATCGCGCGTTGCACGAGCGCCGCGCCGATCGCGACCAGCGGCGCCAGCGCGACGGCGGCGAGCGGATGGGGCGCGAACAGCACGGCGATCAGCGCGGCCAGCGCGCCGTTGAAGCCGTGCAGGCCCTGTCCGACGTCGCGGCGGTCGGCGCCCGTCAGCACGGCCGTCATGCTGGCGGCGGCCGAGCCGACCAGCGCGGCGCACGCGAGCCGCAGGTCGGTCAGCGCCAGCGCGGCGAGCAGCAGCGCGCCGGTGAGCGCATGCGCCTGCAGCACGATCTGCCCGATGCCGCGCAGCAGGATGCGCAGGTCGATCGACGGCGGGACGGGGCGGGCGGTAGGCATGATGGCGGCGGAACAGGACGAGCCGCGAGCATAGGACACAATCCCATGCACCGGAATAGGGAATTCTGGATAGTCAGGATTTGTGCGACGATGCCCCGCAATGGGGAAACAGGGAGGTGGAACGATGCGCGAGGTGCGGTGGGCGTCGCTCGAAGGCGACGGGGTCGAACATCTGACGTTCGACCGCAGCGGCGGCGCGATCGTCGTCGAAAGCGCGGTGGTCGGCCAGCGGTACGGTCGCGCATACGGGCTCGCGTATCGCGTCGAGTGCGATGCGCAATGGCGCGTGACTTATGCGGTGCTCAAGGTGATGGGCGGCGGCACGCTGGCGTTGCGCGGCGACGGCACCGGCCACTGGCGCGACGGCGCGGGCCGCCCGTTGCCGGCGCTCGACGGTTGCATCGACATCGACATCGCCGCGACGCCGTTCACCAATTCGCTGCCGATCGGCCGCCTCGGGCTCGCGCGCGGCGAGCGGCGGCCGATCGACGTCGCGTACATCTCGACGCCGGACCTGACGGTCGCGCCGGTCAAGCAGGCTTACGCGTGCGTCGAACCGGGCCGGCGCTACCGCTACGAAGGGATCTTCCGGAATTTCACGGCCGAGATGGACATCGACGACGACGGGCTCGTCGTCGATTACGAGACGCTGTTCAAACGCCTGCCGGCGCCGCCGACGGCGCGCTGAACCGCGGCGTTCGTCGCCGCCGGTCGCTCCTGCGCGGACGCGAAACGGTCGATCCGCGACGCGATCAGGTCCGGATGGCGCAGTACGATCCAGTGCGTGCCGTCGATTTCCTCGCGCACGTGGTCGCCGAGCCAGCGGTCGAGGTCGACCGACATCTCGGGCGTCACGTAGCGGTCGCGCACCGGCACCAGGATCTGCACCGGCGCCTGCGCATACCGCTCACGCGGCTGGCGGGCCCGCGCGATGAAGTTCGCGCGGTACATCTGCATCCCGTTCAGCGCGTTCTTCAGTTGCACGGGATCGCGCTCGGCGCGCACGCGTTCGGTGAGCTGGAGCCAGCGCGGCCACAGCGCGGCGCCGCCGAGCCGCCATACCAGCGATGGCACGAGCGGCAGAAGGAAGAACCCGATGTACCACGACTTCAGGCTCTGCTTGAGCCGCAGCTTCGCGCGGAACACGTGATCGAGGCACGGGCCCGAGATCGACGTGTACGACGCGATGCGGCCGCGGAACGCGGGGTCGGTCACGGCCTCCCAGCACTGGATCGAGCCCCAGTCGTGGCCGACGAGGTGGAACGGCCGGCCGCCGCAGGTCGCGTCGGCTACCGCCTTCAGGTCGCCGGCGAGCCGGTCGAGCGTGTAATCGGCCCGGCGGCGCGGCGCATCGGATGCGCCGGCGCCGCGCACGTCGTACGCGATCACGCGGTAGCGCTTCGCGAGCTGCGCGCGGACCGGCGCCCACACGGCCGCCGAGTCGGGATAGCCGTGCACGAGGATCAGCGGCGGCGCGCGCCGCGACCCGCTTACGTAGACGGCGAGTTTCACGTCGCCGGACTGGACGGTCAGCATCTCGTGAGCGCGCGCCATGGCGTCATGCCTGCGGCACCGGGTGCAGCGGCACGCGGCGCGGGGCGGCTTGCGCCGCGTAGCGCGCGTTGGTCGCGTCGATGTTGTCGAGCAGCGTGTCGAGCTCCTGCAGGTACTGATGGTTGTCGTGATCCCACGGGTGGAAACCCGGGCGGAAGTAGTCGAGCCATTCGCGCGCGATGCTCGGAAACACGCCGTGCTTCGGGCTGTACAGATACTTCACGAGGCGCCACATGCCGCCGAACTTGCCGTGTTCGCGACGGTGCGCGCGCATCAGGCGTACGTGGAAGTCGAACACGATGGCCCAGAAGAACACCGTCGTCGTCAGCATCGTGCCGGTGCGCAGCAGGTAGCTGCCGAGGCCCGGCTTCATCACGGTGCGCCACACGTCGTAGGACACCGCCTTGTGCTCGGTTTCCTCCATCGCGTGCCACATCCACATCTGCTGGTAGCCCTCGACCGAGCCGTCGATCCGGTGCTCGTGGCCCGACAGCAACTGGTTCGCGAGGATCGCCGTGTAGTGCTCGAGCGCGATCGTGATCGCCAGCTGCATCGAGTGCGGCAGCACCTTCTTGAACCAGCCGAGGATGGTCCACAGGCGCTTGTCGAGCTTGTGCGCGGGCAGCCCCGACGATTGCAGCAGATCGTTGTATTCGATGTGCTCGCGCGTGTGCATCGCTTCCTGGCCGATGAAGCCGAGCACCTGCTTCTTCAACTCGGGATCCTCGATCCGGTCGCGGTAGTTGCGCACCGAATCCATGAAGAAGCGTTCGCCGGCCGGGAACAGCAGCGACAGCGCGTTCATGAAGTGCGTGACCGGCACGCCCTGCACGTGCCAGTCCTTCGCGCGTTCGGGCGGCAGCGCGAAACGGATGTCGCGCCGCACGGGCATCATGTTCGGGGTCGTCATGATTGTTCACCTCCCTGATTGCCTGCGTTGTTGTAGGTCGCGTGCAGCGGGGCGGGCGCCGGCGCCGGCGCGCCGCGCGCGGCACGGCGGGCTTTCGCCGCCTCGCGGCGCGTCGCGAGTACGACGAGCGCCTGGTACGCGGCCGGCAGCACGCGCGCCATCCAGTCCGCGCCCTTCGCGTCGCGGCCGATCAGCACGCGGCGCTTGTTCTTGCGCACGCCGGCGAGGATCGTGCGCGCGGCGTCGTCGGCGGTCGTGATGAAGAACTTCTCGAAGCTGTCCTTGCCTTGCTGTTCGCTCTCGACGATGAAGCCGACCATGTTCTTCGCGACGCGGCTCGACTGCGCGATGTTCGTGCGGATGCCGCCCGGATGCACGCAGGTGGCCGACACGCCGCACTTCATCATGTCGAGTTCCTGGCGCAGCGATTCGGTGAAGCCGCGTACCGCGAACTTGGTCGCGTTGTAGCCGCTCATGCCCGGCTGCGCGAAGATCCCGAAGATGCTCGACGTGTTGATCACGTGGCCGTCGCCCGATGCCTTCAGGTGCGGCAGGAACGCCTTCGTGCCGTGCACGACGCCCCAGAAGTTGATGTTCACGATCCACTCGAGATCGCTGTATTCCATCCCTTCGATCGTGCTCGACAGCGCGACGCCCGCATTGTTGAAAATCAGGTTGACCTTGCCGTGCTCCTTCGCGGTGTCGTCGGCCCACGCGAACATCGCGTCGCGATCGCCGACGTCGAGCACGCGCGTCGACACGCGCACGTTCGGCGCGATCGCGCGGACGATCCGTTCGGTTTCCGCGAGGCCGACGCCGTTCTTGTCGGCGAGCGACACGTGGCAGCCGGCCTGCGCGAGCTGGATCGCGAGCGCGCGGCCCATGCCCGAGCCGGCTCCCGTGATCGCGGCCACCTTGTTGGCGAAATCTCTCATGTCGTTGGCTCCTTGTCTGGCTCAGGCCGCTTCGGCGGACGTGGAAGCGGAAGCGGCCGGCGCGGCGGCGGGCCGCGCGGTCGTGTCGTGTTGCGGCGCGCGATACGCGTGGTAATCGGCGATCGAGAAACGCGCGGTCGCCTGGCGGAAGCGCCACGTGAAGCCTGGCCACAGCGTCGTGTTCTTGCCGGTGCGCGGATCGAGATACCAGCTCTTGCAGCCGCCCGTCGACCAGATCGCCTTCTTCAGCTTGCCCTGCAGGTCGCTGTTGAACTGCGCCTCGACGAGCGGGCGCACCTCGATCGCGTCCGCGCGCTCGCGGCGCATCGCCTGCAGCGCGCCGAGGATGTATTCGATCTGCGACTCGATCATGAACACCATCGAGTTGTGGCCGAGGCCGGTGTTCGGGCCGACGATCATGAAGAAGTTCGGATAGCCGGGCAGCGTCGAGCCGAGGTACGCGTGCGCGCCGTCGCGCCACGCGTCGACGATGTCGAGGCCGCCGCGGCCGATGATCGCGCCGCGCGGGTACGGATCGGCGACCTGGAAGCCGGTGCCGTAGATCAGGCAGTCGACTTCATGACGCTTGCCGTCGATCGTCACGACCGCGTCGGCTTCGATATGGTCGATGCCGGTCGTGATCACGTCGACGTTCTTGCGCGACAGCGCCGGGTAATAGTCGTTCGAGATCAGCACGCGCTTGCAGCCGAGCGTGTAGTTCGGCGTGACGGTCTTGCGCAACTCCGGATCGGGAATCTGCTTGCGGATGTGCCGCAGCGCGAGCTTCTGCACGTTCTTCATCAGCGACGGATGGATCGCGAAGCCGAGCACGCGCGATTCGAGCATCCAGTAGATGCCGCTGCGCACGATCTTCTGCGTGAACGGCAGCGTGCGGAACAGCCATTTCTCGAAGCCGGTCAGGTTGCGGTCCGGCTTCGGCATGATCCACGGCGGCGTGCGCTGGAACAGCGCGAGTGCTTTCACGCGCGGCGCGATCTGCGGGACGAACTGGATCGCGCTCGCGCCGGTGCCGATCACCGCGACACGCTTGCCTTCGAGCGGGTAGTCGTGATCCCACTGCTGCGAATGGAACGCGCGGCCCTGGAAGGTTTCGACGCCGGGAATCGCCGGCAGCGCGGCGCGCGACAGGCCGCCCATGCCCGACACCAGCACGCGCGCGGACAGCCGCTTGCCGTTCGCGAACGTGAGGCGCCAGCGTTGCGCGGCTTCGTCGTATTCGGCGCGCTGCAACTCGTGATTCAGCCGCAGGTGCGGGCCGACGCCGAAGCGCTGCACGCAGTCTTCGAGATACGCGCGGATTTCCGGCTGCGGCGCGAACATGCGCGTCCAGCGCGGGTTCGGCGCGAACGAGAACGAATAGACGTGCGATTGCACGTCGCATGCACACCCGGGGTAATGATTGTCGCGCCACGTGCCGCCGACCGAGGCGGCCTTCTCGAGGACGACGAAGTCGGTCACGCCCGTCTGTTTCAGGCGGATCGCCATCCCGAGACCGGCGAAGCCGGTGCCGATGATGGCGATGTCGATGGTTTCGTCCGGGCCGTCATGGCCGGGTGGACCGAAAGGCAACGTGCGAGCATTCATCCGGGTGTCTCCGATTTGGCTCATTTTTGAATGTTACATTGTTTGATGTAACGATAGTGGGTGAACCCGGAAACCGCAAGAGGCTAGAAGCGGCGCTCTAAGGGCCGGAAGCCAGACGGGAAAAGGCTGAGCGGGGTTTGGAACGGTCGGGTTTCCGCAATGCGGGATGAGCGGAAAAGGCCGCCGGCAGGGCGAGACAGGGAAGAAACGGGACCACCGGCGCGCGACGGTCCGTTTGAAACGGTATCAGGGACGGATCGATCGGGTGGCCGTCTCATGGAAAACCCCGGCCACGATCGTGACCTGCGCGAGCGCATAGAGGCCCCAGATCAGATAGTCGATGCCCGGAAAGCCGCCGAGGAACCGGCCGACGCCGATCAGCGTGTCGGAGCCGACGAAGATCAGGCTGCCGATCGCGACCAGCGGGCCGCGCGTGCGGGCGGCGAGCGCGAAGCTCGCCATCGCGCACAGCACGAGCATGTAGATGGCGACCGGCGCCAGCAACTCGCCGAGGTGCGGGAAGAATGCCGCGTAGAACGCCGGCGCGGCCATCCACAGCCCGACGAGCGCGACGATGCGCCAGCCGTGCGGCCGCGCGCGCCACCGGAAGAAGATCGCGCAGTAGCACACGTGCGTGAGCAGGAATGCGCCGAGGCCGAGAACGAACGACAACGGCCAGTCGGGCAGCGCGAGCAGCACGTCGCCGAGCACGGCGGTCGCGAGCGCCGCGCACAGCCACGCGCGTTCGCGCGGCGCGCCGCAGGTGCTGCCTGCCGTGAGCAGCAGGATGCCCATCGCAGCTTTCGCGGCGGCCTGGCCCGGATAGGGCGCGACGGCGAGCGACAGGCCGTACAGCAGCGCCGCGGCGATGGCGAGCGGCCACAGCCGGCGGTAGGGGGCGGGAAGCGTGGCGATCAAGGCGGGTGTCTCCGGTTTGTAGTTGTCTGCGGTGGACGCCGCGCCGTCGAGGGCGCGGCTGTCGGCCATTATCCGGAAGAACGGGCGCGCGAAAACCGGCGAATCCTTCTAGGAAACGACCGCGACGGGCGGCGGTGCCGCCGCCGGATTTTTCCGCGCGTTGCCCCGGCCGAACCGGGGCAACGGCGTCGATTCGGCTTGCTATGATCGCCGCGGTATTGCCGCTGTCGCTGTCGATGTCCCGCCTGGCCGCGCGACCGGATGCGCGAGCCGGTGCGTGCCGATGAATCCATGCCGTGCCCGGCCCGCGCCCTCAGAGCGCGCGGGCCGGCGCCGGCACCCCACGAAAACAGGTCCGACCATGACCGAACTTCTTCACGGCGACGGCGCGATCCGTCGCACGACGCCGTACGGTTCCTCGATCGAAAACACCTATGCGGGCGTGCTGTCGTTCATGCGCCGCAATTACTCGCGCGTGCTCGACGGCATCGACGTCGCGATCTCCGGCGTGCCGCTCGATCTCGCGACGACCTATCGTTCCGGTGCACGGCTCGGGCCGGCCGCGATTCGCGCGGCAAGCGTGCAGCTCGCGGAGCTCAATCCGTATCCGTGGGGCTTCAACCCGTTCGACGACCTCGCGGCCGTCGACTACGGCGACTGCTGGTTCAACGCGCACAACCCGTTGTCGATCAAGCCGGCGATCGTCGAGCATGCGCGCGCGATCCTGCGTTCGGGCGCGAAGATGCTGACGCTCGGCGGCGATCACTACATCACCTATCCGCTGCTGGTCGCGCACGCGGAGCGCTACGGCAAGCCGCTGTCGCTGATCCATTTCGACGCGCACTGCGATACGTGGGCCGACGACGATCCGGACAGCCTCAATCACGGGACGATGTTCTACAAGGCGGTGAAGGAAGGGCTGATCGATCCCGCGACGTCGGTGCAGGTCGGCATCCGCACGTGGAACGACGACTTTCTCGGGATCGAGCGGCTCGATGCCGCGTGGGTGCATGACCAGGGTGCGCGGGCGGCGGTCGAGCGAATCGTCGCGATCGTCGGTGCGCGGCCTGCGTACCTGACGTTCGATATCGACTGCCTCGATCCGGCGTTCGCGCCGGGAACGGGGACGCCGGTGGCCGGCGGGCTCTCGTCCGCGCAGGCGCTGGCGATCGTGCGGGGGCTCGGGGCGGTGAATCTGGTCGGGGCGGATGTGGTGGAGGTGGCGCCGGCGTACGATCACGCGGACATCACGGCGATCGCGGCCGCGCATGTGGCTTGCGATCTGCTGTGTCTGTGGCGGCAGAAGAAGGTGGCGGCGCGGTGACGCAGGTGAGCGGGCATGTGATGCGGAAGGCCGGCGGGCAGTTGCCCGCCGTTTTTTATGACCGTCTGCGCGGATCTCGCAAGTAGCGCGGCGTTCAACCGCGCGTATCGACCCAGTGGCGCGCCCAGCGTGCCGAATGCGCGAGCGCCTGTGCCTCGCTCGCGAAGTAATCGAGCGAATAGAACTGGTAGCGGCCTTCGCCGTGCGTGCTATCGGCGCGTTCGAGCAGCAGGTTGGAGGAAAAACTCCCGTCGGGCAGGCGATGCGCCGAGGGTTGGACGGCATAGCCGTTGTATTGCTGAATTCGTTGGTTGTCCATTTTAATTTTAATGATGTTCGAGTGCGCGCGTGCCGTGCGAAATACGCACGGTTACGCCGATTCAAAGCCATTGCGAGCCGAATCAGACGCAGTCGGAAAGCGAAAATAAGGCGTTGCGGCCAGAGGGGGGATGAAGTGCAACGAGACGTGTAGCGCGTGGCGAGCTGCTGACTGAATAGATGCAGCTAAAAAGCCGATCGCGCCAACTTGGGGAGACGAAGCTCCGTGGGGATGTCGCTGCGACCCGGCGTCCGTCGTGGGAGGCCGGGCCCTTCAAACTTTACAGCGGCTTGATGTTCGCCGCTTGCAGACCCTTCGGTCCTTGCTTCGTTTCGAAGCTCACTTTCTGGTTTTCAGCCAGCGTCTTGAAGCCGTCGGCACGAATTTCCGAGAAGTGAGCGAACAGATCGTCGCCGCCGTTGTCCGGCGTGATGAAGCCAAAGCCTTTGCTGTCGTTGAACCACTTGACGATACCGGTATCCATGAAGATTCCTTGAGAAAAAATAGAGAAATTTGCTCTGTGGAAGAGCGCGTGAAGCGTCAAGGAGGGAGAGGACAACGAATACCGCTGAGGAGGAGCGAGCAATTGATGAACAGCAATCGGACTTCTTGGACTTCGGTGCCTACACTAACCGTCGCTGGGGCTCGCGTCAACCGTTATCTTGTAACTGTTTCGCAGCGTAGCCTGCGATGACGGACGCAGCGCGGTGGCGCCGTCTGGCTGGAATGCGCGCGGGCGCGGCTGCTGGCCATTTGCCGGCCCATGCTGGCGGCTATCGTCACCTGCAATGGACGTTGGCCTTTCCTCCAGCCGGACACGCGCGCGTTGTCGCGAAAAGCCCACGCATGCATGACGGCGAAGGCCTTATGCGGTGTCGCCGTCGCCCTGCGTATCGCTCGTACCGGACTGCCGCGCGGCTTCGTCGCTGAGTTTCTTGTCGAGAATCGTCGCGACGCGGCCGCCCAGATACGCACTTGCCGCATTCTCGAGCGCGCGGTTCGTCTCGCCTTCGACGAACACGGCCGCGAGCGGGCGCAGCCGCCAGATCGCGTCGACGAGCGCCGGCACGTCGGTGGCGGGCGGCAGCGTGCCTTCGTCATAGCGGTCGAGCCGCTTCACGACGAGATCGACGAGCAGCCGCGCGATCGCGTCGAAATGCGGCCGCGCGACGCTGATCACGTCGAGCAGTTCGCGCGGCGGAATCCCTTCCTTCGTCATCGCGGCGGCGGCCTCGAGCAGCGCGGGGCTTTTCGCGACGAACGACAGGCCGCGCCGTTCGAGCAGCCCGAGCTCGGTCACGCGCGACAGTTGCGTGGTTGCCTGCGGGCCGAACATCTGCGCGAGTTGCGCGAGCGAGTAGGTTTTCGGCAACTCGTGCGACCAGCGGCCGCCGATCGCGTTTTCGAGGCCGAGGATCGAGCGCAGGTCGTGGCCTTCGTCGATCGCCTTGATCAGGTCCTGGATGTTCGACAGCGTGTAGCCGCGCGCGAGCAGATGGTTGATCAGCTTCAGGCGCGCGACGTGCGTGTCGTCGTAGATGCCGACGCGCCCGCGTTTCTCCGGCGGCGCGAGCAGCCCGCGATCCTGGTAGGCGCGGACGTTGCGCACGGTGGTATCGGACACGCGCGCGAGCTCGTCGACCGTGTACTCGTTGCGGGAATCCGGCGTGGCCTCGTCGGGCGTGGAATGAGTCTGTTTTGACATGCGGCCATTCTAGCGCGCCGGGGCAGGCTCGGGCGAGGCGGGGCGCGTGTTCGCGCCTTCGCCGAGCGGGCGCTGCAGCAGCGCCGTATCGATCCAGCGGCCGTGCTTGAAGCCGACCGCTTTCAGCTGGCCGGCCGGTTCGAAGCCGAACGCGCGATGCAGCGACGTCGAGCCGCCGGTGCCGCCGTCGGCGATCACCGCGATCATCTGCCGCCACGGGCCGTCTTCGCAGCGCGCGATCAGCGCGGCGAGCAACGCGCGGCCGATTCCGCGGCCGCGCTGCGCGTCGTCGATGTAGATCGAATCCTCGATCGCGAAGCGGTACGCGCTGCGCGTGCGGTACGGCGTCGCGTACGCGTAGCCGGCCACGCGGCCGTCGCATTCGGCGACGAGATACGGCAGCCCGTGGTTCAGCACCGCGTCGCGGCGTGCGCGCAATTCGGCGACGTCGGGCGGCGTTTCCTCGAACGACGCGACGCTGTGGTGAACGTGATGCGCATAGATCGCGTGGATCGCCTCGAGGTCGGCATCGGTCGCGTCGCGCACGACGCAGGCGGGAGCGTTGGACATGGCGGCAGGGCGGTCGGAATCAAAACGCTACTATGCCGGCCGCCGCCGCGCGTGGTAAAGCCGTTTGCGAGTTCGGCGGCTTACAACCGGCCGTCCGCCGCATGCACCGCATCGGCGATCGCGTCGGCGACGCGCTGCACGCGCGGCGACCGGCGCACGTCCGGGTGAACGACGAGCCAGATTTCGCGCTCGATGTCGCAACGCGGCGCGGCCGTCAGCTCGACGAGCGGCGCGCCGGCATGCGCGGCCGGATCGTCGACGAGAAACCGCGGCAGCAGCGCGACGCCGGCCCCGGCCGCGCACGCGCGATGCTGCGCGGCGAGGTCGTTGGCGATGAACGCAAAGCGGCGCCCGGCCGCGAAGCGTTCGAGCCATTGCTGCTGCGGCGTTTGCGCGAGCGCGTCGTCGTAGCCGATGAAGGGCCAGGTGTCGGGCGGCGCATCGGCCCATTCCGGCGCCGCGCACAGCGCGAAGCGCATCGTGCCGAGCCGGCGCGCGGCGAGCCCCGGCTTGCTCGGCCGCGACAGCCGCACCGCGAGGTCGGCTTCGCGCGCATACAGGTTCGCCGCATGCATCTCGCCCATCAGGTCGATCCGCAGCGCCGGCCACGCGCGCTGCGCGCGAGCCAGGCGCGGCGCGAGGAAATGGCTCGCGAACACCGGCGACGCCGATACGCGCACCACGCCGTCGAGCGCCGCCGCGCCTTGCGCGGCGCGCGCGAACGCATGCGCGTCGGCTTCGAGGCGCGCGGCGTGCTCGGCGAGGTGCAGCCCTTCGTCGGTTGGCGGCCAGCCGCGCGGCAGCCGGTCGAACAGCCGGATCCCGAGCGCCGACTCCAGCGCGTCGATGCGCCGCGCGACCGTCGAATGCTGGACCTGCAGCGCCCGCGCGGCGGCCGACAGGCTGCCGCCGCGCATCACCGCCAGGAAGTAGCGGATGTCGTCCCAGCTCATCGGCAGTGCGGGTGAGGGGACAGGATCGCGATCGGTCGAATTTTGCACAGTAGATGGGCGTTCAACGTGAATTCCGTTCGATTATGCACGATGGGATGATCGTGTCACTTCATTCGATAACGAGGAACGTCATGACCCAAACCGCCAATGCCATCCGGATCGGGATCGACCGTTACGGCGATGCCGGCGTGCTGCGCCGCGTCGATGCGCCCGTCGCGCCGCCCGGCGCCGGCGAAGTACGGATTCGCCAGACCGCGATCGGCGTGAATTTCGTCGATATCTACTTCAGGACCGGCGCGCATGCATTGCCCGCGCTGCCGGACGCGCTCGGCGTCGAGGCGGCCGGCGTGATCGACGCGGTCGGGCCGGGCGTGACGGAGCTCGTGCCCGGTCAGCGCGTCGCGTATGCCGGCATGCCGACCGGCAGCTATGCGAGCCTGCGCACGATGCCGGCCGAGCGCGTGCTGCCGATTCCAGACGGGCTGAGCGACGAAGCCGCCGCCGCCGGGCTGCTGAAGGGGATCACCGTCTACATGCTGCTGCATCGCGTGCGGCAGGTCGGCGCCGGCGACACGGTGCTCGTGCATGCGGCGGCCGGCGGCGTCGGGCTGCTGGCGACGCAGTGGGCGCGCGCGTTCGGCGCACGGGTGATCGGCACGGTCGGATCGGCCGCGAAAGCCGCGCTGGTGCGCGCGCACGGCGCGGAAGCGGTGGTCGATTATCGCGAGGCGGATTTCGTCGCGGCCGCGCGTGCCTTCGGCGGCGGTGCGGGCGTCGATTACGCGATCGACGGAATCGGCGGCGACGTGCTGACCCGCACGCTCGGCGCGATTCGTCCGTTCGGGATGGTCGCGAGCATCGGGCAGGTGGCCGCGATCGGCACGCGGCAGACGTTCGATCTCGACGAGCTGGGCCCGGCCCGTTCGATCGCGCTCGCGCGGCCGAGCGTGCTCGGTTTCATCGCGCGGGACGTCGGCGCGTATCGGGACGCCGCGCGGGCGACACTCGACCGGCTGGCAGGCGGCATGCACGTCGAGATCGGCGCGCGCCTGCCGCTCGAACAGGCGGCCGATGCGCACCGGTTGCTGGAGTCGCGCGCGACGACGGGCGGTGTCGTGCTGTTGGCGTGATGACGGGGCGGGCGACTCGCGACGCGGCTCGACCCGACGGTCGTGTCGCGAGCCGCCGCTCGCTCAGTTGTGCGTGCGCAGCGGCGCATCTTCGACGAACCACGCGAGCACGAACGCGATCGCGATCACCGTCGCGGCCGACAGGTACACGACGTGCAGCGAGCCGGCGAACGCGTGCAGATACGCGTCGCGCACGGCGCTCGGCAGCTGGTGCACGGCGGCCGGGCCGAGCGCGGGCGGCAGCTCGATGCCGGCCGGCAGCGCGTGCCTCATCCGCGCTTGCAGCCCATGCGAGAACAGCGCGCCGAATGCGGCGACGCCGAGCGAGCCGCCGATCGAGCGGAACAGCGTTGCACCCGACGTCGCCACCCCCATGTGCCGGAATTCGACCGTGTTCTGCACGGCGAGCGTCAGCACGGGCATCACCATCCCGAGCCCGA
This sequence comes from Burkholderia sp. 28_3, assembly GCF_003253915.1. Taxonomy (NCBI): domain Bacteria; kingdom Pseudomonadati; phylum Pseudomonadota; class Betaproteobacteria; order Burkholderiales; family Burkholderiaceae; genus Burkholderia; species Burkholderia sp. 28_3. Next base: position 239,545 of record NZ_QKZF01000001.1, read on the forward strand.
TTCCGAGCAGCGCCATGTACGCGTACATCGTGTGCAGCGGCGTATCGAGCGTCAGCGTCGACAGCAGCGCCATCGCGACGCCGCCGATCAGCGTCCCGGCGATCGGGAACATCCGGTACGAGCCGAGCCGCGAGATCAGCCGCCCGCTGACGATCGACGTCACGAGCATCCCGCCCATCATCGGCAGCAACTGCATGCCGGCCTGCGACGGCGTCGAGCCCTTCACGACCTGCAGGTAGAGCGGGATGAACGTGACCGAGCCGAACAGCGCGATGCCGACCACGAAGCCGATCAGGCTGACCAGCACGAAGGTGCGGTGACGGAACAGGTCGAGCGGCATGATCGGCTCGGCCGCCAGGCGCTCTTCATAAATGAAGCCGCCGATCGCGACGAGCCCGAGCACGAGCGTCATCCATAGCTGCGGCGACGTCCACGGCAGCAGCGAGCCGCCTTCGCTCGTGAACAGGATCACGCAGGTGAGGGCGGTCGCGAGGAACGTGGCGCCCAGGTAGTCGATCCGGTGCTTCACGTGCGCGGTGTGCGGCCGGAACGCCATGCCGATCACCGCGAGCGCGAGCAGGCCGAGCGGCAGGTTGATCGTGAAGATCCAGCGCCATGACAGGTGCTCGACCAGGAAGCCGCCGAGCAGCGGGCCGACGATCGTCGCGAGGCCGTAGACGCCGCCGAACATCCCCTGGTAGCGCGCCCGGCGATCGGGCGGGACCAGATCGCCGATCGCGGCCATCGTGACGACCATCAGGCCGCCGCCGCCGAGCCCCTGCAGCGCGCGCAGCCCGATCAGTTGCGTCATGTCCTGCGCGACGCCGCACAGCGCCGAGCCGGCGAGAAACAGCACGATCGCGGCCTGCAGCACGATCTTGCGGCCGTACAGGTCGCCGAGCTTGCCGTACAGCGGCAGCACGACGGTGGACGACAGCAGGTACGCGGTGACGACCCACGACAACTGGTCGAGCCCGCCGAGTTCGCCGACGATCGTCGGCAGCGCGGTCGACACGATCGTCTGGTCGAGCGCGGACAGCAGCATGACGAGCAGCAGCGCGGCGACGATCAGCCCGGTCGGCGCGTCGCGGCGGGCCGCGTCGGCGGCCGGCGGAGTGAGGAGGGTGTCGGTTGTCATCGAGATATCTGCCATGGCAGGAAAGCTGGACCGAAATATAGCCACGGATGATTGACTAGTCAATTTCTGCTCAGCCTCGATATGTTGCAGTCGTAACAGGAGATTGCCCGCCCGAAAGAAAAATTGACCACGGTCAGCCGGAAAGCGGGGACGGACTCAAGTTTCTTGCAGGCAAACCGTAATCCAGAGTGCCGCGGACCGATTGCCGCGGCACTTTTCATCGCTCACGTGCCGTCATGAACCTGAACGCCCTGTTTTCCCGTTTCTCGATCCGTACGCGGATTTTCTCCACGCTCGGCCTCGTCGCCGTGCTGCTCGTCGTATCGGGGCTGATCGGCCTCGCGGGCATGCAGAGCTCGAATCGTGCGCTCGACGAGGCCTATACGCGGCAACTGGCCGCGAAGACCGCGCTGTCCGCGGCGAGCCTGAACCTGACGATCGTGCGCACCACGCTCGACCGTGCGCTGCTGCATCCGGAAGCGCCGGACGTATCGGAACTCGTGAAGAAGGCCGAGGGCTATCTCGCGAAGGCTGACACGGCGTGGCGCAGCTACGCGGCGATGCCGCACGGCGACGACGAAGGCCCGCTCGCGAGCCGCCTCGATGCCGCGCGCCAGGCGCTGATCGGGCAGGCGCTGAAGCCGATGATCGATGCGATCCGCGAAGGACGGCGCGACGAAGCCGACCGCTTGCTGATGACCGTCGCGCCGCCGTTGTCGGTCGCGCTCACGCAGGCGACCGACGCGCTCGATGCGTACCAGGCCGCGCGCGGCAAGGACGTGTACGACACCGCGCAGACCTATTACGGCTGGATGCGGATGGGCGCGATCGCGGGGATCGCATTCGGGCTGGCCGCGTGCCTCGGCTGCGCGATCGGCCTGCATTTCGCGATCACGCAGCCGGTGAATCGTCTGCTGTCGCATTTCCGCCGCCTGTCGGAGGGCGACCTCACGTCGGAAGTGCGCTGGTCGTCGCGCGACGAGATGGCCGAGCTGGTCAAGGGCGTGACCGGCATGCAGCGCAGCCTCGCGGATACGGTGCGCCAGGTCAGCCAGGGTTCGGAAGCGATCTCGACGGCGACGCACCAGATCGCGGCCGGCAACACCGACCTGTCGCAGCGCACCGAAGAGCAAGCATCGGCGCTGCAGGAAACGGCCGCGAGCATGGAGCAACTGACGGCGACCGTGAAGCAGAATGCCGACCACGCGCTCGAGGCGCAGGCCTGCGCGGACAGCGCGAGCGAGATCGCGACGCGCGGCGCGACGGTCGTCGGCGAGGTGATCGGCACGATGAACGAGATCGACCAGAGCTCGCAGAAGGTCGCCGACATCATCGGCACGATCGAAGGCATCGCGTTCCAGACCAACATCCTCGCGCTGAATGCGGCGGTGGAAGCCGCGCGCGCGGGCGAGCAGGGCCGCGGCTTCGCGGTGGTCGCGGGCGAGGTGCGCACGCTGGCGCAACGCTCGGCGTCCGCGGCGAAGGAAATCCGCACGCTGATCGGCGAATCGGTCGAACGGGTCGCGACCGGCTCGCGGCTCGTCGGCATGGCCGGCACGACGATGCAGGACATCCAGCAGGCGATCGGCCGCGTGACGGGCATCATGACGGAGATCGCGGCCGCGTCGAGCGAGCAGCGCGACGGGATCGAGCAGGTGAACCGCGCGGTGTCGCAGATGGATCAGGTGTCGCAGCAGAACGCGGCGCTCGTCGAGCAGGCGGCCGCGGCCGCCGCGTCGCTCGAGGAACAGGCGGATGGGCTGCGTCGCGCGGTCGGCGCGTTCCGCGTCGCCTGAACCGAAATGACGGCGGCGCGATGACGGGCCGGCGCTCGCCGGCCGCGTCGACCCGCGGCGTCAACCCGTTGCGAGTTGCGCGGCCGCGCGCGACGACGCGACGATCAGCAGCTTCATCGTCGCGCGCGTCGCACCGACGAACAGCTTGCGCGCGGCACGCGCGTCGAGCGTGTCGAAGTCGACTTCGGTGAGGATCACGCACGGCGCCGACTGACCCTTGAAACGGTAGATCGAATCGAGCAGCACATCGCCGTCGCGATACTCGGGGTTGCCGAACAGGTCGTACTTGCCGGTGAAGCGCTTGATCCGGTGCGGGCCGAGCTGGTCGAGCGGCGCGAGCACCGAGCCTTCGCGGCCGCGGTACGACAGCACCGCGATGTCCTGCTTGCGGAAGCCGAGCGACAACGCGTGCGTGATCGCACGCTTGGTCGCGTCGATGCAGGCTTGCGCCGAGGCGTCGCCCGACGCGCCATCGTCCCCGTAGGCCGACACCGACGGATCGGAGCCGTCGAACGGGCTGCCCGAGCGCAGTTCGGCCGCGAGCGGCTCGACCCGGCCGACGACGTCGCGCACGAATTCGAGCAGGTCGCGCGGGCTGCGGTAATTCGTGAGTGCCTTCAGCGTGACCCAGCCGGGCAGTGCGACGGGTTCGCGCATGTACAGGTTCTGCAGCGGATCTTCCAGCCACCACCATGCGGCGTCCGGCGCCAGCAGGCGCTCGAGCGCGGCGGCCCACGGCGCATGGAAATCCTGCCCTTCGTCGACGATCAGCACGTCGAAGCGCCAGCACTCGGGAATCGGCGCGTCCGCGAACCGCGCTTCAAGTCGTTCGAATTCGCCGGGCACCTGGAAGTCGGGCGTGTAGCCGCCGTCGCGCGCGACCCAGTCGCACAGCTGGTGGTAATTCGCGATCTTCGCGCCGGGCGGCGCGATGCGCGTGATGTAGTCGGCGAGCGGCCGGTTGAAGCAGACGTACAGCACCCGTTTGCCGGCCGCGACGGCATCGCGCATCACCTGCACCGCGAGCTGCGTCTTGCCCGAGCCGGCGGTGCCGGTGACGCGCAGCCGGAACGGCGCGAATTCGAGCTGGCGCGCCCAGGCGGCGAGCCCGCCCGACAGCCGGGTGACGAGCGTGCCGGCCTGGCCGACGAGTGCGCTCGTGTCGGGCGTGAGCGCGAGCTCGTCCGCGAGGAAATGGTGGAGCTTCGGCGCGTTCGGAAAGGGTTCGTCGGCCTCGGGCAGGATCTGCAGGATCACCTGCCCGAGCTGCGCCTTGCGCGACGCATCGACGATGCGCTCGGGCGCGACGCCGGCGATCGACGCGTCTCGGATCGCGTAGTCGGGGCAGTACAGCAGCGCCTCGACGCCGTAGACGCCCGCGCCGAGCGCGGCCGTCAGGCGCCGGTGCAGCGTCTCCTGCGTGCGCGCGAGCTGGATCGGGACATTGCGCTCCTTCTGCAGGTAGACCTTCACGAGCCCTTTCGGCGTTTCGCGCAGGAAGCCGGCTTTCTGCTCGATCAGCAGCACGCGGCCGGCCGGGCTCACGACGACGAACGCGGCTTCGCCGAACACCGAGAACGCCTGGTCGGCGCGCGTCCAGTGGACGCCGTGATACACGGTGTAGCCGTCGGGCAGCGCGTGTTCGAGCGCGGCGAGCGTTTCGCGCTCGCGTTCGGCCGCGCCGGTCGCGGCGAGGCTTTTCCAGTCGTCGGGGATGAGGCGGGCCATGGCGTCGGGCGGCGGATGCCGGCGTGGGCGTGAACGGGTGCGGCTATTGTACTGAGGAACCCGCTCATGCCCGCGGTGCCGCGCGGGCGGTGGCCATTCGACGGGCGGCCGGCCCGGCGGACGTCAGCCGCGCGCGAGCCGCTTCGCGAGATCGGCGCTGAGGATCGCCATGCGCGCGGGTTTTTCGTAGCACACCACGTCGAATGCGCGGATCACTTCGCTGATGTCGGCTTCGCTCGCGCGGCCGGTGAGCAGGTCGCCCGTCAGCACGAAAATCGGCGCGCCCGGGTTGTCGGACGTGCGCACGGCCTTGATCGCGGTGGCGGCCGTGCTGTCGTCGAACAGCCATTCGGTCAGGACCGCGTCGAAGGCCTGGCCCTGCAGCGCGTCGACGAACGGCGCGAGACCGTCGAATGCGGCCGTCGCGAAACCTTGCCGTTCGAGATAGCGGCACAGCTCGGTCGCGCTGACGCGATCCGGGTCGATCACCGCGACGACGAGCTTGTCGCTCTCCGCGCGGCGCGGGTAGATCTCGATCTTGTGCACGTCGTATGCGTTCTGGTACAGCACACCGGTATGGCGCAGCACGCGCCAGCGGCCGTTCTGTTCGTACGCGACGAACTCGGGGCGCGCGCCGGCTTCGAGCGGCGCGCCGATCCAGGCGGTGCACGGAATCTCGGCGACGCCCGCATACAGGACGGCTTCCTGGGAATAGGCACCGACCATGCCGGGGTCGAGCGTTTGCGCGCCGAACAACTGGGCGGCGGGTTCGCCGTACGCTTCGGCGACTTTCTTGATCTGCGCGAGCGTCCAGGGGCTGCTGCCGCGCAGTTTGCGGTGGCCTTGCGAGAAACTCAGATCGAGGATGCGGCACAGCTCGGTGGTCTGCTGGCGCTTGCCGATGCCGTTGCGGGTCATCAGCTCGCGCACGCGCTCGGCAACCGCGAGGGAATCCGTGGTGATTGCTTCAGTGGTCATGCTACGGGAACGGATCGTGACGTTCAGAACGACGCCTTGCGGCAGTCTCGGCGGACAGTCTTCATGACGTCCAATGGCGAGCCGACCGGCCACGCACGGAAAAGATAACTTTACCGCAAAATGGTCGTCATTCAGTGTTGTGAAAGGTGCGTTTGTGTGAAAGGTGTGTCATGAAGTTACGCTCGACCGGCCCGAGCGCGCGGGCGCGACGGTGCGTTCGACACCGGTCGGTCCGGATTCCGGTGGGCCGGGATGCGATTCCACCCAAGGCGGCAGGTAATCGCCGCGCGATGCACCAACGCAGGGCGCATGCTCGCCCGAACCGAGGTATCGGACCCGTTTTGCAGGATATCGCGCGACGGCCGGCGGAGGCGCTGGCAGGGCGATCGATCGACGGTTTCTTCTAGTGAAACCGGCGTGGATACATTTGCGAAGTCGACGAAGCTGCATGCTACGATTTCGCCGTCTCAAAAAAGTGTTGAACCGATGCAGAAGAAATTCTTGATGCGCGGATACGAAATGAACTGCGAGCCGCGCGTGACGGAGACCGGCAAATACGCCGCGCAGGTCGAGGTCACGAAGGTGGGTTTCAGCCGTGAGGCTGCGTTCCGCAAGCTGGGTGAATTCGATACCGAAGCCGAAGCGGTCGCGTACGCGAGACAATTCTCCGAAGAGTGGTTGAGCCGCTATGCGTAGGTAGTGCCGCGTGTGCCCGTGCAATGCGGGCCTCCGGTTGACCGGCGGCGCGGCGCCCCGAACGGCTGGAATTCCTGCCTGAATATTGCGAATGCGTCCGGAAATTTGTAGATTGACGACTCCTGTTGTGAGGTATCGATCGTCCGAAGGCAACGCAATTGGAGACTGCGAATGTCCACTTTGTGCATGCAGACCGTCGTTCACGGCAAAACTGTCCAGGTCGTGCTGTCGCCGGAGCGGCGTACGGCCCGGATCGACATCGTCGATGACGAAACCGGCAGCTATCCGCCCCGCACGATGAGCATCGAGCAGTACGTCGACGCCGGCATGGCCGACGACGAAATCGCGCGGCATGTGCTCGAAGTCGTCACGATGTCGATCGAGCAGCTTGCGAGGCTGCAGCCGTTCGACCGCGCGGCAGGCACTCAAACGCGCTATTCGCACTGACGGCGCTTGGGCAGCGGCTGCTCCCGCGCAGACCGCAGTTCCGGCTGAATCGCCGCGTGGCTGATCGAGCGTTCGACATGTCGTCGTCGAGCCGGCATGCATCGGTCGCGCGTTCGCGCTACGCCGGCATGTACAGGAACGGCTCGCCGTCTTCCCGCTCGACGGACAGCAGCCGTTTGAGCTGATCCAGCGCGAACAGTTGCTTGCCGTCCGCCGCCGCTTCGGCGATCGCGGCGTCGACCAGCTTGCGCGCCCGCGCCAGGATCACGGATCGCTGCCGCGCAATCTCGAGCACCATCCGTTGCTCGACGTTCTGCCGATTCGATTTCCTGTCGCTCAGGTGACGCCAGCGATCGCGAAGCTCGGCCCACGTGATGCGCTGAAATTCCGGAATCGTGCACGGCAGCGTGCCGGCCTCGGCCGGCTCGGGCTGCGCGCGCAACGCGCTGCGCAGTGCCGCGCGGGCACGCCATTCGTCCGAAAACGGCGCATACACGTCGCGCGTGCGGCCGATCGGATTCGCGCGCTCGATTTCCTTTTCGAGCAGGTAGCCGAGCCGCCGAAGCGCGGACCCATGCGCGAGCATGTCCGGATCGAGCACGCGGATGCGGCGCGATGCGTCCGCGACGTGGGCTTTCAATTCCCACAGCGTCAGGCGGAGGTGCTGCACTTCGAGTATCAGGCGCTGCACGTCCGCGTAGGTGCAGTGCGTCCACCATTCGGTGAGGTCGTTCAGCTTGGGAGGATCGAATGGGGGAAGGATCATTTTTACTGCGATGACACTGTATGGATATACAGTTTATCTCGTGCCGAACCGGGATCGTCAAGCCGAAAAAACGGGGCCGGTCGGCGGGCGGGCCTGGATGTGGGGATGGGGCGGGGTCCGGATCGTGCCGCCCGCTTCATGTGACGACGTTGCCGCGATAAGCTTGGCCGGCCATGCATTGATACCCGACAGAAAACAATGACCACCACTTATCCGCTGCACGACGCATTGAGCCACGCCGATACGGCGTTTCCGGTCGAGGCCGACGTCGTGATCGCCGGCGCCGGCATCATGGGCTGCGCGGCCGCTTACTACCTCGGCCTGCGTGGCCTGAAAGCCGTCGTGCTCGACAAGTCGCGCATCGCCGGCCAGCAATCGACGCGCGCGTGGGGCTTCGTGCGCCAGCAGGGGCGCGAATCCGCCGAAGTGCCGCTGATGATGGCAGGCATGCGAATCTGGGAAGGCCTGGAGCAACAACTCGGCTTCGATCTCGAATGGCGGCAAGGCGGCTGCCTGTACCTGGCCGACAACGAAGACGACTGGGCGTCGTTCCAGGCATGGCTCGCCGTCGCGCGCGAGCACGGGCTCGACACGCGCACGCTGACGCGCGCCCAGATCGACGAACGCGTGAACGGGCTGTCGACGCAGGCGCGTACCCTCGGCGGCTTGTATACGGCGACTGACGGGCAGGCCGAGCCGCGCCGCCTGGCCGCCGCGTTCGCGGCGCGCGCGACCGAGGCCGGCGCGCGTTTCTTCGAAGGCTGCGGCGTCACCGCGATCGAGACGGCCGGCGGCGCGGTCGTCGGCGTCGCGACCGAACGCGGCACGATCCGCACGCGGCGCGTGATCTGCGCGGCCGGCGCGACCAGTTTCCGGCTGCTCGACGGCGTCGGCATCCGGCTGCCGCAGCAGGCCGTGCGCGGCACCTGCATGCGCACCAACGTGGTCGCGCCGGTGTCCGCGGCGACCGTGTGGGGCCATGGTCTCGGCATCCGGCAGCGCAAGAACGGCGCGATCAATCTCGCCGACGACATGCAGGTCGACGTCGATCTGACGCTCGGCCACCTGCGCGGATTGAGCCTCTTCTGGCCGGAGTTCTGGTCGCAGCGCGACAAATTCCGGCTGCACCTGAATGCATCCGCATGGCGCGACGTGCTCGCCCGCATCCACGGCACGACCGGGGCGATCGAGCCGCGCGATCCGCAACCGCAACCGAATCGCGCGCATGCGCCGCGTGCGCTCGCGAAGCTCAAGGCGATCTTTCCCGCGTTGAAGGATGCGCAGATCGTCGAGGCGTGGGCCGGCCTGATCGACGTGCTGCCCGACGGCATTCCGGTGATCGATGCGCCCGGCACGCCGTCGGGGCTCGCGATCGCGACGGGGTTCTGCGGTCACGGTTTCGCGATGGGGCCGATCGTCGGCCGGCTGCTCGCCGAATGGATCGACACGGGCGCGCCGTCGCTCGACCTCTCGGCGTTTCGTGCACGGCGTTTCGTCGACGGCACGATGGTGCGGCCGCGCAGCATGCTGTGACGGCCGGGCGCACGCGTTCCCGTCGTAGAATCGAGCCCGCATCCTTCAGGAGATTCCCCGTTGGCCACGCCATCCGATCAGCGCCGCTCCTTGCGCATGCGCCTGCGCCGCGCCCGCAATCCGTGGCAGGCGCCGCGTGCGCGCACGCTGTTCACGCGCCCGGCGACCTCGCCGCGGCGCACGCTGCTGTTCCGCCTCGGTGCGGTCGTGCTGTTGTGCACGCTCGCGTTCCTCGTGCTGTATCTCGATCGCGACGGCCTGCGCGATTCGACCAAGAGCACGCCGATGACCGTGGCCGATCTCGTGTACTTCACGATGGTTACGGTCGCGACGGTCGGCTATGGCGATATCGTGCCCGTCACGGCGCGGGCGCGCCTGCTCGATGCGTTCTTCATCGTGCCGATCCGCATCGGCATCTGGTTCATTTTCCTGGGCACGGCGTATCAGTTCGTGATCCAGCGCGTCATCGAGGAATTCCGCATGAAACGCCTGCAGAAGCAACTGTCCGACCACATCGTCGTGTGTGGTTATGGCCTGTCGGGGTCGATCGCGGTGCGCGAGTTGCTGGAGAGCGGCGTCGATCCGGCGACGATCATCGTGATCGATTCGCAGCAGCAGGCTCTCGAGGCGGCGACGTCGCTCGGCGTGACGGGATTGCTCGGCGATCCGGCGCACGAGGATCTGCTGCAGCAGGCGCAGGTGCGCGCGGCGAAGGCCGTGATCATTTCGGTGACGGACGATCCGACCGCGATCCTGTTGACGCTGTCGGTGCGCAGCATCGCGCCCGATACGAAGATCGTCGTGCGGATCCAGGAGAACCTGTACCAGCGGCAACTGCGGCAGGCCGGCGCGGACGTGATCGTGTCGTCGACGAAGATCGGCGCGCTGTTGCTGGCGGACGCGGTCCATAGCCGCTACATCGTGCCGTTCGTGAACGACATGCTGTCGACGCGCGGGCGCGCGACGCTGCTGGAGCGCGAGGCGTTGCCGCATGAAATCGGCTGCCTGACGAACGTCGTGCCGGGCGCGATCGTGGTCGGGCTCGACCGCTGCGGGAAGATTCATTCGTTTTACGAGGATCCGCCGTGCCGGATCGAGGCGGGCGATACGCTGGTGGTGATTCAGTCGGCGCGGATTCCGGATCCGGATGTGTGACAGAGAAGCGGGTTGCGCCGAGCGCGATGCGTCGCATACGCCTGCTGGCCATACCTAGCGCCCCATCTCCCGCGCAACTTCCACGATCTGCTGCCGCAGCCAACCATGCGCGGGATCGTCGTGTGTGCGTTCGTGCCAGATCATCGACGGCGAGAAAGACGGCACCTCGACCGGCAACTTCACGAGTGTGACCGGCATCGACAACGCGACATGCCGCGCCAACCGTTGCGGCAGCACTAGCGTCATGTCGCTCTTCGCGACCACCATCGGCGCCACCAGGAAATGCGGTAGCCGCATTGCAATCCGCCGGTGCAGCCCTTGCCGCGCGAGCGCTGCGTCGACGAGTTCTCCACCCCGGCCGCCGATCGTCACCAGCACGTGCGACAGCGCGGCGAAACGCTTCGGTGTCAGCCGCGCCGACAGTGCTGGATGCCCGTTCCGCACGATGCAGACCAGATTATCGTCATAGAGCTTTCGACGATAGATGCCGGCGGGCAACGTATCGTCGTCGAATACGCCGAGCGCGATACCTGCGGTGCCATCCGTCACGAGTTCGACGTTATTGCTGCGTGACGGCGGAACATCGAGATCCAGTCCCGGCGCGCTTCGTTCCAGCCGCGCATTCACATCCGGAATCAGCGTCAACGCCATGTGATCGAGGCTCGCGATCGAGAACAGTCCGCGCGCGGTGGCCGGGTCGAACACCGCAGGCGCGACGATGCCTGCCGCTTCCGTCAGTACACGCGACACGCGCTGCGCAAGCGATGCCGCGCGCGGCGTGAATTCCAGCCCCTTCGGCGTGCGCACGACGACACGATCGTGAAGCAGCGTGCGCAGCCGGCCCAACGCGCGGCTCGCAGCGGGCTGGGTCAGGCCGAGCCGCATGCCGGCACGCGTGACGCTGCGTTCCTTGAGCAATGCGTCGAGCAGCTTGAGCAGGTTGAGATCGACGGACCGTAAATCCGCTTCGTGCATGTTTGACATGATCGGTATGCATTTGAGTTATGTGAGGTCAGCGTACATCATCGAAACCATCGCTCCAACCGGTGGAGCGGCTATTGGGAGAACACATGTACGTTGTCACGGGTGTCACAGGACGCACGGGGGCCGTCGCCGCCCGGGTGCTGATCGATGCAGGGGTTCCGGTTCGCGTGGTCGTGCGCGATCGAGCGAAGGCGGTGCGCTGGACGGAGCTGGGTGCGGAAGTGGTGGTTGCCGATCTGGCCGATTCCGCTGCGTTGATGCAGGCGTTCGCCGGCGCGCGCGGTGCATATCTGGTCAAGCCGCCCAACTATGCGCTGGAAAATCTGTTCGAGCACGCGGACGTGACGGCGCGTGCCGTCGCCGCGGCGGTTCGCGCGACGGGCTTGCCGAAACTCGTGTTGCTGTCGTCGGTCGGCGCGGACCGGTCGGCCGGCACCGGCGTGATTGCGACCAACCGGACGGCCGAGCAGCGGTTGGCCGAACTGGGCATACCGGTCGCGTTCTTGCGGGCCGCCTACTTCATGGAGAACTGGGCGCGCGTCGTCGAGCCGGTCCGCGTGCAGGGTATCCTGCCGAGTCTGCTCGGGCCGGTCGAACGGGCGATCCCGATGGTCGCGACCGAAGACATCGGCCGCGTTGCGGCGGAAATGCTGCAGGAAGACTGGAGCGGTGTCCGGAAGGTCGGGCTGGCGGGGCCGAGCGCGTATTCACCGGCCGACATCGCGGATGCCTTTGCGCGCGTGCTGAATCGGCCGGTGCGACCGGTGGCGCTCGAGCCGTCCGCATGGGCCGGGGTGCTCGCGATGAACCCGTTCTCGACTGCCGCGATCGATGGTTTCATCGAACTGAATCGCGGGCTGAACAACGGCCATATCGGCTTCGAAAGCGACGCAACGGTGGAACTTCGCCACGGGCGCGTGCCGTTCGAGCATGTCGCCGAGGATATCCTGCGGGCGTAACGCCGCGCGTTCGCATTCCATCCGGCTCTATTGCGGGGCCGCTCAATCCTTTCGTACCCGCGCCGTGCCTATGTCGTTCAGGGGCAGGACCGTCGTCGGTTCGTCGTATGTAAGCCGCCGTCGACCGGCGAGAAAAAGAAGATACGTTGACGGAACACGCGCGGCGCGGCGTGCTGCACCGGCCCGACCGGTGACGCGCATCGAGCGACGGGAGGCATTGCATCCGTTCGTGGACGAGGCCTCCCGGTACAACCTCGGCGCCCGCTATCCGCGACCGACGAACGGCATCGCCGTCGCCATGATCGTCATGTTGAGGATGTTGGTGTCGAGCGGCAGATTCGCCATCTGCACGATCGCGTTCGCGACATGCGCGACGTCCATCCGCGCTTCGGGCGCCAGGCTGCCGTCCGCTTGCGGGACGCCTTGCGTCATCCGTTCCGTGAGCGACGTCGCGGCGTTGCCGATGTCGATCTGGCCGCATGCGATGTTGTACCGGCGGCCGTCCAGCGCCAGCGACTTCGTGATCCCGGTCACCGCGTGCTTGGTGGCCGTGTACGCGATCGTGTCGGGGCGCGGCGCGTGCGCCGAGATCGAGCCGTTGTTGATGATTCGGCCGCCCTGCGGCGTCTGCGCTTTCATCATCTGCCATGCGGCCCGCGCGCACAGAAACACCCCGGTCAGGTTCGTCGCGACGACGCTGTTCCACACGTCGAGCTCGTATTCATCGAGGGAAACGACCGGGGCGTTGCGGCCGGCATTGTTGAACAGGACATCGAGCCGGCCGAATTGTTGCGCGATCCGTGCAAACGCGTGGTCGACCGACGCTTCGTCGGTGACGTCGACCGGAAACACCTGCGCGTCGCCGCCGGCGGCGCGGATCGCGTCCTGCTGCGTTTCGCGTAACGACGCCTCCGTGCGCCCGAGCAGCGCAACGGTGAAGCCGGCCTGGGCAAGCGCGAGGGCCGCGGCGCGGCCGATGCCGGAGCCGGCGCCCGTGACGGCGGCGAATTTCTTCGAGACAGACATGGCTGGGTTTCCTGCGGGTCGAGTAAGGGGAGGCCGGCGATGACCGATGTCATCGCCACTTCGGCAATGTAGTCGAAATGCGCCGCCGCGCCGGTTCGCGCACGCTTGCAAAGCGCGATCGATCCTGCGGCGCTGGTCGAGCACTCGCTGATTATTACCCGAATGGCAAGTCTGTATCGATTTAGTGTATCGATACAGAAGATGATATAGTGCGGCCACGCCAAGCGGTCGGTGCCTTCGAATGAATAGAGGGCCGCATCGCAAAAGCGCCCGAAACCGCTTTTTCCACCGGATTCCTCCAGGAACGATTTCCATGCGTTTGCCCGGCCTTTCCGCCCTTGTCGTGCTTTTCCTCATCGCGACCTCCGCGTCGGCGGCCGGGCAGGCGGCCGATCGCGTCGCCGCGGGCAAGGCGCTGGCCGTCGCGGCCGACTGTGTCGCGTGCCATACGGTGCAGGGCGGTCAGCCGTTCGCGGGCGGTCTCGCGATGCCGCTGCCGATGGGCAACATCTACTCGACCAACATCACGCCGGACCGGCAAACGGGGATCGGCCGCTACTCGGAGCAGGACTTCGCGAACGTGCTGCGCAAGGGGCTGCGGCGCGACGGCGGCAACCTGTACCCGGCGATGCCGTACCCGTCGTACACGAAGTTCAGCGACGACGACATCGCGAACCTGTACGCGTATTTCATGCAGGGCGTCTCGCCGGTGCGTCAGCCGAATCGCGCGCCGGATTTCCCGTGGCCGCTGACCGTACGCTGGCCGCTGAAGATCTGGAACGCGCTGTATCTGCGCGAAGGCGCGTACGTGCCGAAACCCGGGCGGGACGCCGAGTGGAATCGCGGCGCCTACCTCGTGCAGGGCGCCGCGCACTGCGGCACCTGCCATACGCCGCGCGGGATCGGGATGCAGGAGCTGGCGTACGACGAAACCGGCGTCGGTTATCTCGCCGGCGCGCCGCTCGCCGGCTGGCAGGCGTTCAACATCACGCGCGATCGCGACGCGGGCATCGGCACGTGGACGACCGCGCAAATCGTCCAGTACCTGCGTACCGGCAACGTCCCGGGCAAGGCGCAGGCCGCGGGCCCGATGGCGGAGGCGGTCGAGCACAGCTTCAGCCGGATGAGCGCACGCGATCTGAACGCGATCGCCGTGTATCTGTCGACCGTGCCCGCCGCGAAGGGCGCCGATACCGCACCGCGTTCGACCCAGGGGCGTCCCGCCGACGACTACCTCGCGATCCGCGCCGCGGCCGCCGCGGGCGGGCAGACGCCGGCCGGTGCGTCGCTCTACCTCGATCATTGCGCGAGCTGCCACGGGATGACGGGCGCCGGCACGACGGACGGCTTCTTCCCGTCGCTGTTCGCCAATAGCGCGGTCGGCACCGCCACCGCGTCGAACCTGCTGCAGGTCGTCATGCACGGCGCGAGCGTGAACAACGGCGCCACGCACTATTTCATGCCGGCGTTCCAGACCGAACTCGACGATGACGAAGTGGTGACGCTGGTGAACTACCTGAGCGAACGATTCGGCAACGGCCGGGCCCGCGTGAGCGCGGCCGAGGTCGCGAAGATTCGCACGGCGCCCGCCCACTGACAGGAGAGGCACGCGATGAACGATTTCGATGTGAGCGGCGCACCGGATGCGCAGCGCCGCCGGCTCGTGAAGCTGTCGGCCGGTGCGGCGCTTGCCGCCGCGTTGCCGGCCGGCATGCTGATCGCGCGCGCGGCCACCGCGCCGCAGGCCGTGCCGCTGCGGGACTTTGCCGGAGTGGCCGCGTACCTGACGCGCCGCTCGGCGCTGCCGTCGCGCTACGTGCAGTCGGTCTACGACGGCCTCGTCGAGCAGGACCGCGAATTCCCCGCACGGCTGCGCGCGCTGGCCGTCGCGATCGGCACGGGCACGCAGCCGGTCGATACGTTCGTGCGCACGTTGGGCGTCGCCGCCCCCGAATTGCGCGCGACGGCGCTGGCCATCATCGAAGCCTTCTACACCGGCAGCGTCGGTCACGGCGGGCAGGCGCGCATGGTCGGCTACGAAACCGCGCTGATGTTCGAGCCGACCTCCGACGTCACGGTCATTCCAACCTACATCCGCGCGCGCCCCGAGTACTGGACCGCACGCCCGGCCACCGACGCCGGCTGAGCCGCCTTCGAACGAGGATCGAAATCATGAGCAGTTCCTATGACGCGGACGTCATCGTCATCGGCGCGGGCATCCTGGGCGGCGCCGTGGCGCAGTCGCTGACGCAGCAGCGCAAGTCCGTCATCGTGATCGAGGCGGGGCCGGACGTGAAGCGGGCCGAGCTCGTTCGCGCGTTCCGCAACTACGGCAACAAGTCGGACTACAACGGCCCGTATCCGGATCTGCCGTGGGCGCCGAAGTCGTCCACCGGCCGCTATTCGGATCGCTACATCGACAGTGTCGGCCCGGTGTTGCAGAAGCCGTCGTTCCTGCGGCTCGTCGGCGGTACGACGTGGCACTGGGGTGGCGCGACGTGGCGCATGCTGCCGAACGATTTCCGGCTGCACAGCCTGTACGGGCAGGGGCGCGACTGGCCGATCGGTTATGACGAGCTCGAGCCGTGGTACCAGCTCGCGGAAGAACAGATCGGCGTGTCGGGCTCGGACACCGACGACCAGAGCGGGCAGGGCGGCGCGCCGTTCCCGCCGCGCTCGAAGCCTTACCCGATGCGTCAGCAGCCATGGTCGTACCTGACGCAGCAGGTCGCGGAAAAGGTCGCGACGATCGGTCATCGTTTCGTCGACGAGCCCAACGCGCGCGCGACGCGGCCCTACGAGGGCCGGCCGACCTGCGCCGGCAACAACAACTGCGCGCCGATCTGCCCGATCGGCGCGCAATTCTCCGGCGATCGTCCGGTGCTGCGCGCCGTCGCGCAGGGCGCGCGGCTGCTGACGAATGCGGTCGTCTACAAGATCGAGCGCGGCGAGAATCGCAAGATCGCCGCGATCCACTACATGACGCCGGATGGCAACAGCACGCGCCTGACCGCGCGGACCTTCGTGCTCGCGGCGCACGGTGTCGAGATTCCGAAGCTGCTGCTGATGTCGGATGTCGCGAACACGTCGGGCCAGGTGGGCCGCAACATGATGGGACACACCGGCCGCGCGATTGCGATGCTCGCGCGCGAACCGTTGTGGGCCGGGCGTGGTCCGACGCAGCAAGGCAGCATCAACACGCGGCGCGACGGCGCGTTTCGTCGCGAACACGGCGCGATCCGGCATTTTCTCGACAACACGGTGCCGAACGAGATCGTCACGCGGCGGCTGATCGCGCAAGGTGTCGTCGGCGACGCGCTCGATGCACGGATTCGCCACGACGCGGCGCGCTATCTGAAGATCGCGAGCTACGTCGAGATCCTGCCCGACCCGCGCAACCGCGTGACGCTCGGCGATCGCAAGGATGCGCTCGGGCTGCCGACGCCGCGCACCGACTACGACGTGTACGACTATTCGTTGCGTGCGGCGTCGCAAGTGCTCGACGATTACCGCGATTTCCAGCAGGTGTTCGGTGCGACGGAGATCGTGAACGACATCCATGCGTGGGTGCCGAGTTCTCACATCATGGGCACGACGATCATGGGCAACGATCCGGCCGATTCGGTCGTCGACCGCGATTGCCGGACGCACGATCATCCGAACCTGTTCATCGCGAGCACGGCGGTGCACCCGAGTTCGTCGGTGGTCAATCCGACGCTGACCGGGTATGCGCTGGCGCTCAGGATGGCGAAGACGATTGGGGCGGAGGTGTGACGCACGCGGGGCGGCCGGCATCGCGCACGTGCTGGCGCCGTGCCCGGGCGCGTTCAGCCCCGTTTTACTTCACACACTCCAACGCATACCTCAACCCCTGCCCGAGCAACCCGCGCCACACGTCCCACGTATGCCCGCCGTCGACGATGCGCAGTTCGGCCGGATTCTGCGCGCGGCGCAAATGCGTATACAGCACGCTCGACTCCGCCTGGATCGTCAGGTCGTCGTCGCCGGCCGCGATGAACATCGGCACGCGCCAGCTGCGCGCGAAATAGCCGCGCAGCAGCGCCGGGTAGTTCAACTCGTGCCACACGCGTGAATCGAACTGCCGATCGCCGAACACGCCGACGTAGCGCGCGGCGGAATTGAGCGGCGGCTCGTTCGCATAGATCGCGGGGCTCAGCAGCATCGCGCCGCAGAACAGCCCCGGTTCGAGCAGCGAGAAGCGCAGCGCGCCGAAGCCGCCCATCGACACGCCGCCGATCGCGCGGCCCGCGCGCTGGTTCGACACCGCGAAGTGCGCTTCGACTTCCGGCAGCAGGTCGTTGAGGAACGCGCTTTGCATCTTCTCCTTGCGGTCGACGTACCAGTCGGTGCCGCCCTGCGGCATCACGATCACGACGGGCGGGATGTCGTGGCGCTCGATCAGCGTGTCGGCGGTGGCCTGCAGCCGGCCCTGCGTGACCCAGTCGTTCGCGTTGCCCGCGTTGCCGTGCAGCAGGTACATCACCGGGTAGCGCGCGCCTTCCGGGTTGTAGCCGGGCGGCAGGTAGACCGTGTACGACCAGTCGCGCTTCAGCGACGCCGAGCGGAACGTGCGCAGCACGACGCTGCTGCCCGGATTGACGGACGGCTCCTGCGCGGTCGATGGGGTCGTCGCGGTCTGGACGGCCGGCGGCTGCGCGGGCGATGCCGCGGGCGCCGGTGCCGGCGGCGTGGCATGGGCGGTGGCGATCGCGCCGGCGATCAGGGCGAGGGCGAACGGAAGGGCGAGTCGGCGCATGGCGAATCGTTTCAGGAGAGGCGCCGGCTATCGTAGCAGCGGCGCATGACGGCGCGGCGCGTCATGGCCGCGAACGGAACGGCAGCCGCGCGACGAGCGGACCGTAGAGCTTGGCGACGAGATACAGCAGCCCCATCGCGACGGCGTCGGCGGTCAGGCCGAGCGGCACGTCGAGATAGCCTTCGGTCGCCTGGTAGAGCAGCGAATCGACCGCGAGCGAGATGCCGGTGCCCGCGACGAAGCACAGCAGCCCCTGCCGGCCGATCGTGCCGATCCACGGCATCGCGTGCGCGACCTTCTTCATCCAGCCGAGGTGCACGAGCTTGGCGGCGAGCCACGCGATCGCGAGGAAGTTCACGAGCCGCAGCGCGCCGAGGTTCTGCTTGATCGACGGATCGGTCGGGAACGGCTCGATGCGCAGCCGGTAGTACGCGCCGGCCGCGACGATCGCGAGCGACGCGGCCGTCAGCAGCCAGCCCTGCGGCCGGGGCGCGAGCGTCTGGTAGACCGGCTGGCAGCGCGCGATCACGCCGAGCACGAACAGGAACTGCCACGCGAACGGGTTGAAGTCCCACGGCGCGCCTTCGACGGTCGGCAAGAAGCGCGCGACGTGCGGCGCCGCGTACCACAGCGATCCGCTGAACGCGAGCATCAGCCACGGCTGCGTGCGGGCGAGCGGCAGCGCGAGCGGGACGAGCAGCGCGAAGAACGCGTACATCGGCAGCACCGACGCGAGGTACGGCTGGCGGCGGAACAGCAGGATGTCGCGCAGCGCGGCGAGCGGCTTGTGCAGCAGCCCGTCGAGATCGTTGGTCGGCATGTTCGGGCCGTCGATCGCGAACGCATTCAGCGCGGCGGTAATCAGCAGCATCAGGCCGGCCGTCACGAGGAACGCGCGGTAGATCTCGAACGCCCGCCGGATGAAGCGCTGCCGTGCGGCGGCCTCGTCGTGCCGCTCGGCGAGCGAGTTGTACGCAATGGCGGTCGCGAAGCCGCCGAGAAACACGAACACCTCGGCCGCGTCGCACAGCGCGTACGCGTGCAACGTGACGCGCGACAGGATGCTGCCGCCGATGTGGTCGACGACGATGACGAGCAGCACGAGGCCGCGGAAGAAATCGAGCTCGGCGTAGCGGCCGGCCCGGGCCGGCGCGGTCATCGGAGCGCCTTCCGGCGCGGGCCGCGTGCACGGCCGGCACGCGCCGCGCATGAATCGGGGTGAAGCATGACTTCGTGAAGAAATGGCGAACGGATGCGCATTGTGCCATCGAAGCGACGCCTGCCGGGTTTACGCGGATGGCGGTCCGGCCTGCCGCTGCCGATAAGCCCGGTCAGGCTGTCCGCGCAACGGTGCAGTTGGGCGAGCGCAACGCTTTGCATGCGACGACCCGCACCCGATGGACGGACGGTTTCCGACGTGACACCATTTTGTCCTCACGCGGCCGCACACCGCGTCGTCCGCCCTGCGGGCCACACATACAACAGACCAACATTCGCCGGGCGCTCGGCCTGCCCGGCCCTCGGCTCCGGAGATCCGTCATGAAGAAGCACGTCATTTTTGCCGCCGCGCTCGCTGCCTTCGCCGCGCCGGCCTTTGCCGAGACCAGCGTGACGCTGTACGGCCTGATCGACGAAGGCTTCAATTACACGAACAACGTCAACGTCAATGGGGTCGGAAAGACGAATTACCAGCTCGCGAGCGGGTATGCGCAGGGCAGCCGGTGGGGCCTGAAGGGCAGCGAGGATCTCGGCGGCGGGCTGAAGGCGATCTTCACGCTGGAAAACGGGTTCGACGTGAACAACGGCCGGCTCGGCCAGGGCGGCCGCATGTTCGGCCGTCAGGCGTTCGTCGGGCTGTCCGAATCGCGCTTCGGTACGCTGACGTTCGGCCGCCAGTACGATTCCGTCGTCGACTATCTCGCACCGCTGACCGCGAACGGCAACTGGGGCGGCACGCTGTTCTCGCACCCGTTCGACAACGACAACACGGACAACTCGTTCCGCGTCAACAACACGGTCAAGTACGCGAGCGCCGACTGGAACGGCCTGACGTTCGGCGGCACGTACAGCTTCAGCAACAGCACGGGCTTCTCGAACAACCGCCAGTACAGCATCGGCGCGCAGTATTCGCTGGCCGGGCTGCAGGTCGCGGCCGCGTACCTGCAGGCGAACAACCCGGGCATCGGCAGCGCGGGCGCGATCGCGGCCGACGACGCGAACTTCGTCGCCGACCGGCTGCGCATCTTCGGCGGCGGCGTCAACTACACGTTCGGCCCGGCCACGGTCGGCTTCGTCTACACGAAGACCGACGTGAAGAACCCGGTATCGACGGTTTACCTGCCGGCGTCGACGTTCGCCGGCCTCGGGCTGACCGCGACGAAGTTCCAGAATTTCGAGGTCAACGGCAAGTACCAGCTCACGCCCGATTTCTATCTCGGCGCGCAGTACGTGTACACGGACGGCAAGTACGATGCGGCGGCCGGCTCGTTCAAGCCGAAGTACCACACGGTCGGCCTGATGGCCGACTACAGCCTGTCGAAGCGCACCGACGTGTACCTGCAGGGTGCTTGGCAGAAGGTGGCCGGCGACAAGACGGGCACGGCGGCCGACGGCGGCTATGTCGTCGGGACGGATGGCCCGTCGGCATCGGCGAACCAGTTCTCGGTGCGCGCCGCGATCCGTCACAAATTCTGACCGGGTGTCGTGCCGGGGCGCACGGCTCCCGGCACGACCGTCGTCAGTCCGCCCGGCGCAGGCCGCTGAGCGTTTCCGCGAGCCAGTCGACGAAGATCCGCACGCGCGGAGCGAGATGCCGGCCGGTCGGAAACACCACCGATACGGGCAGCGGCCCGGCACGCCATTCCGGCAGCACCTCGACCAGCGAGCCGTCGGCGAGCAGCGGCGCGAGCCCGTCGCGCGGCGCCTGGATCAGCCCGAGGCCCGCGAGGCAGCACGCGAGATACGCTTGCGAACTGTTGACCGACACGACGCTGTGCATCTTCACCGTATGCATCTCGCCTGAATCCATGTCCGCATATTCCCAGTCCAGCTCGCGGCCCGTGCGGCTCGAGAAATAGCCGACCGCGACGTGGTCCGGCAGATCGTCCGGCGAGCGCGGCGTGCCGTGGCGCGCGAGATAGGCGGGCGACGCGCAATTGATCTGGGCCATCTCGCCGACGCGCCGCGCGACGAGCGACGTGTCGGACAGCGCGCCGACCCGCACCGCGCAGTCGATGCCGTCCGCGACGAGATCGACGAAGCGGTCGGTCGTGCTGATCGCGACGCGCAGGTCGGGGTAGCGCGCGTGGAAATCCGGCAGCGCCGGAATCACCTGGTTCAGCGCGAACCGTTCGGGCAGGTCGACGCGGATCACGCCGCGCGGCGACGCGCCGGCATCCTCGAACAGCGTTTCGGCGTCGTCGAGATCGGCCAGCAACCGCACGCAGCGTTCGTAGTAGGTCGCGCCCTCGGCGGTCAGCGCGACGCGTCGCGTCGTGCGTTGCAGCAGCCGGATCTTCAGGTGTTTTTCCAGATACTGGACGGCGTTGCTGACCGTCGGGCGCGGCAACTGGAGCTGCTCGGCCGCCTTCGTGAAGCTGCCGAGATGGGCGACGCGCGCGAAGATGCGCATTGCTTGCAGATGATCCATGCGGGCGAGAACCTTGGCGGGAGGAAACCAGGCTCCATTGTTAATCAGCGTCGAATGGTTTGGTGGAGCGTTTCGCGTTTATCGCGCGGCGTCGCGCGTCCAGAATCCGTTTCATCCACTCACCATTTGAAGGAAACGGACATGGACAGGCGTCAACTGGGCCGCACGGGCCCGCAGGTATCGGCGATCGCACTCGGCTGCATGGGGATGTCGGATTTCTACGGGCCGGCCGACCGCGACGAAAGCATCGCGACGCTGCACGCGGCGCTCGACCACGGGATCACGATGCTCGATACCGGCGACTTCTACGGCATGGGCGACAACGAGATGCTGATTCGCGACGCGCTGCGCGGCCGCACGCGCGACCAGGTGCGGATCAGCGTGAAATTCGGCGCATTGCGCGATCCGGCCGGCGGGTTTGCCGGCTACGACGCGCGGCCCGCGGCAATCCGGAACTTCGTCGCGTACTCGCTGAAGCGGCTCGGCACCGACTACCTCGACATCTATCGCCCGGCCCGCGTCGATCCGGCGGTGCCGATCGAGGAAACGGTCGGCGCGATCGCCGATCTCGTGAAGGCCGGCTACGTGCGCCATATCGGGCTGTCGGAAGCCGGCGCGGACACGATCCGCCGCGCGGCGGCCGTCGCGCCGATTGCCGACCTGCAGATCGAATACTCGTTGTTGTCGCGCGGGATCGAGGCCGAGATCCTGCCCGTATGCCGCGAGCTCGGCATTGGCGTGACGGCCTACGGCGTGCTGTCGCGCGGGCTGCTGGGCGGCCGCTGGACCGCGGCGCGGCAGGGCGAGCGCGACTTCCGCGCGGCGAGCCCGCGTTTCCAGGGCGAAAACCTCGCGCACAACCTCGCGCTCGTCGACGCGCTACGCGCGATCGCCGACGAGAAAGGCAGCAATCCGGCGCAGGTCGCGATCGCGTGGGCGCTGTCGCGCGGAACCGACATCGTGCCGCTGGTCGGCGCCCGCAAGCGCACGCAACTGCAGGACGGTTTGCTGGCGACTGAATTGCAACTAACGGTCAATGATCTCATCCGCATCGAAGCGGCGGTTCCCGCCGGGGCGGCTGCCGGCGAGCGTTATCCGGCCGCTCAGATGGCCCACCTCGACAGCGAGCAGGGCCGCGGGTGATCCACGGGGTCGAATCGCCGGGCTGGGGGGCCCGGCGGGCGGGCCCGAGCCAGCCTCAGGCAAAACCAGATGGCGGGCGGCATGGCGGGCAGGCACCATCGGCGCCGTACTCGACGGACGGAATGCCTGCCATGCAAATTCATACGCTGACGATCATCGTACTGGTCTTCCTGCTGGCCGGCGCGGTGAAGGGCATGATCGGGCTCGGGCTGCCGACGATCGCGATGGGGCTGCTGACGCTCGCGATGCCGCCGTCGGCCGCGGCGAGCCTGCTGCTCGTGCCGTCGTTTATCACCAACGTGTGGCAGTTGTGGCTCGGTCCGTCGTTCGGCGCGCTGCTGCGCCGGCTGTGGCCGCTGCTCGCGGGCCTGACGGTCGGCACGCTGACGGGCGGGTTGCCGGCGCTCGCGGCCGGCAGCACGTGGACGCACGCGGCGCTCGGCGTGGTGCTGGTGCTTTACGGGCTGTGGGGGCTGGCGGCCGCGCGGCTGCCTGCGCCGGGGCGCCACGAAAAATGGCTGTCGGCCGTGGTCGGCTACCTGACGGGCGTCGTGACGGCCGCGACCGGCGTGTTCGTCGTACCGGCGGTGCCGTACCTGCAGGCGCTGCGGTTGTCGAAGGACGATCTGATCCAGGCGCTCGGGCTGTCGTTTACCGCGTCGACGATCGTGCTCGGCCTGCAATTGCGCGTGACGGGCGCACTGCAGACGGTCGATCTCGGCGTGTCGGCGCTCGCGCTCGTGCCCGCGCTGGCGGGGATGGCCGGCGGGCAATATGCGCGGCGCGTGATGAGCGAGAAGACGTTCAAGCGCTGCTTCTTCGTCGGGCTGATCGCGCTCGGCGCGTATATGGCGGGGTCGGGGTGGTGGTGAGCGCGCGCCCGGATGCTGAATGATCCCGAAGCCGGTTTCGGCAACCGGCTTCGGGAACGGTCACGGGATGGTGCTTGCCCCGCTCACGCCGGATCGGCGTACTTCAGCGTCCATCCGACCGTGCGGGTCGCGCCTGCGCCGAGTGCGAACGGCTTCGTCGTGCACGCGAAGTTCGAATGCAGTTGCCCGATCGGCGTCGTCGACAACGGATTCGTCGCGCCGTTCACCGTGTCGAAGGCGGACAGCGCGCAGGTGTCGAACCCGGATGCCGCATAGCCGGTCGCGGCGCTGTTCGCGTACGTCACCGACACGCCGTCGCCATTGGCCTGCGTCGACGCGAAATCCGCGAACGACGTGAAATCCGTCTCGACCGCGAGGTTGCCCGCGAGCGTGCCCGAGCTCAGCGTATCGCTGCGCGAGACCGAGCCGTGCGCGAAGGTCAGCACCGTGTGCACCTGCAGGTCGAGATCCGTCGTGTACGCGGCGTTCTTCGACGCGAGCCGGAACTTCGTCGTATCGAACGACACGATCACCTGGCCGTTGCTTTCCTGCACGTTCAGGTTCCTGTAGTACGTGACCGGAATGTAGGTCTTCGCGTTGTACGCCACCTGCGGCACCAGCAGCGCATAGCCGAGGTCGGTCGTGCCGTAGATCAGCTTGTCGGAGAACGGCACCGGGTAATACGGCGTGTACGAGTTGTAGTCGGGCGCCTGGCTGAGATTCAGGTTGATCACGCGACGGCCGTCGCGCACTGTGAGCAGCGCGGCGCTGTACGGATGCGCGGCATCGCCCGGCTGGTTGTACCAGGTGAGCGTGTAGCGCGGCAGCGCGTCGAGCCACGCGCGGTAGTCGGCATCGGCCATCGGCGCCTGGCCGCCGAAGCCGAGCTTGTTCCACCACGCGTTCACGTACAGGTACTGGTGCAACAGGCTGAAGTTCTCGCCCATCACGCGCGGCTTGCCGCGATACGTGTCGGTGCCGCGACCCTTGACCCACATGTTCACCGACGGCGTCGGCAGCGACGGGTCGTACCAGTACGTGTCGAAACGATGCGCGGCCTGGTAGATGAATGCGTACGCAACCTGTTTCTCCCGGTCGGTCAGCACGCCGGCATTGGCCGCGGCCGTCAGCACCTCCATGAACGCGGAATCGCCGTACGGGCCGATCGAGCGGCCGTAGTTGAAGCCCTGGCCGGCGGGGTTCAGCTGCGGCAGGATCAGGTCGACCGATTTGCGCAGATAGCCCTTCAGCTCCGGCGTGAGGTTCGCTTCGTTGCCCATCTCGAACGTGCGCTCGACCACTTCGCCGATCAGCAGCGTGCTGTAGCGGTCGAAGCGCGCCTGGTCGTAGTAGGTCGTGTGCGTGTTCGATGCTTCGTCGGAGAACCCGCCCGACGAGTCGTTGCGAATGTGGTTCGTCAGCGTGTACAGCAGTGCGTCGCGCGCGTTCATCGTCGCGACCGCCGGGTCGGTCTTCGATGCGAACGACGGGCTGCTCCAGCCGAGCTTCTGGCGCAGCCCGGCAATGCCGTAGGACACCGCATAGTAGTTCTGCGCGGTGTTGAGCGACGCGATGTCGATCGGCGTGCCGGCGGCCGGGCACGTGCTGGTCTTGCCGCTTGCATCGGGGCCGAACATGTCGCAGAAGGTGAGCCGCTGCTGCAGCGTCGCGAGCATCGCGTCGCTGAAGACTTCGTTGAGCATCCCGTGCGCCTTCAGGTTGTTCAGCGCGACGAGGTAGTAGTACTCGCCCCACGACGTGTTCGCATACGTGTAGTTGCCGCCCGACTGCGCCATCATCGCGGTCGTGATCGCCTGGTACGTCGCGAGGTAGCTTGCGTATTGCGGGTCGTTCTTCGACTTCATGTCGATCAGGATGTACGACAGGCCGAGCGCGAGCTTGCCGGGCAGGAATTTGTCGCCGGTATTCGTGTCGAGCACGTGGACGGGCGTGCCGTCGCCGAGATCCATCACGACCTGCGTGAAATCGGGCGATTTCCGGATCAGGTCGAACAGCGCGCGCATCTGGCCCATCATCGTGACCGGGATGTTCGTGCCGGCCGGCACGCTGGTGTCGGGCGCGCCGTAGACGAGCGCCTGCAGCGAGTTCGCCGCGAGCGCGGGCGTGCTGGACGAAGGAGGTGGCTGCGGCGTATCGGTCACGTCGTTGCCGCCGCAGGCGCTGACGAACACGACGGAAAGGGCGCCGAGCGCGGCGCCGAGCGTGAATCTGCTGCGCGGATGCATGGTGTCTCCAGTTTTGAATAGTGGTGAAGGCCGGGCACATGTAGCCGATGCGGCGCACGATGCCCGTACCCGGCCTCCGCCTTGCAACCCTGATCCCTGAAGACGGACGGCCTGAATCACAAATCGAGCGCGCGAGCGTTCCCCCTGCGCGGGCCGTCACCGGCGTCGCGCTCCAGTAATGGAAAACGTTTTCCAAATTTAGGCATCGATCGACGCGATGTCAATGAACTTTCACATCGGATGCGCCGGTAGAAACCCGAATGGCGGGAGGGAGTGGTGCGGAGGGTAGATCGGAATTACGCGAAAATATCGGGGATTTTTCTTCGTGTATGGGCTGTCATTGCACGCGCGAAGGGCTTTGAAGCGGCGGGCGAGCGCATCGGATGGAGGCGGGTCTCCGACGCCTTCTGAAAGAAAACGTTATCCATAAGAATCGAAGTACGTTCGACCTGCCACGGCGGGCTGTCAGCCACCGCCCGCCGTGCGCGCCGACCCGCCGTTTCGACCGCGCTACAGCTGCTGCTCGATCGCCGCCTTGTCGATCACCGACCACACCTGGCGGATCTTGCCTTCGTGAAATTCGTAGAACACGTTCTCGGCGAACGTGACCTTGCGGCCGTCGATGGCGAGCCCCATGAACGTTCCCGTCGGCGTACACGCGAAGCGAAGGCGGCACGCGACGTGCGGCGGCTCGCACGCGAGCAGCCGGATGTCGAAGCGGAGATCGGGAATGTCGCGGAAGTCCTGTTCCAGCATCGCGCGGTAACCGGCGAGGCCGAGCGGCCGGTCGTTGTGGATCACGTCGTCGGACACGTACTCGCCGAGCGACGGCCAGTCCTGCCGGTTCAGGCAGTCGATATACGCGCGATAGCGGGTGGCGAGATCGGTGTCGGTCATGGTCATGTCTCCGTCAGTCGATGGGGCAGGTCGAACGCGACGCGCGTCATTGCGGCGGGGCGTCGCCGGACAGGAACGCGACGAACTCGCGCGTGTACTTCGGCAGCGCGTCGAACGATCGCGCGCAGAGCGTCAGTTTCCGGTGGCTCCACGGATCGGACAACTCGACGAGCCGCACGTCCATCGTCTGCATCGCGCGCTCGGCCGCATGCCGCGACACGATGCCGATGCCCACGCCGCTCGCGATCACGCGGCAGATCGCGTCGAAGCTCTTCAACTGCACGCGATAGCGGATCCGCCTGCCGAGCGCACGCGCCTGGTCGGCGAGATGCACCTGCAGCGCGCTGCCGTCGGTGAGGCCGATGAAGTCCTCGCCGGCGATGTCGTCGAACGCGACCTTGTCGCGCGACGCGAGCGGATGCGCGACCGGCACGACGACGATCAGCCAGTCTTCGCGGAACGGCTTCTGCTCGAGCCCGCCGAGTCCGACCGAATCGGCGACGATGCCGACCTCGGCCGTCTTGTTGCGGATCGCATGGACGATCTCCTGACTCGAGCGCTCCTCGACGCTGATCGACAGCTTCGGATGGCGCGGCAGGTAATCGGCCAGCGCGTCGGGCAGGTATTCGCTCAGCGACGCGGTGTTGCACAGCAGCCGGATATGGCCGCGCAGTCCCTGGCCGTATTGCTGCAGTTCGCCGCGCATGTGATCGATCTGCTGCAGCACGGTGCGCGCGTGGTGTTCGAGCGCACGGCCCGCATCGGTGGCCTGTGCGCCCGACTTGGTCCGGTGCAGCAGCGGCACGCCGAGCTCGTCCTCCATTCCGCGAATGCGCTCGCTCGCGGCCTGCAGCGTGATGTGTGTCCGCTCGGCGCCGCTCGTGATCGTGCCGGCTTCGCAGATGTTCAGGAAGAGCCGCAGGTCGGTCAGGTCGAAGCGCATGATGGGCGGAGCGATGGGTGGGGAATGGCCGATAAGTTAGCAGGAACCGCGGCGCCGGTCTCAGGGCTGGCCTGAGACCCGGTTCGCCGCTTCCGCATTTTCGGGGCGCGATCGATGGTCGATCATGGACGCACATCAACCGGGGAGCCTGTCATGCAGATCGATTCGTCATGGGGCGTGTCGTTCAAGATCGCGCTGCATCTGCTGTTCCTGTGCATCGGCGTCGCGTGGGCCGGTGCCGAATTTGCCGCGTGGTGGCGATGAACGTCGCGGTGCGCGTCTATTGAAATAAATAAGCCATAGTTTTTTGCGACGAAAATTCTTCCGTTTTTCTGCGAAAACACCATCAAGTTTTTCCGGATCGGACCGTATTACCGGTAGCGAATGCCGGCCGGCATCCGGTCCGTGATCGTTTGTCATCATTGTTTGCATCCGGTTACACGTCGGCCGTTCCGTTTTTGAGATGCTTGAAAAATTGTCAAACCGGAGTCGGATCGTCCATGAAAACGCGCGAGATTCACCGCAAGGCGGCGTGGCTGTCGGGCCTGGCCGCCGTGCTCGTCATGGCCGGTTGTGCAAGTCCGCAGTCCGTTCCGCCGAGCGACACGCTGGCGGTAAAGCCCGCTGATTCGAGCCCGCCTGCCGCACCGTCGGCCGCCGCGATGCCGCCCGCGCCGATTCTCGTCGCGCAGAAGTACGTCGTGAAACGCGGCGACACGCTGACGGGCATCGCTTCCGCGAACGGCAGGCTGCGCAGGGGGCAAGTGCTGCGCATCGTCAGGCAGCAGCCGTTGCCGCCCGCGGGAGCGGCCGCCACGCAGGCCGTCGCGAGCAATGGCGCGGCGGGTAGTCAGGGCAATTCGCAGACAACCGCGCAAGCCACTTCGCAGGCCGGCGCATCGAGCGCGAGCGACCGTCAGGTCGTCAAGGAAACCCGTCGCCATGCGGGCGGCGTCGCGCTCAAGTGGCCGGCAACCGGCAAGATCGTCGACGGGTTCCGGCCCGGCCAGAACCGCGGCATCCAGATCGCCGGCCGGCCGGGCGACCCGGTTCGCGCCGCGGCCGACGGCCGCGTGATGTACGCGGGCACCGGCCTGAACGATTACGGCAGCCTGATCATCGTCCAGCACAACGCGGATTTCCTGACCGCCTATGCGCACAACCGCAAGCTGCTCGTGAAGACGGGCGACATCGTGCATCAGGGCGATGCGATCGCCGAGATGGGCGATCTCGACAACTCGCGCGTCGCGCTGCTGTTCGAGGTGCGACGCGACGGCAAGCCGGTGAATCCGATGCCGTACCTGCCTTCGTCGCAAGGGTGAGGCGGGGCCGTTTCGCTGGAACGCGACGGCGGTCGCTGCTACGCTAGGGTCTGTTCATGCGAATCCCGCCATCGCGCGGGGCCGACGGGCGTCTTTCGGGGATGCGCGGCGAATGCCGTCGCGGGCCGGCCGTCGGCGTGAACGGTCGCGCGTCGCGGATGCGCGGCCGCGTTGCTTCGAGCCACCGTTTCCGACAGAACAGACCTCATTCATGGAACACTCTCCGACACGCCGCTCGCTGTTGCTTGCCGCCGTTGCCGCGCCGTTCGTTGCCGCGTGCACGTCCGCGCCGGTCGCCGACCAGGGGCGCGCCCACACCGCACAAGCCGAACTCGCCGCGCTCGAAAAGGCCTCGAACGGGCGGCTCGGCGTCGCCGCGCTCGATACGTCGAACGGCGTACGCATCGCGCATCACGCACGCGAACGCTTCCCGCTGTGCGGTACGTATGCGGTGATGGCGGCCGCTGCGATGCTCGCGCGCGGTTCGCTCGACGCATCGCTGCCGCCGCGTCGCATCCTGTATCGCCGCTATGAAATCGTGTCCGGCTCGCCGATTACGGAGAGCCACGTCGACACCGGCATGACGATCGCGCAGCTGTGCGCCGCAATGCTGCAGTCGGGCGACAAGGGCGCGGGCAACCTGCTGATGGGCGTGCTCGGCGGCCCGCAGGCCGTCACCGCGTTCGCGCGCGAAAGCGGCGACACCACCTTCCGCCTCGATCACTGGGAACCCGAACTGAACAAGGCCGCGCCCGGCGACGAGCGCGACACGTCGACGCCGGTCGCGATGGTCGACACGCTGCAGCGGCTGTTGCTCGGCGACGCGCTGCGCGAACCGCAGCGCGCGCAACTGACGGAGTGGATGGTCGGCGGCGCGCGCGGCGCGACCGGCATCGCGGCGGGCGTGCCGCCCGGCTGGCGCGTCGCGGACAAGGCCGGGACCGGCGGCTTCGGCACGACGACCGACGTCGCGGTGCTGTGGCCGCCGGCGCGCGCACCGATCGTGATGGCCGTGTCGTTCACGCAGCCGCAGGCCGATGCCGCGGCGCGCGCGGACGTCGTCGCCTCGGCGGCGCGCATCGCGGCGGGCGCGCTCACCGCGACGGCCTGAGTACCCGGCGTCTCGCGCAAAGCCGGCGTTTGGCTTATCGTGTCGGTCAGCGCGCGCCGGCGTCGGCGCGCGGTCCTTCCGCGCTGTTTTCCGTTTCCCGTTCGCCATGCGCCGACTTCCGCCCCTGCACGCGCTGCAGATCTTCTCGACGGTGGCCCGCCACCGCAGCTTCACGCGCGCGGCCGAGCAGCTGTGCATCACGCAGGGTGCGGTGAGCCGCCAGATCCAGACGCTCGAGGCGCATTACGGTTTTCCGCTGTTCAGGCGGCATGCGAAGGGCCTCACGCTGACGGCCGAAGGCGAGCAGTTGCTGCCGGTGGTCGACGAGAGCTTCGCGCGGATCGAGGACATCTCGATGAAGCTCACGCGGCAGCGCACCGATCTCGCGCTGAAGGTGCCGACCTGCGTGATGCGCTGGATGCTGCCGCGCATCATGCGCTTCCAGGGCGAACATCCCGATCTCCACGTGCAGATCACGACCACGTGGCAGCACGTCGTCGATTTCTCGAGCGAGCCGTTCGACGCGGCGATCGTCTACGGGACGTCGCCGGGCCCGGGCGTCGTCGCGCTGCCGCTGTTCGACGAGCGGCTGACACCCGTTTGCGCGCCCGAGTTGCGGCAGACGTCGCCGCTCGGCGCGGTCGGCGATCTCGCGCATCACACGCTGCTGCACCCGACGCGTGACCACCGCGACTGGCGTGCATGGCTCGACCATGCGGGCGAGCGCGGCGTCGATCCCGCGCGCGGGCCGACGTTCGACACGCTCGATCTTGCGACGAACGCGGCGATGCAGGGCTTCGGCGTCGCGATCGGCGACGTGACGCTCGTCGACGACGACGTGAGCGCACGCCGGCTCGAACGGCCGTTCGACATCGTGCTCGAAACGGGCGCACGCTACTTCTTCGTCTACCCCGAGAACCTCGGCAGCCAGCAGAAGATCCGCGCGTTCAGCGACTGGATCGCGCGTCACCGCGACTGACGCGCGGCGCCGCGGCGGGCTTTACTGGTAGGTCACGACGGCGATCATCGGTGCATGGTCGTTGCCCGGACGGTCAGGTAAAACGATTGCGCGGGAGGCTTGCGTAAAGAGCGCGGTCTTCAGCGAGCGCTGGGTCGCCGCGTCGATGAACGCGATCTGGCCGGCGGCCGGACGCGGGCAGTCGGGGCGCACGTGTGCCCGGGCCGCGTTGGCCGTGTCGAGCGCGAACGAGCAGGGCGGCTCGACGATCATGCCGGAAAAGTAGATGATGCCGGACGCGCCGGCGGCGAATGACGAGGACGAGGCCAGAAGCGAGGCAGCCAGGGCGAACGAGGCGAACACGCGATGCTTCATGACAGGCTCCAGAGAGGAAGCGCGTCGCAGCGGGGCCGCTCGGGTGGCAGTCCGTCAACGCTGCGATGCTATCTGCGTAAACGGCAAAACCATCGGACCTCTTGAATCAAAAAACGAAAATATAGGTTATAAGCAAATGACCGCGCAGTGCTTCAACCAATGTAGGCCGGATCTGCGCATCCGCAAGGTGGGGAAACGCCGGATGGGACAAGATCGCATGACGAACGATCGCGGTAACCGTTGCGCCGGCAACGGTTAGCGTCGTCCGGAAAGCAAAACGGCCGCTCGTGATCGAGCGGCCGTTTTGCGCTGGTGCGGGGCGCGCGGTGTTCAGCTCGTGCGCTTGCGGATCGCACCCACGACGACGAGCAGCACGATCGCACCGATGATCGACGCGATCCAGCCGGCGCCCTGGCCCGGCGCATACCAGCCGGCGGCGCGGCCGACATAGCCGGCCACCAGTGAGCCGACGACGCCGAGCACGATGGTCATCAGGATGCCCATCTTGTCGTCGCCCGGCTTGAACGCGCGGGCGAGGAGGCCGACGATGAGCCCGACGACCAGGGTTTCGATGAATTGCAGCATGAATGCCTCCCTATTGCGATTGAGCTGTTGACGAAAGGAAGTTGACCCGTGCGGTACGCAAGGGTTCCATGCGGCGGCAAGCCGGCGCGTGGCGTGCGCAGTATCGCATGCGTTCGCGTCCGGCGGATGTCACGAGGCAGGCGCGTCGACCACCGGGTCGAGACGGCGGTAGCCTTCGGTCGCATTCAGCAGCGTGCGCGTGTAGTCGCGAGCGACCCGTCCGGCGCGCACGTCCTCGATCCGCAGCTGCTCGACGATCTCGCCGTGCTGCATCACCGCGACGCGCTGGCACAGGAAGCCGATCACCGCGAGGTTGTGGCTGACGAGGATCATCGTCAGGTTGCGTTCGCGATGCAGGCGGCGCAACAGGTTCAGGATCTCGGCCTGCACCGACACGTCGAGCGCGGACGTCGGCTCGTCGAGCAGCAGCACGCGCGGCTCGACGATCAGCGCGCGGGCGATCGCGACGCGCTGCCGCTGGCCGCCGGACAACTGGTGCGGATAGCGGAAGCGGAACGCCGGGCCGAGGCCGACTTCGGACAGCGCGTGGGCGATCCGCGCATCGGCATCGCCGATCGCGTGGATCGACAGCGGCTCGCGCAGCGTCTGGTCGACGGTGAAGCGCGGATGCAGCGATGCATACGGATCCTGGAACACCATCTGCACGTGGCGGCGGAACGCGCGATCGGGCGTGCCGCCCACCGGGCGGCCGTCGATCGACAGGCCGCCGGACGCGAGCGGCACGAGGCCCGTCAGCGCCCGCAGCAGCGTCGACTTGCCGGAGCCCGATTCGCCGACCAGCCCGAACACTTCGCCGTCGCGCACCGCGAAGCTCGCGTCGCGCACGGCGTCGACGTGACCCGTGCGGGTCGGGAAACGGATCGATGCATGATCGACGTCGATCATCGTGCGGCCTCCTGTCGATCGGTTCTCGCGGCGGCCGGCGGCGCGGGCTCGAGCCATGCCGGGTCACGCCGCAGCACCGGCAGTTCGTCGGGCGGGTCCGCGAGCGGCGGGTTCGCCGCGAGCAGCCCGCGCGTGTAGGGATGCGTGGCGTCGCGCAGGTCGCGCGCGGCGCAGGTCTCGACCACGCGGCCCGCATACATCACCGCGACGCGGTCGCAGAACGACATCACGAGCGGCAGGTCGTGGCTGATGAACATCAGGCCCGTGCCGTGCCGCGCGATCATCGCGTCGAGCACCGCGAGCACCTGCATCGACACCGCGACGTCGAGCGCGGAGGTCGGCTCGTCGGCGATCAAGAGGCGCGGGCCGGTCGACACCATCATCGCGATCATCACGCGCTGGCCCATGCCGCCCGACAACTCGTGCGGATACGCATCGGCGACGCGCGCCGGGTCGCGGATCTGCACGGCCGCGAGCGCGTCGACGATCCGCTCGCGCAGCGCACGGCCGCGCAGGCCCGGCTCGTGCAGCCGGAACGCCTCGCCCATCTGCTTCGCGACCGTCATCACCGGGTTCAGCGAATATTTCGGGTCCTGCAGGATCATGCCCATCTGGCTGCCGCACAGCCGCCGGCGCTCGCGCGGCGACATCGCGAGCAGGTCGTGGCCCGCGAAGCGCATCGTGCGCGCCGACCAGCGCGCGGCGTCGGGCAGCAGGCCGAGCAGCGCGCGGCCGGTCAACGACTTGCCGGAGCCCGATTCGCCGACGATGCCGAGCCGCTCGCCCGGCGCGAGCGTCAGCGACAGGTCGCGCACGGCGTCGGTGACGCTGCCGTCGTGCCCGCGGAAACCGATCTTCAGCCCGTCGATCTCGCAGAGCGGTGCCGGCGCGGCGGTGGAATGCATCGGCATGTCACGCTCCATGGCGGGGATCGAAGACGTCGCGCAGCCCGTCGCCGAGCAGGTTGAACGCGAGGCTCACGAGCAGGATCGCGATGCCGGGCAGCGTCGCGACCCACCACGCGTCGAGCAGTACGTTGCGGCCCGACGCGACCATGAAGCCCCACTCGGGGCTCGGCGGCTGCGCGCCGAGGCCGAGAAAGCCGAGGCCCGCGACGGTCAGGATGATGCCGGCCATGTCGAGCGTTGCGCGCACGATCACCGACGACATGCACAGCGGCATGATGTAGCGCAGCAGGATGCGCGGGCCCGACGCGCCTTGCAGCCGCGCCGCGTGGATGTAGTCGGCCTGCGCGATGCGGATCGTTTCGGCGCGCGCGAGCCGCGCATACGCGGGCCACGCGGTGATCGAGATCGCGACGACCGCGTTGATCACGCCGGGGCCGAGCGCGGCCGCGAACGCGAGCGCGAGCACGATCTTCGGAAACGCGAGCGCGATGTCGGTGATGCGCATCAGCACGCTGTCGACGAAGCCGCCGCAATAGCCGGCCGTCGTGCCGATCAGCAGGCCGATCGGCACGACGATCACGACGACCAGCAGCGCGATGCCGAGCGTCAGGCGCGACCCGGCGATCAGCCGCGAGAGGATGTCGCGGCCGAGCTGGTCGGTGCCGAACCAGTGCGACGGCGAGCCGGGCGGCAGCAGCCGGTCGGACAGCACCTGGCGCAGCGGATCGTGCGGCATGATCAGCGGGCCGACGATCGCGACCGCGATCAGCGCGACCAGGATCGCGAGCCCGAACAGGTTGAGCGGATTCGTGGCGAACCGGCGCCAGCGCCGGTACGCGAGGCCGAATGCGGCCTGCGAGCGCGACGCGGGCGCGTCGGACAGCAGCCACGCGTGCAGGGAGAGACGCTCGGCGCTCATGGTTGGACGACCTTCGGCATGGACGATGAAAGAAGCAGGGGGGAAGCGGTCATGTCGGAGCGGCCCTCAGCGCGCACGCGGATCGAACACGCGGTACAGCGCGTCGGTCAGCAGGTTGACGGTGATGAACATCGCGCCGATCACGAGCGTCGCGCCGAGCACCGCGTTCATGTCGGCGTTCAGCAGCGCGCCGGTCAGGTACGAGCCGAGCCCCGGCCACGCGAACACGATCTCGGTCAGCACCGAGCCTTCCAGCAGGTTGCTGTACGTGAGCGCGATAACGGTCAGGAGCGGCACCGCGATGTTGCCGAACGCATGCCGCCAGATCACGCGTCGCTCGGACAGGCCCTTCGCGCGCGCGGTGACGATGTATTCCTGGTTCAGCTGGTCGAGCATGAACGAGCGCGTCATGCGGCTGAGATACGCGACCGAGTAGTAGCCGAGGATCGCGGCCGGCAGCGCGATGTGCGACACCGCGTTGCGGAAGACGTCCCACTCGCCCGCGAGCGCCGCGTCGAGCAGCAGGCTGCCGGTGCGCGGGTCGACCATGCCGTCGTAGACGGGATCGAGCCGGCCGGGGCCGCCGACCCAGTGCAGCCGCGCATAGAACAGCAGCAGCCCCATCAGCCCGAGCCAGAACACCGGGACCGAATTGCCGATCAGCCCGACGAAGCGCGCGATGTGATCGATCGGGCGGTTGTGCTTCACGGCGGCCGCGACGCCGAGCGGCACGCCGATCGCGATGCCGATCAGCGTCGCGATGGTCGCCAGTTCGAGCGTGGCCGGGAACACGCGCTTGATGTCGTCGAGCACCGGGTTCGCGGTCAGCAGCGACACGCCGAGATTGCCGTGCAGCACGTCGCGCGCATAGATCAGGAATTGCGTGACGAGCGGCTTGTCGAGCCCGAGCGCGATGCGCTCGGCCGCGTACGCCTCGGCCGACGCGCGATCGCCGAGGATCGCGAGCACGGGATCGATCGGCACCTTGCGGCCGATCACGAACGTCAGCGCGAGCAGCCCCGCGAACGTGACGGCGAGCGTGAGCGCCCAGCGCAGCACGCGCAGTGCCCAGCGCACGGCCGGGCGCCGCGCGGGCAGCGTGCGCAGTGCTTCGAGGGAGGAGGCGGGAGTCGACATGAGGCGAATCCTATTGCTTCTTCAGGTTGCGGTACGACACCAGATCGTTGATCGGCCCGACTTCGAGCCCGCTCACGCCGGGCCGCGTCGCGACCTGCGCGACTTTCTCGAACATGATCACGAACGGCGAGCGTGCGAGCACTTCCTTCTGCATCGCCTGATACAGTTGCGCGCGTTTCGCGGCGGTCGGTTCGGCGAGCGCGGTGTCGGTTTCCTTCGTCAGTTGCGGGATGTCCCAACTGTTGCGCCAGGCCAGCATTTTATAGCTCGACTTGTCGGTGTTGTCCGGATTCCACGCAAAACCCTGCGCGTTGCTGTGCGGATCGATGTAGTCGGCCGACCATTCGCCGATGTAGATGTCGTGCTGGCGCGCGCGGTATTTCGCGAGCGTCTGCTTGTTGTCGCCGGGGATCAGCTGCACCTTGATGCCGGCCTGCGCGAAGTTCGCCTGCACGGCCTGTGCGATCTCCGTGTACGGATAGTCGTTGCGCACGTCCATCGTCACCGAAAAGCCGCCGGGCACGCCGGCCTTCGCGAGCAGCGCCTTCGCCTTCGCGATGTCGAGCTTGTACGGGTTCGTGTTCAGCGCACCGAGGAAGCCCTCGGGCAGGAAGGTCTGGTGTACCTTGTAGGTCGTCTTCACGACGTTGCCCTGGATCCCCGCATAGTCGACGAGCCATTTCAGCGCTTCCTGCACGTCGGGTTTCGCGAGCGTCGGGTTCTTCGTGTTCAGGCCGAGATACAGCAGCGTCGCCTGCGGCGAGGCCGCTACCTTCGCCTTGCCCGACTTCACGACCGACGCCAGATCGTCGGGGCTCAGGTCGCGTGCCGCGTCGACGTCGCCGTTCTCCAGCAGCAGGCGCTGGCTCGCGGCTTCGGGCACGTGGCGCAGCACGATGCGCTTCATCGCGAGCGGCAGCCGGTAGCCGTCGAAGCGCTGCAGCACGACGCTGTCGCCGGCCGTCCACTTGACCAGCCTGTAGGCGCCGGAGCCCGCTTCGTTGGTTTTCAGCCAGCCGTTGCCGAAGTCGTTGCCCTGCTGGTGCGACAGCAGCAACTTCTTGTCGAGCACCGATGCGGGCCACGAACCGAGCACGTTCAGCACGAAGGTCGGCGCGTACTTGCGGTCGGTCGTGACCGACACCGTCGCGTCGTCGAGCTTCTTCACGTTCGCGACGACGTTCGCCTTCGTGAGGCCGATGCCGGTCAGCACGGCGGCCGGCCCCTTGTCGAGCAGCACCGCGCGCTGGATCGACCACGCGACGTCGTCGGCCGTCAGCGGGTTGCCCGAGTGGAACTTCAGGCCGGTGCGCAGCTTGAACGTATAGGTCAGGCCGTCGGGGCTCACGGTCCATGACTGCGCGACGTCGCCGTTGAATTTCGACGGATCGCGCAGGTCGACGCGCACGAGCCGGTCGTACGTGTTCGCGACGTATTCCTCCGGCACCAGCTCGTAGATCTCGCCCGGATCGAGCGTCGTGAATTCGTCGAGCAGCGTGGCCATCACGAACATGTCCTTCGGCGTTTCCGCATGCGCGGCGGCAAGCGGAACGGCGGCGAATACGGACGCGGCGGCCAGCGCCGCGACGAGCCGGGAGGTCGGGAATGTCATGTGCGCTTCTCCATCTGTCGTTTGAGTCGTTGAACGTGGACGTGCATGAAAAAGGAGGCGTGGATCGTCGTTACATCAGGCGCCACGGGCC
This sequence comes from Burkholderia sp. 28_3, assembly GCF_003253915.1. Lineage (NCBI taxonomy): Bacteria > Pseudomonadati > Pseudomonadota > Betaproteobacteria > Burkholderiales > Burkholderiaceae > Burkholderia > Burkholderia sp. 28_3. The sequence goes on from NZ_QKZF01000001.1 coordinate 277,202, forward strand.
GCTCGCCGCATTGTCGATCTGCGGCAACGCGCGCGAGCCGGGCAGTTCGTAGTGCCACCATTCGCTGTCGATGTGCGCGAAGCCGGCCGCATGCATCACGCCGAGCAGCAGCAGGCGGTTGCGTTGCACGTGCTCGGGCAGCCCCGCGTGAAAGTGGCCCGATGCGGCGACCATCTCGTCGAAGCCGGTGCCCATGTCGAGCGGCGCGCCGTTCGCGCCGATGAGCGTCAGGTCGAGCGCGGTGCCGCGGCTGTGATTCGAGCCGCGGCCGAGGTCGGCGACGAAGTTCGGATCGGGCAGGAAATCCCACAGCACCTGCTGCGCCTGCGGCGGCCGGTAGGCGTCGTAGAGGCGCAGCGTGACGCCGGCCTGCGCGGCGACCTCCACCGCGCGGCGCAATGCGGCTTCGGCGGGCTCGAGCAGCAGGCAGTGCGCGTTGCGGTAGATCGGCTTGCCGGTCAGGTTGCGGTCGGTCGCGTAGACGAGATCGATCTCGACGCGATGCGTGGCGGGCGTGATTTCGACGAGGCGGTGATCGTTCATCGGCAGGGTGGGCTCGCTCAGGATTCAAACTGGTCGAACGTGCGCTGCAGTTCGCGGTTGCGCGCGACGCGCCGGTCGATCGCGGGGCCGAGGCGATCGACCACGGCCGTGATCAGCAGGTTGAACAGGCAGGTGAGCGGCGCGAGCGAATCCCAGAACTGGCCGACGTCGGTCTTCACCTGCAGCAGATCGGCCGGCCATTCGCGCGCCCACGGGCACGACAGGTCGGTCACCAGCGCGAATGGCTGCCCGCGTTCGGCGGCCGCCTGGCAATAGCGGCGCGCGCTGCGCGAATACGCGCGCGTATCGGTGACGACGCAGTACGGATGCTCGAATTCGGAGTTCAGCGAATCGACGTACGAGCCCGACTGGCCGTCGGAATAGAACACGCGCGGGCGCAGGTATTCGAGGTAGCTGCTGAATGCGTTGCTGATGCCGCGGGTCGACTGGATGCCGAGGATGAACACCGCGTCGGCATGCGCGATCCGGTCGGCGACCTGCGCGAACACCGGGCCTTCGGCCAGGCGGTACACGTGGCGGATCGCGTCGAGCTCGCGTTCGAGCGACGACGCCAGCGTGCCGGCGCTGCCGGCGCTGCCGTTGCCGCCGTTGCGTTCGGCCGATGGCGTGCCGGCGATGCGGCGGTATTCGTCGAGCCGGTCGGTGATCATCCACGGGCGATCGCCGCCGCCGCGCAGTTCGCGCTTCAGGTCGTCGAGATTCCGGTAACCGACGCTGCGCAGGAAACGTCCGACCGAAATGCCGCTGGTGCCGGTCTGCTGCGCGATCTGGTCGGCGGTTTCGAGCCCGAGCCGATCGAGGTTCGCGAGCATGTAGCTCGCGATGCGCTTCGCGGTCGGCGTCAGCTCGGCAAAGCGGGATTCGACGGTATGGGCGAAGGCGCAGGTCATCGAGCTGTTAGATCGTTGTCATTTAGTGATTTGATGTCATCTATCTGACAAAGCCAAAATCATTCACGCCAGCGGATAAAAACTATCAGGTGGCGGTGAGCGATAGCGGGCTGGGCGTGCGTGCAACGACTGGGGGAGCTACGCACTGGCGGGTGGAAATATTTCTGACAGGAATATTTTACGTTTATCTCTATCAGAGATAATTTGCGTTTATGCCTGTCAGAGATATACTGCATGGATCGCATACAGGACTCCAGCCGTGAATCTCATCGTCAATACCCCTGCTCAACTGGGCGAAATCCTGTCGTCCGCGCGTCAGGCCAAGGGGCTGACGCAAGCCGAAGCGGCGGCGCGCATCGGCGTCGGCCAATCGCGCCTGTCGTCGCTGGAAACGCTCCGCACCGAAAGCCTGTCGCTCAAGCAGTTGCTCGAACTGACCGCGCTGTACGGTCTCGAGCTCAGCATCCGCACGAAGGACGGGCGCGACGCTGCCAACGTCGAGTGGTAATCGGTGGGACGCAAATCGCACAGCCGCGCGCTATCGATCTGGGCCAATGGCGTGCGGGTCGGAATCTGGCGGATTCCCGCGCGCGGCGACATGGAGCTGCTGTACGACGCCGGCTGGAAACAGTCGGATGCAGGCCGCCCGCTGTCGCTGTCGCTGCCGTTCGGCGTCGGTGATGCGCCGTTGCGCGGCGAGCGCGTCAATCACTACTTCGATAATCTGCTGCCCGACAGCGACGCCATTCGGCGCCGGCTTGCGTCGCGGTTCGGCACGGCGACGACCGAGCCGTTCGATCTGCTCGCCGCGCTTGGCCGGGACTGCGTCGGCGCGGTGCAGTTGCTCGGCGAGGATGAAACCCCGGCCGGCCATGACCGGATCGACGGTATGCCGTTGTCCGACGACGACGTGGCGCATGTGCTCGATCAGGCGAGCGGGGCGGCGGGCGGTGCGCAGGACGACGACGACTTCCGCCTGTCGCTGGCCGGCGCGCAGGAAAAGACCGCGCTGCTGTTTCACGACGGGCGATGGATGCGTCCGCATGGCGCGACGCCGACCACGCATATCCTCAAGTTGCCGCTCGGGCTGGTCGGCAACAAGCGTGCGGATCTGACGACTTCCGTCGAAAACGAGTGGCTGTGCCTCGCGATCCTGCGCGCGTTCGGCCTGCCGACGGCGGATGCCGACATCGTGCGTTTCGGCGAACACAAGGTGCTGTCGGTCGCGCGCTTCGATCGCGCGCTGCATCGTGACGGCGGCTGGCTGTTGCGCTTGCCGCAAGAGGATTTCTGCCAAGCGCTCGGCGTGCCGCCGCATCTGAAATACGAATCGCAGGGCGGCCCCGGCGTGCCCGATCTGGCCGGCATCCTGCGCCGGTCGGAAACGGCGCAGGCCGACCTCGACACGCTGTTCACCGCATTGGTGGTGTTCTGGATGCTTGCCGCACCGGACGGACATGCGAAGAACTTCAGCCTGCGCCTGCTGCCGGGCGGCCGCTTCCGTCTGACGCCGCTCTACGACGTGATGTCGATCTGGCCGGTCGAAGGGGATGGCGCGAACCAGTGGTCGTGGCACAAGGCGAAGCTCGCGATGGCCGTGCACGGCAAGCGCAAGCACTATGCGATGCGCGACATCACGCGCCGGCACTTCACTGCGATGGCGGAGCATTGCCTGCTTGGCGATATCGCGACACCGATCGTCGAACGACTCATTGCAATGACGCCACATGTGATCGAATCGGTCGGCGCGGCGCTGCCGGCCGGGTTTCCGGCAAGGATCGCCGAACGCATTCTCGGCGGATTGCGCTTCGCCGCGCAGCGACTCGCCGACATGCCGCGGGAGTGACGCGGGCCCGGTCCCGGCCGGGCAGGTGAAAGCCGGCGCATCCGTATTTTTCCGTTCCGGGTGGCGCGCAGGCCACCTGAATCGATGGCAGTGGGCCGCCATCGCGCGGTGCGCATATCGATTTCTTTTCCTCGCCATTCATCCCCTGCTGCATCGCAATAATTACAAAATTAAAGCCGATCAGATTAAGTCATTAATTCAGGTTAATAATTCATTTAATTTTCAGGTGGCTTTGTATTTAACTTGCGTCACGGGATGTTTGATTTTCGGTAATTCGAAGAAATAGCAAGTGTTCCGTAATGGAAATTCTCTCGATTGCAGGGATGAAGAGGAAATCATGACGAATCTTTCTCGACGCAAGATGCTGGCCGGTACGGCCGGCGCCATCGCCGCCGCGGGCATCGCGGTATCGGCCAAGGCCGCCTCGTTCGGTAATCCGGACAGTCCGCCGGAAGGCGCGGTGAATGCCCGTAACCGCCAGAGCCTGACCGACCCGGGGCCACAAAATCCGGCCATTGCCAATCAATTCCCGTCTTTTCAGGATCCGCCGGCCACTGATATCAACGGGATGCCGTTATTCTGGGCGTCTTTCAATAATGCTCATAAACGCATTCAAAATGGCGGATGGGCGCGCGAAGTGACGCAGGACGATTTTGCGATTTCCGAAACCATTTCCGGCGTCAACATGCGGCTGACGCGCGGCGGCATTCGCGAGATGCACTGGCACCAGCAGGCCGAGTGGGCCATCATGCTCGACGGCCGTTGCCGGATCACGGTGCTCGACGAACTCGGGCGGCCGTCGGTGCAGGACGTCAAGACCGGCGATCTCTGGTATTTCCCGCCCGGTCTGCCGCATTCGCTGCAGGGCCTGGGCAGCGACGGCGCCGAATTCCTGCTCGCGTTCGATAACGGCCGCGCCTCGGAATTCAACACGCTGTTGCTGACCGACTGGATCGCGCATACGCCGCCCGACGTGCTCGCGCTCAACTTCGGCGTGCCGGCCGACGCGTTCAGGAACGTGCCGCTCGACAACCTGTGGATCTTCCAGGGCGACGAACCGGGCCCGCTCGCGGACGCGCAGCGCGCATCCGCCGCATCGGCCGGTGCGCCGCCGCATCCGTTCATCTTTTCGCTCGGCGACATGAAGCCGGTCAAAAAGACGCGCGGCGGCGAGGTGCGGATCGCGGACAGCACCAACTTCAACGTGTCGACGACCGTCGCGGCGGCACTCGTCACCGTGCATCCGGGCGGCATGCGCGAACTGCACTGGCACCCGAACGCCGACGAATGGCAGTACTACCTGCAGGGCGAGGCGCGGATGACGGTGTTCGACACGGGGCCGAAGGCGCAGACGGCCGATTTCCGCGCGGGCGACGTCGGCTATGTGAAGAAGAGCCTCGGGCACTACGTGCAGAACACCGGCCAGACCGACCTCGTGTTCCTCGAGATCTTCAAGACCGACCGCTATGCGGAGGTGTCGTTGTCCGACTGGCTCGCGCATACGCCGCCGAAGCTCGTCGAAGCGCACCTGAACGTCGCGCCGGACGTGATCGCGCAGTTTCCGCGCAATCGTCCCGACGTCGTGCCGCTGTAACGCGGTCTTCGCACAGCGCCGCGGCCGGCAGGCGGCATGCCGGCCACGGTGCCCGCTCCCGAATCAGTCTGCGTCATTCGAACGGAAACTCCACCATGCTTCCCGTCCCGAGCAAACCTGCCGGCGGCCTTGCGCTGCCGGGCCTGTCCACCGAGCACACCGACGGCGCGGCGCGCGCCGCGCTGGAAGGGCGCCGCACCGGCGTCGCCGCGCTGCTGCCGTTCGTCGGCCCGGCCGTGATCGCGTCGATCGGCTACATGGACCCCGGCAACTTCGCGACCAACATCCAGGCCGGCGCCGCGTACGGCTACCGGCTGCTGTGGGTCGTGCTGGCCGCGAACGCGATCGCGATGCTGTTCCAGGCGATGTCGGCGAAGCTCGGCATCGTGACCGGCCGCAATCTCGCCGAACTGTGCCGCGACCGTTTCCCGGTGCCGGTCGTGTGGGGCATGTGGATGGCTTCCGAGATCGCCGCGATGGCGACCGATCTCGCCGAATTTCTCGGCGGCGCGCTCGCGTTCGGGTTGTTGTGCCATTCGTCGCTGTTCGCGGGGATGATCGCGACCGCGTGCGCGACCTGCGCGATCCTCGCGCTCGAAAAGCGAGGCTTCCGGCCGCTGGAAGCGGCGATCGCGGCGCTGGTCGGCGTGATCGGCGCGTGCTATCTCGGCGAACTGCTGATCGCGCCGCAGGACTGGCACGCGGCCGCGTTCCATCTGGTGGTCCCGCAGATTCCGGATCACGCGGCGCTGACGATCGCGGTCGGGATCATCGGCGCGACGATCATGCCGCACACGCTGTATCTGCATTCGGGTCTCACGCAGGATCGCACCGCCCCGCGCGACGACGGAGAGCGGCGGCGGCTCGTGCGGTTCTCGAATCGCGAAGTGGTGGTCGCGCTGGGGCTCGCCGGGTTCGTGAATCTCGCGATGGTGATGATGGCATCGTCGGCGTTTCACGCGACTGCGCCGGGCATGACCGACATCGGCGACGCCTATCACACGCTGATCCCGGTGCTCGGGCCGGCGGCCGGCGCGCTGTTTCTCGTCGCGCTGCTGACGTCGGGCGTGTCGAGCTCGGTGGTCGGCACGATGGCCGGGCAGGTCGTGATGCAGGGCTTCATCCACCGCCGCATGTCGCTCTGGGTGCGGCGCGCGGTGACGATCGCGCCCGCGTTCGTGGTGGTCGCGCTCGGCTGCGATGTCACGCGGGCGATGGTGGCGAGCCAGGTCGTGCTGAGTTTCGTGCTGCCGATGCCGATGATCGCGCTGCTGATACTGTCGGCGCGCGAAGACGTGATGGGCGCTTACGCGCTGCGGATGCCGCTGCGGATCGTCGCCGGCGCGGCGACGGTCGTGATCGTCGGGCTGAATGCGTACCTGGTATGGGCGGCCTTCAATTGAGCCGGTGCGGGCCGGCGCTTACTGCTGCATGTCCGGCGCTTCACGCAGCCGCCAGATCGCGTTGCACTGCTGGCCGCCGAGGCTCGTCGCACGCAGCGTGATGACGGCGCCGGCCGCCACCTGGTACCAGAAATGCGCCATCAGTTCGGTGCCCTTGCGCTGCGCGTGGCCGTCGACCCGCACCTCGCACAGCAGCGGCGACGGCGAACCGGACGGATGCGTGACGTAGACGTTCAGCCGTGCGATGTCGCGGGTCGCGGTGAACACGACTTCGTGGTTGCCGCTGCCGACGAGCATCGTGCCGCCCGGTTCGTCGATCGCCTGCAGGTACGCGCCCGCGCTTGTCTCGATCGCGGCGGACGCAACGGTCAGCCCGGCCGAACGCACGTAATCCGCCGCCGCGATGCGGGCGGCGACCGCATCGGACGGCGCCGGCGTGCCGTCCGACAGCGCGAACGGCTGGCCGTCGCGCAGCGAGGCGTCGGTGTGGTTCGCGTAGTAGCGCCACCGGTCGAGGAAGCGGATGTCGCCGGTCATGTGCAACGCACGGATCGGCTCGCCGTGATACCTGAGCGTCGTCGTGCCGGTGCCCGCGTCGAACGATTCGTGAATGCCGTACTTGCTGACGAAGTTCTGGACCGGGTCGAGCAGCGCCGTTTCGCCTTGCGCGCTCCACAGGTGCAGGAACGTCGTATCGATGCCGAAGCATTCCTGGAAATCGGTGCCGATGCGGGCGATGCAGTCGCGCAGGTGGTCGGCATAACGCGCCCATGCGTCGGCGGTTCCGGCGACGAGCCCGGCTTGCAGCGCACCGCCGTGGCGCGCGTTGACTTCGTCGACGACGAGGCGCCAGTGATGGTCGCGCCGCTCGCCGATCAGCGGCGTGACGACGAACGTGCAGAACAGCGGGTCGGGGCACACGTGGAGCCGGTCGTCGCCGATCTGCGAGAACAGGTCGAACTGCGGCGCGCAGAACCAGATGTCCGCGTCGTACAGCGCGAGCTTGCGGATCTGCGGATGGCGCGCGCAATACCCGGCGGCCTCGATGAAGCGGCCGACCGGCAGCGCGTAGGCGCTCGACGCGTCGATCACGTCGACCGACTGGCTCGCGAGAATCTGCCGTTTGCGCTCGGACAGCCCGTAGCCGATCACCGCGATCCGCCCGTCGTAGCCGGCGTGCCGCAGCGACAGCAGGAACGGCACGAGCATTTCGTACCACGCGCGGTTGTTGTCGTTGATCGCCACGCAGACTGCGTGCTCGCTCGAATGCATGTTGGTGTCCCGTTACGTGTGCCCGGCGCGGTGTCCGCGCGATGCCGGCCATTGTAGATCGCCGCCGCACGGCCCGGCGCAGGCCCCGCGCCGGCTCGGCGGCCCGCGGCGCTGGCCCGCGCGCCGGCGTGGCCGCGCGCGGGCGGCGGCGATTACTTCGCGAGCGTCCGGTACGACACGAGGTCGTTGATCGGCCCGATTTCCGGTCCGGTCGCGCCGGGGCGCGTGGCGACCTGCACGACCTTCTCGAACATGATGATGAACGGCGAGTTCGCGAGCACGGCCTTCTGCAGCGTTTCGTAACGCTGCGCGCGTTTCGCGGGCGACGGCTCGACGAGCGCGGCCTCGGTGTCCTTCGTCAGTTGCGGAATGTTCCAGCTGTTGCGCCACGCGAGCATCTTGGTCGGCGACTGGTCCGAGTTGTCCGGATTCCACGCGAAACCGCGCGCGTTGCTGTTCGGGTCCATGTAGTCGGGCGACCATTCGCCGATGAAGATGTCGTGCTGGCGCGCGCGGTACTTGCCGATCGCCTGCTTCGCGTCGCCCGGGATCAGCTTCACGCGGATGCCGCCCTGCGCGAAGTTCGCCTGCAGCGCCTGCGCGATCTCGAGGTACGGATAGTCGTTCGGCATGTCCATCGTCACGTCGAAACCGTTCGGCAGGCCGGCCTTCGCGAGCAGCGCCTTCGCCTTCGCGACGTCCTGCTTGTACGGCCGCGCGTTCGACGCGCCGAGGAAGCCTTCGGGCAGGAAGGTCTGATGCACCTTGTAGGTCGTACTGACGACGTTGCGCTGGATGCCGTCGTAATCGACGAGCCACTTCATCGCCTGCTGCACCTCGGGCTTCGCGAGATTCGGGTTCTTCGTGTTCAGGCTCAGGTACAGCAGGGCCGACACCGGCCACGACGCGACCTTGATCTTGCCGGCCTTCGACAGCGCGGCGAGGCTGTCGGGGCTCAGGTTGCGCGCGGCGTCGGCGTCGCCGTTCTCCAGCAACAGCCGTTGCGCGGACGCTTCGGGCACGTGGCGCAGCACCACGCGCTTCATCGGGTATGGCGTGCGGTATTTGTCGAAGCGCTGCAGCACGATGGTTTCGTTCGGCGTCCACTTGACGAGCTGGTACGGGCCCGAGCCCGCGTCGTTGGTGCGCAGCCAGCCGCTGCCGAAATCGTTGCCTTGCTGGTGCGACAGCAGCAGCTTTTTATCGAAGACCGAGGCCGGGCATGCGCTCAGCACGTTGAGCACGAAGCTCGGCGCGTATTTGCGGTCGGTTTCGAGCACGACGGTTTGCGGATCGACCACGCGCACCTTTTGCGTCACGTTCGCCTTCGTGAGGCCGAGATCGGCGAGCACGCCGGCCGGCCCCTTGTCGAGCAGGATGGTGCGCTGCAGCGACCACGCGACGTCGTCGGCGGTCACGGGGTTGCCGGAATGGAACGTGAGGCCCGGGCGCAGCTTGAACGTGTAGGTCACGCCGTCGGCGCCGACCGTCCACGATTGCGCGATCTGTCCGTCGAAGCGCGTCGGGTCCTTCAGGTCGACGCGCACCAGCCGCTCGTAGGTGTTCGCAACGTATTCGGACGGCACCAGTTCGTAGATCCCGCTCGGGTCGAGGGTCGTGAATTCGCCGAGCTGCGTGGCGACGACGAAGATGCCGGGCGGCGTGGCAGCCTGCGCCGGCAGCGCCGGAACAAGCGCGACGAGCGCGGCGCTGACGAACAGCCGGGACAGCAGGTGCTTCATGCGGGCTCCATCGAAAGGGAATCGTGGTGCGATTCTCTCATCGACGGGCACCCGGATGAAAATATTCGGCGGGCGCGCCGGCTGGCGCGTGGCGACGGGCCGGGCGGGCGCCCGGCGCGGGAGGTGGTCAGATCGCGCAGCGTGCGATCGCGAAGCGCATCGCTTCCTCGGCCGGCTCGCTGCCGGAGCCGCGCACGACCTTGATCACCGAGCCGTTGCCCGACGGCGTCAGCGTGACGAAGTACGAATTCGAACCGACGGCGATGTCGGTCACGCCGTTGTGCTGCGATTGTTCGGTGCCCGACAGGCGGCTGTCGAGGCAGTTCGCGACCGCGTAGGCCGGGCGTTGCGACGACACGTAGATCATCGGCGCGGCACCCGAGCCGGCCGAGTCGGACGAGGGCGCGGAACCGCAGGCGGCGAGCAGGGCGGCGGGAAGGAGCAGCAGGAATCGTTTCATGGTCGGTCGTCGGGTGTCTCGTATCGAGGCTGGGGCGCGGGGTAGCGAAACGCGAAGCTTCGCGACGAAGCCGCCCGGAATCGGGCCGCTTTTGGCGGACGACGAGACGGCAGGCGGCTGACGACGGAGTATACCCGCAGCATTTGACGCCGTTGGCGCGTTGAAACGATTCGATACACAACGAGCGCCCGCTGCCGGACGGGCGCTTGCTCGGTGCTCGCCGTTACCGGCGGATCCCGCGGTCGTCGCGATGCCGGTGCACGGAGCGGCGCCGCAACGCATGCGGGTCAATGCGCGCCGGCCGCCGCCGCATCGGCATCGCCGCCGCCCGAGCGCGACGGCTTCGTGATCCAGATGAGCGGGATGATCGCGATGAAGATGATCGCCGACACATAGAAGATGTCGTTCAGGCCCATCACGGCCGCCTGCGAATCGACCGATGCATTGAAGAACGCGAGCGCCGAATCGGGGCTCAGGTGCAGCAGCGAACGGGTCGTGTCGAGCTGCTGCGTGAAAACCGGATTGGTGACGCTCGCCTGTTCGGTGAGCCGCACGTGGTGCAGGATCGTGCGGTCGTTCCACGCGTTGCTGATCAGCGACGTCCCGACCGCGCCGCAGAACGTGCGGCCGAAATTCGACAGGCCGGCCGCGGCCGGAATCTTCTCCGGCGGGAGCCCGGACAGGATGATCGACGTCAGCGGCACGAAGAACATCGCCATCGGAATGCCTTGCAGCAGCGTCGGCAGCACGAGATCCCAGTGGGACACGTCGGTGTAGAACGTGGTGCGCATCATGAACACGACCGCGAAGCCGACGAATGCGAGCGTCGCGATATAGCGCGGATCGGTGCGCGGCAGCAGGCGCCCCATGACCGGCGTGAGCAGGATCGCGAACACCCCGAGCGGCGCGGTGGCGAGCCCCGAATCGACCGCGCGGTAGCCGAGATAGCCCTGCATCCATTGCGGCAGCAGCACGAGCGTGCCGAAGAACATCCCGTACGCGACGGAGATCGCGATCGTGCCGCCCGCGAAATTGCGCTGCGTGAAGAGGCGCAGGTCGACGATCGGATTGGCTTCGTTCAGCTCCCACACGAGGAAGAACGCGAAGCCGATCAGCGCGACGATGCCCAGCGCGACGACGACGGGCGAATTGAACCAGTCGAGATCCTTGCCCTTGTCGAGCATGATCTGCAGCGATGCGACCCACAGTACGAGCAGCAGCAGGCCGACCGTATCGATCGGCAGGCGGCGCGTGGCCGATTCGCGATCGCGGAACACGAACCACGTGACGGCCGCCGCGAAGAAGCCGACCGGAATGTTGATGTAGAAGATCCACGACCAGTTGTAGTCGTACGTGATCCAGCCGCCGAGCGACGGCCCCGCGATCGGCCCGACGAGCGCCGTCATCGACCACAGCGCGAGCGCCGTCGACGACTTCTGCCGCGGCCACGCGCCGAGCAGCAGCGCCTGCGACAGCGGCGCGAGCGGCCCCGCCACCGCGCCTTGCAGGATCCGCGCGGCGAGCAGCGTCGGCAGGTTCGGCGCGATCCCGCACAGCCACGACGCGAACACGAACAGCAGGATCGACGTGACGAACAGGCGTACCTGGCCGAAGCGCTGCGTGAGCCAGCCGGTGAGCGGAATCGACACCGCGTTCGCCGCCGCGAAGATCGTGATCACCCATGTGCCTTCGTCGACCGACACGCCGAGGTCGCCCGAGATCGTCGGGATCGCGACGTTCGCGATCGACGAATCGAGCACGTTCATGAACATCGCCAGCGATACCGCGATCGTGCCGATGACGAGCCGGCCGCCCGACAGCGGGCCTGAAGACGAGGGAGAGGACATGGCGTTCCTGCGTGATGGACGAAGGCCGTACGGCGCGCGCCGTACGCCGCGCATGCATGTGACGTGCAATGCGGGGACGAAGCGCGAAACGAACGGGCGCACGCACGCCGCACGGCGGCCCGACAAGCGGCGCGGTCGCGTGCGGTGTGCGGTTCGATCGGTGAATCGGAATGGCGAAGCCGGGGCGGGCTTCGCGGGGCGGCTATCGCCGCTCAGGAGGGCGCGACGCGCGTGACGCGTCGGCGGGCAGCACTCACATGGCTGCCGTGGCGTGTGTGGTCGTTTTTCATCGCCACAGGCTAACCATGCGGCGAACGACGATCAACGCTTGCGCGCTCATTAATTCCTTTCCTGCGCTGCAATAATGTAGTCGACGTGCATCGATTGCCGGCCGTGCGAGGCGGTTACGGCGCGGTTCGCCAGGTGGCGAACAGTTCGGTGAGGAACTCGACGAATGCCCGCACCTTGCTGTCGAGCGTCGCGCGGCGCGGATAGAGCGCGTGAAGCTCGACGTCGTTCGTACGGTGCCAGTCGGGCAGCACGATCTCGAGCTCGTTCCTCGCGAGCCGTCGCGCGGTGAAATGCGTGGAGATCAGCGCAATGCCGCCGCCGCTCGTGGCCTGGCGCAATACCGTGACCGATTCGTTCGAGATCAGCACGGGCTGCACCGGGACGTCGGCCCGCTCGCCGTCGGTGTTGCTGAGCCGCAGCGTCAGGCCCGGCGCATCGCGGCCGACGAACAGGATGTCGTGTTGCGCGAGATCGTCCGGCGTGCGCGGCCGGCCGGTGCGATCCAGGTAGGCCGGGCTCGCGGCGAGCTTCGCATGCGACCAGCCGAGCGAGCGCGCGACGTAGCCCGAATCGTTCAGCAGACCCGCGCGCAGCGCGACGTCGAAGCCATGCTCGACGAGGTCGAGCGGACTGTTGTCGTAGATCAGCACCAGCTGCACCAGCGGGTAGCGCCGGCGGAATTCGGCGAGCGCCGGTTCGAGCTGGAACAGGCCGATCGCATAGGGCACCAGCACGCGCAGCGTGCCTTCGGGGTCGGTGCGAAGCGTGCGGACCTGGCGGTCCGCGTCGAGCAGGATGTCCTCGGCGCGCAGGCAGCGATCGTAGTAATCGCGCCCGGCTTCGGTGACCGACACGCGGCGTGTGGTCCGGTACAGCAGTTGCACGCCGAGATCGTCCTCGAGGTGCTTGACCTTGCGGCTCACGCGACTGAGCGGCATGTCGAGTTCCACGGACGCGGCGGTGAAACTGCCGCGTTCCACTACGCGCAAGAAGATTCGGATGCTATCGAGGTCCATACAAATTGGTTACGTGTTCAACCTGCGCGCATCTTACCGTTGTCGGTCCTGCCACTGCATTTTCATGTCAGTTGTCCAGATTATTCCGTGCGCTGCAATACCGCATTCCGTTTCGGCCGGTAGTGGCGCGCGTCGCACGCTCGTATGCTCGACGCATGAAATTTTCCGTCCCCGGCCTGCCGCCGATCGCGGCCGTGCGCGCCGCGCTGCGCGATGCGTGGCCCACCTTGCCGCCGGGCGCGCTCGGCTTCGCATTACGCAATACCGCCGCGTCGTTGCTCGCGCTCTATATCGCGTTCCGCATGAATCTCGACGATCCGATCTGGGCCGCCTCGACCGTGTGGATCGTCGCGCAGGGCAGCCGCGGGATGGGGCTGTCGAAGAGTCAGTACCGGATTCTCGGCACCGCGATCGGGGCGACCGTGGCGCTCGCGCTGACCAGCGCATTCGAGCAGACGCCGCAATTGTTCCTGCCCGCGCTCGCCGCGTGGATCGGCCTGTGCGCGGGCATCGCGACGTTCCAGCGGAATTTTCGTGCGTATGCGGCGGTGCTCGCGGGCTATACGGCCGCGATCGTCGCGATGGACGCGGTATCGGCGCCGCTGCATGCGTTCGATATCGCGGTCGCGCGGTTTCTGTACGTGGTGGTCGGCATCCTGTGCGGTGCGCTGTTTGAAACGGTCTTCGCACCAGGCGCGCCGCTGAAGGACGTCCGCACGCGGCTCGCGCGCTATCTCGACCGCGCGGTGGCGGTCGGCGCGGGCGCGCTGCGCCGCGAGCCGAACGACGCGGCCGTGCACCGGCTGTTCGCGGACGCGCTCGAACTCGACACGGCGGCCGAATACGCGGCGGCCGGCGCGCCGCCGGTGCGCAACATGATCGGCCATCTGCGCGTGGCGGCGCTCGGTGTGCTCGCCGCGCAGGCTGCCGGGCAGGCGATCCGCGAGCATGCGGCGCGCGCCGGCGGTGCGCCGGAGCCGCTCGTCGACGAGGCGGCAGGCGTGCTCGACCGGGTCGCCGTGTCGGGCGACGCGGGGCACGAGATGGCGGCGCTGCGCGTACGGGTGGACGCCGCCCTGCGGGTCGAAGTGGCCGTGCCGGCCGGCACCGACACGTCGCGCCTGCTCACGCTCGACCGGCTGTCGGCGCTGCTCGGCGGCTTCGACCGCGCATTCGCGAGCCAGGCATTGCTCGAGCGGCCGGTGCCGCCGCCTGCACGCGTGCGCTATGCGTTCCACCGCGATCCGGTGCTCGCGTGTCACAACGGCGTCCGCGCGTTCATCGCGGTGCTGGCCGCGTCGGCGATCTGGATCTTCACCGCGTGGCCGGCGGGCGGCGGGTTCGTCGCGATCACGGCGGTGGTGAGCGCACTGTTCTCGACACGCCCCAATTCGGTGCGCGCGATCGTCGGTTTCATGAAAGGCACGGCATGCGCGGCGGTCGCGGGCGTCGTCTGCAACTTCGCGCTGCTGCCCTCGGTGTCGGGCTTCGAGATGCTGGCCTACATCCTCGGCGTGTTCCTGATCGGCACCGGCCTGGCGATACGCCATCCGCGCACGGCCGCGATGGGCAGCGCGTTCTCGATCTTCTTCTGGAATTTCACGTCGCCGAACAACACGGCGCGCATCGGCGACGCCGCGTTCCTGAACAGCGCGCTCGCGACGCTGCTCGGCATCGCGTTCGGTGCGCTGGTGTTCGCGCTGGTGTTTCCCGGCGATCCCGGCACGAGCCGGCGACGCCTGCATCGCGCGGTGCGCCGCGATCTGGTGCGGATCGCGCGCGATCCGCGGGCGTGGTCGGCGAGCGCGTGGCTGAGCCGCACGGCCGACCGGCTCGCGCGCGAGCTCGGGTTCGCGGGCAGCGTGCCGCAGACGCAGATCGAGCACGACATGCGCGATCTGCTCGCGATCTGGGGAATCGGCGACAGCCTGCTGGCGCTCGCTGAACTGGCCACGCGGGAACCGGCCGCGCGCCGCGCGGCGGCGGCGGTGCGCGGGCGCGTTGCGCGGGCGGATTTCGCGCGGCTCGAACGGAGCTGCGACGCGGCGGCCCGCCTGTTGCGCCGTCGCGTGGCCGCGCGCGACGGCGACGCCGCGCATGCGTTGCTGAATGGCGTGGTCCTGCTGCGGCGGATCGCGGATGCGGCCGCCGAGCATGGCGACTTCCTGCGCGGCCGGCGCGATCGGGCGGGGCGGCCGGTCAGGTGAGGCGGTACGACGGGCCGGGCGTCACCTCGGCCGGCAGCGGCTCGCGGTTCAGTTCGAGCAGCGTGCGCTCGATCTGCCGCGTCATCGCATCGAGCGCGAGATGGTTCGGCCCGTCACCGAACGGTTCGGCGATCGCATGCGCGATCGCGTCGAGCGCGATCAGCGTATAGGCGACGAAAACTGTTACAAAAGGTGTCGCCGCGCCGATCGAATCGACGAGGCCGAACGGCAACAACACGCAATATGCGTAGATGGTCCGGTGCAGCAGCACGTCGTATGAAAACGGAATCGGCGTCGATGCGATGCGCTCGCAGCCGCTCACCATCGCGACGAGATCGTCGAGGCGCGCATCGAGCATCCACAGCCGCGTGTCGGCGAGCTGGCCCGCATCGGCGCGCGCGGCGAACGCTTCGCGCAGCGCGTGCACGACGACGACCGGACGAAACCGGGCAGCGGCGACGCGCGTATAGGTCGCGCCGTCGAGCAGCCCGCGCAGGTCCGCGGCCGGATCGGTGCCGCGCAGCTGATGCTTGAGCGTGTAGACGAATGCGACGACCGTGCGCACGAACGCGCGGCGCGATGCGTCGTCATGGTCGACCGCGCCGTAGCAGAGCGCCTGCGACACCAGCGTGCGCGTGGCGGTCAGCACGCCGCCCCACAGCTGCCGGCCCTCGCGATAGCGTTCGTAGCTGGCGTTGTTGCGAAACCCGGCGAAGATCGCGAGCGTCAGGCCGATCAGCGTGAACGGCGTCGGATTCAGCGGCACCTTCTCGCCGAGCACGCGGCCGCCGCCCCACACGGCGACGAGGCTGATCGCGAGCGTCAGCACGAGTTGCGGCAGGATGGTCGGCAGCACCGAGCCGTTCCAGACGAGCAGCATCCGCAGCCAGTGTTCGCGCGGACGAACGATCATCGTCGTGCTCCGTCAGGCGGCGATCGACGCCGGCGCGGCCGCGCGATGCAGCAACACGGGCACCGACTTCGACGTCGGCGTGTTGCACACGTCGCCGACGCTGTCGAGCGGCACGAGCGGGTTGGTTTCCGGGTAGTACGCGCCGATACAGCCGCGCGGGATGTCATACTCGACGAGCAGGAAGCCGTCCGCGCGCCGCTCGATGCCGTCGTGCCACACGGTTTCCATGTCGACCCATTCGCCGGCCTTCAGGCCGAGCATCGCGAGATCGTCGCGGTTGACGAACACCACGCGGCGCTGGCCGAACACGCCGCGATAGCGGTCGTCGAGTCCGTAGACGGTCGTGTTGTACTGGTCGTGCGAGCGCGTCGTCATCAGCGTCATCAGCCGGTCGCCGTGCAGCGCGCGGGCACGCTGGATCGGCGTGTCGGTCGGCAGCGCGTGCGCGATGAAATTCGCCTTGCCCGTCGGCGTGAGCCATTCGCGGTCGCGCGACGCCACGCGCAGGTGAAAGCCGCCCGGCCGCGCGATGCGCGTGTTGTAGTCGTAGAAGCCGTCGAGCGTCGCCTCGATCGCATCGCGGATCTTCGCGTAGTCGTCCTTGTACGCGAGCCAGTCGATCGTGTCGCTGCCGAACAGCGCGTGCGCCATGTGCGCGACGATCGCGGGCTCCGACATCAGGTTCGGCGAAGCCGGCTTGTTCATCCCGTACGACACGTGGACCATGCTCATCGAGTCCTCGACCGTCACGCCTTGCGCGACGTCGTCCTGCAGGTCGATCTCGGTGCGGCCGAGCGTCGGCAGGATCAGCGCGTCGCGGCCGTGGATCAGGTGACTGCGGTTCAGCTTCGTCGTGATGTGCACCGACAGTTCGCAGCGGCGCATGCCTTCCCACGTGCGCGGCGTGTCGGGCGTCGCCATCGCGAAGTTGCCGCCGAGGCCGATCAGCACCTTCACGCGGCCGTCGAGCATCGCTTCGATCGTCTCGACGACGTCGTAGCCGTGATGGCGCGGCGGTTCGAAGTCGAACACGTGGCCGAGCCGGTCGAGGAACGCCTGCGACGGCTTTTCCTCGATGCCGACCGTGCGGTTGCCCTGCACGTTCGAATGGCCGCGCACCGGGCACAGGCCGGCGCCGGGGCGGCCGATGTTGCCGCGCATCAGCATCAGGTTGGTCAGCATCTGCACCGTCGCGACCGAATGCTTGTGCTGCGTGATGCCCATCCCCCACGTCGCGATCACGCGTTCGCTGCGCGCATAGAGCCGCGCGAGCGCGTCGATCTGCTCGTACGGCACGCCGCTTTCGGCCGTCAGCGCGGACCAGCTTTCGGCGCGCAGGTCGTCGGCGAACGCGTCGAAGCCGGCCGTGTGCTCGCCGATGAACGCGGTGTCGATGACGCGCGGCGCACCGGCGGCGCGCGCGTCGTCGTCGAGTTCGAGCACGCGCTTGGCCATTCCCTTGATCAGCGCGAAATCGCCGCCGAGCGTCGGCTGGATGAACGTCGATGCGATCCTGGTGCCCGACATCGTCAGCATCTCCAGCGGGCTTTGCGGATCGGCGAAGCGTTCGAGGCCGCGCTCCTTCAGCGGGTTGATCGACACGATCGTCGCGCCGCGCTTCGCGCATTCGCGCAGCTCGCCCATCATCCGCGGGTGGTTGGTCGCGGGGTTCTGGCCGAAGATCAGCAGCGTGTCCGCATGCTCGAAATCGTCGAGCGTGACGGTGCCCTTGCCGACCCCGACCGACGCCGGCAGCCCGCGGCTCGTCGCCTCGTGGCACATGTTCGAGCAGTCGGGGAAGTTGTTGGTGCCGTACCGCCGCACGAACAATTGATACAGGAACGCGGCCTCGTTGCTGGCGCGGCCGGACGTGTAGAACGCGGCCTGGTTCGGGTCGGGCAGTGCGCGCAGGTGGCGGGCGATCAGTTCGAACGCGTCGTCCCATGCGATCGGCACGTAGCGGTCGGTCCGCGCGTCGTACACCATCGGATCGGTGAGCCGGCCGTGCTGTTCGAGCTCGAAATCCGACTGTTCGAGCAGTTCGGTCACCGTGTGCGCGGCGAAGAAGTCGGGCGTCACGCGCTTGCTCGTCGCTTCCGCGGCCACGGCCTTCACGCCGTTCTCGCAGAATTCGAACGTCGACGCGTGCTGGCGGTCGGGCCACGCGCAGCCCGGGCAGTCGAAGCCGTCCGGCTGGTTCTGGCGCAGCAGCGTGCGGTAGTTGCCGCCGGCGACCTTTTCCTTGATCAGGTTGATCGTGACGGCTTTCAGCGCGCCCCAGCCGGCGGCCGGGTGGGTGTACGGTTCGATGCGCGCGGTGGCGGATTTCTTTTTCATGATGCGGGTGTCGGGGTCGATGCGTGCAGAGTACGCGCGGCACCCGTCCCGCTGTGTGTACACCTGTTCACTTCAAAAAAGAGTACAGTTTCGGCCATTCATACAGTGCGGATCGCAACTGTGTTGCTGAAGGGAAGCTGAAAGGGAGGCGCGTGAAGCGTTACGAACAACTGGCCGACGATCTCCAGGCGCAGATCGAGCGGGGCGTATACCGGCCCGGCGAGCGGATTCCGTCGGTGCGTCAGGCGAGCCGGCAGCAGCAGCTCAGCGTCACGACCGTGCTGCGCGCGTACCTCGTGCTCGAAAGCCGCGGCCTGATCGAAAGCCGGCCGCAGTCGGGCTACTTCGTGCGGGCGCGCGCCGTGGCGCCGGCCGAGGCGGAATTGCATGTCTCCGCGCCGGCCGCCGAGCCGTCGGCCGTGGACGTGAGCCGGCTCGTGCTGTCGACGCTGCGCTCGATCGCGCGCGACGACGCGGTGCCGCTCGGCTCGCCGTATCCCGACGCGTCGCAGTTTCCGGTGCAGCGCCTCGCGCGCTATGCGCAGGCGATCGGGCGGCGCCGCACGCGCTGGGGCGTGATCGACGACCTGCCGCCCGGCAACCAGGAGCTGATCCGCCAGATCGCGCGGCGCTATGCGGAGCGCGGAGTCGCGGTCGAGCCCGGCGAGATCGTGATGACGATCGGCGCGACCGAGGCGATCAACCTGTGCCTGCAGGCGGTCGCGAAACCGGGCGACACGATCGCGGTGGAGTCGCCGACCTTCTACGCGATGCTGCACGCGATCGAGCGGATGGGCATGCGCGCGCTGGAAGTCGCGACGCATCCGGGCGACGGCATCGATCTCGACGCGCTCGGGCGGATTCTCGCGAGCGAGCGCATCGCGGCGTGCATGGTGATGCCGAACTTCCAGAATCCACTCGGCTTCCAGATGCCCGATGCGCGCAAGCGCGCGCTGGTCGAACTGCTCGCGAAGCACGGCGTGCCGGTGATCGAGAGCGACGTCTATCACGAGCTGCACTTCGGCGACACGGCGCCGAGCGCGTTGAAGTCGTTCGATCGCGACGGGCTGGTGCTGCATTGCGCGTCGTTCACGAAGAGCCTGTCGCCGCGCTACCGGATCGGCTGGGCGATGCCGGGCCGCTACCGCGACCAGGTCGAGAAGCTGAAATTCCTGAATACGCTCGCGACGCCCGCGATCGAGCAACTCGCGATCGCCGAGTACCTGAAATACGACGGCTACGACTTTCACCTGCGGCGCATGCGCAAGCAGTATGCGCAGCAGGCGAGCCTGATGAGCGCGATGGTGCGGCGTTTCTTCCCGGAAGGCACGCGGCTGTCGCAGCCGCAGGGCGGGTACGTGCTGTGGGTCGAGCTGCCGCCGCAGGTCGACGCGATGAAGCTGTATTCGCTGGCGCTCGCGCAGCGGATCACGGTCGGGCCCGGACACATGTTCTCGGCCGGCGCCGATTACCGGCATTTCATCCGGCTCAATTACAGCTACCCGTGGTCGCGGCAGATCGAGGACGCGCTGAAGGTGCTGGGGCGGCTCGCGTCGGAGTGCGCGGCGCGGTGAGCGCCCCAGCCTGACGGCAGGGCAGCCCGCCGTGCCGGGTATCAGCCCGCGTGCGGCGCCTGCAGCGCGGCTTGCGCGGTGTCGACCATCTGCCGCATGTCGAAGCCCGACGGATGCTGGTAGACGCGCAGCCCGAACTCCGGCAGCACCGCGATCAGGTGGTCGAACAGGTCGGCCTGGATGGTCTCGTAGTCGACCCACGTCGTCGTATCGGTGAAGCAGTACAGTTCGAGCGGAATGCCTTCGGCCGTGAGCGGCAGTTGCCGCGCCATGTTCGTCATGTCGCGGCGGATGCGCGGATGGCCCTTCAGGTAGTTCGCGACGTATGCGCGGAACGTGCCGAGATTGGTCAGCTGGCGGCGGTTCGCCGGGCAGTCGCCGGCCGCACCCAGCGTGCCGTTCCATTGCGCGATCGCATCGACCTTGTCTTCGAGATAATCCTTCAGCAGCGTCAGGCGTTCGAGACGTTCGATCTCGTCGTTCGACAGAAAGCGCACGCTCGTCGCATCGATGAACAGCGCGCGCTTGATGCGGCGGCCGCCCGCCTCGGTCATCCCGCGCCAGTTCTGGTAGCTCTCGGTGATCAGCTTCCACGTCGGCACCGTGATGATCGTGTGATCGAAGTTCGCGACCTTGACGGTGTTCAGCGTGATGTCGATCACCGTGCCGTCCGCGCCGGCCGACGGCATCGTGATCCAGTCGCCGATCCGCAGCATGTCGTTCGACGACAGCTGCACGCCGGCGACGAGGCCGAGCAGCGTGTCCTTGAAGATCAGCATCAGCACCGCCGACATCGCGCCGATGCCGGACAGCAGCAGGCCGATCTGCTTGCCGGTCGCATCACCGATCACGACGAGCGCGGCCGTGATGAACATCACGAGCTTGACGAGCTGCATCGCGCCTTTCAGCGACAGGCGCGGCTGGTCGCGCCGGGACGTGCGGTGCGTGTGTTCGAGCGCGGACAGCGTCGCGCTGATGGTCATCGTCACGAGGAACACGATCAGCGCGAACAGCACCTTGTCGGCGACCTGCGCGGCCAGGCCCGGAATGCCGGGCACCGCGCCGAGCCCGAGCTTGATCACGACGAACGGCACGATGCGGTTCAGCCATTTGAAGGCGCCGAATTCGAACAACGCGTCGTCGACGCGCGTGGCGGACAGCCGCGCGAGTCGCGCGACCACGCGAAACAGCAGGAAATGCACGACGGCGGCGATCGCGCCGGCGGCGGCGAGCAGGACGAGGATGCCGACGAGCGGCGTCAACCAGGATTCGTTCAGGGTCATAGGAGCAGACTGGGGCCTTCTTGTGCGTTGAATCGGCGCCGCGACGCGGCGCGCGCCCGGTGAAGGGCACATGAAAGGGACCGTGATTGTGCCTTCGGGTTCCGGAGGCGTGCCGCGAAGGCGGGCGATCGGCTCCCGAATCGGCTCACCTTTGTGCAGGTATCCTCTCTATCAAGGTGAAGACGAGCGGCGAATCGACGTCACCGCAAGCCGGTGTGCGAGCAGGGCGCCGGACGTGTCGTTCACGGGGCGCGATCGTCCGGAAGCCGCGACGGCCGGCTGTTGCGCTTCGATGCGCGCGATAGCCGATCCATGCAATCATGCGGACGTCACACGCGTCGTCGGTGCGTCGTTCGCGTTGGTGCGCGGCCGGTCCGGCGACGGTGAGCGACACGCGACACCGTCGCGCACCCGTTCGCGGCCTCGTCATTTCGACCTCACGCATTTCACGCATGCCAGATTCCAACGAAAGCCGTCCGTCACGCGTGCGGCTGCTGAAAGGCCTCCTTCCGATCCGCCGCGCGGCGGCGATACGCGACATCGTCGCGGGCATTTCGCTCGCGTCGATGGATATCCCGCAGGTGCTCGGCTACGCGCGCATCGCCGGCATGCCGGCCGTCACCGGGCTCTACACGGTGTTCCTGCCGCTCGTTGCATTCGCGTGCTTCGGCGCGTCGCGCCATCTCGTGGTCGCCGCCGACTCCGCGACCGCGACGATTTTCGCGAGCCGGCTGTCGTCGATGGCGCCGGCCGGCAGCGCCGACTATGCGGCGCTGGCCGGCATGGTCGCGTTGCTGACCGCCGCGATGCTGCTGCTCGCGCGCATCTTCAAGCTCGGCTTTCTCGCCGATTTCCTGTCGCGCACGGTGCTGGTCGGTTTTCTCGCCGGCGTCGGCGTGCAGGTGTCGATCGCGATGCTCGGCGACATGCTCGGCCTGGCCGTGCCATACCCGGCGTCGCGCAGCCTCGCGCAACTCGACTACGTCGTCACGCACCTGGCTCACACGCACTGGCCGACGCTCGCGCTCGCGGCGCTCGTCGTCGTCGCGATTCTCGCGTGCAAGCGGTTCTTGCCGCGCGTGCCGATGCCGATGATCGCGGTCGCGGGCAGCATCGCCGCGAGCGCTGCGTTCGGCTTCGCCGCGCACGGCATCGCGGTGCTCGGGCCCGTGGCGGGCGGGCTGCCGCCGCTGCGCTGGCCGTCCGTCACGTGGCAGCAGTTTCTCGATCTCGTGCCGGTTGCCGCTTCGTGCTTCGTGATGATCATCGCGCAGAGCGCGGCCGCCGCGCGCGTATTCGCGCAGCAGTACGGCGAGGACGTCGACACCAACGCCGACATCCTCGGGCTCGCGGCCGCGAACGCGGCGGCGGCGCTCGGCGGTGCGTTCGTCGTCAACGGCAGCCCGACGCAAACGGCGATGGCCGACGGCGCGGGCGTGCGCAGCCAGATCGGGCATCTCGCGTTCGCCGTCGTCGTCGCCGTCGTGCTGCTGTTCTTCAGTCCGTATTTGCAGTATCTGCCGCATGCGGTGCTGGCCGGCATCGTGTTCACGATCGCGCTCGGGCTGATCAACGTGCGCAGTCTCGCGGCGATCCGCGAGGAAAGCCCCGGCGAATTCACGCTCGCGCTGATCACGGCCGCGGCCGTCGTGACGGTCGGCGTCGAGCAGGGCATCCTGCTGGCCGTCGCGCTGTCGCTGATGCGGCACGTGCGCCACAGCTACCAGCCGCATACGATGGTGCTCGAACCCGTGGCCGGCAACGGCCGGTGGCAGCCGGTGCCGACCCGGCGCGGCGCGATGACGGCGCCCGGATTGATCGTCTACCGGTTCGGCGCCGACCTGTTCTTCGCGAACGATCACCGGTTCGCTGCCGAAGTGACCGAGCTCGTCGAGGCGGCGCCCGTCCCGCCGCGCTGGTTCGTCGTCGATGCGGGTGCGATCACCGACGTCGACTATTCGGCCGCGCGGACCTTGACCGATCTCGTCAGGTCGCTGCATGCGCGCGGGATCGGCGTGCTGTTCGGGCGCGTGAACCGTTATCTGCGCGCGGACATGGATCGTCACGGGATCACCGAGGTGGTCGGCGCGACGTGCATCTTTGCCACGCTGCATCAGGCGCTGGAGGCGGCCGGTACGACACCCGCGCCGCAGGAGCCGGGCACGGTGTAGCGCGATGCGGCGCTACGCGAGCGCGCGCAGGCGCGCGAAACCGTTGCGCAGGCAGCGGGCCAGTTCCGCCGCGGCCGGCGTGTGCTGGCCGCGCGGCACATGCAGGTTGATCGAGAAATTCGGCAGGACGGGCAGGCCGCCGCCGGCCGGCAGGATATCGAGGTCAGTCGCCGCCGCCTGCGCGGGACGATCGCAACGGCAGCCGCAGCGTCGTCACGAAGCTTGCCGCATGCAGCGCGCACAGCAGGCCGAACGCCCACGCATAGGCGACGGCCTGCGTGCCGCCGGCCGTCGTCGATTCGGCCTGCAGCCGCCACGCGAGAAACAGCGTGCACAGCGTCGTGAACGTCGGGCCGCCGAGCCGCTGCACGATATTGAGCGACGTGGTCGCCATCGGCAAGTTGCGGCGCTCGACCGACGCGTACGCGGCGGCGATCGACGGCGCGCCGATCGCGCTCTGGCCCATGCCGCGCAGAAACAGCGCCGGTACGAGCACGAGCGGATCGTACCCGGTCAGCGCGATGAAGACGAACGGCAGCGTGGCGACGAGTGCGAGCAATGCCCCGGCGGCGGCCAGCCGACGCACGCCGAACCGGTTCGTCAGCGCGCCCATCGACGGATAGGTGACGAGCATGCCGAGCCCAAGCGGCGCGAGCAGCCAGCCCATCTCTCCCGGCGAGCGCCCGCACGCCTGGATCAGGAACACGGGAATCAGCATCTGGCCTGCATACATCGCGCCGTTCGACAGAAATTGCGTGCTCGCTGCCGCGCCGAATACGCGCGAACGAAACAGCGCGAGGTCGATCAGCGCACGTTCCCGCTGGCGGCGCTCGAAGCGCAGGAACGCGATGAGCAGCAGCGCCGAGCTTGCGACCGCCGCGATGCCGAGCGTCGAGCCGATCCGCTCGACGCCGTACAGAAACAGCACGAGCGCCGGCGACAGCAACGCGAGGCCGAGCCAGTCGAGTTCGCGCCGCGGCGCATCGTCTTGGTCGCCGGGCAGGAACCGCGCGGCCAGTGCGAGCGCGAGCGCGCCGACGGGCAGGTTCACCAGAAACAGCCAGCGCCACGACGTGTGCTGCAGGATCGCGCCGGCCACGACCGGGCCGAGGATCGGCGCGAGCAGTACCGGCACCGCCGCGTAGCCGATCGCGCGCGCCATCTGCTGGCCGGCGACGCGCGCGATCATCATCTGCGCCATCGGCGCGAGCAGGCCGCCGCTGACGCCTTGCAACACGCGAAACGCGATCAGCGACGGCGCGGACCACGCGAGCCCGCACAGCGCCGACGTGAGCGTGAACGCCGAGAAGCACCACAGATACAGCGCCTTCGCACCGATGCGGTCGACGAGCCAGCCGTTCAGCGGCAGCACCAGCGTCAGCGCGAGCAGGTAGCCGCTCGTCACCCACTGGATCGTCGACAGGCTGGCATGCAGGTCGGTCGCGAGGCTCGACAGCGACACGTTGACGATCGTCGCATCGAGTTGCGACAGCAGCGAGCCGAGCGTCGCGACCGCGCCGACTTTCCAGATCGATGGATCGAGCCGGCCGGCCGCGTGGCCCGGCGCCGGCCGGATGCGCTTGTCGCTCACGCGCCGCGCCGGTCGAGCAGCGCGACGATGTCCTGCGTCGTGCCCGTTTCGCCGAGACGCGGGAACAGCCGCTCGACGCTGTTGACGTGCGCGTCCGCGTTCAGGTCGGTCATCGCGTCGACGGCGAGCGTCACGTTGTAGCCGAGTTCGTGCGCCTGCCGCGCGGTGGATTCGACGCCGATGCTGGTCGCGACGCCGGTCAGCACGATCTGCGTGACGCCGGCTGCCTTCAGGTGCGCGTCGAGACCGGTGCCGGTGAAAGCGCCCCAGGTCTGCTTCGTCACGACGTGGTCGGTCGGCTGGCGGTTCAGCTCGGGCACGAGTTCGGTCCAGTCGGCCGGAAGCTGCGCCGTGCGTGGCGCTTGCTCGGTGCGGCCCGGTGCGCCGCCCGCGACGTTGACCAGCACGACCGGCAGGCCGCGGCTGCGGAACGCGTCGAGCAGTTCGCGGGTGCGGGCGATCACCGGTGCGACCGGGTGCGCGGTGGGGAGGGCGACGATGCCTTTCTGCAGGTCGATGACGACCAGCGCCGTGTTCGTGTCGAGACGGGTTGCGCTCATGATGGGGCTCCGGGGACAGGGCGGGGAAAGCCGTGCGCGCGCATGCCGCGTCGCGCGCCGGCCGGGTTCATTGCTCGCCGATGCGGCGGATCAGCGGGATGGCGGCGGCGAGCGTGTCGATGTCGTGCGGATCGAGCTTCTCGATCGCGGCGCCGAGCCACTTGTTTTTCGCGGCGTTGCGCTTGTGTCGTGCGTCGAGGCCGGCGGCGGTGAGTTTGAACAGGATCTGGCGGCCGTCGGTCGGATGCGGTTCGCGCTCGACGAGCGCGTCTTCCTCGAGGCTCGCGAGGATCGCCTTCATCGACTGCGGCTTCATCGCTTCGGCGCGCGCGAGATCGGCAGTCGTCATCGGCCCGTGCCGGTGAAGCCGTGCGAGTGCGCTCGTCTGGGACATGCCGAGCCCTTCGGAATCGATCTCGGAGCGCAGCCGGCGGATGAGCTGGCCGACCGCGAGGGTCAGGTCGGCGGCGACGGCGTCGGCGGAAACGCCGGGTTTGCGTGGCGGGTTCATGCGGCGAATCATAGAATAAGACAGTTAAACTTGCAAGTTTAACTGTCGAATTGATTGCCCGTTGGCGACGCCGTCCGGCACGCGATTACGTACGCCGATGCGCGACCGGTACGACTTCGCTGTAGCGCGGGGTCGCGTTTTCGTGCAGTAGATCGCCGAGATACTGGCCGAGTTCGTCCGCGGCGAGCGCGGACGGAATCTGCAGATTGGCCGGGCGTCGCTTGCCTTCGGCGCCGAGATCGAACACGGCCCAGCGGCCGTCCATGCGCACGACGGCGAGCAGCCGACCGAATGCGTTGAAGCGGTATTCGTCCTGCATGGCGTCGCTCCCCTGGCGTGAATGTGCGGGCTGCCTGCGTGTGTTTACCGGATCGAACAGGACAGCCAGCGATGGATCCGGATGGCGTCGCTCGATACGCCGGCGCGCGTCGGCGCACCGAGCAGCACGACCGTTTCGCGGCGGCCTTTCACGCGCATGCGCATCACGACGCCGTGCCCCGATTCGTTGATGAAGCCGGTTTTCTGCAGCCGGATCGGCAGGCGGCGGTAGCGCACGAGCGGGTCGGAATTCACGTACACGAGTTCGCCGTCGCCGGGGCGCACGGTGGTCGACAGATCGGTCGAGAAATAGCGGATCAACGGATCCTGCGCGGCCGCGCCGACGAGCCGCGCGAGATCTTCCGCGGTCGATACGTTGTGCGGCGACAGGCCGGTGGGCTCGCGGAAGTGCGTATGCCGCATGCCGAGCCGACGTGCTTCGCGGTTCATCGCCTTGACGAACGCGACGCGCCCGCCCGGATAGTCGCGACTCAACGCGGCGGCCGCGCGATTCTCCGACGACATCAGCGCGATATGGAACATCTCGCGGCGCGACAGTTCCGAGCCCACCTGCAGCCGCGAACCGGTGAACTTGATCGTGTCGCGATCGCGCGCGGTCACGCGCAGCACGCCGTTCAGCGGACGATCGGCGTCGCGCGCGACGACGGCCGTCATCAGTTTGGAGATCGATGCGATCGGCCGGACGGTACGCGCGTTGCGCGCCAGCAGCGGGGTGCCGGAATCGACGTCGAGCACGTAGGCCGCGCGCGAATGCAGCGAACCGACCGCGCGCGGCGTATAGCCGCAACTGGCGAGCAGCTTCGGCTTCGCGGGCGGGCGCGGCCGCACGGCGGCCGTGCGTTTCGCGCGCCGCTGCTGCGGCGCGGGCGCCGCGTGGCGTTTGGCCGCCTGATGCGTCACGCGCGAGCGACGATGCTTGACGGCCTTTTTCTTGCGATGGGGTTTCTTCTTGACGGCCTTCGTATGGGCATGCGGTTGCACATGGGCGGCGCGATGCGGTTGTACGCGTTGCGCAGACGCATTCGCGGCGAATGCGAGCAGCAGGAACGACAGGGCGAGGATCAGGGTGGTCCGGGCGCGAGGCAGGCGCGCGATGAGGCCGGTCAAGCGAAAGTCTCCTTTTCACGCGCGATGCGGCTGCGCGGAATGCGTGGGCGGTCAGCGGGTGCGGGAAATTATACGGTCGATCGCGGGGCGATGACGATGGGATGACGCGCATTGACGCGTGATGCGGGAGGATTTCGGTCGTTTTCGCG
The DNA here is from genome assembly GCF_003253915.1 of Burkholderia sp. 28_3. Lineage (NCBI taxonomy): Bacteria > Pseudomonadati > Pseudomonadota > Betaproteobacteria > Burkholderiales > Burkholderiaceae > Burkholderia > Burkholderia sp. 28_3. Next base: position 304,869 of record NZ_QKZF01000001.1, read on the forward strand.
CTGTCGGGCCGCGGTGGGTGTGGGGTGAAAGGCGCGCAGCCACGCGGTTCAGCGCGGCCAGTTCCGCCGCGACACGACCGCAAAACTGATCGCGATCGAACCGGTCACCGCGCGTGGCGGCGCGTCTTCCAGGGCATCGCCGAAGCGAAAGCGGCGGCTGCGCCCGTCCGTGCGCTCGGCACGACGCTTCGGTGCGCGGGTCTCGGCGGCCACTGCGCGAGCGTTTGCACCCGCGACATCGCATGACGGCTCGGCCACGCAGTCGGCCGCTGGATCGAGGGACATGAACGTGAATTCCGGAAAGGGCATGTCCGTATTGAACGCCATTGCATTCGATCGGTAAAATGAATATTTCGATCGTTACGATTCCGTTAAAGAATGGAACTGAAACTGCTGCGCACATTCCTGACGGTCACCGAGCTGTGCCATTTCAGCCGTGCGGCCGATGCGCTGCACATGAGTCAGCCTGCGCTCAGCAAGCAGATCGGCGCGCTCGAGGCGAGCCTCGGCGGCAAGCTGTTCGAGCGCGGTCGGCATGGCGCGGAGCTGACGCCGTTCGGCGAACGCTTTCTGCCCGACGCGCAGGCGCTCGTGCGCGATGCCGACGAAATCCTGGCGCGTGCGCGGGAAGCGACCAGCGGGCAGCGCGGGCATTTGCGGCTCGGCATCTGCCTGTCCGTGCTGACGCTCGTGCCGAAACTGATCGCCGAATTCCGCCGTTGCAATCCGGGTATCGCGGTGACGCTGAGCGACCTGTCGTCGTCCGAACAGACGCGCCGGCTGCGCACCGGCAAGCTCGACGCCGGTTTCCTGCGCCTGCCTTCCGACGAAGGCTTGTCGTCGTTCAAGGTGATCGACGAAGCGCTCGCGCTCGCGGTACCGCCGCATCTCGGCTTCAAGCGCGTGCCGGCCGACCTCGACGTGCTCAACGAGATCGGCTTCATCGCGCTGCAGCGTGCGCGTGGTCCCGGGCTGGCCGCGCAGATCGACCGATGGTGCGTCGCGCGGCGCTTCGTGCCGCACGTGATGCAGCAGGCGGAGGACGTGCAATCGGTGCTGACGTCGGTCGCGGCCGGCGGTGGTGTCGCGTTCATCCCGTCGAGCGCACAGTACCTGTTGCGCGACGCGACGGTGCTGCCGCTCGACGGCCGGGACGCGAAGTGGCGCGTGGGGCTCGCGTGGCGCTCCGATCGCGACGATCCCGTCACCACGCGTTTCGTGTCGTTCATGCGCGCGGCGCTCAAGGGGGCGTGACGCGGCGTATAGTGTCCGCGATCGCTTTCTTCCTGCATGCCGGCGCGACGCCGGCCGACGAACCCGAACCGATGACTTCAGAATCCGACGAATCCCCGCTCGATCCCGCGCTCGTCGCCACGCTCGCGACGCTGAACGAAGCCGCCAGCGGTCCGGCCGGCAAGCCATGGTCGCTGCCGAAGATCGCGAAGCGCGCGCAATTGCCGATGAGCACGCTGCGCCGCGTGTTGACGCAACTCGACGCCGCCGGCCTGAGCGCGACGACGCTGAACGAAGACGGGACCGGCAGTGCCGCGCTGACCGGCGAGGGGCGCGCGGTGTGCGCGCAGCTGTTCGGCGCGAACGATGCCCGCTGAATGAAAAAACGGGCCGCCGAGGCGGCCCGTTCATCGCCGAACGACGGCAGATCGGGGGGCGACCCGTGCGGGTGGCGCACGGGCCGGCGCATCGTCATCCGAGCGCGATCAGAACCACTGCTTGTAGCGGCGCACGTAGATCGTCTTGACGATCTGCGCAAGCACGATGTAGCCGACCATCGTCGCGGCGAGCCACAGCCAGTAGGTGCCCGGCAGGTGCATGAAGCCGATCGCTTCCGCGAACGGCGAGAACGGCAGCCAGCAGCCGATCGCGATCGCGGTGAAGGTCGACAGCAGCACCGGCAGCGACGCCGTGCTCTGCAGGAAAGGGATCTTCTGCGTGCGCAGCAGGTGCACGACGAGCGTCTGCGACACGAGGCTCTCGATGAACCAGCCCGAGTTCATCACGATCTGGCCACTCGCGCCGCCGTTCAGGTGATACAGCGCGCCCGCACCGAACACCGTCCACATCAGGATGTACGTCGTGATGTCGAATACCGACGACGTGGGCCCGACCCACAGCATGAAGCGGCTGATGTTGCCGGCTTCCCACTTGCGCGGCTTCTTCAGGAACTCGGGGTCCATCTTGTCCCACGGCAGCAGCATCTGCGACGTGTCGTAGATCAGGTTCAGCACGAGCAGTTGCGTCGCGAGCATCGGCTCCCACGGCAGGAACGCGCTGGCGACCAGCACCGAGAACACGTTGCCGAAGTTGGAGCTGGCCGTCATGTTCAGGTACTTCAGGATGTTGCCGAACGTCTCGCGGCCCTTGATCACGCCTTCCTCCAGCACCATCAGGCTCTTTTCGAGCAGGATGATGTCGGCGGTTTCCTTCGCGATGTCGGCGCCGCTGTCGACCGAGATGCCGACGTCGGCGTCGCGCAGCGCGGGCGCATCGTTGATGCCGTCGCCGAGGAAGCCGACGGTGTGACCGTTCGCCTGCAGCGCCTTGACGATGCGCGCCTTCTGCAGCGGCGTGAGCTTCGCGAACACGGTCGTGCGTTCGACCACCTTGGCGAGCGTGTCGTCGTCGAGCGCTTCGATTTCCGTGCCGAGCATCGGCTTGCCCGGTTCGAGGCCGACCTGGCGGCACACCTTCATCGTGACGGTCGGGTTGTCGCCCGTCAGCACCTTCACCGCGACGCCGTTCTCGCGCAGCGCGGCGAGCGCCGGTGCGGCCGACTCCTTCGGCGGATCGAGGAAGGTCAGGAAGCCGCGCACGACGAGATCGTGTTCGTCGGCGGTGCGGTATTGCGCACGCTCGTCGCCGCGCGGGATCGTGCGCGTGGCGAGCACGAGCACGCGAAAGCCGTCCTCGTTGTACGCGGTGGCCTGTTCGAGCAGCCGCTTGCGGGCCACGTAGTCGAGCGGGCGTACGCCGTCTTCATCCTGCACGTGCGTCGACACCGCCAGCATTTCCTCGACCGCGCCCTTGCAGATCAGCAGATGCGTGCCGCGCGTGTCCTCGACGACGACCGACAGGCGGCGCCGCACGAAGTCGAACGGCAGTTCGTCGATCTTCTTGTAACCCTGCGGCTTCACGCGTTCGCCGATCTCGTCGGCGCGCGCGACGACCGCGATGTCGATCAGGTTCTTCTGGCCGCTCTGGTGGAAGCTGTTCAGCCAGCCGAGCCGCAGGATGTCCTCGTTCTTGTGGCCGGACAGGTCGAGGTGATGTTCGAGGATGATCTTGTCCTGCGTGAGCGTGCCGGTCTTGTCGGTGCACAGCACGTCCATCGCGCCGAAGTTCTGCACCGAGTTCAGCCGCTTGACGACGACCTTGCGGCGCGCCATCGCGACCGCGCCGCGCGCGAGGTTCGCGCTGACGATCATCGGCAGCATCTCCGGCGTGAGGCCCACGGCCACCGCGAGCGCGAACGTGAGGGCGCTCAGCCAGTCGCCCTTGGTCAGGCCGTTGATCATGAACACGATCGGCACCATCACGAACATGAACTTGATCAGCAGCCAGCTGACGCTCGCGACGCCGCGGTCGAAGCTCGTCTCGATGCGCTTGTGGCTCACGACGTTGCGCGCGAGCGAGCCGAAGTAGGTCTCTTCGCCGGTCGCGACGACGACGGCCGTCGCCGTGCCGCTGACGACGTTGGTGCCCATGAAGCAGACGTTCTCGAGATCGAGCAGCGACGCCGGTGCGCCATTGGCCGCGCTCGCCGCGTGCGTGCCCGCGGATTTGCCGGCCACCGCGCCGAGCGTGTCGTACTTCTCGACGGGCAGCGCCTCGCCGGTCAGCACCGCCTGGCTGATGAACAGGTCGCGCGACGCGAGCAGCCGCACGTCGGCGGGGATCATGTCGCCGGCGGAAAGATGCACGATGTCGCCGACGACGACGTCGCGCATCGGCACTTCGCGGCGCGACGGCTCGGCCGTGTCGGTCACCGCGCGCTGCACGGTCGCGGTCGTGCGGACCATCGCCTTGAGCTTCTCGGCCGCGCGCAGCGAACGGAATTCCTGCACGAAGCGCAGCAGCGCGCTGATCGTGACCATCGTCAGCAGGATCGTCATGCCGACGTAGTCGCGCTCGTCGGGCGCCGCGAAGTAGACGTCGGTGAAGAAGCTGATGGCGGCCAGAACCAGCAGCACGTAGACGAACGGGTTGTGGAACGAGAGCAGCAACTGCCGGGTCCAGTGCGGCGGCTTGTCGTGCGCGATTTCGTTCGGGCCATGCTGCTGCAGGCGGTCGGCGGCCTGGTCGTAGGTGAGGCCGCGCGTGCTGGTGTGCAGCGACTTCAGCGTGTCTTCGAGCGGGCGGGCCGCTTCCTGCGCGGCGCGCATGGTGCGCGGTTCGTTCTGCTGGCCGGCGCCGGCCTTGATGAAGCCGCGCTGTTTCTTGTGCGAGGTGTTGTGTCGTGTCGTCATGAATCGCTCCTTGCGCACGAGGCGGCGGGCGGGGAGCGACCGTGACGCTATCGACGCACGAGCGCTCCCCGCCGCGTCGCGTCAGGCGCGATCGGCTGTGGATCGGTAAAGGCGGGAACGCTCGCCGGCGCGCATGATGCGGACGGCGTGTCGATGCGCAGCGTCGCACCGGCGAGCGGTAATCGACTACTGTCGTCTGAGTTCATCTGCACTCCTGTCGGTTGCGGATAGTCGGCACGGGCGATCGGCGGCGGCGCGCGCAACGAGGCGCGCGGCCGGACGGCACGCGAACGGAGAGCGCACGCGGCTGGCGCCGCGCGCAACACGAACGCACGCGCGCGACGGCGCGTCGCGTGCATTCGACAACATCGAAAAATTCGGCGGGAGATCTGGCCCGTGGTCAGGCCGGAAGGGCGCCGCATCCTGCTTCCCGGGATGCGGCAGAAGACGAGGCTCTGCGCGTTTTCCTCAGGCAGCAGTCAAGTTGGCCAGGGACCAACTACAACTCGCATCGGTGTTCACAGAACACTCCATGTAACTAGACGGGGGCGATGGTAATGGCTCGCTGTGCGAAGCGTCAACCCTTTTGTCAGGCGTTATTTCGAGATGCTTGATCGCGCCGGTGTGCGTTCGCGGGCGCGCCGGACAGCCCGCAACGAAACAGCCGCGCGCACACCTTGTCGGCATGCGCGCGGCTGCGTCGAACGCGGTGCCGGTTACTGGTTCGCGGTCGCGACGGCGGCGCCCGCATCGAGGATGCCCGAGCCGGCCGGCAGCGCGGTGCACGACGTGCCGGCCGCCAGCTTCGCCGCGCGCGTGCCGCCTTGCAGCTTCTGCAGGATCTGCGCGGGCGTGAGGTTGCCGTTCACCGACAGCATCAGCGCGGCGACCCCCGTCACCTGCGGCGTCGCGAGGCTGGTGCCGTTCGCGAGGCCGTAGGTGTCCGAGCCCGGCGTCGTCGTGCCGGTGTTCGACGTCGACAGGATGTTGACGCCCGGTGCGCTCAGCGCGACATCGGCGCCGAAGTTGCTGAACGATGCGCGGCGGCCCGTCGCATCGGTCGCGCCGACGGTGATCACGCCGCGGCAGTTGGCGGGCTGGTCGAGCCCGGTCGACAGGCCGTCGTTGCCGGCCGCGACGACCACGGTCACGCCTTTCGCGGTCACGTCGTCGATCGCCTGCTGGAACGTCGTGCTGCACGCGCCGACTCCACCGAGGCTCAGGTTGATGATCTTCGCCGGCCGCGGGTTCGTCGGTACACCGGTCACCGGAATGCCGGCTGCCCAGCGCATGCCGTCGGCGATGTCGCTCGTCACGCCGCCGCACTTGCCGAGTACGCGCACCGGCAGGATCTGGCCGAGCCACGATACGCCGGCGATACCGGTGCCGTTGTTGGCGGTCGCGCCGATCACGCCCATCACGCGCGTGCCGTGCCAGCTGCTGTCGCTCGGCTGGCTCGCGCAGTGATAGAACGGGCCGTTGGCGTTGTCGAGTTCCTGCTGCGTGACCCAGTCGCCCGGATCGGTCGCGTCCGGGCCGCGCGTCAAGCCGTTGTTGCTGGTGTTGACGTTGCTGATGAAGCTGTAGCCGGACAGCAGGTTGCCGACGAGGTCGCCGTGCGGCCGATAGCCGGTGTCGAGCACGGCCGTGACGACGGTCGGCGAACCCTTGGTCACGTTCCATGCGGGCGGCAGGTCGATGCCGGCGGTCGGGTCGGACAGATACCACTGCTGGTTGTAGAGCGGGTCGCTCGGCGTGTCGCGGATCTGCATCGGGTGATCGGGTTCCGCGTAGTCGACATCGCCGTCGGCCGCGAACGCCTGCGCGAGCGCGGCGGCATCGGTGGCGGCCATGCGCTGGCCGAGCGACAGCACGGCCGCGCCGTTCGAGATGGTGCGCTCGACCTGCACGTTCACCGGCGTTTGCGCGACCGTGCTCGCGTACGCACGGGCGCTGCCGGTCACCGGCGCCGTCCAGCGCGTCATCGCGCGCTGGATCACCGCGTCGAGTCGCGCACCGTTGTCGACGGCCGCCATCGCTCGGGGGGCCGTCAGCGTCTTCAGCTTGACGATGAGGTGATCGACCGGCGGCTCGACCGGTGCGGTCTGCGCGGCCATCTGCACGGCGGCCTGCTGCGACGTGCACGCATTGGTGCCGGACGACGCGGGCGGGGTGGTCGGCGCGGGCGTGGGCGCCGGCGCAGGCGCAGGCGCCGGTGCGGGTGACGCGTTGGACGAAGACGGGTTGCTGCCGTCGCCGCCGCCTCCGCCGCAACCGGCAAGGGGCAGCAGGGCGGCGGCGGACAGCATGCCGGCGAGCATGCGCGCATGTGCGGGGCGCGCCAGCGCGAAATTGAAACGTTTGGCTCTCATGTTGAAAGTCGATCCTCGTAGATAACCGTCGTGCCGGCGGTGGCGCTGGTCCGGGCGAGCCGGACCTTGTCGTTTTTGTCTGACGGTTGCAGCAGGTTGCTGCGACGCGCCATGCACTGGGTAACGGCGTGCGCGGCGGCTTCTTGAGTGTGTTTCGCGAGAAAAACAGGCGGTACCGCAAACGATTACGTTGGTGCGTCGCAGCATGAACGCGCGTTTGGAACGACCGGCACAGAGCCGGTGCGCGGACCGGTCGGGCAAGAGGCGCGGGCGAGCGGGTTTGCGCGGCACGGAAAACGTCTTTCAGGATCCGGCCGTGGCGGAAGGTGGTTTACGCTTCCCCTGATATGACGCGAATATTGTCGGGCGTACGATCGCGACTCGATCAACGTTTCGTCAGGAGACAAGCATGGATCGTCGTTTCCGTTGGCTTGCCGTCGCGCTGGCCTGTGCGCTGGCCGGCACCGCGCACGCGCAGGCTCTTACCGGTACGCTGAAGAAGATCAAGGACACGGGCGTCGTGTCGCTGGGCATTCGCGAGTCGTCGGTGCCGTTTTCGTATTCGGACAACCAGCAGAAGAACATCGGCTATTCGCGGGACATCGCGTCGCGCATCATCGACCAGTTGAAGACGGAGTTGAACCTGCCGAACCTCGCGGTGAAGGAAATCCCGATTACGTCGCAGAACCGGATTCCGCTGCTGCAGAACGGGACGATCGACTTCGAATGCGGTTCGACGACGAATACGCTCGAACGGCAAAAGCAGGCCGCGTTCTCGAACAGCATCTTTTTGTACGGCATCCGCTTCAGCACGCGCAAGGATTCGGGCGTGAAGGACTTCGCGGACCTGGCCGGCAAGACGGTCGCGACGACGGCCGGTACGTCGGACGAGCGCCTGCTGCGCAAGCTCAACGAAGAGAAGGCGATGAACATGACGATCATCAGCGCGAAGGATCATGCCGAAGCGTTCATGAACGTCACGACCGGGCGCGCGGTGGCGTTCGTGATGGACGAGCCGCTGCTGTACGGCGAGATCGCGAAGGATCGCAACCCGGGCGCGTACACGGTCACCGGTACGCCGCTCGTTCATGAAAACTACGCGTGCATGATGCGCAGGGACGATCCGCCGTTCAAGCGCGTCGTCGACGGCGTGATCGCGAAGATGCAGACCTCGGGCGCGGCCGAGAAGCTGTACGACCAGTGGTTCACGCAGCCGATTCCGCCGAAGGGCGTGAGCCTGAACTATCCGCTGTCGGCGGAGATGAAGCAGCTGTTCAAGAATCCGACGGATCAGGCGCAGTACTGAGCACCGCGTCGTGGCGATGTCGCGCCACCCATGAAAAACCGCCGGCACGTGCCGGCGGTTTCGCTTTGCGGCCCGGTCGCTCGTGCGCCGGACGCGCGCGTCAGGCCTTGATTTCAGGCCCGCGTGCGGCCGGCCGTGCCGGCGCCGCCGGGGCGGGAGCGGGCGCCATCGAACGCGCCGAAGGTTGCACCGGCACGATCACGACGACCGGTTCCGGCATGGCCCACGGCGCCATCGCGAACCCGACGGGCTGCGGCATCGGCATCGCGAACGCGTTGGCGAGCGCGATGTGCTGGAGCGCCATCATCTGCTGCTGCATCGCGACCATCTGCGCCTGCGCCGCCTGCATCCGGTACTGCACGGCCTGCATTTGCCGCAACGCTGCCGCGGGCGGCATGCCGCCCGACGACGACGTCTGCATCTCGAAGCTCGCACCGCCTTGCGGGCTGTGCCAGCTCCACGTGCTGACCTTCATCGGGCCGACGGCCGTCTGGACGACACGCGTCTCGGCTTTCACGGGCACGGCCTGCCCGTTGACATTGACGAACATCGGTTGGGCGGCGGCCGCCGCGCCGGGCTGCCCGGCCAGCGCGAACACGGGCACCAGCGCCAGCGCGCCCGCCGCCATATACGAACGGAATCGCATCTTCGTATCTCCATCAAACGAGACTGATCGAATCAACAATGACGTGCGGCTCACGGAGTGAGCCACCCGAGACAATGCCGCCGCCGGCTTAAATCAACATTAAAACCGCCGCCGGCGGCCCGATCGGCGCATGTCGGGACCGGCCATTCAACCTCGCCCGCGCCAGGGAAATCCTGTCGCCGGATGCAACAACAGGCACAATACGGAATTCGCCACGATCGCACGCATGTTCGACATTCGAACATTGGCGGTGCGGCACTGCTGTCCGACCTCCTTCCCAGTCGTCATGAACGCCACGCTCACTCCCGCGCGCGAGTCGAATTCGCCGCGCTTCCTGCTGTTCCTGATCTGCCTGTTCGCGTCCGCCGGCCAACTCGCGATCGACATCTACGTGCCCGCGCTGCCCGACATGGCACGTTCGTTCGCGACCACGCCGCAGGCGATCCAGTCGAGCGTGTCCGGTTACATGGCGGCCTACGCGCTCGGTCAGCTGATCTTCGGGCCGATCGCCGACGCCTACGGCCGCAAGCGCGTGCTCGCGTTCGGGCTCGTGATCTACACGATCGGCTGCCTGCTGTCCCTCGGCGCGCCGAACCTGGAGACGTTCGTGCTCGCACGCTGCCTGCAGGGCTTCGGGATCGCGACGACCAACCTGCTGGCGAAGGCGATCATCACCGATTCGTTTTCCGGCCAGGCGCTGATGCACGCGTTCACGTACATGTCGATCGCATGGGGGCTGGCGCCGATCATCGCGCCGGTGATCGGCGCGCACCTGCAGGAATGGTTCGGCTGGCGTGCTTGCCTCGTGTTCCTGCTGGTCTACTCGCTGGCGATGTGGGCGCTGCTGTGGCGCTACCGCGAGACCTTGCCGAAGCCGGTGCATCTCGAGCCGCGCACGCTGATGGCGAACGCGGGCAAGGTGCTGGCCAGCCCGGTGTTCCAGAGCTGCTTCCTCGCCCAGGGGCTGTGCTACAGCATCCTGCTGGTGTTCAACATCGTCGGGCCGTTCATGGTGCAGACCACGCTGCACAAGCCGCCGACCTTCTTCGGTTATCTCGCGCTCGGCATCGGCCTCATGTATTTCCTCGGCGGTTTGTCGAACCGGATTCACGGGCGCGGGCTGCCGAGCGCCGAGCAACGGCTGCGGATCGGCGCGCGCGTGATGGCGGGCGCGTCGGTCGCGATGCTGGTGCTGGCGCTGACCGTCGGCCTGCGCGTGTGGACGCTCGCGACGCCGGTGCTCGTGATGGGTTTCTGCGCCGGTGCGATGTATCCGACGCTGATGGCCAAGGGCAATTCGCTGTTTCCGCATATCGCCGGCCTGACGAGCGCGATTCTCGGCTGTGCGCTGCTGCTCGTGTCGTCCGCGATGATGGGGCTGGCCGGTTTCGTGTCGATTCACGTGCTGACGCCGCTGGCGGTGTTTTTCGTCGCGTTGTCGTTCATCGTCGTGTGGATGGTGACGAAGCTGCTGCGGTATCTGTCGCAGCAGCAGGCGGCGCCGGTGGTGTGCGGGAGCGGGGAGGCGGCGTAAGCGCCATGTGGTGACCGCGGCCCACGAGCCGGATCCTGCTGAATCGCGTCGCCCGGTCCGACGCCGCTGACGTGATCGTCGCGAACCATCCGGCAACCGTGCGTCGATCGCGTTGGTTGGACGGCTCGGGTTCAGGCAAGCGGGATGTTCGCCGCGCTATCTGCGCATCGGCGGCGAATGGCGCGACCACGAGCGTTTGGGCATTGCTGACCGACGACGCGCGCGAAGCCGGCACCTGACGGTCGATTCCCGTCCCGCTCACATTCCTTGCAGCGGATGCGCGGCCCCGGCCTGCTGCAACAGCGACACGGCAACCGGATCCGGCAGTCCGTTCGGATCGATCGCGCCAGCCTTCGCCAGCGCAACGAGATCGCCGTCGACGCCCGGTTGCCCGACCACGAACGAGGTGGTCAGGAACGCCGGCGCGGCGAGCGAGACCGCATAGCGCTGCTGCAGGTTCGTCACGACGGCCGATTGCGCGGCCTGCACGGTGTCCGGGCTGTTCATGGCCCGCTGGTAGCGCAGGCTGCCCTGGAAATTGCCGATCAGCCCGGCCGTGTTCGTCCCGAGTTGCGCCGCGAGATAGACCAGCATCAGCTCGGTCTCGGGCGTCGTGTTGAAGGTGCCGCCCGCATAGGCGAGCGAATGCAGGCTCGCGCCGCCCGACGCCACGGTGATGACGCATGGCAGCGCGGCGTCGAGCGTCACACGGTAGTTGCCGCCGCCGTCCGTCAGCGTCGTTGCCGAGCCGACCGCGCAATTGACCGTGACCTGCGCGCTCGCGAGCGCGTCGCCCGTCGCGGCCGTGCCTGATAGCGCGACGGTCTGCGTGTTGTCGTTGAAGCATACGTCGACACCGAAGCAGGCATCGCCGTTGCAGGCCTGGAGGGCGGCGAGCGCTGCAACGCACAAGACGCCCAGCGCGGGGCGGGTGAAGCGTTCGTGGCGGATGTTCATGGTCGCAGGCCATCGAGAGAATGAGGCAACCGGTGCGCGTCGGGAATGCGGCGCTGCTGTCATTCTAGGTGCTGAACCGCGGTGCTGCTGGCCCGTTCGGTCTGCCGCTGGCGGCTTGCGCGCGGTATGGCCGGGCCGGGGCGTCATTGGCGCGGGTGGCGGGCCGGCGCCAAGACGTAAGCGAGCAACAGGCTCAGCAGAACGCTGAGCCCGAGCACGTGCCAGTGGCTGGCGAGCAATCGCTGGAAGTGTTCGCCCATGTCCGGCGTGATCCACCAGCAGCTTATCGGATGCATGCGAGCCTGGTGGCATTCCAGGATGCCGCCGTTGCGATACGCGTCCCACAGGCTGTCGGCGGCATACAGGCCCAAGCAGAGCGGGATGATCTGTACGCCATGCCGGAGCAGTTTGCCCTCGGTTTCGGGTGTCATCGTTGTCGGTCCGGGATCGGCCTGCGTCGGTTCGTCGTCGGTGCCCGAATGCACCGCATGCGCGATATTGTCGAACTAATTCATCCCGTCCACAATGATTTGCGGCTTGGCCGGTCCGGTCGAATAATCGGGCGACTGCACTCGACTTCTCCGGCCGGCCGCCGAAGGCGAATACGGCCGGCCAGTACGGCCGGCTCGCCGCCTCAGGGCTTGCGCGCGGCCGGCTTCGCGAACGCGCCGCGCACCTCGAAGCCGATCGCATCGGCGACGTTGCCGCGCGCATCGACGAGTTCGAGCCGGTGCCGGCCCGGCCATGGCAGCCACGCGACGCGATCGGCATGCCCGATCACCTTGTCGTCGAGCCGCCACGCGAACTTCGCCGCGCGCCCGGACGAGCGCTCGAACCAGATCCGCTGGTTCTTCGGCGGAATGTCCGGGTCGATCGCGAAGATCGTGCCGTCGGTCGGCGCGCCGATCGTCAACGGCGCGCGCGCGCCGTCCTTGCCCGGCGTGACGGGCGCCGCGAGCCGGATCGTGTCGACCGCCGTGCCCGCGATGAACCACTCGTTGCGGGCCGGCTCGATGTCGCGCTCGAACGCGATGCGGCGCGTCTCGACGCCGGCCGGCGCACGCGGCGCACGGCTCGGCAGGTCGCGGTGCAGATAGCCGACGACGGCCGACCACACGGGCGACGCGCCCGTGACGCCCGACACGTCCCACATCGGCGAGCCGTCCGCATTGCCGACCCATACGCCGACCGTATAGCGCGACGTGAAACCGACGGTCCAGTTGTCGCGCATGTCCTTGCTCGTGCCGGTCTTGACCGCGGAAAAGAAGCGCGTCGCGAGCGGGTTGTCGAAGCCGAACGTGCGCACGCGCGCATTGTTGTCGGACAGGATGTCGGTGACGACGAAACTGGCCGCCTCGCTGAACACGCGCGTGCCGGCGTCCGGCCGCGCGGGCGCCGCTGCGCCGGCTGCCGCCGTCGGCGCCGCGGCCGGCAGGTCGACGACCTTGCGCGCGACGCCGCCGTTCGCGAGCGCGCGGTATGCGTTGGTCAGCGACAGCAGCGTGACGTCGGCACTGCCGAGCGCGAGGCTGAAGCCGTAGTAATCGCCTTCCTGCGCGAGCGGCAGGCCGAGTGCGGTCAGCGTGCGCGCGAAGCGGTGCGGCGTGACGAGCACGAGCGTGCGCACGGCCGGCACGTTCAGCGAACCACCGAGCGCGCTGCGCACGCTCACCCAGCCCTTGAAATCCTTGTCGTAGTTCTGCGGAATGTACAAGCCGCCGCCGGCGGCGAGGTTGATCGGCGCATCGTCGAGCAGCGACGCGGCCGTCAGCCGCTTCTCGTCGAGCGCCTGTGCATAGAGGAACGGCTTGAGCGTCGAGCCGGCCTGACGCGGCGCGAGCACGGCATCGACGTCGCGCGCGCTCGACAGCGCCCCCGACGAACCGACCCACGCGCGGATCTCGCCGGTCGCGTTGTCGATCACGACCACCGCGCCGTCCTGTACGTTGCGCCGGTGCGCGGGCGCGTCGAGCTCGGTCAGCGCGCGCGTCAGCGTGTCGCGCGCGAAGCGCTGCAGCGGCGCATCGAGCGTCGTGCGGATCTGCGCGCCGGCCGCCGGCTTGACCTCGGCCGCGATGCGCCGCGCGAAGTGCGGGGCGAGGGCGGCGCCGTCGTCGCGGACGGTATTGGCTGGGCGTGCGACGACGAGCTGCACGTAGCCGTCGAGCGACGCGCATGCCTGCTCGGCATGCATGTCGCGCAGGATCCGGCACGCGCGCTCGGCGATCTTCGCGGGTGCCGCGTTCGGGGCCCGCACGAGGGCGGCCGCGATCGCGGCCTCGCGCGCGTCGAGGCCCGACGGCGCCTTGCCGAATAGCACCTGCGACAGCGCGCCGAGCCCGATCGTCTCGCCGCGGAACGGCACCAGGTTCAGGTAGGCCTCGAGGATCTGGTCCTTGCGCCAGCTGCGTTCGAGCCACAGCGCGTTCACGGCCTGCGTGGCTTTCTGCGGCAGCGAGCGCTGACCCGAGCGGCGCGGCGAATCGCTGAGCAAGCCCGCGAGCTGCATCGTGACGGTCGACGCGCCGCGCGTGCGCTCGTTCCACAGGTTGCCCCACGCGGCGCCGGCGATGCCGCGCCAGTCGACGCCGCTGTGTTCGTAGAAGCGCTTGTCCTCGGACACGACGATCGCCTCGCGGAACGCGGGCGATACGTCGGCGAGCGACACCCAGTCGCCGCGCCGTTCGGTGAGGTCGATGCGCGTGCGCTGCAGCGGCGTGCCGTCGCGCGCGAGCAGCACCCAGTCGGAACTGCGCCAGTTGCGGCGCACGTCGTCGTAGCCGGGCAGCGCATGCGCGACGAGCGGCGCGGCCAGTACGACGGCGACGAATACGCGGCCGGCGAAACGCGCCGGCCGCGGCAAAGCCAGATCGATCATCACTTGCTCGTTACTTGCCCGCGTCGGCCGGCTTCACGGTCAGCGGCGGGTTCGGCCACAGGCCGTACACGGACGGTGCATACAGCGCCTCGACGCGCGTCGGTGGCAGGCCGAACGTGCCGACGTTGTTCAGCCGCACCGTGTACTCGACCGAGAATTTGCCCTTCGGCAAATAGTCGTAGTACGCGCGATAGCCGTCGAAGTCGCGCTCGATGAACGCTGGCCATGCACCGTCCGGCGTTTTCTCGCCCTGCGTCGCGGCTTCGGAATCGCGGCCGAGGCCCGACCCGAGGATCGTCGCGCCGGACGGAATCGGATCGTTGACGACGACCCACGTCATGTCGCTCTGCGCATCGATGTCGAGATGCACGCGCACGACGTCGCCGCGCGTCAGCACGCCCTTGACGGCCGGCGATACGGGCGTGACGGTCTTCGTGATCCGGTAGCCGGCCGCGAACGGCGCGCGCAGCGGCACGGCGGCGAGGCTTTCGACGGTCGCCCACGGGCGACCGGTGCCGTCCTGCGTGACCGACAGCGTCGCCGGCCCCTGTGACGCACGCGGCCACGGCATCAGCACGCTGTGCGCGGCGGCCGCGCGGGTCGCGGGCGTGGCCGACGCCGACGGCGCCGCCGACGCGGGCGTATCGGCGGGCGCGGCCGAGCCTGCCTGCGACCACGAGATCGCGCGTTCGTTGCCGCCGAGCGCGATCTTCGTCGTGCCGGCAACCGGCGTGCTCTCGTAGGTGCGCGAGAAGCGCTCGACCGCGAGCAGGCCGAGCGCGTTCGACGTGGTCGTCTGCCAGGCGCCCTGGCGTTGCAGCGCGAGCAGGCCGGCGGTCACGCGCGGCATTTCATCCTTCCATGCCGGGTCGCCCGCGAATTCCAGCGCGAGGCGTGCGGCATTGGTCTCGTTGCTGGTCATCAGCCACCACAGGTCGTCGTCGCGCGCGGTCGAGAACACGAGCTGCGTGCCCTGGTACGTCAGGCGCGCCCGCAGGATCTGGTCGACCTGCGCGCGTTTCTCGTCGCGTTGCGGAATGTCCTTCACGCGCGTCAGGATCGCGTGATAGTCGATCACCGCCGACGTCGGCCACTGGTTCGGCGCGATCTCGATCGAACCCAGCATGCGGCCCTGCGCGGCGCCGTAGCGCGACAGCGCCTCGATCGCGGCGAGCTTGCGCAGGTCGCGATCCTGGCGCGGCGCCCACGCGTTGCGCTCGAGGCGACCGTCGACGAAGCGCGCGAGCCCGGCTTCGAGCTGCGTGCGCAGGTCTTCCGGCAGCGCGAAGCGCGGATCGAGACGGCTGGCTTCGTCGGACACCACGAGCAGGTACGACGACAGCGTCGGGCTGCCATGGTGCGAATCGTCGGACGACGGCGGGAAGTAGCTCGCCAGCCCGTCGCTGTCGAGATAGACGGGCATGCGCGCGATCAGCGCCTGCCATTGCGCGGGGTCGCGCAGCCCGATCGCACGCGACGTCTGCTGTTCGAGGCAGCGGTACGGATAGCGCTCGAACCAGCGGCGCACGCCGGGCAGGCCGTCGGCGAGCTTCGACTGCAGCGACACGGCGATGCCGCCGCGCGGTACGCCCTGGG
Source organism: Burkholderia sp. 28_3 (assembly GCF_003253915.1). Taxonomy (NCBI): domain Bacteria; kingdom Pseudomonadati; phylum Pseudomonadota; class Betaproteobacteria; order Burkholderiales; family Burkholderiaceae; genus Burkholderia; species Burkholderia sp. 28_3. The sequence continues at coordinate 320,642 of NZ_QKZF01000001.1, forward strand.
CGTTGCTCACCGCGCCGGCCGGGGCCGACACGGGCACCGTCAGCGTGCCATCGACCTGCGCGAGCGTCGCCTGCTGCACCGTGACCGGCAGCGCGGGCACGACCTTCTGCGCGACCGCCAGCGCGTCGGACGCGCGCTTGCCGCCTTGCTCGGCCGCCTCGATGCGCCAGTTCAGCGCACCGGCCGCATCGAGCGCCTGTTCGGGCACGGTGATCGTCCACGCGACTTCGGTGGCCGCATTCGCCGCCAGCGACACGGTTTGCGGTGCGACGTCGAGGCCCGTCACGTGCGGCGTCACGACGACCTGCATCGCGCGGTCGGTCGTGTTGCGCAGCGTGACCTGCGCACGGAACGCGTCGCCTTCGCGCACGAGCGGCGGCAGGCCGGAGATCAGTTGCAGATCCTGCGTGCTGCGGATCGACGTGCTGCCCGTGCCGAAACGGTCGGGGCCGACCGCCGCGATCGCGACGATCCGGAAGCGCGTGAGCGCGTCGTTCAGCGGCACCTCGACGGTCGCGCTGCCGTTGGCGTCGAGCGTCACGCGCGGGTTCCACAGCAGCAGCGTGTCGAACAGCTCGCGGGTCGGCGCGCTGCCGCCCCCGCCGCCGGCCGGCACGGCCTTGCGGCCGAAGTGGCGGCGGCCGACGATTTCCATCTGCGCGGTGGCCGTCTCGACACCGTACGCGCGCCGGCGCAGCATCGCGTCGAGCAGGTCCCAGCTGTTGTTCGGCATCAGTTCGAGCAACGCCTCGTCGACGGCCGCAATGGCAATCTGCGTGCCGGCCGGTGCCGGCTGGCCGTTCGGCAGCGTGACCTTCACGTGCGCCTGCGCCTTGCCGCGCACCGTGTAGCGCGTCGCGTCGGTCGTCACGGTCACGCCGAGGCGGTGAACGCCCGTGCCGACCTTGATCTCGCCGAGCCCGTAGCGGAACGCGGGCTTCGACAGGTCGACGAACGCGGTCGGCGCTTCATAGTGGCGGCCTTCGCGCCAGAACGCGCGCGCCCATTCGACCGGCGCCTTCCAGCCCCACGTGAAGAACGAGTACCACGGCACCTCGCGAATCCGGCCGCGCAGCGCGAGCACCGACACGTAGACGTTCGGCCCCCACGAGTCGCCGACCTTCAGGTCCACGGTCGGGTTCTTGCCGTTCAGCTCGACGATGTGCGTTTCCATCACGCCGCCGCGCTCGACCGCGACGAGCGCGGTCGCGTAGCGGAACGGCATGCGCACCTGGAAGCGGGCCGTTTCGCCCGGTTCGTACGACGTTTTCTCGGGGATCACGTCGATCCGGTCGGTGTTGTCGCCGCCGAACCAGAGTTCGTCCTCGCGCGTGACCCACACCGACGTCGATGCATTCGACGTGCGGCCGTCGCCGTCCTTCGCGACCGCGATCAGCTGCACGTTGCCGGCCTGTTCGAGCGTCGCGTCGCAGGCCATGCGGCCCTTGTCGTCGGTCTTGCCCGAGCACAGCACGCCGAGGTCGCGCGTATCGCTCTTGTTGTCGTACGCATAGAAGCCGCCGACCATCCGCTTGCGCGACGACGTCGTGATGCGCGCGACGCCCTTGATCTCGATCGGCACCGACGCGCGCGGCTTGCCCTGCAGGTCGACCGCCAGGGCCTGCACCGGCACGCGCTGGCCGACCGACACCCAGCGGCCGGCCTTGATGCCGGCCACCACCGCGGCCGGCCACAGGATCGTGTCGCCGCGGATCGTCTGCACTTCGCCGTTCGGGTCCGCGAACGTCGCCTCCAGCGCGATGCGCTTCGGTGCGTCGACGTCCGGCAGGCCCTTGAGCGTGACGGTGCCCGCGCCGTTGCGGTCAAGCGTCAGCGGCAGCTTGTCGGCGATCAGCTTCGTCGCGTCGGGGTCGTGGTTCGACGACGACGCGTTGTCGCCGTCCTGCGCATCGTCGTCGGCGTTGCCGTCGCTCGTGTCGGGGCGATACGGCGTGAAGCTGAAATCCTCGAAACGATCGGCGAACGGCGGCGACGCCCACTTCATCAGCGCCGACACCTGTACCGGCAGGTTCGATGCGCCGCCGCCCGACACGTAGTCGATCTGCACCGCGAGCGGCGCTTCCTTCGCGGCGACGAGCGGGCTCTTCTGCGCGTCGCGCGCGCCGATCGAGCCTTTCAGCACCGGCAGGCGGAACGCCTCGACCCGGAAGCTGCCGCTGTAGTAGGTGGCGCTCGGCGCATCTTCCGGGCCGCCTTCGAGTTCGACGCTGTATTCGCCGAGCTTCGCGGCGGCCGGCAGCGTGAACTGCGAGTCCGCGCTGTGGTCGGCCGCCCACGTGAGCGGCAGCTTGTAGGTCTGGCCCGTGCCGAGATGGCGGATCGCGACGCGCGTCGGGTATTGCGACGGGAACGCGAGACTCTGCAGCGTCTCGGTGCGGATGAAATGCTTCATCGACACGGTTTCGCCGGCGCGCAGCAACGTGCGGTCGAACACCGTATGCGCGCGCACGGTCGGCGCGCTGTCGGTGTCGGTCGGCACGTTGAAGCGCCACGATTCGATCCCGCGGTTCCAGCCCGAGCTGACGAACGCCATGTCGGGGCCCGTCTTCGGGTCGTCGACGCGCGCCGACACGAAGTAGTCGTCGAAGCGCTGCTCCGACGAGCTGCACGCGCGCTTCGGCTCGAACGGCCCGTCGATCTTCAGCAGGCCTTGCGCGTCGGTCTTGCCGGCCGCGATTTCGTCGCCGTTGCAGTCCGACACGCGGATCTGCGCGTTCGGCACCGGCTTGCCCTTGTCGAGCGTCGTGACCCACACGAGATTGTTCTCGCGGCCCTGCTTCAGGTGCACGCCGAGGTTCGTGACGAGCACGGTGGTGCGCACGTACATGCTCGACGGCTTCGCGAGCAGGGAGCGGCCGAGCGCGGGCGACGCGAGTTCGAGCACGTAGAAGCCGGGCTTGTCGATCGGCACGCCGACCACTTCGAACGGGCGCAGCGTCTTCGGGTCGGCCTTCGGCAGCGTCAGCACCTGCGCGCCGGGCTCGCCCGTCAGCAGCGACAGCGAGCGCACGTCGATGCGGCGGTTCTTCGGCGCCGGCTGCTTTTCGCCGGCTTCGAGCGGCACGTACACGGGGTGCTGGCCCTTGCGTTGCAGCAGGCCGGGAATCTGGTCGTCGATCGAGCCGGCCGTCATCGACCAGTTGTCGAACCGATCGACGGTGCGCATCCATTGACGGATCGCGGTGTCGTTCTCGACCTTCAGGTTCGCGAATTGCGCGCCGCCCGCATTGAGGCCGGCGATATGCAGGTCGGCCTCGACGTTGCGCAGCGTGACGGGCACCAGCGCCGGCGTACCGGGTTCGGCGAAGCGCTCGACGATCCCGAAGGTGCCCGACGAGAATTTCGCGAGCGGCGGCATCGGCGCGGTGCGCGTCGCGAGCGGGAACAGGTCGGCGTTGGACAGCGGCCGGTCGGTCACGTCGTGCAGGCCCGACGGCAGCTCGACGGTCAGGGCGGCTTGCGCGGGCAGCGGCGGGTTGAACGTGACGGTCGTCACTTCCTCGCTATGATCGTCGGCCGCGAAGGTCGGTGACAGCGAACCGTCGGGGCCACGCAGCTTGATCGCTTCGGCCTGCTTGCGCGCGACCGGTGCGTTGAACGACAGCGTGAGCGGGCGCAGCGGCGTGCAGGGCGCCTTCGCGTTCTCGCGTTCGCACGAGAAGCTCACGGCGAACGGTGCGCGCACGGTGAAATCGAAGCGCCGTTCGGTTTCGTTCGCGATGCCGCTCGGGCTCGCGACGCCCTTGCCGTACACGAGCTGCATCTTCGCGCTCGCCGGGAGCGCCTGCGAGCACGACAGCGTCAGCACGCGCGCCGCCTCCTTCTTCAGCCCGAAATGATCGAGCAGCGCATTGCGCGTATCGTCGTCGGCCGCCGTGACCGGAATGCGGTTGCCGATGCCGGCCGCTTCGCACCAGATGTTCGCGAGCGCCGAACGCGGCTCGGCCGGGCCGTTCAGCTTCATCACGAAGACCTGACGCTCCTCGATCTCGCGGGAGCCGGGGCGCACCGACACCGGGAACGGGCCGCCCGTCTGGAACGTGAAGCGACGCGGGCCGCTCGCCGCATTGCCGGCGACCGAGCGCAGCGTGTCGTTGAGCGCGACCGCGCAGCGGACGCCCGGCGGCAGGTCGCTTTCGAAATCGTAAACCCAGGTCTTGTCGTCGAGCCAGTGGCCCTGGCCGCGCGCGGCCGCCGAATCGTTACAGGTCACGCGCGCCGGATTCGGCGCGGAGGCCGAGCCGAAGGCGACCATCGGTTCGTCGAACTTGACGACGCTCTGCCGGACTTCTTCGGTGACGGTGCCTTGCGGCGACACGCTCACCGTGCGCGCCGCGCCGGCGTGCAGCGACAGGGCCGCGGCGGCGCCGAGCGCCGCGACGGCGCCGATGCGCCAGAGCAGCCGGGTCGTGTGGTTGGTTTGGTTCGTTTCTTTGTTGTACTTGTCGCGCTGCTTCATCGCTCGATTGCCCTCGGAGGGAAGCTTTCTGTTTGATTGCACGGAATTCTAACCGACCGTCATGCGTGCGCAGTGTGGCGTGCAGGTGTGGTGTGTGGTCGGCACGCGACACGCGCGTGCCTGCGGCGGATTTGTCGCGTCGACGACACAAAAATGCAGCGAAATATCGATTGTCCCGGATTGCGGAACATTTAATGGACTATAAAAAGATTGTTCGATCCGATTTGTGCGCGTACATTGCAGGTCCGCGCCAATGTTTGAGAAATATCAAGCGTGGTTTTCCCGAATCCGGTGTTCGAGAGAAGGAAACATGCACAACGACAACACCCCCCAATCGCGTCGTGACGACGACGCAGCCGCAACCGGCATCACGCGGCGTCAATGGCTGCAGGGCGCACTGGCGCTGACGGCGGCGGGCCTCACCGGCTCGCTGGCGTTGCGGGCCCTGGCCGACGATCCCGGCACCGCGCCGCTCGATACGTTCATGACGCTCTCCGAAGCATTGACCGGCAAGAAAGGGCTGAGCCGCGTCACCGGCCAGCGCTATCTGCAGGCCTTGCAGAAGGGCTCGTTCAAGACGGCCGACAGCCTGCCGCAACTCGCCGGTGCGCTCGCATCCGGTTCGCTGAATCCCGACCAGGAATCGCTCGCATTGACGATTCTCGGCGCGTGGTATCTCGGCATCGTCGACAACGTCGTGATTACCTACGAGGAAGCATTAATGTTCAGCGTGGTGTCCGATACGCTCGTGATCCCTTCGTATTGCCCCAACAAACCCGGCTTCTGGGCCGAAAAACCGATCGAGAGGCAAGCCTGATGGCCGATACCGATACGCAAAAAGCCGACGTCGTCGTCGTCGGATCGGGTGTCGCCGGCGCGATCGTTGCGCACCAGCTCGCGATGGCGGGCAAGTCCGTGATCCTGCTGGAAGCCGGCCCGCGCATGCCGCGCTGGGAAATCGTCGAGCGCTTTCGCAACCAGCCCGACAAGACCGATTTCATGGCGCCGTACCCGTCGAGCCCGTGGGCCCCGCATCCGGAATACGGCCCGCCGAACGACTACCTGATCCTGAAGGGCGAGCACAAGTTCAACTCGCAGTACATCCGCGCGGTGGGCGGCACGACGTGGCACTGGGCCGCCTCCGCGTGGCGCTTCATCCCGAACGACTTCAAGATGAAGACGGTGTACGGCGTCGCCCGCGACTGGCCGATCCAGTACGACGACCTCGAGCACTGGTATCAGCGCGCCGAGGAGGAACTCGGCGTGTGGGGCCCGGGCCCCGAGGAAGACCTGTACTCGCCGCGCAAGCAGGCGTACCCGATGCCGCCGCTGCCGTTGTCGTTCAACGAGCAGACCATCAAGAGCGCGCTCAACGGCTATGACCCGAAGTTCCACGTGGTGACCGAGCCGGTCGCCCGCAACAGCCGCCCGTACGACGGCCGGCCCACCTGTTGCGGGAACAACAATTGCATGCCGATCTGCCCGATCGGCGCGATGTACAACGGCATCGTCCACGTCGAGAAGGCCGAGCAGGCCGGCGCGAAGCTGATCGACAGCGCGGTCGTCTACAAGCTCGAGACGGGCCCGGACAAGCGCATCGTCGCCGCGATCTACAAGGACAAGACGGGCGCCGACCATCGCGTCGAAGGCAAGTATTTCGTGCTCGCCGCGAACGGCATCGAGACGCCGAAGATCCTGCTGATGTCCGCGAACCGCGATTTCCCGAACGGCGTCGCGAACAGTTCCGACATGGTCGGCCGCAACCTGATGGACCACCCGGGCACCGGCGTGTCGTTCTACGCGAACGAGAAGCTGTGGCCGGGCCGCGGCCCGCAGGAGATGACGTCGCTGATCGGTTTCCGCGACGGCCCGTTCCGCGCGACCGAAGCCGCGAAGAAGATCCATCTGTCGAACATGTCCCGCATCAACCAGGAGACGCAGAAGATCTTCAAGGCCGGCAAGCTGATGAAGCACGAGGAGCTCGACGCGCAGATCCGTGACCGTTCCGCGCGCTACGTGCAGTTCGACTGCTTCCACGAGATTCTGCCGCAGCCCGAGAACCGCATCGTGCCGAGCAAGACGGCCACCGACGCGATCGGCATCCCGCGCCCCGAGATCACGTATGCGATCGACGATTACGTGAAGCGCGGCGCCGTGCACACGCGCGAGGTCTACGCGACGGCCGCGAAGGTGCTGGGCGGCACCGACGTCGTCTTCAACGACGAGTTCGCGCCGAACAACCACATCACGGGCGCGACGATCATGGGCGCGGATGCACGCGACTCGGTCGTCGACAAGGACTGCCGCACGTTCGACCATCCGAACCTGTTCATCTCGAGCAGCTCGACGATGCCGACCGTCGGTACGGTGAACGTGACGCTGACGATCGCGGCGCTCGCGCTGCGGATGTCGGACACGCTGAAGAAGGAAGTCTGACCGTGCGGAAATCTACTCTCACCTTCCTCCTCGCCGGCTGCCTCGCGCTGCCCGGCCTCGCACGCGCTGCCGATTCGGTCGATCCGGCGCAGGTCAAGCGCGGCGAATACCTCGCCGTCGCGGGCGACTGCATGGCATGCCACACCGCGAAGGGCGGCAAGCCGTTCGCGGGCGGCCTCGGCATGCCGGTGCCGATGCTCGGCAAGATCTATACGAGCAACATCACACCGGATCCCGATACCGGCATCGGCAACTGGACGTTCGAGGACTTCGAGCGCGCGGTGCGGCACGGCGTATCGAAGAACGGCGACAACCTGTACCCGGCGATGCCGTACGTGTCGTACGCGAAGATCAACGACGACGACGTGCAGGCGCTGTACGCGTACTTCATGCACGGCGTCGAACCGGTCAAGCAGGCGCCGCCGAAGAACGAGATCCCCGCGCTGCTGAGCATGCGCTGGCCGCTGAAGATCTGGAACTGGCTGTTCCTGAAGGACGGCGTGTACCAGCCGAAGCCCGAGCAGAGCGCCGAGTGGAACCGCGGCGCCTATCTCGTGCAGGGCCTCGCGCACTGCAGCACGTGCCACACGCCGCGCGGCATCGCGATGCAGGAGAAGTCGCTCGACGAAACGGGCGGCAGCTTCCTGTCGGGCTCGGTGCTCGCGGGCTGGGACGGCTACAACATCACGTCCGACCCGAACGCGGGGATCGGCGGCTGGACGCAGCAGCAGCTCGTCCAGTACCTGCGCACCGGCAGCGTGCCGGGCCTCGCGCAGGCGGCCGGCCCGATGGCCGAGGCGATCGAGCACAGCTTCTCGAAGATGACCGAAGCCGACATCGGCGCGATCTCGACGTACATCCGTACGGTGCCGGCCGTCGCCAGCGGCGACGCGAAGCAGTCGCGCTCGTCGTGGGGCAAGCCGGCCGAGGATGGCCTGAAGCTGCGCGGCGTCGCGCTTGCGTCGTCGGGCATCGATCCGGCACGGCTGTATCTCGGCAACTGCGCGACCTGCCACCAGATGCAGGGCAAGGGCACGCCGGACGGTTACTACCCGCCGTTGTTCCACAACTCGACGGTGGGCGCGTCGAATCCGACCAACCTCGTGCAGGTGATCCTGAACGGCGTGCAGCGCAAGGCCGGCAGCGAGGACGTCGGGATGCCCGCGTTCCGCCACGAGCTGTCGGATGCGCAGATCGCCGCGCTGACGAACTACCTGACCGGGCAGTTCGGCAATCCGGCCGCGAAGGTGACCGAGCAGGACGTCGCGAAGCTGCGCTGAAACGCGGCACGCGGCGAAGCAGGGCAACAATAGAAAAGAGGAGGAGCACAGCACATCGGGCGGGCCCCGATGCCGGTTGTTGCAGAGCGGGACGGGCGGCGCAGGCGGCCGCCCGTCCTGGTTCACAGGCAATCCGGTGCGCGCACGCCGCGCATCGTTTTCGTTGATCGAGACCATGACACCGAACCAACCGTTTCTCGCGTCCCAGCGCGATGTGCTGCTGCTGCTGTCCCGAATCCTGCTCGTGATCCTGTTCGTGATGTTCGGCTGGAAGAAGATTATCGACTTCTCCGGTACGATCGCGTTCATGGGCAGCGAGGGCGCGCCGGCGCCGATCATCTCGGCGGCGATCTCCGTCGTGATGGAGCTCATCGTCGGGATTGCGATCCTCGTCGGTTTCCAGACGCGGCCGCTCGCGCTGTTGCTTGCGCTGTACACGATCGGTACCGGCATCATCGGCCACCACTACTGGACGATGACGGGCGGCGAGCAGATCAACAACATGATTCATTTCTACAAGAACATCGCGATCTCGGGCGGCTTGCTCGCGCTCTGCGCGGCGGGCCCCGGACGTTTTTCGATCGATCGCGGATAAGCAGACCCGAGGCGCGTGCATGGGGTGCGCGTCGGACGGTCGAGACTTCGAGGGGGCATCATTTTGCGACTCAAATACTTCGCATGGCTGATTGCGGCCGCCACGCCGGCGGCCGCGTTTGCACAGACGAGCGTCACGCTGTACGGCCGGATCGACGGCGGTATCGAATACCTGAACCACATCGCGACACCGAACGGCAGCAAGTCGCGCTGGAGCGCGGAAAGCGGCGACTGGGGTACCAGCATGTTCGGGCTGAAGGGCGTCGAGGATCTCGGCGGCGGGCTGTCGACGGTGTTCAACCTGGAAACCGCGTTCCAGGTCATGAACGGTCAGACGGGCGGCGGGCGCATGTGGTCACGGCGCGCGTACGTCGGGTTGAAGAGCAACACGTGGGGCCAGTTGCAGGCCGGCCGCAACCTGTTCATCGACAGCGACGGCGTGTGGGAATTCGACCCGTTCGTCCAGCAGGCGTTTTCGTCGGCCTCGCTCGTGCGTGGCCGCAACTGGCAGCAGAGCAGCAACAACATCGAATATCACAGCCCGGTGATCGGCGGCTTCGACGTGCAGGCGCAATACGCGTTCGGCAACCAGTCGCGCGGCTTCAACTACGGCGCGGCCGACGATTTCGGCCGCTCGGACGGGATCATGATCTCGTACCACTCGCCGGTGCTCGACGTGCGCGGCATCTACGACGAACTGCGCGACAACAACGGCAAGTTCAGCAACATTTTCACGGCGTCGCGCGAGTACTTCGTCGGGGCGAACGTGAAGGTGTCGAAGTTCAAGATCCAGGGTGCGTATACGCACTACCAGGCGCCGGACAGCCCGGCCGGTGTCGCCGACCGTGCCGATCACTACTGGCTTGGCGCGACCTATTCGGCTACGCCGCAGTGGGCCGTGACGGGTGGTGGCTACTACGTGAAGGTCGGCGACGGCGGCGGCGATGCGTCGCACGATCCGTCAGGGCACGCGATCATGTATGTGCTCGGCACCACGTACAACCTGTCGAAGCGCACGTTCCTGTACGGCACGGTCGCGTATGCGCGCAACGGCGGAAATTCGAACTTCTCGCTGCTCGCGACGCCGCGTGACGCGACGTCGGGGACGAGCCCGATGACGGGCGAGTCGCAGACGGGTGCGTATGTGGGGATGATGCATACGTTTTGAGTGCGGGCGGTTTGTGTAGGTGAAAAAGGCACGGGTGGCGAAAGCCCCGTGTCTTTTTGCTTTTACTGTGCATGCCGTATCGTCGCTGTCCATGAGCGGACGCGACAGGGTCTCGCACGTGCTCTTCTGCTGCTTCGAGGTCAGTCCCGTTCTCGAAGGTCGGCATGACGCATCGAACGATCGGCAAGCCGATTCCTGCGAATTGACGGCCCCTTCTGACGCTATTGCAACGCGCGCACTCGCTTACCGCAGTCCGACCGGCGCGCTGCATCAGAACACGCATGCCTCGGTCGTCGTCAACACCGCAAACGGCCCGCCAAGCGTCGCATTATGATGCGCGACGATCCGCTCGGCCGGCAGCGCGGGCGTATCCGTGCAGGTGTGCGCATCGGCCACGAGCACCGCGCGAAACCCGAGATCCGCGGCCGCACGGCACGTCGTATCGACGCAGTATTGCGTCTTCATCCCCGCGATCACGATCTCGCCGATACCCGCCGCATGCAACCACGCCGCGAGCCGCGTACCCGCGAAGCAACTCGGCCGGGTCTTGTCGAACACGATGTCGCGTGCGGTATCGATCGCGAGTTCCGGCAGCAGCGCGGCGAGCGGCGCGTCGGGCGCGATCGGAGAGCCGGCCGGGCCGGTGTGACGCACGGCGAACACCGGCGCGCCGGCGTCATGCGCGCGTTCGATCAACCAGTTGATATTGGCCAGCACGCGTTCGCCGTCATGCGGACGATCGGGACCATGAAACAGCCCGACCTGCATGTCGATCACGAGCAGCGCGCGTTTCGGGGAAGGGGCTTCGGACATTGCGTTTCTCCTGAGTGGCCGATGCGGACGGAGAAACGACGAGACCCCGTCCGGAACCGGCGGGGCCTGTGGGAATTGAGCCGCTACGATCTTGCGCGCACTCGCCGCACGGGCCCGCCGAAGGCGGTCGTGCGCGTGGTCGTCGAAAGGGTGATCGTGGCGTTGTGCATGGGCCGATGATGCCCGATGCGCGCGCGCGACGTCAATGACGCTTCACGCGTCGCGCATCGTGCGCCGCTCAATCCAGCGCCTTCCCGGCCTTCTCGTCCATGCAACGAATCGCAAGCAACGTCATCGCGCCACACCCGATCGCATACCACGCAGGCGCATTCGGATTCCCGGTCGCCGAGATCAGCCACGTGACGAAGAACTGCGCGAAGCCGCCGAAGATCGCGACGCCGACGCTATACACCAGCGCACCGCCCGTCGCACGCACCGCCCGCGGAAACAACTCGCCGAGCATCGCGCCCGTCGCACCGATGTTGATCGCATGCACGATCGACAGCGCGGCGATGATCGACAGCAGCGACGCGGCGCCCGGCCAGCGGTTCAGCGCGATGAACGCCGGATAGATCGCGGCCATCAGCACGATGCGCGTCCACCAGACGATCCGGTTACGGCCATATACGTCGGACAGATGGCCGCCGATCGGCGTCACGAGCATCAGGATCGCACCGGCGACGCAGCCGGCCGTCATCGACAGCCAGGTCGGCAAGTGCAGCACCTGCACGCCGTAGATCGCCATGTAGAACACGATGATGTAGTGGATCGACGTGCCGCCGATCGTCACGCCGAGACCCGCGAACACGGCCTTGCCATGGTGGCGCAGCACGTCGGCGAGCGGCAGCGAGGCGACCGGCTCGTCGTGCGCGGCAGCCGGCGCGGCAGCGGGCACTTCCTCGACCGTGTGGCGCAGCCAGTAGCCGATCGGCACGAACAGCGTGCCGATGATGAACGGCACGCGCCAGCCCCAGCTTTCGAGCTGCGCGGCCGTCAGCGTCGACGTCAACGCAACGCCGGTGAGTGCGCCCGCCAATGCGGCGAGCCCCTGGCTCGAGAACTGGAACGATGCGTAGAAGCCGCGACGATGCTGCGGCGCCTGTTCGAGCAGCAGCGTCGTCGATGCGCCGACTTCGCCGCCCGACGCGAACCCCTGGAGCAGCCGCGCGAGCACGAGCAGCAGCGGCGCGGCGATGCCGATCTGCGCGAAGGTCGGCGCGATCGCGATCGTCGCGGTGCCGAGCGCCATCAGCAGCAGCGTGAGGATCATCGCCTTCTTGCGGCCGGCGCGGTCCGCATACATGCCGATCACGAGCCCGCCGAGCGGACGCGTGACGAAGCCGACACCGAAGCTCGCGACCGCGAGCATCAACTGCCCGAACGACGAATGCACGGGAAAGAACAGCTTGCCGATCAGGATCGCGAAGAAGCTGTAGACCGTGAAGTCGTAGAACTCGAGCGCGTTGCCGACGGCGGCGGCCGCGATCAGCCGGCGTTTCTTCGCGGCGGCGCGGGCATCGGCCGGCGTACCGGCGAACGGAAGGGCGGACGTTTCCATGGGGTTCCCCCGGTTGAGCGCGAAACTGCGTGGTGAAGGGCCGTCAGGCCGCGAGCCAGGCTTCGGCGACGCGAACCCAGTAGCTCGCGCCGATCGCGAGGATGTCGTCGTTGAAGTCGTAGCCGGGGTTGTGCACCATGCAGCCGCCCTTGCTGCCGATCCCGTTGCCGATGAACGCGTAGCAGCCGGGGCGCGCTTCGAGCATGAACGCGAAATCCTCGCTGCCCATCAGCGGCGCGGCTTCGGTTTCGACGCGGTCGGCGCCGAGCATCTGGCGTGCGACGTCGGCCGCGAACGCGGTCGGTTCCGCGTGATTGACGAGCACGGGGTAGCCATAGTCGTAGTCGACTTCCGCGGTGACGCCGAAGCTCTCCGCCTGCCCCTTCGCGAGCGCGTCGATACGGCGCGCGAGCAGCGCGCGCACGTCGGCGTTCAGCGCACGCACCGACAGTTTCATCACGACGGTTTCCGGAATGATGTTGAACGTCTCGCCGGCCTGCACGCTGCCGACCGTGATCACGGCCGCATGCTGCGCGTCGACTTCGCGTGCGACGATCGTCTGCAGCGCGACCATGATGCTGCCCGCGGCCGACATCGGATCGCGCGCGAAATGCGGCATCGCGCCGTGGCCGCCGACGCCGCGCAGCGTGATCGTCACGCGGTCGGCCGACGCCATCGCGGCGCCGGTGCGAAACGCCATGTCGCCGGCCGCGCGGCCCGGCATGTTGTGGATCGCGAAGATCGCGTCGCACGGGAAACGGTCGAATAGGCCGTCGTCCATCATCGCCTTCGCGCCGCCGAAATTTTCCTCGGCCGGCTGGAAGATCAGGTTCAGCGTGCCGGAAAAATGGCGCGTCGCCGCGAGGTGGCGTGCCGCGCACAGCAGCATCGCGGTGTGGCCGTCGTGGCCGCATGCGTGCATCTTGTTCGCGTGGCGGCTTGCGTACGGCAGGCCCGTGGTTTCCGCGAGCGGCAGCGCGTCCATGTCGGCGCGCAGGCCGACGGTACGCGTGCCTTGTCCTGCGCGTAGCACGCCGACCACGCCCGTCTTGCCGATGCCGCGATGCACGTCGTAGCCCCAGCCGGTGAGCAGTTCGGCGACGAGATCGCTGGTGAGCGTCTCTTCGAATGCGAGTTCGGGATGGGCGTGGATGCGGCGGCGGACTTCGACGAGCTCGGGGGCGATCGCGGCGATGCCGGGGATGACGGGGTTCACGGCTTGCAGCATGGTGTCTCCTGTGGGGCCGGGTGGGGCGTCTGATGCGCATGCGACGACCAAGCATATAAATTTCTTTTGCGTACCAGAAGCTGCTAAATTGCTTTGGTGCACACCGTCGGTTGCCGCTCGGGAATACCCTGAGCGATGGCGCCGCGCGCCGCACAGGGTTTCCACGGATCACGCATTGCCCCATGAAATACCATCAGCTGAAAGCGTTCGTCACCGCCGCGGAGGAGGGCAGCATTCGCGCGGCCGCGCGGCGCCTGAACGTGTCGCCGGCCGCGTTGACGAAGGCGGTGAAGGAGCTGGAGATCGCGCTCGGCGTGTCGCTCGTCGTGCGCACCGCGCGCGGCGTGCAGCTCACCGCGTTCGGCCAGCAACTGCAGGTGCGCGCGCGGCTCATCGTCGCCGAAATGCAGCGCGCCCGCGACGACATCGAGCAGGCGCAGGGCGCGATGACGGGTTCCGTCGCGGCGGCGATCACGCCCGCGGCGGCGGTGACGATCCTGCCCGACGCATTCCGTGCGTTCCGGCGCCGCTTTCCGGTGGCGCGCGTCAATCTGGTCGAAGGGTTCCCGGGGGTCGCGCTGCCGCGCCTGCACGACGGCTCGCTCGATTTCGCGGTGGCCGTCGTCGTGCCTGAACTGCTCGCCGCCGAGTTCGATCATGCGGAGCTCTACGCGAGCCGCTCGCTGATCGTCGCGCGCAAAGGGCATCCGCTCGCGTCGGCCACGTCGCTCGCCGATCTCGTCGAGGCCGACTGGCTGATGAATCCGTCGCCGGAAAGCTCTACGCAGGTGTTGTTCAATTCGTTCGTCGCGTACGGGCTGCCGGTGCCGGCGCGCGTCGTCGAATGCCCGAGCTTCGGTCTTGCGCACAGCCTGATGACCGGCTGCGACCTGATCGCATCGATGCCCGAGCAACTGCTGCAAGGCGAGTGGGCGCGCGAGCAGCTCGCGGTGCTGCCGATTCGCGAGCGCCTGCCGGGCGTATCGGTTCAGGTCGTCACGCGCCGCGACAGCCCGCTGACGCCGGCCGCGGCGATGCTGCTCGATTGCCTGCGCGATTCCGCGCGGCGCAAGGGGTTGCGGTGAACCGGCACCCCACATGAATCACGTAGTGATCCTGACGATCGTGGGCCCGGCACGCACCGGTAGCGCGCCATTCCGATACACGTTGCGCGAGCCGGTATCATAGCGGCCGGCCCGCCGCTCCGGCCGGCCTCCAACTCCATCGCCATCCGGCATCCAGCAATCAGAGGCATCACATGACCAGTGCAACCCAATTCGACAACGTATCGGTCGTCAAGCGCGCGAACGTCTATTTCGACGGCAAGTGCGTGTCGCATACCGTGCTCTTCCCGGACGGCACGCGCAAGACGCTCGGCGTGATCCTGCCGTGCGCGCTCAACTTCGGCACGGATGCGCCCGAATTGATGGAAGTGCAGGCCGGCAAGTGCCGCGTGAAGCTCGACGGCAGCAGCGAATGGCAGACCTACGGCGCCGGCGAATCGTTCTCGGTGCCGGGCAAGAGCCGCTTCGACATCGAAGTGCTCGAGACGCTCGATTACGTCTGCAGCTACCTGTAAGACGCTTTCCGCGCCGCAAAGAAAAAGCCCCGCCGAAGCGGGGCTCGTCGCAAGCGGATGGCGCAAGGCCATCCGGTGCGCCTGTTCTCGTTACATCGTTACAGGCAGGCGTTGATGTCGCCGGCGGACGCTGCATCGCCGCGCACGCCGACCCACGTCTTCGCACCCGGCTTCCACGACGGACGCACCATCGCGGCGGCGCCGTTCGGCGGCTGCTGGCCCGGTGCATACACATCGGTCGCGAGGCCGTTGGCCAGCACGTTCTGCGAGATCACCTGTTGTTGCGACTTGTCGGCCCAGGTCTTGGCGATGCACGCCGAAACGTCGGGAGCGTCTTTCTGGCTTTGTCCCACGTTTTGCACGGCAGGTTCAGCGGCATGAGCAGAAATTGCCACGGTCAATGCGATGAGCGGTAAGTATTTCACGTTCACGTTATCTCCCTCGAGTCGTGATTGATTGAGTGGGATGCGCAGCAGTGCTGCGTGCAAGTGAGATCGCATCGGGCGGGCACGGTTCCGGTCATTCCGAAACAAGTTGTTAACGCGCTTGCCAAATGGCGGCTCGGATGCTGCGCATGTTGCTGCGGCGCGGCATGCGTCGTGTACGGCTCGACGTCATGCGTGGCGCGGTCGGTGCGCTGCCCGGTCGTGGTGTGGTGAGGTGACGGTCGCGGCAGGCGGCATGTACGTGCATGCCGCGCCGCGACTCTTTATCGAATGGCGAAGTGGAATGGCTATTGGATGGCCCCGTCGCATGAGCACCATGATGACAAACTTTCGTCTGTTGAATTGTTAACCAACTTTAAACGGCGGAAAGCGACGGGAAGGCGATGCGGCGCGCGACGGGCGCACCGTATCGTGGCGCGGCGTGAGGCAGGGAAGCGGCGCGCGGCAGAGCGCCGCGCACGCGAACGACGTCAGCCGGCCTTGCGCGAGCCGATGCCGCGCAGGTTGACCGGGACGACCGGACGGAAGCGCTCGCGCTTGTGTTCGTCGTCGAAGTGCTGGAGCGCCGGCTTGATCAGGTCGCTGCGGGACACGATCCCCGTGATGCGCAGCGATTGCTCGTCGGCGACCACCGGCAGGCGTTCGAGGCCGAGCATCGCCAGGCGCGACGCGACGACGCGGCAGGTTTCGTGCGCCAGCGCGACGGCCGGTGCACGATCGGCGAACGCGGCCGAGATCGGCGTGTCGGCGCCAGCCTGCGCACGTTGCGCGTCGAGCGTCGCGCGATCGACGAGGCCGAGCAGGCGGCCGTTCTGCACGACCGGGTACGCGCGGTGTGTCTGCTTCGCGCCGAAGTATTGCGTCTCGACGGTATCGAGCGTCGCGGTGCCGTCGATCGCGACGAGCAGATCGGCCGACGTCATCACTTCGCCGATGTCGTGCCGCTCCAGCGGATCGACGCCGTATTCGCGATAGATGTGGTAGCCGCGGCGTGCGATCTTTTCCGTCATGATCGAGCGCTTCATCACGATGGTCGCGAAGCCGTGCGCGACGAGCGTCGCCGCGAGCAGCGGCAGCAGCGCATTGGTGTCGTGCGTGAGACCGAAGGCGAACACGATCGCGGTGAGCGGGGCGCCGAGCGTCGCGCCGAGCGTCGCGGCCATGCACACGAGCGGCCACAGCGCCGGATCGCCGCCCGGCAAGACCGGCGACAGCACGGTGCCGAGGCCGGCGCCGAGCATCAGCAGCGGGGCGAGCACCCCGCCCGACGTGCCGGAGCCGAGCGCGATCACCCACATCACGGCCTTCACGATCAGCAGCGCGAGCGCGATCTTCAGCACGATGTGCTGGTGCAGCAGGTCGCCGATCACGTCGTAGCCGACGCCGAGCGCGCGCGGCTCGAGCCAGCCGCCGACGCCGATCACGATCGCGCCGAGCGCGGGCCACCACATCCAGTGCACGGGCAGCTTCGCGAAGGTGTCTTCGACGCGGTAGAGCGCCGCCGACAGGCCGCATGCGAGCGCACCCGACAGCAGACCCGCGACGATGCACGACAGCAGCGCGACGGGCGTGGGCGCGGCGGTCGTCAGCGGAAACAGCGGATCGACGCCGAAGAACACCGCGCGTGCGAAGCCGGCCACCGCGCACGCCAGCGCGACCGGCAGGAAACTGCGCGGGCGCCATTCGAACAGCAGCAGCTCGACCGCGAGCAGCACGGCGGCGACCGGCGTGCCGAACACGGCGGTCATGCCGGCGGCTGCACCGGCGACGAGCAGCGTCTTGCGCTCGGCGGCGGTCACGTGCACGCACTGCGCGATCAGCGAGCCGAGCGCGCCGCCCGTCATGATGATCGGGCCTTCGGCGCCGAACGGGCCGCCGCTGCCGATCACGACGCCGGACGACAGCGGCTTGAGGATCGCGACCTTCGGCGACATGCGGCTCTTGCCGAACAGGATCGCCTCGATCGCTTCCGGAATGCCGTGGCCGCGAATCTTCTCCGAACCGAAACGCGCCATCAGGCCGACGATCAGCCCGCCGATCACCGGGACGGCGATCACCCAGGCGCCGAGCGTGTTGTTCGCGGGCGAATGATCGGCGAACGAGAACTGCTGGAAGAAGAACAGGTTCGTGAACAGGTGGATCAGGCTCAGCAGCACGAACGCGGCAAGCGTGCTGAGCAGGCCGATCACGGCGGCAAGCAACGCGATCCTGGGCAGGCGTTCGTTGGTCGAGAAATCGCGTTTATGTGGGGCGTTCATCGGAGTGGCAAGGGTCAGTAATCGATCTGGGGAACCTGGAACGTGTCCTTGAGCGACTTCAGTTCGGCGCGATGCATGGCCGCGAGGCGGGCGAGCAGCGTTTCGCCGGCGTGCTCGAGGTGGACTTCGACCTGGCGGCGGTCGGCTTCGCTCGGCTTGCGCTTCACGAGCCCGAGCGCTTCGCAGCGCGTCACCAGCGCCACGACGCCGTGGTGCTGCGCCTGCAGGCGTTCCGCGAGTTCGCCGATGGTCGCCCATTCGCGATGCGGATAGCCCTTGATGTGCAGCAGCAGCAGGTATTGCAGCGGCGTCACGCCTTCGCTTTGCGCGGCGCGTTCGGAGAAGCGCTCGAAGCGGCGCATCTGGTAGCGGAACTCGGACAGTTGCTGGAAATCGCCTTTCGTCAGCGCGCGTCGGGTATCGTTCATCGAGGTCGGTCGGGCAGTCGGTTACGGTGGCGGTAAATATATCACAATATGATATAAATGGCCGAAATCAGGCGGAATGATCGCATTCCGCGTGTCGCAGGCGGTGACGTGACGGGGTGCGCGCTACGCGGCCTCGAGCATTTGGGTCTGCTGATACAGGCCCGTGACGAGATCCGTCTGCGTAATGATGCCGACGAGCCGGCGCGACGCATCGACGACCGGAATATGGTGGTGGCCCGAATGCGTGAACAGCGGCACGAGCGCCGTAATCGGCATGGTTTCCGGCACCGATGCGACGTCGCGCGTCATCACGGACGCGACGCTCGCGGGCTGGCCGCCGAACGATTGCGGCAACCGCGCGGACAGGCGCTGCCACAGCGGGGCCGGACGGCGCAACTGACGCGTGAGGTCGGCGCGCGTGACGATGCCGGTCAGGCGGCCTTCGCCGTCGACCACCGGTAGCGCCTTCACGCGGTGGCGATCGAGCAGCGTGAGCGCGGTCGCGACCGACGTCGACGGCGCGACCTCGATCGCATGCTTCGTCATCAGGTCGGCGCACTTCAACTGGCCGAATGTGCGCGTATAAGCCTGCATTTCGGTTTCGCGCAGCAGCGTTTCGAGATCGTCCGGATCGACGTCGAGCCATTCGCTGCGGCGCTTCAGCACCGCGTCGAGGTCGCCGCGCGTGAAGCCGCCGCGCGCCGGGGCGGCGCCGCCGGTCTGCGGTTTCGCTTCGGGGCGCACGCCGCCGTGCGGGTAGCGGTGCCCGGTCAGCGCGTGGTAGACGAGCGCGGCCGACAGCAGGATCGCCGATTGCAGCGCGATCGGCTGCAGGACGAAGCCGAAGCCGAGCGCATGGATCGCCGGGCCGCCGACCACGGCCGTGAGCGCGACGGCGCCCGACGGCGGATGCACGCAGCGCAACGCGAACATGCCGCCGATCGCGCAGGCGATCGCGACCGCGGCGGCCGTGATCGGGTCGGCGATCCATTGCGCGCACGCGACGCCGACCGTCGCCGCGACGAGATTGCCGCCGATGATCGACCAGGGCTGCGCGAGCGGGCTCGCCGGCACCGCGAACAGCAGCACGGCCGACGCGCCCATCGGCGCGACGAGCAGCGGCACGAGGCCCGGCACGCCGGGCAGCAGCCGCATCGTGACGCCGACCGTCGCGATGCCGACGAGCGCGCCGGTGCACGAGCGCAGGCGCTCGCGCCAGCCGAGTGTCATCGGATGGGGAATGAAGCTGTGCAGCCACTGCCGCAACGTGCGGCGCGACGGGGAGGAGCCTGACGACATGGACGGTAAGCGGTAAAAATGACAACGCGAGGGCGTGGCGGCCAAGCGCGGAATTATATCGTGTTGTGATACAAATTGTCGCGCGGCATCGCGTCGTTGCACGCGTGCGACGCGCAAGTCTTGCAAAATGCTTTCACCGGATGAGAACTTGCGTGCGCACAATCGCCCAAATTCGTCTGCAGCGGCGTACAATTCGGCGCACTGAATTCCCCCGTCATGCCAGAACCCCGTACGCGATGCCCGCTCTCCCGCCTTCTCCCCGGCACGGTGATCGATTCGACGTGGTTCGCGGCCGTGTTCCGTTGCCCCTCTGACGCGAGCGCCGCCGACGCCTCCCCACTGACTCTCCCCAAGCCAATTCAATGGACATGCTCGAAAACATGCGCCTGTTCGTGCGCGTCGTCGAAGCCGGCAGTTTTACTGCGGTCGCGAAGGAAATCGACGCGACCACCGCGCAGGTGTCGCGCGCGGTCTCGAACCTCGAAGCCCACGTACAGACGCGCCTGCTGCATCGCACGACCCGCCACCTCGGCCTGACCGAAAGCGGCGAGCGCTATTTCGAGCGCGCGAAATCGATCCTCGCGGAAATCGACTACGCGAACGCGGAGGCGCGTAACGCGCTGCTGCGGCCGAGCGGCAAGATGCGCATTCACGCGATGACGGGGCTCGGGCAGAGTCATGTCGTGTCGTCGATCGTCCGCTACCAGGAGGACAACCCCGACGTATCGGTCGAGCTGACGCTGGCGCAGCGGATGCCGAACCTGGTCGAAGAGGGGTATGACGTGTCGATCGTGACCGCGTCGCAGCTGCCCGATTCGGGCTATGTCGCGCAGACCTGCGGCACGAGCTGCAGCGTACTCGTCGCGTCGCGCGAATACCTGGCGCGGCACGGCACGCCGCAGACGCCCGACGAACTGCCGAACCACGTGTGCCTGCGCCTCGACACGCCCGCGTCGCCGGCCGGCGAATGGCGCCTGGAGCGCAGCGACGGCGAGGAAACCGTCTACGAGCTGCAGCCGGCGCCGTTCCAGGTCAACGTGCCGGACGCGCTGTGCGTCGCGGTGCGCGCCGGGCGCGGGATCGCGTGCGTGGCGCTGTATACGGTGCTCGACGATATCCGCGAAGGGCGCCTGATCCGCGTGCTGCCCGAGTACCGGCTGCAGACGGTGAGCGTCTATGCGGTCTACGCGACGCGCCGCTATCTCGATGCGAAGATCCGCACCTTCCTCGACCACCTGCGCACGACGCTCACGCCCGCGCTGGAGAACGATCTGCGCGAACTCGACCGGCTGACGACGGAGCACGTGCCGAGCAGCCGCCAGCGCGCGTGACGGCGCCGGCGTGCGGCCGCGGCGCTCATGCGGCCGGCGCGATGCGGATGCGCTCGAAGCGGCCCGCGAGCCATACGTACGCCGCAATGCCGATCAGTCCGTGCGCGGCGACGAACCACAACGCGCCGGCGAACGAGCCGGTGCTGGCGACGAAGTAGCCGATCACGAGCGGCGTGACGATCCCGGCGATGTTGCCGAGGCCGTTGAACACGCCGCCGCTCAGCCCGACCATGCCTTCCGGCGCCGTGTCGGCGAGCACGGCCCAGCCGACCGCTGCGAGCCCCTTGCCGAAGAACGCGATCGTCATCAGCGCGATCACGACCGCGTTCGACGATGCGCCGTTCGCGAGCACGAGCAGCGTCGCCATTGCCATCCCCGCGACGAACGGCGTCTTGCGCGCCCTCGACGGATGCATGCCGCGCCGGATCAGCCAGTCCGACAGCACGCCGCCGAGCACGCCGCCCGTGAAGCCGCAGATCGCCGGCAGCGCGGCGACCCAGCCGGCTTCCATGATCGTCATCCCGCGCCCCTTGATCAGGTAGATCGGGAACCACGTGATGAAGAAGTAGGTGAGCGCCGTGATGCAGTACTGGCCGATGTAGATCGCCCACAGGTTCCGGTGGCGGAACAGTTGCGACACGTCGTGCCACGACACGCGCGGCCGCTCGCGCACGCGGTTCGCTTCCAGATCGACGAGCGCGCCGTGAGCACGCAGGTAGTCACGCTCCGCGTCGGTCACGCGCGGATGGCCGTGCGGCTCGCGATACCACGCGAACCACAGCGCGGCGAGCGCGATGCCGAGCAGCCCCATCCACAGGAAGACGTGCTCCCAGCCGAGCGCATGCGTGAGCCACGCCATCGCCGGCGTGAACAGCACGACGGCCATGTACTGCGCGGAATTGAACAGCGCCGACGCGGTGCCGCGTTCGGCCGTCGGGAACCAGCAGGCGACGATCCGCGAATTGGCCGGAAACGCCGGCGATTCGACGAGGCCGAGCATGAAGCGCATCACGAACAGCGCGAGTGTCGCGGCCGCGCCCTGCACGGCGAACGCGCCGACCGTGCCCTGCAGCATCGTGAACACCGACCACAGCAACAGGCTCAGGCCATACACGCGCCGTGCGCCGAAGCGGTCGAGCAGCCAGCCGCCCGGAATCTGGCCGATCGCATAGGCCCACGCGAACGCGGAAAAGACGACGCCGAGCTGGACCGGCGTGAGCCCGAGATCGTGCGCGACGCCGGTGCCGACGATCGACATCGTCGCGCGGTCCGCATAGTTGACGACGGTGACCGCGAAAATCAGCGCGAGGACCGCGTAACGGACGCGGCCGATCGTGCGCGAGGCGGCGGGCGAGGCGGCGACGGCAGCGCCGCTGGATCGATGGGACATGCGTGTCTCCTGGCCTCCGTCGTGCGGAGGCATCCGGTGTTGTAACGGGCGGGCGGTGTGGCGCTCAGCGGGTGACGCTGGTCGGCGGGCGCTGGCCCGCGAAGCATGCGGCGAGGTTCGCGAGCACGATGCGGCCCATTGCCTCGCGCGTTTCGTGCGTGGCGCTCGCGCGGTGCGGCTGCACGACGACGCGGTCGAGTTCGAGCAGCGCGGCCGGCACGTGCGGTTCGTTCGCGAACACGTCGAGACCGGCGCCGGCGATCGTGCCGTCGGCCAGCGCGCGCACGAGCGCGGTTTCGTCGACCAGCTTGCCGCGTGCGACGTTGATCAGGAATCCTTGGGGGCCGAGCGCCGCGAGCACATCGGCCGTCACCAGCACGTTGCCGTGATCGGCCGAGGCCGCGATCACGAGCACGTCGCTGTCGCGTGCGAGCGCGGCGAGGTCGGGCACGAAGCGATAGCCGCTGTCGCGATGCTCGCGCGGGCCGAAGTAACTGACGGGCATCCGGAACGCCTGCGCGCGCTGCGCGATCGCGCGTCCGACACGGCCGAGCCCGACGATGCCGAGCCGCTTGCCGGTGACCTGCGTCGCGAGCGGCTGCGCCGTTTTGCCCCAGCGGCCGGCGCGCACGATCCGCTCGCCGGCGCCGAGGTCGCGCAGGGTCATCAGGATCAGGCCCAGCGCCATGTCGGCGACGTCATCGGTCAGTACGTCGGGGGTCGTCGTCACGTGGATGCCGCGCGCCCGGGCGCGGTCGAGATCGACCGCGTCGGTGCCGATGCCGTTGATCGCGATGATCTCGAGCGCGGCGAGCCGGTCCATCAGCGCGGCGGACAGGCCGTTCGCGCCACCCGTCACGACGCCGCGAATGCGCGGCGCCACGCGATCGAGCAGCGCCTCCGGTTGCTCGGCCGCATACAGCCGGTGCACGGTATAACGGGCGGACAGTTCGGCGTCGATGGTGTCGGGAAGCGGCTGGGTCAGCAGGATGTCGATGGTCATGAAGGTCTCGGTCGTCGTGCGCGGCGCGGGCCGTGCATCAGGTGGAACCGAGTATAGAAATCGTATCGATATCGGTCTAACATCAAAAGACTATCGATTGATTCAAGATTTGAATGATTGAACTGCACCAGCTTCGCTGTTTCGTCGCGGTCGCCGAAGAGCTGCATTTCGGCCGCGCGGCCCGGCGACTCTTCATGACCCAGCCGCCGCTCAGCCGGCAGATCCAGTTGCTCGAGCACGCGCTCGGCATCGCGTTGCTCGAGCGCAGCAGCCGGCAGGTCAGCCTGACCGCGGCCGGCGAGCGCTTCCTGCGCGACGCGCGGCACATCCTCGAATTTTCCGCGCGCGCCGAGCAGGCCGCGCAGCGCGTCGCGCATGGCGGGGCCGGGCGCATCACGCTCGGCTTCACGGCCGTCAGTGCGTACCGGATGATTCCGGTGCTGCTCGCGCACGCGGCGCATGCGTTGCCGGACGTCGACGTCGAATTGCGCGAGATGGTGTCGACCGTGCAGATCGACGCGCTCGCGTCGCGGATGCTCGACGCGGGTTTCGTGCGCCAGCGCGCGGCGCGCCAGCCGCTCGAATACCGGCTCGTGCAGCGCGAACCGATGCTCGTCGCGGTCGCGGAGGGCGCGCCGCTCGCGACCTACGAGCAGATCGGCCCCGACGAGCTCGACCGGCAGCCGTTCATCGCGTATTCGCCGAACGAGGGCAAGTATTTCCACGACATGATCTCGGGGATGTTCGCGGGCGCCGGGCGGCTGCCGAACTACCTGCACTACGTCGGCCAGACGCATACGATCCTCGGCCTCGTGCGCGCGGGGCTCGGTGCGGCGCTGGTGCCGGCGTCGGCGCGCGAGCTTCATGTGGACGGCGTGGTGTTCCGGCCGCTGGCCGGCGTCAACGTGGCGGCCGAGCTGTATCTCGCATGGCGCGCGGACAACGACAATCCGGCGCTGCCGGTGTTCAACGCGATGGTCGAGCGGTTTCTGACGGACAGCGCGGACGATCCGGGCGTTTAGCGCTGCGCCTGCTCGCCTGAGCGGCCTGCCGCGTACCACCGAAAGTCGGTCGTCCGATGATCCAAGACGCGGGCGCGAATTGTTTGCGGCGTCCCTCCCACGCGTGAAAAACGGCGATTTTTCATACGAATTCCGCCCGAAATACGCGCCACACGATCCGGATTTTTTGTCCTGAACAGGGGAAACCCCCATTTTTCTCTCATCGGTCGTCGTATTACTGTATCGATACACTAAATCGATACAGTCGCGTCGCGAGACGCACTCGCAAAGGAGACGGCTCATGAATACCTACACCCGGCGGCGCTTTCTGCAGACGGTGTCCGCCGCCACGCTGGCGGCCGCGGGCGGCTTGCCGGAAGGCGTGCGCGCGCAGCAGCCGGTCGTCACGCTGCGCTGCTCGTCGTCGATGCCGGCCGACCAGAACGCCGCGCATTACGTGTGGTACGAGCGTCTCGCCGCGAACCTGAAGGCGAGCGTGGGCGATGCGATCCGGGTCGACTACTTTCCGAACAGCCAGCTCGGCAAGGAAAACGATGTCGTGCAGCAGGTCAAGATCGGCGCGATCGACATGATGATCTCGGGCTCGTCGATCTGGGCCACGATCGCGCCGGAGCTCGGGATGCTCGATCTCGGCTACCTGTTCGACAGCTACGCGCACGTCGCGAAGGCGCTCGACGGTCAGGTCGGTACGAGCCTGAACGCGCTGCTGCAAAAGCGCGCCGGATGCTCGGTGCTGACCTGGGGTTCGCATTTCGGCGGGCGCTGCGTATTCACGAAGCAGCCGGTGACGGCGTTGCCCGGGCTGAAGGGGACGAAGCTGCGCGTGCTGCCGACGCCCGCGTTCATGGATACCTTCAAGGCGATGGGCGCGGTGCCGACGCCGATTCCGTTCGGCGAGCTGTACATGGCCGTGCAGACGGGCGTCGTCGACGGTCTCGAGCACGATCCCGCCACGGTGCTCGCGAGCCGCTTCGACGAGATCGTGAAGTCGTGCTGGCAATCGCGCCACGTGTTCGCGGCGATGACCGTCGTGATGGGGCGGCGTGCGCTCGACCGGATTCCGGCCAATCTGCGGCCGGCCTTCGATCGCGCGGTGGCCGACGCGACCGCGCAGCAGCGTGCGATTGCCGCGCAGAAGGCCGCGCAGGCGGAGCAGGCGCTGAAGCAGCGCGGCATGGCGTTTTACCCGCTGGCCGACGCCGAGCGCGCGGCGTTGCGGCAGACGATGCACGACCGCCTGTATGTGGCGTTCGCGAAGCAATATCCGGCCACCGCGCCGCTGTTTCCGGCGATCGCCGCCGCGCGGGGTTGAGCGATGGACATGCACTCCGTGTCGGGCGCCGCGCCGGCTCCCGCTGCAGGCCAACCGGCGCATCGCGCCGCCCGCGTACTGGATGCGCTGCTGCGCTGGCTCGAGTACCTGTCGGCCGCGGTGCTCGGCGTCGACGTGCTCGTCGTGTTCGTGTCGGTCGTGTTCCGCTATTTCCTGCACGACCCGGTCGACTGGGCCGAGGAAGTGGCCAGCGCGCTGATGATCGTGCTCGTGTTCTTCGGCGCGGCGACGGTGCTCGGGCGCAGCCAGCATGTCGGCATCGACGTGTTTCGCGGCCGCCTGCCGGCACGCTGGCAGGGCGCGCTGATCCAGGTCGGCCACTGGATCGTGGCGGCCGTCGCGCTGAACCTGCTGGTGTCGTCGTGCCAGTTGCTCACGGATTCGTACGACCAGTTGACGACGGGCGGCTTGCCGGGCTGGATCAACGGGTATCCGATGATGTTCGGCGCGCTGTTCATGACGGTATTCGCGCTTGCGAATGCGCTGAACGCGCCGCGCCGCCGGGTGATCGGCACGTTCGCGTGCTGCGCGGCGCTCGCGGGCGCCGTGTACGGCTGGAACGCGCTGTGGCCCGCGCATGCGGTCGCGCCGGGCACGCTGCTGGTCGCGGGCTTCGTCGGCGGGCTGGTGCTCGGCGTGCCGATCGGGTTCGTGCTGGCGTTCTCGGCGCTGCTGTATTTCCTCGCGGATCCGACGCTGCCGCTGCTGGTCTACTCGCAACAGGTGATGGCCGGCGCCGATCACTTCGTGCTGCTTGCGGTGCCGTTCTTCGTGCTGGCCGGGCTGCTGATGGAGACCAACGGGATGTCCGCGCGGCTCGTCGAGTTGCTGCTGCGAATTTTCGGGCGCGTGCGGGGCGGGCTCGGCCTGATCGTGATCTTCGCGACGGCGTGCTTTTCCGGCGTGTCGGGCTCGAAACTGGCCGATATCGCGGCGGTGGGCGGCGTCGTGATGCCGGCGGTGCGCCGCGCGCGGCAGGACCCCAACGAAACCGCCGCGCTGCTCGCGTGCAGCGCGGTGATGGCCGAAACGATTCCGCCGTGCGTGAACATGATCATCATGGGCTTCGTCGCGAACATCTCGATCGCCGGGCTGTTCGTCGCGGGGATCGTGCCGGCGGCCGTGCTGGCCGCGTCGCTCGCGGTCGTGACGGTGATCACCGGGCGCAGGATCGACGTGGCCGAGGTGTTCGGCTTGCGTCGCGCGTGGCTGCCGCTCGCGGGCGGCGCGCTCGTCGCGCTGGTCATGGTCGCGATGATCGGCAAGGGCGTGACGTCGGGGATCGCGACGTCGACCGAAGTGTCCGCGTTCGCGGTGGTCTACGCGCTCGTCGTGGGCTGGCTCGCGTTCCGCGAACTGACGTGGCGCTCGGTCGGCCGCGTGTTCGTGCGCGCCGCGTCGATGGCGAGCGGTATCCTGTTCATCGTCGCGGCGGCGTCGAGCGTGTCGTTCGCGCTGTCGATCGAGCAGATTCCGGCCCTCGTCTCGGGCACAATGACGGCGTTTGCCCATCAATACGGCGCGACGATGTTCCTGCTGCTGGCGGCGCTGCTGATGATCGTGTTCGGCGCCGTGCTCGAAGGCGCGCCCGCGCTGATCATCTTCGGGCCGCTGCTCGCGCCGATCGCGCTGCAGCTCGGCATCCATCCGCTGCATTTCGGCACGGTCGTGGTGGTGGCGATGGGGTTCGGGCTGTTCGCGCCGCCGGTCGGCCTCGGGCTGTTCACGACCTGCGCGATCACGGGCACCGAGGTCGGGCGCGTGGCCCGGCCGATGGTGAAATATCTGCTGGTGCTGTTCGCCGCCCTCGTGGCGCTGATCTTCGCACCGGCGTTTTCGTTGTGGCTGCCGGCCCATTTCGGCCTGTAGCCCGTTCTATGCAAGACGACATGAGTACGATTCAGGACGTGGCCCGTCATGCGGCCGTTTCGGTCAGCACGGTTTCGAACGTGCTCAACGGACGCACCGACCAGATGAAGCCGGAGACGCTCGAGCGCGTGAAGGCGGCGATGGACGCGCTGCAGTACCGGCCGAGCACGCTCGCGCGCCAGCTCAAGACGGGGCAGACGCCGCTCGTCGGGCTGCTGGTGCCGTCGATGGCGAACCCGATGTACGGCTACATCGCGCGCGAGATCGAGGCCTGCGCGCAGGAACGGTATGGCCATCGCGTGCTGATCGGCAACACCTACCGCGATGCGCGCAAGGAGGCGTCGTTCTTCGACGATCTGTACGCGCACGGCGTGCGGCGCGTGATCGTGATCTCGTCGCTCGCCGACGAAAGCCACCTCGAGCGCGCGGCCGAACGCGGGATGGCGGTCGTCAGCTACGACCGGCGCGCGACACCCGGCGAGCAATCGAAGGTCGATCACGTGACGGCCGACAACGAGGCGGCCGCGCGGCTCGCGACACGCCGGCTCGTCGACGCCGGCCATACGCGGCTCGCGTTCGCGACGGTGGCCGGCATCACGGTGAGCCGCAGCGACAAGATCCGCGGCTTTCTCGCCGTGGCAAGCGAGGCGGGCGGCGCCACCCAGGCGCGCGTGCTCGACGGCGGTCCCGCGAACGAATACGGCGACTCGGTGATCGTCGACGTCGGGCGTGCGCTCGGCGTCGAGCTCGCGGCCGATCCCGCGCGGCCGACCGGCATCGTCGCGGTCAACGACCTGTTCGCGCTCGGCCTGATGGCCGGGCTGCGCGACGGCGGCTTGCGGGTGCCGGACGATGTCTCCGTCATCGGGATGGACGGTCATTTCCTGTCGGCGATCTCGTGGCCGGCGCTGACCACGGTGCAACTGCCGGTCACCGAAATGGCCGGCGAGATGGTGCGGCGCGTGATGCGGCAGGAGGGCGACGCACCGTCCGCCGGGCCATGCGTGTTCGCGGACGTGACGCTCGTGGAGCGCGCCTCGGTCGCGCCGCCGCCGGCGCAGGCGGCCGGCACGAACGGAGGTCACGCATGACGCGCGTCTACGTCACGCATCCGAGCGGGATGATCGACCACTACTTCGGCGCCAGGGCGTTGCGCGCGCTGCGCGCGATCGCGGACGTCACCTGCAATCCGCACGATCGCGAACTCGACACGGACGAACTGATTGCCGCCGCGCAGGGATGCGACGCGATCATCGCGTACCGGCAGACCCCGGCGCCTCGCGCGCTGTTCGCGGGGCTGCCGGTACTTGCCGCGTTCCTGCGTTGCGCGGTCGACATCCGGACGGTCGACGTCGCCGCGGCGAGCGCGTGCGGCGTGCTGGTCACGCAGGCGAGCCCCGGCTTCGGGCCGGCCGTCGCCGAGTGGGTCGTCGGCGCGATGATCGACCTCGCGCGCGGGATCGGCGGCTACGCGGACGCGTACCATCGTGGCGCGCCGCCGGTGCCACGGATGGGGCGCGAACTGCGCGGCAGCACGCTCGGCCTGATCGGCTATGGGCAGATCGCGCGCCATCTCGCCCCCGTCGCGACGGCGCTCGGCATGCGCGTGCTCGTCAGCGATCCGTACGTGCGGGTCGACGCGCCGCCGCCCGAACAGGTCGACGCCGCCACGGTGCTGCGCGATTCGGATTACGTCGTCTGCCTTGCGCCGGCGACGCCGGCCACCGCGAACCTGATCGATGCGGCGGCATTCGCGGCGATGAAGCCGGGCGCGTGCTTCATCAATGCGTCGCGCGGCGAACTCGTCGACGAGCAGGCGCTGGCCGACGCGCTCGCCAGCGGGCGGCTGGCCGGTTGCGCGCTCGACGTCGGCCGTGCTGCGGACCAGATGCCGACGCCCGCGCTCGCCGCGCATCCGCGCGTCATCGCGACCCCGCACATCGGCGGGCTGACGCTGCCGGCGATCGAGCATCAGGCGCTGGAGACGGTCGACCAGCTCGCCGCGCTGCTCGACGGGCGCGTGCCGACCGGCGCGGTCAACGCCGCGCAGGCGACGCGGCTCGCGCGCTGGCGCGCGTCGCACGCATCCGTCGCGCCGGGCGGGCGATGATCCGCGACGGCGTGGGCGGCACGCGGTTCCCGGACGCGTGCGATTGCCATATCCATATCTACGACGATGCGTACCCGCTCGCGCCGACGGCGACGTTTCGGCCGCCCCATGCGCCGGCGGACGCGTATCGGCGCGTGCAGCGCACGCTCGGCCTCACGCGCGTGGTGATCGTACAGCCGACCGGCTATGGCGCCGACAACCGATGCACGCTCGCTGCACTGGCCGCGTTCGGTCCGCAGGCGCGCGGCGTCGCGACGTTGCCGGTCGACGTGCCGGATGCGGAGCTGGAGCGGCTGCATGCCGCCGGCATGCGCGGCGTGCGCTTCATGATGCTGGCGGGCGGCACCGCGCAATGGAGCGATCTGGAACGGATGGCCGCGCGGATCGCGCCGCTCGGCTGGCATATCGACCTGCAGTTCGACGGTCGCACACTGGCCGATATCGAGCCGACGCTGGCGCGGCTGCCGGCGCGCGTGGTGATCGATCACACGGGCAAATTCCTGACGCCCGTCGCCCCGGATGCACCGTCGTTTGTCGCACTGCGACGCCTGCTCGATCGCGGCCACGCATGGGTGAAGTTGTCCGCGCCGTACGAGACGTCGCAATCCGGCGCACCGGGCTACGACGACGTCGCGCGCCTCGCCGCCGTGCTCGCGCGCGGCCATTCGACACGCTGCGTGTGGGGCAGCAACTGGCCGCATCCGAACGCGTCGCCGCTGCCGGACGATGCACGCCTGCTCGGCTGGCTGCACGATTGCGCGGCGGACGACGCGATTGCCCGCGCGATTCTGGTCGACAACGCGGCTGCGCTCTATGGATTCGAGACGGACACGCAGCGCGAAACCGTCGCGTGACGCGCTGCCGCCCCCGTTGGGTCACGGCGGCGTGAAGCGAAGGACAGGGAAGGGACTTGAAGAAGTGCAAGCGGCCCGCCGGAGCGAATCCGCCGGGCCGCTTGCATTGGAGCGTCAGTGGGTGATCGACAGGAACAGGTACGCGGCGAACAGCGCGACGTGCACGACGCCGTGCAGCACCGTCGTGCGCCCCTGGCTCAGCGTGAGCGTACTGACCAGCAGCGTGAGCGCGAGCAGGACCGTTTCCATCGCGCCGATCCCGAGCGTGAGCGGCTGGCCGACCCAGATGAACACGGCCGCGACGGTCGGGATCGTGAGCCCGATGCTCGCGAGCGCCGAACCGAGCGCGAGGTTCATGCTGGTCTGCAGGCGGTTCGCCCGTGCGGCGGTGACGGCCGCGAGCCCTTCCGGCAGCAGCACGAGCGCGGCGATCACGATACCGACCGCGGCTTCGGGCGCGCCGAGCTTCAGCACCGCATGCTCGACGGCCGGCGACAGCAGCTTCGCGAGCAGCACGACCGCGACGAGGCTCGCGAACAGCAGCACCATGCTGGTGATCGCGGTGCGGTTGCTCGGCGCCGCCGCGTGCACCGCTTCGTCCGCGGTGTCGTGCGCGGCGAGGAAGTAGTCGCGGTGGCGCACGGTCTGCACGAACACGAACGCGCCGTACAGCACGAGCGACGCGACGCCGGCGAACGCGAGCTGCGATTTCGAGAAGAACGGGCCCGGGGCGGCGCTCAGGTAGTTCGGCATCACGAGCGACAGCACCGACAGCGACGCGAGCACCGCGAGCGCCTTGCTCGCGCCGCGCCCCTGGAAGTCCTGTTCGCCGTGCTTCCATGCGCCGACCAGCAGGCAGATGCCGACGATGCCGTTACAGATGATCATCACGGCGGCGAACACGGTGTCGCGGGCGAGGCCCGATTTCTCCGGGCCCGCGCCGAGCATCACCGACACGATCAGCGCGACCTCGATGACGGTCACGGCGACCGCGAGCACGAGCGTGCCGAACGGTTCGCCGACGCGGTGCGCGACGACTTCCGCGTGGTGGACGGCGGCGAACACGGCGCCGGCGAGCGCGGCGGCGAACACCGCGATGACGAGGCCTTCGGCCGGCACCGCGCGCGACAGCGCGAGTACCAGCCAGGCGGCAAGCGGGGCCCAGAGGGTCCAGCGCGGGAGCTGGTTGGACGACAGCGGCATGGAGGGTTTCCTTATGCGAGTGGCGGCGCGCGACGCGCCGTCACGGGTTGACGAAGCCCGGCCGTACTATCCGCCGAACGAGGACGATGAAACCGAAAAGGTGGCGGCGCGCAACGGCGCTGCCCTGGGTTCGCTGCCGTGAGGCGGCGAGGGGCGCGGGCGGGCCGAGGCCCGTCGCGGGATGAAACGGTTCGATGCGGTTGCCCGCGGATGGCGAGACGAGCGCACGTGACGACGCGTGGCCGGCGGCTCGATCCGACCCCGACAGGGCGGGCGACGATGGACGGCGGTGACGGCGCGACACGCTTTCCCCCTGAAATCCGGCAATTTGTCGAATTTTATCAGGCGTTCGGGGGTCACTATCTCATATTCGAACGCTTACGTTGACCTTTCGGTTGATAAAAAGTTGCCCGACGTTTCGATTTTTTTGTCGTTGCAGTTTCCGTAACGATGTCTTGCACGACAAATTCGGGCTCGCCCTGACATAAATCTACCGACCGGTCGGTTTATAATGCTCGCACTTCCACTTCATGACGGATCGCAAGCGATGGCTGTTTCCTCTGCACATTCGGTGAACTCGGGCGCACTCGCGCCGTCGGCCGTCGTCGGCGTGATCGGCGCCGGCGCGATGGGCGCGGGCATTGCGCAGGTCGCGGCGGCGGCCGGCCATGCGGTGCTGCTCTACGACCTGAACGAAGCGGCCTGCGACAAGGCGCTGGCCGGCATCCGTGCCCAGTTCGCCCGGCTGGCCGAGAAGGGCCGGCTCGAACCGGCGCAGGCCGACGCGGCCGGCAACCGGGTCCGCGCGGTGCGCGCGCTGGCCGATTTCGCGGGTGCGGCGCTGATCGTCGAGGCGGCGGCGGAACGGCTCGACGTGAAGCGCGAGATTTTCGCGACGCTCGAACGTCATGTCGACGACGCGTGCGTGCTCGCGACCAACACGTCGTCGATCTCGATCACGTCGATCGCGGCCGGGCTGCGCGTGCCGCAGCGCGTCGCCGGCCTGCATTTCTTCAATCCCGCGCCGCTGATGGCGCTCGTCGAGGTGGTCAGCGGGCTCGCGACCGCGCCCGAGGTTGCGCAGATGCTGTATGCGACCGCCGCTGCGTGGGCCAAGCAACCGGTGATGGCGAAATCGACGCCGGGCTTCATCGTGAACCGCGTCGCGCGGCCGTATTACGCGGAGGCGTTGCGCGTGCTGAACGAGCAGGGCGGCGCACCGGCGTCGATCGATGCGGTGATGCGCGAAGCCGGCGGGTTCCGGATGGGGCCGTTCGAGTTGATGGACCTGATCGGCCACGACGTGAACTTCGCGGTGACCGAGTCGGTGTTCCGCGCGTACTTCAACGATCCGCGCTACACGCCGTCGCTGATCCAGCAGGAACTCGTCAACGCGGGCTTCCTCGGACGCAAGTCCGGACGCGGCTTCTATTCGTATGCGGACGGCGCGACGCCGCCTGCCCCCGATCTCGAGCCGCCGCGCGCCGCGCCGGCGGACGTCGTGCTGTTTGCGCAGGAGGGCCCGGCCGCCGCGCTGCATGCGCGCTTCGTCGACCGTATCGCAGGCGCCCGTCAGGCCGGTGCGCAGCCGGACGATCTGCTGGCCACGGCCGGCCGCGCGTCGATCGCGCTGACCGATGGCCGGACGGCCACCGCGCGCGCCGCACAAACGGGCGTGGCGGATCTCGTGCTCGTCGATCTCGCGCGCGATTACGCGCAGGCGGGGCTCGTCGCGCTGACCCGCGCGCTCCAGTGCGGCGACGCGGCCTATGCGGATGCGGTCGGCCTGTTCCAGCAGGCGGGCTTTCGTGTCGTCGGCGTCGCGGACGTGCCGGGGATGGTCGCGATGCGCACCGTCGCGATGCTCGCGAACGAGGCGGCCGACACGGTGAACCAGGGCGTGTGCTCGCCGGCCGACCTCGATCTCGCGATGGAGAAGGGCGTGAACTATCCGTGCGGCCCGCTCGCGTGGGCCGACGCGATCGGCCTCGGCCGCGTGCACCGCGTGCTGTCGAACCTGGCAGCGAGCTATGGCGAGGACCGCTATCGCGTGTCGCCGCGCCTCGCCGCGCTGCATGCGGCCGGCCGCACGTTCCGGTCGTAGCCGCCCGCCCCGGTTACTTCGAACACGATAACGACATCACGCCATTGGAGGAGCACCCCGATGACTCACCCGACGCATCCCGCCGCCGCCCTCGAGCCGATCGAGACCGCCAGCCGCGACGAACTGCAGGCGCTGCAGCTCGAACGCCTCAAGTGGTCGCTGCGCCACGCGTACGACAACGTCCCGCACTATCGCCGCACGTTCGACGCGGCCGGCGTGCATCCGGACGACCTGAAATCGCTCGCCGATCTCGCGAAATTCCCGTTCTCGACCAAGAACGACCTGCGCGACAACTATCCGTTCGGCCTCTTCGCGGTGCCGCGCGAGCAGGTCGTGCGCGTGCACGCGTCGAGCGGCACGACCGGCAAGCCGACCGTGGTCGGCTACACCGCGCGCGACATCGACACGTGGGCGAACGTGACCGCGCGCTCGATCCGCGCGGCCGGCGGCCGCCCGGGCGATACGCTGCACAACGCGTTCGGCTATGGTCTCTTCACCGGCGGCCTCGGGATTCACTACGGCGCGGAGCGGCTGGGCTGCATGGTCGTGCCGATGTCCGGCGGGCAGACCGAGAAGCAGGTGCAACTGATTCGCGACTTCGAGCCGAAGATCATCCTCGTCACGCCGTCGTACATGCTGAACCTGATCGACGAGATGGTGCGGCAGGGGATGGACCCGGCCGAATCGTCGCTGAAGATCGGCATCTTCGGCGCCGAACCGTGGACGCAGGCGCTGCGCAATGAAGTGGAGACGCGCGTGGGCATCGACGCGCTCGACATCTACGGGCTGTCGGAAGTGATGGGCCCGGGCGTCGCGTGCGAATGCGTCGAGACGAAGGACGGCCCGGTGATCTGGGAAGACCATTTCTACCCGGAGATCATCGATCCCGTCACCGGCGAAGTGCTGCCCGACGGCAGCCAGGGCGAGCTCGTGTTCACGTCGCTGACGAAGGAGGCGATGCCGGTGATCCGCTACCGCACGCGCGACCTCACCGCGCTGCTGCCGCCGACCGCGCGCGCGATGCGCCGGCTCGCGAAGATCACGGGCCGCTCCGACGACATGCTGATCGTGCGCGGCGTGAACGTGTTTCCGAGCCAGATCGAGGAGATCGTCGTCGCGCTGCCGATGTTGTCGGGCCAGTTCCAGATCACGCTGTCGCGCGACGGTCACATGGACCGGCTCGACCTCGCGGTCGAGTTGCGCTCCGAGGCGGCGGCGTCCGTCACCGACGGCGAGCGCGCGGCGCTCGCGCGCGAGTTGCAGCACCGGATCAAGACGATGGTCGGCGTGTCGTCCGGCGTGACGGTGCTGGCAGCCGGCGGCATTCCGGCGACCGCGACCGGCAAGGCGCGCCGCGTGATCGATCGCCGTCAGGCCGCCTGATGTCGAGGTGTGCCGTTCTACCCGAGGAAACCTGTTCGATGGATGAATTGAAGACCCTGGCCGTCACGGTCGATGCGCGCGGCATCGCGACCGTCGCGCTGCAGCGCGGCGACGTGCTGAACGCGTTCGACGAGACGATGATCGCGGAGCTGACCGACGCGTTCACGACGCTTGGCCGGCGCGACGACGTGCGTGCGATCGTGCTGCGTTCGGACGGTCGCGCATTTTGCGCGGGCGCCGACCTGCAGTGGATGCAGCGTGCGAGCGCGAACGACGCGGCCGCGAACCTGCGCGACGCCGAGCGGTTCGCCGCGATGATGCGCGCGATCCGGCAGTGCCCGAAACCGACGGTCGCGCGCGTGCAGGGCCACGCGTTCGGCGGTGGGGTCGGGTTGTGCGCGGCCTGCGACATCGTGATAGCCAGCGATCACGCGCGCTTTTCGGTCAGCGAGGCGCGTTTCGGGATCCTGCCGGCCGTGATCGGCCCGTATCTGGTCGAGGCGGTCGGCCAGCGCCAGGCGCGCCGGCTCGCGCTGACCGCGACGCAGCTCGCGGCCGCCGAAGCCGTCGCGATCGGGCTGATCCACCAGGCCGTGCCGCTCGATGCGCTCGACGACACGCTCGAACGGACGCTCGCGGAACTGGGCCGCAACGGCCCGCACGCGCTGATGGAGATCAAGCGCTTTTTCGATGCGATCGGCGAATACCCGCCGTCGGACGAACGCGCGGCGTTCACCGCGCAGACGATCTCGCGGGTGCGGGCGACGCCGGAAGCGAAGGAAGGCTTCGCGGCCTTCTTCGCGAAGCGGCCGCCGGCGTGGGAGGCGGGCGCCGAATAAGGCTGCACGACGAAACTCGACCGCGACCGTCGGCGCAACCGGGCCGGCCGTATTTTGCGTCTCGGGCGCGAGCGCTTGCACTACAATGCGTGACCCCCGGCGCGCTGCCGGCCCAGCCCCGACCGATGCTTCGCACGATGATCGTCAACCGCCTTGTCTCCGAGATCCTGTTCGGCTTTACCGGCCTGATCGGCATCATCAATCCGATCGGCATCGCGTTCCTGTTTCTCGAACGGACCGAGGCGCTCACCGCGTACGAACGGGATCTGCTCGCGAGGAAGGTCGCGTTCAACGCGTTCGTCGTCCTGATGGTCGCGTTCTTCGCCGGCACGCCGGTGCTGCATTTCTTCGGGATCTCGATGGAAGCGCTGCGGATCGGCGGCGGCTTCGCGGTCGCGGTGGCCGGCTGGCAGATGCTGAACGAGCCCGACGGGCCGGGCGGCGGCGACACGCCGGTCAAGCCGATCGACGCGAACGCGATCATGACGCGCGCGTTCTTCCCGTTGACGGTGCCGCTGACGGTCGGTCCCGGCTCGATCGCGACCGCGATCGCGCTGAACGCGAACCGCACGCACAAGCTGTCGGAATTCATGCTGTCGAGCATCGTGTCGATCGCGGTGTCCGTGCTCGTCGCGCTCGTGATCTGGCAGGTCTACAGCCGCTCCGCGCTGCTCGCGCGCTATCTCGGCAGCGAAGGGACCAAGGTCGCGAAGCGCGTGTCGGCGTTCCTGCTGCTGTGCATCGGCGTGCAGATCATGCTGACCGGCTTCTCCGCGTTCCTGCAGCCGATCGCCGACCAGGTCAAGTAACCGGGCCGCCCGGTCCGGCCGTCAAGGTTCGACCTTTCACGCAGCCTGCACGCGGCGCGCGGTCATACGCGTTCGCCGCATGCGGGATACCATGCGACGTCTGGCGGATGCGCGGCGCGCATCCGGCCGCAACCCCAACTTGAGTGGCGAGGCGTGCAATGGAATACGTGAAATTCGGGTCGACCGGGCTGGACGTGTCGAAGCTGGTGCTGGGCTGCATGACGTTCGGCGAGCCGTTGCGCGGCACGCACCCGTGGACGCTGCCGGAAGCGGAAAGCCGGCCGATCATCCAGCGGGCGATCGAGGCCGGCATCAACTTCTTCGACACCGCGAACATGTATTCGGACGGCACGTCGGAGGAGATCGTCGGCCGCGCGCTGCGCGATTTCGCGAAGCGCGACGACGTCGTGATCGCGACCAAGGTGTTCTACCGGATGCGGCCGGGGCCGAACGGCGCCGGGCTGTCGCGCAAGGCGATCATGACCGACATCGACCAGAGCCTGAAGCGGCTCGGCACCGACTACGTCGATCTCTACCAGATTCACCGATGGGACTACGGCACGCCGATCGAGGAGACGCTCGAGGCGTTGCACGACGTCGTGAAGGCCGGCAAGGCGCGCTATATCGGCGCCTCGTCGATGTTCGCATGGCAGTTCGCGAAGGCGCTGCACACGTCGAAGCAGCACGGCTGGACCCGCTTCGTCAGCATGCAGAACCACCTGAACCTGCTGTATCGCGAGGAAGAGCGCGAAATGCTGCCGCTGTGCGAGGACGAAGGCATCGCGGTGATTCCGTGGAGCCCGCTCGCGCGCGGGCGCCTGACGCGCAACTGGGACGAATCGTCGGAACGGCAGCAGAAGGACGAGGTCGGGCAGCAGCTGTACAACGCGACGATCGATGCCGACAAGGCGGTCGTCGAGGCCGTCGCGGCGATCGCCGCCGCGCGCAACGTGCCGCGGGCGCGGGTCGCGCTGGCGTGGGTCGCGCAAAAGCGCGGCGTGACCGCGCCGATCGTCGGCATTTCGAAGCCGCAGCAACTGGACGATGCGCTCGGGGCGCTCGCGCTGAAGCTGACCGACGACGAAATCGCGACGCTCGAACGCCCGTACGTGCCGCACGCGGTGGCCGGGTTCAACTGAGCGGCAACGCGGGCGGCGCCGCGCACCGCGTTCAGCGCGCGGCGGCGAGCATCGGGTAGGTGAACAGGCCGAAGTGGACGACGTTCAGCCCCGCATGCGCGAGCGCGGCGGCGAGCAGGCCGCCGCGCCGCCACGCGAGCCCGTAGCCGACGCCGGCCACCGTGCCGAGCACGATCCATTGCCAGCCGCCCGCGGCGTGCGCGGCGCCGAACAGCACCGCGCCGGCCGCGAGCGCGACCCACGGGCCCCAGGAATACGCGCGCAACACGCGGGTCAGCCCGCCTTGGACGTAGCCGCGGAACAGCGTTTCCTCGGCGAGCGTCACCAGCAGCAGGTTGTTCGCGAGCCACAGCCAGCCGGACGGCGGCCATTTGGGGGCCCAGCCGACCATCCCGAACGCGAGCGCGCCGGCCAGGCACGCGGCGGCCGTTGCGGCGGCCGCCACCGCACCGGTGCGCAGCGCGCGCGACAGCGCGACGTCGGGCGCGACCCACGGCAGCGCCCACAACAGCCACAGGCCGACGAGCGGCTTGTCGAAATTCAGGTACATCGTGAACGGCACGGCGTCCGGCGTGAAACGGGTCGGCGCGATCACGCGCGGATTGTGGAAGCCGGGAATCAGGTGCAGGCTCAGCGCGATCGCGAGCGC
Organism: Burkholderia sp. 28_3; assembly: GCF_003253915.1. Lineage (NCBI taxonomy): Bacteria > Pseudomonadati > Pseudomonadota > Betaproteobacteria > Burkholderiales > Burkholderiaceae > Burkholderia > Burkholderia sp. 28_3. The sequence goes on from NZ_QKZF01000001.1 coordinate 359,247, forward strand.
GGCGAAGACGAGATGCGCGGCGATGCGCACCGCGAGCGGGCGCGCGGGCAGCACGCCCCAGCCGGCCGCGATCAGCAGCGCGAATGGCGCCAGCGTGATCGGCGCGAGCTGGCCGAATGCCAGCGCGCCCGCGTAGCCGAGCGCGGCGACGCCGATGCTCAGGCCGTGCAGTGGGCGATGCCACGCGAATGCGGCGGCCGCGAACAGGGCGAGCCAGATCGTGGCACACGGAAGGAGCGAAAGGGACATGACGGGAAGCGGACAGGCGGACGAGACGCCGCGCATCATACAGCAGGTGCCGTGACACGCTGCCGGGCAGCCGGCGCGCCGCGTGTCAGCGGCCGGCGGTTTCGGTGACGCCGCCGCGGCCCGGGATGTCGACGCTGTTGCGCACGCGCATCCGCCGCCGGTACCAGAACGTCCACAGCAGCAGGCAGGCAAACACCGTGTAGCCCATGACCGGCGACACGACCAGCACGCGTTCGACCGGCCAGCTGACGACCATCCACCAGCGCAGCAGCATCTCGACCGTCATGATGGCGCCCCACACGAACGTCATCAGCCGCAGCATCTGCCGCAGGCCCGGCTGCGCGTCCCAGACGGCTTCGAAGTGCGCGGCGCCGCCGTCCATCTCGCGGGCCACGGTCGCGCGGGCCAGATAGTAGATCAGCGGGCGTTCGCGGAACAACGACAGCAGGAACACGATGCCGATCGTGCCCGACCCGATCGATTCGCGCATCAGCAGCGTGCGCGGACTGCCGCCGAACGCCATCCCGACGATCGACAGCGTGATGCCGAGCAGCACGATGGCCGCCACCGCGTCGACGCGGCGCGAGCGGATGAATTCGACGATCGACCAGATGATCGGCGGAACCGCCGACGCGTACAGCGCGCCCGTTTCGCCGAAATACGGATGCGCGACCCGATAGGCCACCCAGGGCAGCACGAGGTTGACGAAGAGTTCGAGAATCAGTCCGGTTCGCGGTTTCACGGTGCGCGCTTCCACGCAGGCGGGGCGGACGCGCGGAAGGCGGGTTGCCCCCGGTTGCCCCGAAAAGGGTTCGGTTCAGTATATCGAAGAATCGCGCGGGGTTGCGACGTCACGGGTTCGCCGCCGCCGGCAGCGCGATCGTGATCGTGGTGCCCTGCAGCACGGCGCTCTGCACATGAATGTCGCCCGCGTGCCGTTCGACGACGGCCTTGACGAACGCCATTCCGAGCCCCACGCCGCCCGTGTCCGGTTGCCCGGCCGTGCGAAAGCGCCGGTAGCGTTCGAACAGCCGCGTCTGGTCCGTGTGGCTGATCCCGCAGCCGCGGTCCCGGATCGTGCAGTGCACGGCCCGGCCGTCGGCGCCCGGTTCCACCCGGCATTCGATGCTCGTCAGCGACGGGCTGTACTTGATTGCGTTATCCAGCAGGTTGATCAGCGCGCGCGACAGCAACGCAGGGTCGCCGTGCACGATCGTGTCGTCGCGGCGCGGCACGTCGTCGATCGAGATGCGTTTGCGATGCGCGAGCGGCCATACGGCGTCGCGCGCCTCGTTCATCAGGTCGGCGAGGTTGACCGGCACGCGCTCGTATTCGCTGGCTTCCGCACGCGACAACTGCGCGAAACCGTCGGCCATCGCCAGCGTATGGCGGGCGAGCCTGCCGATTCTCTCGAATTGCCGCTTTGTCGGTGCGTCGTTCGCGCGGTGTTCCTGCGCGTCGATCAGGATGATCAGCGACGTCAGCGGCGCGCGCATGTCGTGCGAGAACAGCGTCAGCATGTCGTTGCGCTGGCGTTCGAGCATGTCGCGGCGCACATGCGCATGGCGCAAGGTCTCCAGTGCCCGGTCGATGCGGGTGATCTCCGGCCCGACGCCGCGCGGCATCGCGACGGGCGTCGTATCGCCGTCGCTGAGTGCGACGATCCGGCGGCCGAGCGCATCGAGCGGCGTCGACAGCAGCCGCTGCGTGCCGCGCGCGAGCGACAGCAGGATCGCGACGCTGAGCGCGGTCGCGCATGCCGATACCGCCACCTTGATCCGCGCGGTATTCCGGTCCGAGACGGCGCGGCGCCGCGCCGCGTCGATCACGCGGTCGCGCAGCCGTTCGCACGGCCCGAAATACGGGACGATCGTCCTCGAAAAATCGCCGGCGCTCATCGCGTAGGCGCCTGTCCGGCCGTTCGCGACGATCGCGTCGACGAGCGGCAGCAGGTGACGGTCGAACGCCGCGTTGAGCTGCGCGTACTCGCGGGCCACGTCCGCATCGTCGAGCCGCGCGCCGAACGCGCCGTCGATCAGTGCGCGCAATTGTTCGATGCGTCCGCGCATCAGCATGATCTCCGCGAACTGCGTGCGATCGAGCGCCTGCCGCGCGAACATCGGCGCGACGAGCAGCGAGCCCGTGCGTCCCGCGTATTCCCGCAGGTCGCTCAGCAGCCGCGCGAGCAGGATCGCGCCTGACGTGCGCGGGTCGCGCATGGCCGTGTCGGTCATCGCGCCGTCGATCAGCAGCGACACCGTGTCGACGACCCGGAACAGGCGCGCCTGCGCATGCTGGATGTCGCGCACCGTGCGGGACGCGAGCGGCCGCGCGTCGAGTGCGTCGATTTCCGCGCGCGCATCGGCGAGCGTGATCCGGATCGCATCGACCGCGTGCAGCAGGTTGCCGCGCTCGCGGTCGTCGAGCGCCGCCGCGTGCCCGATGCCGGCCCGAAAATGCGCGAGCGCGCGGTCGGAACGCTCGCGCGCGGCGCGCAGGTTGCGCCGCTCCGTCGCGGCGTCGGGCTGCGCGCGCACGAGCAGGTCGTTCGTCGGGCCGCGTTCGGCCGAGATCATGTTGGCGGCGATCATCGCGCCGTGGACGAATTCGAAGCTTTGCAGGTCGGCGTTTTCCTGCCGGTATTGGCGGACACTGCCCGCGATGATCGTGCCGCACAGCAAGGCCAGCAGCGTGGTGACGAGCGCGAAGCCGAGATGGGTTTTCTGCTGGATCGTCAGCGAGCGAACGTCGTTTGCGCGTTCCCGATTGAACGAGAGATTCATGGCACACCGTGTTTTGCGAACTATCCCTGGGAGGCCCGTATTCTCGGCCTGTCGGCGCCGTGGCGCCGTGAGGTTCGACAGGTGTTCCGTCGTGACGGGGCGGCAACGATCGCGCCCGGGAAGCCGGATCGCACGCGGCACCGGATCGCGTTGCGCCACCATCCTGTCGACGCCGGACGCATCGTGCTTGATGCGGAGAAACCCTGATCGCGCACCGGTGCGGATCGCGCGTTGCGGTGAATGTTAGGGATTGCGAATGTTCGGGCGCGCCGCTTCCGGAGGGAGCGCGACATGGCGGCTGCCTTGGACGGTGACGACAGAGGGAAGGGATGCGCACGCAGGCGCGCCGCCCGCGCACGGGGCGACGCTCGACGGGGGACCGCTATACGCCTGTACGGCGGCCGGCGCGGCGCGGCGGGAATCGATCCCGCGGCCGCGCGTGTGCGCTCAGGAAACGGCCGGCCGGACGATGATCTTCACGTTGCGGTCCTTGTGGTTGACCAGTTCCTCGAAGCCGTGCGCGACGATGTCGCCGAGCGCGATGCGCCCGGTGATGAGCGGCTGCACGTCGATGCGGCCGTCCGCGATGAAGCGGATCACGTCCGCGAATTCGCCGTTGTACGCGAGCGAGCCGATCACTTCCTTCTCGGTCGACACGATGTCGAAGAAGTTGAACGGCGCCGGTTCCTCGAAGATGCCGACCATCACCGACTTGCCGGCCTTGCGGATCACGTCGATCGCGAGCTTCGCGGTGGCCGTGTGCCCGATGCACTCGAACGAGACATCCGCGCCGTAGCCGCCCGTCAGCGCCCGGACTTCCGCGATCGCGTCGGACGTCTTCGGATCGACGACCGCGCTCGCACCGACCTCCAGCGCCTTCTGCTTGCGCGCGGCCGACATTTCCAGCGCGATCACGCGTCCGGCGCCCGCGGCCTTCGCGCACATGATCGTGCACAGGCCGATCGTGCCCGCGCCGACCACGACGACGGTCTGCCCGACGATGTTGCCGGCCTTCTTCACCGCATGCAGCCCGACCGCGAGCGGTTCGATCAGCGCGCCGGCCTCGGTCGGGAAATGGTCGGGCAGCTTGTACAGCAGTTCGGCCGGCACGTTCACGTATTCGGCGAACGCGCCGTTGTTCATCAGCCCGGTGAACGCGAGGTTCTCGCAGATGTTGTACAGCCCGTGCCGGCAATACCAGCAGGTGCCGCAATGCTGGCATGCGTCGGCCGTCACGCGGTCGCCGACCGCGAAGCCCGACACGCCCGCGCCGAGCTCGGCGATCTCGCCGCTGAACTCGTGGCCCAGGATGCACTGGCCTTTCAGGCCGGTCAGCGGATGCGGCGCGTCGACCGGGATGAACACCGGCCCGGCGACGTATTCGTGCAGGTCGGAGCCGCAGATGCCGCACCAGTGCACGCGAATCGTGACCCAGCCTGCCGGCGGGCGTTCCGGAACGGGAACCTCTTCGACGCGGATGTCGTGGCGGCCGTGCCAGACGGCGGCTTTCATGCTGGGGGGAGTGATCGGTGCCGGTGTACTCACGTTGCTGTCTCCGTCAGGTTGTCGTCGGGCGTGCGGCGATGTTGCCGGCGCGCCCGTCGCGCGATTGCGCGTTCGACCGGTATGCAGGAACGGGGCCAGCGTGAAGCCGGGCGATGCGTGGCGGCCGGAAAATGTGCGTCGGGTGCGCTGCACCATGTCGCTGTCCGCCGAACGGCAACGATTTGGAAGGAACGGAGCGTCGAATTTGCTGCGATAGCGCCACAGCGAAGCGCGTGAGACGCCGGGACGTTCGTCTCAGCGCAATGAGACGAATCGCGAGACGAACGGCGACGGGCGGCGCCGTTCGATCCGCGTTCAGGCGACGACTTCGTCCACGGCGACCGCGGCGAGCGGCGTGAATCCGGCGGCGCGGTACAGCGGCTGGCCGACCTCGGTCGATATGAGCCACACGCGGCGCGCACCCCGGTGCCGTGCGTGCGCGACGATCGCGGCGAGCAGTTGCGTCGCCAGGCCGCGGCGGCGGTATGCGTCCGCCGTCCCGACGCGGTCGACGACGATATCGCGCGGCGACGCGAAGCCGTAGCGCGCGGTGGCCGCGATCTGTCCGTCGAGCCGGTGCGCGAACAGGAACGCGGCCGGATTCGGCTGGAACGGCGCGAAGGCGCCGCTGGCGTTGAACGCGTCGATCGCGCCAGGCGTGTCGCAGGCCAGCGAAAGCGCGAGCGCGTCGTCGCCGGACAGCCCGTCGATGTCGGCGGCCATGAAATGCTCGTCGGTCAGCCGGCGCGTCCGGCCGTGCAGCGCGGGCGGCAGCGGTGCCGCGCCGTAGCGCGTGATCCACGCGCCAACCGCAAACGGGCCGGCGCCGGACACGGGCGCGCCCTCGATCATGAAATGCTCGAAAGGCCGGCCCATCGCGCCGTCGAACTGCACGACATGGCCGTCCGGGCCGTCGTGCAGCGGCGCATCGCGCCGGCCGCGCGCGGCGCAGTACCCGGCGATGAAGGTGCGCACGGCCGCCTTGCGGCGGGGGAAATCCGTCCAGGCTTCGTCGAGCGGAAACAGCGTGGCCGGTGCAGGGGAGGCGGTTGACATAAGGAGGGACGCGGCGCGGCGTTGTCGGACGAAGCGGACAGCTTAGACCAGGATGCCGTCGCGTGTCGCGCCGGCCATTGTCACCATCGCCGAAACGGATCGTTGCGCGCGCTGCCCCTTTACTTGAAGTTAACTTCAATTTGTATCATGTGCGCCAGTCCGATTGCGGTCGCGTGAGACATCCCGTTGCACGCCGCCGCTTCAACGGAGGTGAAGATGACCGAATCGCCTGTCGCGGCCGATGCCGCCACGCTGCCGGCGCGCAGCTACCGGGCCGCCGTCGCGAACGTCGTGCTGGCGAGCATCGTGTCGGCGCTGCACGTCGGCAAGGCGACGATCGGCTTGCCGTCGCTGCAGCACGAGTTCGGCGGCTCGCTGGCGTCTCTGAGCGGGATCATGTCGGTGTTTCCGTTCGTCGGCGTGTTCGGCGGGATCGCCGCCGGCCTGCTGGTGCGGCGCTGGGGCGACCGGCGGCTGCTGGTGACGGGGCTCGTCATCCTCGGCCTGTCGAGCGTGGCCGGCGCCTGGGCCGGCAGCTTCGCGCTGTTGCTGGCCACGCGCTTCGCGGAAGGCCTCGGGTTCGTGATCGTGGTGGTCGCCGCGCCGGCCGTGCTGAACCGCGTGACGCCGCCCGAACGGCGCAATTTCGCGTTCGGCCTGTGGAGCACCTTCATGCCGGCCGGCATGGCGCTGTCGATGCTGGTCGGGCCGCTGCTCGGCGGCTGGCGCAACGGCTGGCTCGCGGCCGCGGCGCTGACGCTCGTCGCGGCGGCCGCGGTGCCGGTCACGACGTCGGCCGACGCGCCGTCGCGGCAGGCGACGACGCGCATCGGCCCCGCGCTGCGCACCGTGCTCGCGTCGTGCTCGACCACGCTCCTCGCACTGGGCTTCGCGACCTACAACGTGCAGTTCTTCGCGGTGATGACGTTCCTGCCGGTGTTCCTGATGCAGCGCCTCGGCGTCGCGGTCGGCGCGGCGGGGCTGATCAGCGCGGCGATCGTCGCCGCGTGCGTGATCGGCAACCTGACGGCCGGCTGGCTGCTGTCGCGCGGGGCGCGACCGGGGATCGTGATGGCGGCGACGTCGGTCGCGATCGGCGCGGCGGGCGCGGGCCTCTTCGGCGCGGCGACACCCGCGCCACTCGCGGTCGCGCTCGGGTTCGCGTTTTCGGCGATGGCCGGGATGCTGCCCGCGACCATTCTCGCGTGCGCGCCGGGCTCCGCCCCGTCGCCGTCGCTGGCGCCGCTCAGCATCGGCTGGGTCGTGCAGGGCAACTATCTCGGCCAGGTGATCGGGCCGCTGACGATCGGCGCGATCGTCGGTGCGTTTGGCTGGTCGGGCGGCATCGGGCTGATGCTCGCGGCCGCCGCCGTCGGCGCGGCGATCGGCCTGTCCCTGCTGCGCGAACCGATGGGCCGGCGCTGAACGCGCCGGCGTCGTTCAACCTGCACGGAAATTCGTCAAGCATGCTCAACACCATGGAAAGCCCGATCTGCGAAGAAGACCTGTCGTGCGACGCGTCCGCGTTCGACGAAGACGACGCGATGCCGTCGCGCGGCGGCGTGATCGCCCACCCGCTCGTGACGATCGGCCGCGCGCCGATTCCGGAGCAGGGGACGGCCGCGGCGTCGCCGTTGCGCCCGCAACTGTTCGTCACGGTGCTGGAGGCGGGCGACGACGGACTGCTGGTGCGATGGGTCGAGAGCGGCCGGTGTCACTACGGCGAGCAGCGCTGGCGGCTGCGCGTCGCGTTGCAGCCCGGTCGCTGCGCGCTTTCCGGGCAGCCGATCGAGCCGGGCGAGCCGGTGTTCCGGCCGGTGCGGCGACCGGTGCCGGCCAACGGCGACGAGATGATCTGCCCGGCGTCGGTGCCGGGTAGGGGCGGTGCGGCGTGCGATGGCGCGCCGCGGGACGGCGACGCACGCGATCCGGCCGATGTTCCGGGCTGAACATCGGCCGTCGGAGCGGCGACGTTACTTCTTCAGGTCGTGCCGGTACTGGATGAAACCGGCGTTGTTCGCGAGCTTGTCGTACAGCGCGCGCGCGGCGGTGTTGGTCTCGTGCGTGAGCCAGTACACGCGGCTCGCGCCGGCTTCGCGGGCCCGTTCGTACACGGCCTCGATCAGCGCGCGGCCGGCACCTTGCCCGCGCGCGTCGGGCGCCGTGTACAGGTCCTGCAGATAGCAGTACGGCCCTTCGGTCCAGCACGAGCGGTGGTAGATCGAATGCACGATCCCGACCAGCGCACCGGACGCGTCGAACGCGCCGAGCACGAACATCGGCTCGGCCGGATCCATCAGGCGCGCCCAGGTCGTCGCGAACACCGCGTCGCTCAGCGCCGTGTCATAGAACTTCTGGTAACCCTGCCACAGCGGACGCCACGCGGCTTCGTCGGCGGCGACGAGCGGGCGCACCGTGACGCGCGTGGCGTCGTTCGCGCGGCTGGCTGCGTCGCGCGCGCTGGCCTGCGCGTGGCGGATCGCGGTGAGCGGCTGGCGCTGGTTGCCTTCGGCATCGAAGTTCTCCGGTGCGAGCCATGCTTCGAACGCGGCGCGGACGTCCGGCCATTCGCCGTCGATGATCGAGAACCACGCGGTGTCGCGATTGCGGCCGCGATAGACGATCGCCTGCCGGAACGTGCCTTCGTAGCGGAAGCCGAGCCGGGCGGCCGCCTTGCGCGACGGCGCGTTCAGGTCGTCGCACTTCCATTCGTAGCGCCGGTAGCCGAGCGTGTCGAACGCGTACTTCATCAGCAGGAACTGCGCTTCGGTCGAAACCGGCGTGCGCTTGAGCAGCGGCGAGAACGTGACGGAGCCGACCTCGATCACGCCGTTGGCCGGATCGATGCGCATCAGCGCGAGCGTGCCAACCGCGCGACCCGTGGCGCGGTCGATCACCGTGTAGTGCAGCGGATCGGTGCTCGCCTGCGCGCCGCGCGCGTAGTCGCGGTAGCTCGACTCGTCGGCATACGGGCCGTGCGCGAGATAGGTCCAGTCGCTGCCGTCGGGCGCCTGCGCGTAGGCCGCGTACAGGTCGGCCGCATGGCGCTCGGCGTCGAGCGGTTCGAGCCGGCAGTAACGGCCTTCGAGCGCGATGCGCTCGGGGCGCGGACGCGCGGACCAGTCGGGAACGGGTTGGCCGATGGGCTGCTGGAAAGCGTTGGTGAGCGTGGGCAAGGTCGATCTCGCTTCGGTTGGCGGCCGGCGACATGCCGGCATGCAGACGATCGTAGTCCCGGCGAGGTACCATGAGAAGCGCCAGAGAACGGTAAATTTATGGTGCCACGAGTCGTGATCGCAGCCGTTCGCCAATCACCGCAGGTTCGACTTTTCACGCCGCGATATTCCGATGACGACTGCCTTTCCTTCCGGCGCCGCGCCGTTGCTGCCGCTCGATGCGCCGCTGGCACGTACGCCCGGCGCACCGTCGCTGCAGCGCCAGTTGCTGCGCCGCTTGCGCGACGCGATCCTCGGCGGCGCGATGCCGGCCGGCACGCGGTTGCCCGGCACGCGCGCGCTGGCCGAAACGCTCGGCGTGTCGCGCAATACGACGGCCGCCGTGTACGAGCAGCTCGTCGCCGAAGGCTTCCTGCAGTCGGATCGTCGCGGCACGCGGGTCGTCGGGCTGTCGCGGCCGGCGCCGCCGCGCAGGCGGGCCGCGCCGCCGGCCGTCGCGCAGCGGCTCGGCCGGATTCGTCCGAGCCTCGTCGGCACCGGCGAATCGGAGGGCTTCCGGCCGGGCGTGCCCGCGCTGTCGCATTTCCCGGTGGATGCATGGCGGCACGCGATCGATCGCGCGCTGCGCCGTGCCGGCCGCGAGCTGCTCGCGTATGGGGACCCGCTCGGCGAATCCGCCCTGCGCGAATCGATCGCGCGCCATCTGGCCGTCACGCGCGGCGTGCGCTGCGATCCCGAACAGATCGTGATCACCGAAGGCGCTCAAGGCGCGATCGCGCTGTGCGCACAGTTGCTGACCAATCCGGGCGATACGGTGTGGGTCGAGGAGCCCGGCTATCGCGGCGCGCGCACCGCGATGCAGGCGGCCGACCTCGACGTCGTGCCGATGCCGGTGGACGCGGAAGGGCTGCGTGCGGAACCGGACGACTGGCGCGAGCGGCCGCCGCGCCTCGTCTACACGACGCCGTCGAACCAGTTCCCGACCGGCGCCGTGCTGTCGATCTCGCGCCGGCTCGCGCTGATCGATGCGGCACGCCGCCATCGCGCGTGGATCATCGAGGACGACTACGACAGCGAATTCCGTCACACCGGCGAGCCGATCGGCGCGATGCACGGGCTCGCGCCGGATTCGCCGGTCGTCTATCTCGGCTCGTTCAGCAAGACGATGTTTCCGGCGCTGCGGATCGGTTTTCTCGTGCTGCCCGACGCGTTGCTGGCCGCCGTGCGGCCGGCGCTGCCGGAGATGCTGCGCGGCGGGACGCGCCACGTGCAGCTCGCGCTGGCCGATTTCATCGAGACGGGCGAGTACGGCCGGCATCTCGGACGGATGCGCCGGCTGTATCGCGACCGGCGGCGGTTGCTGCTCGCCGCACTCGATAGCAGCCTGAGCGTGCCGCACCAGATCGAGGGCGGTCCGTGCGGGCTGCATCTCGCGCTGCGGCTGCCGGCGCGTTATCGCGATCGCGCGATCGTCGAAGCGGCGCGCGCGCATGGCATCGGGCCGTTTCCGCTGTCGGGTTTCGCGATCGATGCGGCGCGCGCCGGCAACGGGCTCGTGCTCGGTTTCGGCAATACGTCGGCCGATGCGTTCGAGCCGATGTTGCGGATGGTGTCGGCGATCGCGGAGCGGGTGGGCGCGGGGCACGCGTGATGGTAGGGTTTCGCCACCTCGAACTTCCTGCTGCGTGATCGTGATTGCGCTCGGCCTGTCCGCGATGTGCGACAGATGGCATGCCCGGCCGCAGACCGTGACGAAGACCCCGGCACCGACGTCCACCCCAATGCGTGGTGGATATTCGGATTGACGAACCGTGCACTTTGTTCGAAGCGGCCGCCCTCGCGGTTCCGCCGCCCGGGCACCTCCCGGCATACGGGTTTCGATTCGTATGTTCCAACCGGCGCGTGGGCTATAAATGGAGGCGTGTACCGGTGCTCGTCGGGCGCCTGCGCGTCTCGCGCAGGGTGGCGTCGCGACTGCCCGGGGGAGGTGCACCGTGGTCTGCCAGACGCTTGCTCGCGCCGTGCTTCGCACCGCGTTGATCGGGGGCGTGCTTGCCGGAATCTTGCCGCCGCCCGCCGCCATCGCCGGCACCCTCGCACCGCCCGCCGCACCGCCCGCGATGAAGGCGCGGCCGCCCGCCGCGCCTTACGCGATGCCGGTCGACTTCCCGGCGATCGTCGAGCGCTACGGCCCGGCGGTCGTGACCATCATGGCCGCCACGCCCGACCCGCAAACCGGCGGCCCGGCCTTTGCCATGCTCGATCCCGACGATCCGCTCGCCGCGTTCTTCCGCCATGGCGCACCGCCGTCCGCGCAGGGGCCGCAGGCGCCGGCGCCCGATACCGCGCCGCGTGCGGTGTCCGGCAGCGGCTCGGGTTTCATCGTCAGCGCCGATGGCCTGATCCTCACGTCCGCTCATGTGGTCGACGAGGCGACCGACGTGACGGTGCGGCTCACCGACCGGCGCGAATTCAAGGCGACGGTACTGGCCGTCGATCCGCAAAGCGACGTGGCCGTGCTGCGCGTCGACGCGACGAAGCTGCCGTTCGTGCGCGTCGGCGATTCGTCGAAAGTGCGCGCGGGCGAACCGGTGATGACGATCGGCGCGCCGGACGGCTCGGGCAACACGGTCACGGCCGGCATCGTCAGCGCGACGTCGCGCCGGCTGCCGGACGGCAGCGCGTTTCCGTTCTTCGAAACCGACATCGCACCGAACCCCGACAACTCGGGCGGCCCGGTGTTCAATCGCGCGGGTGACGTGATCGGCATCGCGGTGCAGGTCTATACGGGCGCCGACCGCTACGCGAGCACGACATTCGCCATCCCGATCGCGTTCGCGACGAAGGTGCGCGCCCAGTTGCGTGCGCAACAGCAGGCGCAGCAGGCTCCGCCGCCCGCGGCGGAGGCGTCGTCGGGCAATGCGTTCGGCGTCGACGTGCAGGACGTGGGCGTCGGCCTGGCCGCGGCGTTCGGACTGCCGCGTGCGGCGGGCGCACTCGTCAACGGGGTCGCGCCCGGCTCGCCGGCCGCCGCGGCCGGCCTGAAACCCGGCGACGTGATCGTGAAGGTGGGCGACAAGACGATCGGCCACTCGGCCGAACTGAACGATCTGGCCGGCGCGCTGCCACCGGGCGGCAAGGCGCGGCTGCGCGTGATCCGCAACCGTGCGCCGATGATGCTGACGATCACCGGCGCCGACGACGCGGGTAGCGCGGTCGCCACGGTCGGCATGGCCGCGCCGAAGGCCGCCGCGCGGCCGGGGCCGGGTTCGGGGGCGGGCGATGCAGGCGACCACGGCGACCGCCTCGGCCTGACGATGCACGCGTTGAGCGACGACGAGCGCCGTTCGACCGGGCTCGCGGTCGGGATGATGGTGGATGCGGTGCATGGCCCGGCCGCGCGCGCCGGTATCCAGCCGGGCGACGTGGTGCTGGAGCTCAACGACACGCTGCTCGAGACGCCGGACGACGTACCGACGCTCGAAGCGAGCGGCGGCAGCGTGATCGCCGTGCTGATCCAGCGCAACAACGCGCGGAAGTTCGTGTCGGTGCGCGCGCGTTAGGGCGTTGACGCGGCTGCCGTCGTCCGCCTAACATCGTCCGATATCGCTGGCGGTCCGCCACGCATCCAGGAGCCATTCAGCATGAAAACGGCTTGCTTCATCGTAGTCATCCACAGGCGCAGGGTCCGGTAGCGGGATCGCGCCGGCACCCATGCGCCCCCGACTCGTTCGGGGGCTTTTTTTTGTGTTGCGCACGGCCGTGCGGCCCGTGCGCGGGAGGGCATCCGCTTGTCATCGAACCTGTCGACCGCGTCCGACCCGGCGTCGCCGCGGCACGCCACGCTGATCCTGCTGTGCGCGTTGTCGGTCCTGCCGCTGAGCCTGTTCCTGCCGTCGCTGCCGGCGATCGTGCGCGACCTGCACACCGACTATGCGCTCGTCGCGCTGTCGCTCGGCGGGTATGCGGCGGTGGCCGCATCGCTCGAGTTCGTGACGGGGCCGCTGTCCGACCGGTTCGGGCGGCGGCCGATCGTGCTGACGAGCGTCGCGCTATTCGCGCTCGGGTCGCTCGGTTGCGCGATGGCGGCCGATATCCGCGTGTTTCTCGGCTGCCGGCTGATGCAGGCGGCGATCACGTCGGTCTATCCGGTGTCGATGGCGGCGATCCGCGACACCGGCGGCGGCGCGCGCGCGGCGAGCCGGATCGGCTATGCGGCGATGGCGGCCGCATTCGCGCCGATGCTCGGCCCGACGCTCGGCGGCGCACTCGACCAGACGGTCGGCTGGCGCGCGAGCTTCTGGTTGCTTGGCGCGGTCGGCGTCGCACTGTTCGCCTGGTGCGCGCGCGATCTCGTCGAAACCCATACGCGCCGGTCGTCGAGCTTCGGGCAGCAGCTTCGCGCGTATCCGGCGCTGCTCCGTGCGCGCCGCTTCTGGGCCTATACGCTGTGCATGGCGTTTTCGACGGGCGCGTTCTATGCGTTCCTGGCCGGCGCGCCGCTCGCCGCGAAAACGCGATTCGGCATCGCGCCGGCGGAGATCGGCGTCTACATGGGGACGATCACGGCCGGTTTCGTGTGCGGCAGCTTGCTGGCCGCGCGGGGCGCGCGCCGCTACGCGCTGGCCACGACGATCCTGGGCGGGCGGGTCGTCGCGTGCGCGGGGCCGCTGATCGGGCTTGCGCTGATGGTCGGCGGCGCGACGCACGCGCTCGCATGGTTCGGGCCGTGCGTGCTGGTCGGCATCGGCAACGGGCTGAGCAACCCGGGCGCCCACGCGGGCGCGGTGTCGGTGCGCCCGGAACTGGCGGGCAGCGCGTCGGGGTTGGCCGGCGCGATGACGATCGGCGGCGGCGCCGCGCTGTCGTCGTTGACGGGCGCGCTGCTGACCGTCGGCAACGCGGGCTACCTGCCGCTCGCGATGATGCTGCTGTCGGCGGCGATCGCGCTGGCGGCCGCCGTGTGCGTGCGGGTGTTCGACGGACAGGACGCCGGGCGGTGAGCGCGGGTGCGCCCCGGTACCGGCGCGCGGCCGAATGACGGACAATCCGCCGCATGCCGGGAGACGACGCACGAGCCGCGCGCCGCGTGTCCCGACGAGCGCAAAAGGCGACTGGACGAGGATGCGATGAGCGACTTTTCTGATTTCCAGCGGGATATTGCCGATGCCGCGAGGGCGACCTTCCGGGCGCTGCGGGCGTTGCACCCGGACGAGCATTTCTACGCGTTTGCGTTGTACACCGACAGCGGTGCGATGACGGTGGTGCCGGCGGCCAATTCGGTCGAAGGGCTGCGCCGGGTCCGCGCGCGGCAGGCGGTGGCGGACGACGACCCGTGGTTCGTGTGGGGCGTGGCCGAGTGGGCGTACGCGGCGGCCGAGGCTTCGCCGTTCAACGCGATCTGCGGCCGGCTGGCCGACGAAGTGCTGAGCCCGCAGTTCGTCCCGTCGCGCTTCAGCGAATTTTCCCGGCAACTGCACGCCGACATGATCGAGGCATTGCGGCTGCTCGATCGCGACGGCGTGTTCGGCACGGGCGATGACCGGGCGGCGATCACGCTGTTCGTGTCGATCAGCGACGACGATGCGGCCGAGGCGCTGGAAAACGCGTCGGCGAAAGCGCTGAATCCGCCGGCCGTCGCCGACGCCTTTCTGCGCCGCTACGACTGACCGGCATCGGGATCTCGCGCGGCGGCCCGGACAGGCGCCGCCGTGCGTGCCGCGTTACGGCTTCGCGCCGACCACGAATTCGAACGTCGCGATGCCGTCGACGCCACCCGTCACGCGGTCGCCCGGCTGCAGCGCACCGACGCCGGCCGGCGTGCCGGTGAAGATCAGGTCGCCGGCCTTCAGCTCGACCGAGCGCGACACGTACGCGATCACGTCGGGCACGGGCCAGATCATGTCGGCCAGGTCGCCTTGCTGGCGCGTGTCGCCGTTGACCGCGAGCCAGATGCGGCCGGCGGCCGGATGGCCGGTGGCCGTCGCCGCGCGCAGCGCGGTTACGGGGCCCGACGCGTCGAACCCCTTCGCCCAGTCCCACGGCCGGCTCAGCTTCTTCGCTTCGGCCTGCAGGTCGCGGCGCGTCAGATCGACGCCGACGCCGTAGCCCCACACGTGCGACAGCGCGTCGGCCGGGTCGATCGACCGGCCGTCCTTGCCGATCGCGACGACCAGCTCGATTTCATGATGGAGATCGTTCGTCAGCGGCGGATAGGCGACCGTGCCGCTGGCCGGAACGATCGCGTCGGCGGGCTTGGTGAAGAAGAACGGCGGTTCGCGGTCGGGGTCGGCGCCCATTTCGCGGGCGTGGTCGGCGTAGTTGCGGCCGACGCAGAAGACGCGGCGCACCGGAAAGCGCGCGGACGACTGGTCGACTTCGACGGAAGGACGCTCGGCGGCGTCGATGACATAGGCGGACATCGGATGGCCTCGTTCGGTAGGAAGACGGATGGCCGGCGCAGCGGCCGGCATGCGTGCAACGATACCCGACGCGCATGCGCCCGGATGCGACGCAACTGCGTTTTACCGGGACAAAACTACGCGTCGGCGGCCGCCTGCGTGTCGTCGGCGGCGGGCAGCGCGGCGTTCGCGTCGCGGTACGCCTTCGGCGACACGCCGACCCGCGCGCGGAAGCGCCGCGCGAAATACCCTTCGTCGCGGAAGCCGACCGAGCGCGCGATGTCCGCGATGCGCCGGCTGGTGTGGGCCAGCAGCGACTGCGCGAGCGCGATCCGGCGCTCGGTGACGAGATCGGTGAAGGTGCTGCCGGTTTCCTTGCGAACGAGGTGTGCGAGGTAGTTCGGCGACAGGAACGCGGCTTCGGCGGTCGCGGCGAGCGTCAGGTCCTCACGCGTCAGGTTCGCCCGCACGTGGCGCAGCACGCGGGCCAGCGCGTCGCGCCGGCCGGCGCGCTGGGCGCCGCGCTGCGCGAGCTTGTCGAGCGCGCCCGCGTACTGCGTGCAGACGAGCCCGATCAGTTGCAGCAGGTAGCCGCGCAGCAACGTGGTCGAGCCGAAGGTGCGCACGCGATCGGCGTCGAGCATGCACAGCGCGAGGCGGCGCGCTTCGTCGTACGTATCGCCGGTCAGGATGAAATCGAGGTGCTCCTGGAAGCGGAACGGCGTCAGTTCGGGGAAGCGGTGCGCGGGCACGTCCTCGAGATCGAGCGGATCGACGTCGAGATCGGCGCGCAGGAACGCCTGGCTGAAATTGATCACGATGAAGTGCGCGCCTTCCGGATGCGGAATCAGGTGCTCGCGGTGCGGCAGCACGAACGCGAGCGCGCCGCGCGGAAACGGCCGCGTGACGCCGCCGATGCGCTGCTCGGTGTCGCCGCCGAGGTTGAACTGGATCTGGAAATACGCGTGCCGATGCGGCTCGGTGATCGCCTGGCGCGACGCCTGGTCGCGGATGTAGAAATCGAGCCGGTCGCTGCGTTCGGGCATCCCGTACAGGCGCGGCGGGGCGGTGGAGGGCATGAAGGATTGTGCTGTTCGTGACGCGGTTGAGCCGCGATGGTACAGCGAACCGGGCGCGCCGGGGCCGGGCGCCGCCTCGCGGGCCCCGCTCAGCCTGCCGCGAGCGGCGCGATCCGGCGCCGCAGCTCGGGTACGACCTCGGCGTCGAACCATGGATGGTGCTTGAACCAGGCCTGGTTGCGCGGCGACGGATGCGGCAGCGGCAGGACGGCCGGGCCGTAGTCGCGCCAGGCTTGCACGGTATCGGTCAGCGTCGCCTTGCGCGCGCCGCGCAGGAAATGCCGCTGCGCGTACTGGCCGATCAGCAGCGTGAGCCGGATCGACGGCAGTTCGGCCAGCAGCCGGTCGATCCACAGGGGCGCGCATTCGGGGCGCGGCGGGTTGTCGCCGCTCGCGCCGCGGCCCGGGTAGCAGAAGCCCATCGGCACGATCGCGAAGCGCGTCTCGTCGTAGAAGGTCTCGGCGTCGACGCCGAGCCAGTCGCGCAGCCGCTTGCCGCTCGCGTCGTCCCATGGAATCCCGCTCGCATGGACGCGTGCGCCCGGCGCCTGTCCGACGATCAGGATGCGCGCGTCGCGATGAGCGCGCACGACCGGGCGCGGGCCGAGCGGCAGGTCGGCTTCGCATGCACGGCACGCGCGGATTTCGGTGAGCAGCACGTCGAGCGGCGCGCGCGTTCGTTTCGGCATCGATTCGGAGCGGGGACGGAGTGGCAAGGCGGTGCCGCGTGGGCGGCGCACGCGGGCAGCGGCCGGGCGCCGTGGCCCGGCGGCACACGCGGGCTGCACCGTGCGGCGCGCGTCACGCCCGCGACGGGCCCGCTGCGCCGCCTTCGGCGACCGCAGCATCATACAACGCGGTTTGCGCGATCGCCGCGGCGATCCCCGCATCGTCGTGCGAACCGTCGAGCATGCCCCAGCGCCGGTATTGCGACAGGAACCACAGGGCCTCGCGCGGATCGGGCCGGTTCACGGCGCCGCCGTCGTGGAAGCGGATCGGCAGCGGCGGCGTGGCGAACGGCCCCGCGCCGTAGTCGCCGAGCAGGCGCGGCGCGATCAGCCGGGCCGGCACGCCGAGTGCGTCGGGCGACGCGAGCCAGTCGGCCGCCTCGCGGCGGTGCGCGGCGCTGTCGAGCCATGCGCACGCATCGACCAGCGTGCGGACCAGCGCACGCGCGGTGGCCGGATACAGCGCGACGAAATCGCGCCGGGTCGCGAGCACCTTCTCCGGATGATCGGGCCAGATCTCGCTCGTGACGGCGACGGTGCGGCCCGCGCCGCACGCTTCGGCCACCGCGTGCCATGGCTCGCCCGCGCAGAAGCCGTCGAGCTCGCCGCCCGCGAGCGCGGCGACCATCTCGGGCGGCGGAATCACGACGCTGCGCACGTCGCGCAGCGGATCGACGCCGTGCGACGCGAGCCACGCGTTTAGCCACATCGCGTGCGTGCCGGTCGGGAAGGTCTGCGCGAGCAGCGGCTTGCGGCCGAGCGTCGCGAACGCGGCACGCACGTTGGCGGTTTCGCGGTACGCGTCGGCGAGGCCGCGCGACAACGTGATCGCCTGCCCGTTGCGGTTCAGCACCATCAGCGCGGCCATGTCGGCCCGCGGGCCGCCGATGCCGAGCTGCAGCCCGCAGACGAGCCCGTAGAGCGCGTGCGCGGCGTCGAGCTCACCGCTGAGCAGCTTGTCGCGCACGGCCGCCCACGACGGCTGGCGGCTCAATTCGAGCGTGAGGCCATGACGCGCGCCGAGATTCAGGCGCTGCGCGACGATCAGCGGGGCCGCGTCGCTCAGCGCGACGAACCCGAGGCGAAGATGCGCGCGTTCCGGCGCGGCGGGCGGAGAGGTATGCATGGCACTCATGACTGGGGTGACGCGTCGAGCAATTGTCGCGCGACGTCGACGATGCGCAGGCCCTGATCCATCGCGCGCTTGCGCAGCGCCGCATACGCATCGTGTTCGGACAGCTTGCGCTGGTCCATCAGCACGCGTTTCGCGCGGTCGATCAGCTTGCGTTCCTCGAGTTCGCGCTCGACGTCGGCCAGCCGGCGGCGCAGCGCGTCGTCGTGCGAGAAGCGCGCGAGCGCGACTTCGAGAATCGGCGCGAGGCGCTCGGCCGACAACCCTTCGACGAGATACGCGCTGACGCCCGCGCCGACCGCCGCGCGGATCAGTTCCTGGTCGGCGTCGTGGCTGAACATCAGCACGGGGCGCGGCGCGGTCGCATGCATGACGGCGAGCTGTTCGAGCGTGTCGCGCGACGGCGAATCGGTATCGATGATCACGACGTCCGGGCGTTGCTCCTCGACGGCCGCCGGCAGGCGCGCGGGCGTCGCGACGTCGTTCAGCATCTCGTAGCCGAGGCGCGCGAGCGCATTGCCGAGTTCGCCGATCGGCTTGTCGGTATCGGTGACGAGCAGCACGCGCAGGCGGACGGGCAGGGCGGACGAACTCATGAGGCGGGCGACAGGGGCAGCGATGCGTCGGTGCAAGGGGCGAACGAGGCAGTCGGGCCGCACGCGCGGCCGGGGGTGAACGAAACGGGGAGCGGCCGAAGCCGCGCGATGCCGCCCATGTCAGGCGGCCCGCGGCAGCGCCGCGCCGATTGCCGCGTCCGCCTCCTGCGCGGCCGTTTCGCCGATCGCGCCGCCGACGAGGATCACGGCCGGGCTGCCGAGCCGCGCGGTTTCGATGCCGCTTGCGAGCGTGTCGAGCGTGCCGGTCCAGCGACGCTCTTCGGGCGTACCGGCCCATTGCACGGCCGCCGCCGGCGTCGACGCGGGGAGCGCGGCGAGCAGGCCCGCCGCGATGCTGTCGACGCGGCTCATTCCCATGTAGATCGCGAGCGTGGTGCCGGTCGCCGCGAGCCGGGCCCAGTCGGGTTCGCCGTGGTCCTGGCGATGCGCGGTGACGAACGTGACGCCCTGGCAGTGTTCGCGATGCGTGAGCGAGATGCCGAGGCTCGCGGCGGCCGCGAATCCCGACGAGATGCCGTTGACGATCTCGACCGGAATCGCGGCCGCGCGCAGCGTCGCGAGTTCTTCGCCGGCGCGCCCGAACAGCAGCGCATCGCCGCCTTTCACGCGCACCACGTGCGCGCCGCGCAGCGCATGGCGGCGCATCAGTTTCTCGATGAACGCCTGCGGCGTGGAGCGGCAGCCGCCGCGCTTGCCGACGCGGATCACGCGCGCCTGCGGCGCGAGTTCGACGATGCCGGGCGCGACGAGATCGTCGAGCAGCAGCACGTCGGCGGCGGCCAGCGCCTTCACCGCCTTCAGCGTGAGGAGATCGGGGTCGCCGGGGCCGGCGCCCAGCAGCGTGACTTTGCCTGTCGTCATGTCGTGTTCCTGTGCCGCATCGCATGCCTGCGGCGGTCTGCTTCGCGTTGTTGCTCGGCGGCGGCGGGCGGTCGAAACGCACCGGCATCCGGCCGTGCCGTGCACGGAGGGACGCCGTTGTCCGGAAAGGCTCGCCGTGAAGGGCGGGCCGGGTTTGCGGGGACTGCCCACCGGCGCCGTTGCCGGTGTAGTGAAGGTTCAGCAATATCCGGGCCAACCGGCGCGACGATGGCGCCTTTGCGCGACGCGGCGCACCGTGCGATGACCGCGAGCGGGCATGTGCTCGCGACGCGCGAGCAGTCGCGATGCCGCATCGGCGCGCAGCGTGCCGCGCTCGCGCGCACCGCGATGCCGCACGACGACAGTGCTGCAGCGCACCACATCTGTGCCTCGGTGCATCGCGACGGAGAGCGCGTCGCGCGTCGCGGTGACGTGCCCGATACCCGCTGCGCCTTGTGCGGTGGGGTTCCCGGCGCGATTGACGCCGACATGGCACGTCGCTTGCGTTAGCTCGTTCGGGCGGGTCAATGGCGATTCGTCCGCAGTACCGAATACCGAAGCGCCCGGCAACGGGCTTCATGGGCAACGGCGTCCTACGTATCAGGTCTCGACGAGACCGGGTGCGCAGGACGCCGTTTTTCGTTTGGCGGATGACATGACCGACAAAGCTACCCGTATCGATCTCTTCAGCCTCCGCACCGCGCCGATGCGCGCGTTCCATCTGACGTGGATGGCGTTCTTCGTATGCTTCTTCGCGTGGTTCGCGTGCGCGCCGCTGATGCCGCTGATCGCGCGCGAATTCCATCTCACCGCGGCGCAAGTCGCCAACATCAACATCGCCGCGGTGGCCGCGACGATCGCCGTGCGGCTGCTGGTCGGCCCGCTGTGCGACCGCTTCGGCCCGCGCCGCGTGTATGCGGGCCTGCTGCTGCTCGGCGCGATCCCCGTGTTCGCCGTGTCGTTCACGCACGACTACCTGTGGTTCCTGATCTGCCGGCTCGGCATCGGCGCGATCGGCGCGGGCTTCGTGATCACGCAATACCACACGTCGGTGATGTTCGCGCCGAACGTGGTCGGCACCGCGAACGCGACGACGGCCGGCTGGGGCAATGCCGGCGCGGGCGCGACGCAGGCGCTGATGCCGCTGCTCGTTGCCGCGGGGCTGATGCTCGGCTTCGGCGAGGATGCGTCGTGGCGCATCGCGCTGGTCGTGCCGGGCGTGGCGATGCTCGTGATGGCGTGGGCGTACTGGCGCTTCACGCAGGACTGCCCGCAAGGCGATTTCGTCGCGCTGCGCAAGGAAGGCGTGACGATCGACAGCGGCAAGAAGGGCGGCTGGGCGAGCTTCTTCGCGGCGTGCGGCAACTATCGCGTGTGGATGCTGTTCGTCACGTACGGCGCGTGCTTCGGCGTCGAGGTGTTCATCCACAACATCGCCGCGCTGTACTACGTCGATCACTTCAAGCTGTCGTTGAAGGACGCCGGTTTCGCGGTCGGGATGTTCGGCTTGCTCGCGCTGTTCGCCCGCGCGCTCGGCGGCTGGCTGTCCGACAAGATCGCCGCGCGCCGCAGCCTCGACGTGCGCGCGACGCTGCTGTGCGCGCTGATCATCGGCGAAGGGCTCGGGCTGATCTGGTTCTCGCATGCGCAAGGCATCGGCATCGCGCTCGTCGCGATGCTGACCTTCGGCCTCTTCACGCACATGGCGTGCGGCGCGACCTACGCGCTGGTGCCGTTCATCGATCGCAAGGCGCTCGGCGGCGTCGCGGGGATCGTCGGTGCGGGCGGCAACGTCGGCGCGGTCGCCGCGGCTTTCCTGCTGAAGGGTGTCGGCGACGTCCAGCAGGCGCTGAGCCTGCTCGGCCTGGCGGTCACCGCGACCGCCTTGTGCGCGATGGCCGTGCGCTTCAGCGAAGAACACAAGGCGCGCGAAGCCGAGCTGCGCGATCGCGCGCTGGCCGCCGCCAACGCCGCGAACTGATCGACCGAAGGAACCGCCATCATGAAACTCATCGTCATCGGCCACGGCATGGTCGGCCACAAGCTTCTCGAATGCGTCGCGGCGGAGGCCGCCGCGGCCGGCGCGCCGCAGGTCACGGTGCTCGGCGAGGAACCGCGCGCGGCCTACGATCGCGTGCATCTGTCCGAATTCTTCGCGGGCAAGTCGGCGGACGATCTGTCGCTCGTCGAACCCGGCTTCTTCGAGCGTCATCCGCAGTTCGACCTGCGCCTGAACGCGCAGGTCGCGTCGATCGACCGCGCCGCGCATACGGTCACGCTCGTGTCGGGCGAAACGCTCGCGTACGACAAGCTGGTGCTCGCCACGGGCTCGCGTCCGTTCGTGCCGCCGGTGCCGGGCCGCGATCGCGCCGGCTGCTTCGTGTACCGGACGATCGAGGACCTCGAGGCGATGCAGGCGTGCGGCGCGCACGCGAAGCGCGGCGTCGTGGTCGGCGGCGGCCTGCTCGGCCTCGAATGCGCGAAGGCGTTGCGCGACATGGGGCTCGACACGCACGTCGTCGAATTCGCGCCGCGCCTGATGGCCGTGCAGGTCGACGACGGCGGCGGCCGGATGCTGCGCGCGAAGATCGAGGCGCTCGGCGTGACCGTGCATACCGGCAAGAACACGCTCGAAATCGTCGACGGCGACGAAGGCACGCACCGGATGGCGTTCGCCGACGGCACGCATCTCGACACCGACATGATCGTGTTCTCGGCCGGTATCCGGCCCCGCGACGAACTGGCCCGCGCGTGCGGGCTCGACATCGGCCCGCGCGGCGGCGTCGCGATCGACGACGCGTGCCGCACGAGCGACGCCGACATCTACGCGATCGGCGAATGCGCGGCCTGGAACGGCATCGTGTACGGCCTCGTCGCGCCCGGCTACGACATGGCGCGCGTGGTCGCGAAGCAACTCGCGGGCGGCGCCGACGAAGCGGCGGCCGCGTTCGCGGGCGCCGACATGAGCACCAAGCTGAAGCTGATGGGCGTGGACGTCGCGAGCATCGGCGACGCGCACGGCACGACGGCCGGCAGCCGCACCTACCAGTACGCGGACGAGCGCCGCCAGGTCTACAAGAAGCTGGTGGTGTCCGACTGCGGCAAGTTCCTGCACGGCGCGGTGATGGTTGGCGATGCGGCCGAGTACGGCACGCTGCTGCAGATGATGCTGAACCGCATCGAGTTGCCCGAATCGCCGGAATTCCTGATCCTGCCGTCGTCGGACGGCGCCGCGAAGCCGGCGATCGGCGTCGATGCGCTGCCGGAAGGCGCGCAAATCTGCTCGTGCAACAACGTGTCGAAGTCGCAGATCTGCGCGGCGGTGGCCGACGGCGCGACGAGCCTCGGCGCGCTGAAGACGTGCACGGGCGCCGGCACGTCGTGCGGCGGCTGCGTGCCGCTCGTCACGCAGATCATGAAGGCCGAGATGAAGAAGCAGGGCCTCGCGGTCAACAACCATCTGTGCGAGCACTTTCCGTATTCGCGCCAGGAGCTGTTCCACCTGATTCGCGTCGAGCGCATCACGACGTTCGACGCGCTGCTGCACAAGCACGGCCGCGGGCTCGGCTGCGACGTGTGCAAGCCGGCCGTCGCGGGCATTCTCGCGTCGTGCTTCAACGAGTTCGTGCTGAAGAAGGAGCACGCGGGGCTGCAGGATTCGAACGACTACTACCTCGCGAACATCCAGCGCGACGGCACGTATTCGGTCGTGCCGCGCATGCCGGGCGGCGAAGTCACGCCGGAAGGGCTGATCGCGGTCGGCCAGGTCGCGAAGAAATACGGCCTGTACACGAAGATCACCGGCGGCCAGCGCGTCGACCTGTTCGGTGCGCGCGTCGAGCAACTGCCGTCGATCTGGGAGGAGCTGATCGCGGCCGGCTTCGAATCGGGTCACGCGTACGGCAAGGCGCTGCGCACCGTGAAATCGTGCGTCGGGTCGACGTGGTGCCGCTACGGCGTCGACGATTCGGTCGGCCTCGCGATCGATCTGGAGAACCGCTACAAGGGGCTGCGCGCGCCGCACAAGATCAAGTTCGGCGTGTCCGGCTGCACGCGCGAGTGCGCGGAAGCGCAGGGCAAGGACGTCGGCGTCATCGCGACCGAGAAAGGCTGGAACCTGTACGTGTGCGGCAACGGCGGGATGAAGCCGCGCCACGCGGAGCTGCTCGCGTCCGACCTCGATCGTGCGACGCTGGTCCGCTACATCGACCGCTTCCTGATGTTCTACGTGCGCACGGCCGACCGGCTGCAACGCACCAGCGTGTGGCGTGACAACCTCGAAGGCGGCCTCGACTACCTGGTCGACGTCGTCGTGCACGACAAGCTCGCGATCGCCGACGAACTCGAAGCCGACATGCAGCACGTGATCGACACCTACGAGTGCGAGTGGAAGAAGGCCGTCACCGATCCCGACACGCGCAAGCGCTTCCGCCACTTCGTGAACAGCGACGCGCCGGATACGACCATCGAGTTCGTCGAGACGCGCGGCCAGATCCGGCCCGCGACGCCCGGCGAGCGCGCGGGCGGCAAGCCCGTGCCGATCCCGGTCGTCGCCGCGGCGGCGACCCGAGCCGCGACCGAAACCGCCACCGCGTGACCGACATCCGCCACCTTGCAAGGAGCCCATCATGAACGATCGCCTTCCGCTGTCCTGGACCCGTGTATGCCCGCTCGACGACATCGTGCCGAACACCGGCGTGTGCGCGCTCGTCAACGGCGAGCAGATCGCGGTGTTTCACGTCGCGCATGCCGACGGCGGCGTGTTCGCGATCGACAACGTCGATCCCGTATCGCAGGCCGCCGTGATGTCGCGCGGACTGATCGGCAGCCTCGGCGAGCGCGTCGTGGTCGCGTCGCCGCTGTACAAGCAGCACTTCGACCTGCGTACCGGCGAATGCCTGGAAGCGCCCGAGCAGTCGGTGAACGCGTATCCGTCGCGGGTCGAGGACGGCTTCGTGTGGGTCGCGGCCTGACCGTCCCGGAGCGCCCATGACCGCGACCCCCGTCAAGAGCGTGTGCCCGTACTGCGGCGTCGGCTGCGGCATGGTGCTGCACGTCGAGGAGGGCGAAGTCGTCAAGGTGTCCGGCGACGCCGACCATCCGACCAACTTCGGGCGGCTGTGCACGAAAGGTTCGTCGGCGCACGTCGCGCTGCGCCGCTCGGGGCGGCTCGATCGCGCGTTCGTGCGCCGCGCGCGCGAGGACGACCTCGTGCCGCTGCCGGCGCGCGACGCGATCGCCGAGACCGCGCGCCGGCTGCGCGCGGTGCTCGATGCGCACGGGCCCGATGCGCTGTCGTTCTACGTGTCGGGGCAGCTGTCGATCGAGGCGCAATACCTCGTCAACAAGCTCGCGAAGGGCTTCGTCGGCACCAACAACATCGAGTCGAACTCGCGCCTGTGCATGGCGAGCGCGAGCACCGGCTACAAGCAGTCGCTCGGCGCGGACGGCCCGCCCGGGTCGTACCAGGATTTCGATCGCGCGAACCTGTTCTTCGTGATCGGCGCGAACATGGCCGACTGTCACCCGATCCTGTTCCTGCGGATGATGGATCGCGTGAAGGCCGGCGCGAAGCTGATCGTCGTCGATCCGCGCCGCACCGGCACCGCCGACAAGGCCGATCTGTTCCTGCAGATCCGGCCGGGCACCGATCTCGCGCTGGTCAACGGGCTGTTGCATCTGCTGCATGCGAGCGGCCGCACCGACGCCGCGTTCATCGACGCGTACACCGAAGGCTGGGACGCGATGCCCGCGTTCCTCGCCGACTACACGCCCGAGCGTGTCGCCGGGATCACCGGGCTCGCGGAAGCCGACATCCGCACGGCCGCGCAATGGATCGGCGACGCGCCGGAATGGACGAGCTGCTGGACGATGGGGCTCAACCAAAGCACGCACGGCGTGTGGAACACCAACGCGATCTGCAACCTGCATCTCGCGACCGGCAGGATCTGCCGCCCGGGCAGCGGGCCGTTCTCGCTGACCGGCCAGCCGAACGCGATGGGCGGGCGCGAGATGGGCTACATGGGGCCGGGGCTGCCGGGCCAGCGCTCGGTGACGTCCGACGACGACCGCCGCTTCGTCGAGACCCTGTGGCGCGTGCCGGCCGGCACGCTGCGCAAGGACACCGGCAACGGCACGGTCGACCTGTTCGAACGGATGGCGGCCGGCGACATCAAGGCGTGCTGGATCGTCTGCACGAACCCGGTCGCGACCGTGCCGAACCGGCGCACCGTGATCGCCGGGTTGCAGGCCGCGGAGCTCGTGATCGCGCAGGACGCGTTCCTCGACACCGAGACCAACCGCTACGCGGACATCCTGCTGCCCGGTGCGCTGTGGGCCGAGGGCGACGGCGTGATGATCAACTCCGAGCGCAACATGACGCTGATGCGCGCGGCGGTCGCGCCGCCCGGCGACGCGCTGCCCGACTGGCGCATCGTCGCGGAAGTCGCGCGCGCGATGGGGTTCGGCGACGCGTTCGACTATGCGTCGGCGGCCGACGTGTTCGACGAGATCGTCCGTTTCTCGAACCCCGCGACCGGCTACGACCTGCGCGGCGCGAGCCACG
The DNA here is from genome assembly GCF_003253915.1 of Burkholderia sp. 28_3. Taxonomy (NCBI): domain Bacteria; kingdom Pseudomonadati; phylum Pseudomonadota; class Betaproteobacteria; order Burkholderiales; family Burkholderiaceae; genus Burkholderia; species Burkholderia sp. 28_3. The sequence continues at coordinate 385,439 of NZ_QKZF01000001.1, forward strand.
CGGCGCTGCGCGACGGGCCCGTGCAGTGGCCGGTCGCGCCGGGCACCGCGCGCGCGCGGCACCCGATCCGCTACCTGAACGACGGCGTGAACCAGCCGCTGCGCGCCGCAGCCGACGGCGGCGACGCCCCGCGCATCGCGTTCCCGACGCCGTCGGGCAAGGCGCGCTTTTTCGCGCGGCCGCACGTCGATCCGGCCGAGCTGCCGGACGACACGTTCCCGATCGTGCTGAACACCGGGCGGCTGCAGCATCAGTGGCACACGATGACGAAGACCGGCAAGGTCGCGATGCTGAACAAGCTCAACCCGCGCCCGTTCGTCGAACTGCACCCGGACGATGCGAGCGCGCTCGGCATCGCCGCGAAGGACAGCGTCGAGATCCGTTCGGCGCGCGGCCGCGCGGTGCTGCCGGCCGTCGTGACCGAGCGCGTGCGGCGCGGCAACTGTTTCGCGCCGATGCACTGGAACGACGTATACGGCGACGACCTGTGCATCAACGCGGTGACGAACGACGCGATCGACCCCGAATCGCAGCAACCCGAACTGAAATACTGCGCGGTCGCGCTGACGCGGGTCGAAGCCGATGCGTTCGCGCCGGTCGACGACGACACCGCGCAACCCGATGCATGCGCCGACGACGCGCGGCCCGCGCCGGCGATGATGCACGCGACTGCTTCACAGGAATCCGACATGGCAGACATCGACACTTTCGCGGCCGCGCTCGGCGTCGCCGATCTCGCGCCGCCGCCGCTGACCGACACCGAGCGGCTGTACGTGGCGGGCCTCGTCAGCGGGCTGAAGGCGAGCGCTGGCCGTCGCGAAGGCAGCGTGCCCGTGCTGCCGGCCGGCGCGCCGTTGACGCCGCCCGTGCGGTTCTGGCTCGACGGCATGCTCGCGGGCCTGTTCAGCCGCGCGCTGCCTGCCGGTGCGCAGACCGGCGCGGCGCCGGCGCTGCCGGCCGACGCCGCCGCGGCGGGCGGCGTGCGGATCGTGCGCCCGCGCCCGAAGGTCACGTTGTTGTGGGCGTCGCAGACCGGCAACATCGAATCGTTGACCGAGGATTACGCGACGAAGCTGATGAACGCGGGCTTCGAGATCCGCACCGCGTGCATGTCCGACTATCCGGTCGCGTCGCTGGCCGGCGCGCAATACGTGCTGCTGATGACGAGCACGTTCGGCGACGGCGATGCGCCCGACAACGGCGGCGAGTTCTGGGACGCGCTGCAGGCCGGCAGCGCCGCGCGTCTCGACGGCGTGCATTTCGCGGTGCTCGCGTTCGGCGACCGCAACTACGACCGGTTCTGCGGCCACGGCCGCCGGCTCGACGCGCGGCTCGCGGAGCTCGGCGCGGCACGTCTGTGCGCCCGCGTCGATTGCGACGTCGAGTTCCAGCACGAGGCCGACCAGTGGCTCGAACGCGTGGTCGCGCGCATCAAGGAAGCCGATGCCGCGCTGCACGCGGTGCCGTCCGGCGGGTTGAGCCCGTCGGGGCTGCTGCCGACGAAGGCGCATCCCGCGCCGTCGAAGCTCGTCGCGAACCTGCGGCTGAACCGGCCGGGCGCCGCTAAGGACACGCGCTATGTGTCGCTGTCGACCCAGGGCGCGAACCTCGAATACGAAGCCGGCGACGCGCTCGGCGTGTGGCCCACCAACTGTCCGGAGCTGGTCGACGAACTGCTGTCCGTCACCGCGCTGAAGGCCGATGCGCCCGTGTCGGTGCCGGGCGTCGGCGATGTCCGGCTCGGCGATGCGCTCGCACGCCACTTCGACATCACGCGCCCGCATCCGGACACGCTGGCCTTCATCGCGTCGCGCAGCGCGAACGGCGCGCTGAAGTCGCTGCTCGGCGACGATCGCAAGGGCGACCTCAAGCAATGGCTGTGGGGGCAGCAGCTGGCGGACGTGCTGCACGAATATCCGATCGAGCTGTCGGGCGCCGAGCTGGTCGGCATGCTCAAGCGCATGCAGCCGCGCCTCTATTCGATCGCGTCGAGCCCGAGCGCGCACGAGGGCGAGATTCACCTGACCGTGTCGGCCGTGCGCTATCACAACGGCCGGCGCGCGCGCAAAGGCGTCGCGTCGACGTTCCTCGCCGATCGCGCGGACGACGGCCGCGTGCCGGTGTTCGTGCAGAAGTCCGCGCACTTCCGGCCGCCGGTGAACGGCGACGTGCCGATCGTGATGGTCGGGCCGGGCACCGGCGTCGCGCCGTTCCGCGGCTTCCTGCACGAGCGGCGGGCGCGCGGCGCGCGCGGGCGCAACTGGCTGTTCTTCGGCGAGCAGCACGCGCAGACCGACTTCTACTACGGCGACGAGCTGAGCGAGATGCGCGACAGCGGCTTCCTGACGCGGCTCGATCTCGCGTTCTCGCGCGACCAGGCCGACAAGGTCTACGTGCAGGACCGGATGCGCGAGCACGGCGCCGAGCTGTTCGCGTGGCTGGAGGAAGGCGCGCACTTCTACGTGTGCGGCGACGCCGCGCGGATGGCCAAGGACGTCGATGCGGCGTTGAAGGCGATCGTCGCCCGGCACGGCGGCATGTCGGAGGACGCCGCGAACGACTACGTCGCGCGGCTTTCGAAGGCGCGGCGCTACATGCGCGACGTGTACTGAGAATCGCGCAATCGCGCGAGCGGCGGACGGTCGGTCCGCCGCTTCGCCGGCGGCAGCTTACTGCTGCCGTTCCCAAGCACGCGCCTGCTCGGCGCGCACGAACGCTTCCGACGCCGCCGGCAGCAGGTTGCGGAACGCGCCGCCGTCGCCGTCGATCACGTCGACCATCTTCGCGACCATTTCCTCCGGGTCGTGCTGTTCGAGCGGGAACGTCAGCCGCTCGGGCGTCACGGTATGCACGGCCGGATCGTGCCAGCGCCGCGTCGTTTCCATCATCCGGTCGTTGAAACCCGTGCGGTACGGGCCGGGGTTCACGACCGCGACGCGGATGCCGTGCGGCGCGAGTTCCGCGTGCATCGCCTCGGCCACCGATTCGATCGCGTGCTTCGACGCGCAGTACGCACCCGTGAACGGCCCCGTGATCAGGCCCGCGATCGACGACACGAACACGATCTTGCCGTGCCGGCGCGCGAGCATCCCGCGCGCGATCTGCTGCGTGAGCTCGAGCGGCCCGAACACGTTCACGTCGAACAGCGCGCGGACGATCTCGACCGGCAGGTCGACCAGCGCGCCGGCTTCGCCGACCCCCGCGTTGTTCACGAGCACGTCGATGTCGAGCTCGGCCGCGCGCGCGCGGTCGTGGGCCGACGTGACGTCGAGCCTGATCGCGCGCAGCGTGGTGCCGCGTTGCGCGGCGGCGGCCGCGACGTCGTCGATCTCGGCCGTGGCGCGTACGCCGGCCGTCACGTCGTGACCGCGCTCGGCGAGCCGCAGCGCGACTTCGCGGCCGAAGCCGGTGCCCGCGCCGGTGATGAGGATGCGTTTCTGTGCCATGTGCTTACCTTGTGGAGTGGAACGTTGCCTGAAAAAGGTCGCGGCAGTGCTGCGCGATCGCGGTGTCTTCGTCGACGCTGCCGCCCGAGATGCCGATCGCGCCGACGCAGCGTCCGTCGCCGTCGACGAGCGGCTCGCCGCCGCCGAACGTGACGAGCCCGCCGTGACTGTGTTCGATGCCGCGCAGCGGGCCGTCGCCCGACATCGCGCCGAGCGCGCCGGTCGACGCGCGGAAGCGGACCGCCGTCAGCGCCTTGCGCTGCGCGAGATCGATCGCGCCGAGAAAGCAGTCGTCGGTGCGCACGAACGCGAGCAGGTTCGCGCCGGCATCGACGATGGCGATCGCGACGCCGGCTACCTGCAGCGACGCGGCATGCGCGAGGGCCGCGTCGATCGTGCGGCGGGCGACGGCGAGCGGCAGCGCGGCGGTGAGCGGGTTCATGCGAAGGGCTCCGACAGGACGACAGCGCCAGTGTAGGCAGTGGCGGTATATGGGAGAATCCGCATTCCACTCGAAGCAGTTTCAAGTTTTTTTAATGATGGGCAAGCGATGAGCAGACGCGATCCGATGGCCGGCCTGCACGTGTTCATGACCGTCGCGACGGCCGGCAACTTCACGCGGGCCGCCGCCGCGCTGGGCCTGACGCCGGCCGCCGTCAGCCTGTCGATCGGGCAGCTCGAGGGCGAGCTCAACGTGAAGCTGTTCAACCGCAGCACGCGCGGCGTGAGTCTCACGGAAGCCGGCCAGCGTTACTGCCGGCAGACCGAGCCCGCGTACCGTCAGGTCATGCAGGCGCGTGACGCGCTGAAGGATGCGCGCAGCGAGCCGAGCGGGCTGTTGCGCGTGACCGCGCTGCCGCTCGCGCGCTTGCTCGTGATCGCGCCGGTGCTCGCCCCGTTTCGTGAGCGCTATCCGAAAGTCCGGCTCGAAATCCGCTACGAGAACGAACTCGTCGACATCGCAAAGGAGGGATTCGATGCGGGCATTCGCCTCGCCGACCGGCTGCAGCCGGGCATGATCGGCGTGCGGATCGCGCCTGCGTTGACGTGTGCGCTGGTCGCGTCGCCCGGTTATCTGGCGCGGCACGGTGCGCCGGCGTCGATTGCGCAGCTCGAGCGTCACGCGTGCATCCGTTTCCGGTTTACGGAAAGCGGGCGGTTGCACAAATGGCTGCTGCACGACGGGCGACGCGACGTCGATCTCGACCCGGACGGCGTATTCGTGACGAACGATGCCGATGCGGTGATCGATGCGGCGCGCGCGGGCGTCGGCATTGCGTTCGCGTTCATGCGCGAGCGGATCGAGCAGGACCTGCGCGACGGCACGCTCGTCGAGGTGCTGCCCGGTACGTGCCGCACGCTGCCGCCGATGTGGCTGTATTACGTGAATCGCAAGCACGTGCCGGCCAAGCTGCGCGCGTTCATCGACGTGCTGCGCGAGCGCGCTGGCGCGGACGCGGCGTAGTCGCATCGGCGCGGCTCACTGCAGCGATCGATTCGTCGGCGCATGATGGCGACTCCCGCCACGACGCCATGGAGTTGCGTGATGACCGGATTTCCGCATTTTTCGATTCGAACCGGGGTGATTGCCGCAGCGTTGGCGGCCGCCGCGATTTCCAGCGCACCGGCCGTCGGCCAGACGTCGACGGTGCCGGCAGGATCGGCCGTCGCGACGCCCGACAACGCGGTCCTGCTGACCGTTTTCCTGAAACACGACGAATCGCGGCCGCTCGCCGAGCTGAATGCGCAGCTTGCGAAGCAGGGGTTCTACAAGGCGTTTCCGCCGCCGGGCGTCGAGGTGGTGAGCTGGACGGTGACGATGGGAATCGGGCAGATCGTCGTGCTGCGATTGCCGGCGGCGCGGCTGCGCGAGGTCAATCGCGTGCTGGAGGATACGGCGTGGGGGGTGTACCGGACGGAGTTCTATCCGACTTACGATTACAAGGCGATCGGGTTGGGGGAGCACGAGCGGGCGAAGTAAGGGAGGCCGGACGTTTCTGCGCGCACGCGGAGGTCCGAATCAATCTGCCCCCATTCCGGGAAAGCCTCGCGACACGACGCTTTCGTCCTCTTCGGCTGGCGTCGTGCCGGCAGATTCCTCCCAAATGCATCGCAAGTCATTCATCCGATGAAAAAACCGCCCCGGTTCCCGGTATGATGCGCACCTTGCGTTCGTAGGACGCACGGTTTCTTTATGCGTTTTGATGCGAGAGACACCACAAATCCGCACAAAGCCGACGTGAAAGATTCTGTAATATTAATTCCGTATACTCGTAAGTTCTGATCCAGGCGCCACGAGCCCGTCTTCGGCCGGCCGCCCATGCAGAACAACCAGATACGTCGCCGCCGGCCAACCCGCGCCGCGACACGCTATGCACCACCACTGAACACGTTATGTCTTCCCGCCACTCTGGTTCGCCCGGCCGTGCCGCGGCGGTGATCGCCCGTGCCCGGGCGCTGATCCGCAACGAGCGCGTGCTGTCGCCGCTGCTCGCGCTCGGCATCGGCCTGCTGCTGATCGTGGTTTTCCAGCATCTGTCGGAATCCGTCGACTACCGGTCGGTGATCCGCCAGTTGCGTCACATGTCCGTCGCCGAGTGGGGCGCGTCGCTGGCCGCGACGGCCCTCAGCTATCTCGCGCTCGTCGCCCGCGATGCGGTCGGCCTGCGCTATGTCGCGGCCAAGGTGCCGCGCGTCGCGCTGTGGATCGGCGCAATTGCCGGTTCCGCGCTCGGCAATGCGACCGGCTTCGGCGCGTTGACGGGCGGCGCGGTGCGTGCGCGCGTGTACGGTGTGTCGGGCGTCACGCCGGCCCAGATCGGCCGGATGACGGTGTTCACCAGCGGCACGCTGGCGCTCGCGATGGTGTTGATGACGGCGGTCGGCATGGTCTGCGTGCCGGAGGCGCTCGCCGCGATGCTGCACGTCGGGCCCGGCGTGCTCACGTGGACGGGCGCGGCACTGCTCGTCGCGCTCGCCGCGCTGGTCGCGCTGTGCGGCAACACCGCGCGCCCGGTCGTCACGCGCTTCAAATGGCTGTCGTTCGACGTGCCGGCGCGGCGCGATCTCGTCGCGCAGGTCGTCTATGCGGTGCTCGACGTGGTGGCCGCGGGCCTGACGCTGTGGGTGTTGCTGCCGGCAGCGCCGGTCGGCTTCCCGACCTTCATTACCGTTTATGCGGCCGCGTTGCTGCTCGGGATGATCGGCCATACGCCGGGCGGGATCGGCGTGTTCGAGGCGGCGATGGTCTTCACGCTCGGTCGCGAAGTGCCCGCGCACGCGATGGTCGCCGCGCTGATCGCGTATCGCGCGATCTATTTCGGCGTGCCGCTCGTGCTGTCGGCCGGCCTGCTGGCCGGCTTCGAGGGCCGCGCGCTGCGGCGCCGGCTCGTGACGCGGCAGGCCGTGCGCGTGTCGCAGCTCGCGCCGGTGTTCCTGAGCCTCGTGACGTTCGCGGTCGGCGGGATGCTGGTGATCTCGAGCGCGACGCCCGCGTTCTGGCACCGGATCGCGATCCTGCGCCACATCGTGCCGCTGTGGGTGCTCGAAGGCTCGCAGGTGATCTGCAGCGTGCTCGGCGTCGCGCTGCTGTTCGTCGCGCGCGGGCTGTTGCGCCGGCTCGACGGTGCGTGGTGGATGACCTTCGCGTTGACGCTCGCGAGCCTCGCGCTGTCGCTGGCCAAGGGCCTCGCGTTCGTCGAGGCCGGCGTGCTCGGCACGCTGCTCGTGCTTTTGCTCGTCAGCCGCCGCCGCTTCAATCGTCATTCGTCGCTGCTGGCCGAGCGCTTCACCGTCAGCTGGTTCGTGTCGGTCGCGATGGTGCTGATGCTGGCCGTGTGGGTGCTGTTCTTCGCGTTCCGCGACGTGCCTTACACGCGCGAGCTGTGGTCGCATTTCTCGTTCGACGCGCGTGCGCCGCGGGCGCTGCGCGCGACGCTCGCGTCCGGCGTGTTCGTTGCGCTGTTCGCGCTGTGGCAATTGCTGCGCCCGGCGCCCGGCCGATTCGTGAAGCCCGCGGAGCAGGATCTGGTCGACGCGGAGCAGATCATCCGCGCGCAGGAATGCAGCGATGCGGGCCTGGCGTTGATGGGCGACAAGTCGTTCCTGTTCTCGGAGTCGCGGCGCGCGTTCCTGATGTACGCGAAGAACGGCCGCACGTGGGCCGCGCTGCACGACCCGGTCGGGCCGCGTGAAGAGTGGCCGGCGCTGATCAGCAAGTTCATTGCGCTCGCGCATGCGCACAGCGGCCGCGCGGCGTTCTACCAGGTGCGCGCGAACGCGCTGCCGCTGTATCTCGACGCGGGGCTCACGCTGATGAAGCTGGGCGAGGAAGCGCACATCGCGCTCGACCAGTTCGACCTGAAGGGATCGAACCGTTCGCATCTGCGCTATGCGCTGCGGCGCGGCGACAAGGATGCGCTGACGGTCGAGGTGATCGCGCCGGGCGACGTGCCTGCCGCGCTGCCGGCGCTGCGCGGCATCTCGGACGGCTGGCTCGACAGCCGCGATGCGCGCGAAAAGAGCTTCTCGGTGGCCGCGTTCCACGACGGCTATCTCGCGACGCAGTCGGTGATGCTGGTGCGGCAGGCCGACAAGCCGATCGCGTTCGTCACGTTCATGACGACCGACCTCAACACCGAGGCGACGGTCGGCGTGATGCGCCATCTGCCGGAGGCTTCGCCGTACGCGATGGAGTATCTGTTTACGCAGCTCGCGCTGCATCTGAAGGAAGCGGGGTTCCGCAAGCTGAGCCTGGGTATCGCGCCGTTCTCGGGGATGGGGGCGGCGAAGATGCCGTCGCCGTTCCACCGGCTCGGCCTGATGGTCTGGCGCTTCGGCGGCCGCTTCTACAACTTCCGCGGCTTGCGCGCTTTCAAGAGCAAGTTCGAACCGCACTGGGAGCCGCGTTATCTCGCGGCCTCGGGCTCGGTCGGCGTGTTCGTCACGCTGGCGGATCTGTCATTGCTGGCTGGAGGTCGGCGTTCATGATGTCGAAGAAGGGTATCGCGCGGGCGGCAGCCGCCTGCGCGGGAATGATGCTGGCCGGCGCCGCGTGCGCCACGCAGCCGGCCGCGGTGAAAGCCGAAACCGTGTCCGGCGGCCGCTACGGGCCCGTGACCGTGACCAGGCCGAGCGGGCCGCTGCGCGGGTTCGTCGTGCTGTTCTCGCGTGAGGGCGGCTGGCGGGCCGCCGATCAGCAGGCGGCCGACGCGCTCGCGAAAGCCGGGGCGATGACGGTCGGCGTCGATTCCACGCGTTACGCGGCGAATCTCGCCGCGAAGCAGGAGACTTGCCACCACCTCGACGGCGACGCCGAGGCGGTCAGCCATCAGCTCGAACGTCTCGCGCAGTCGTCGCGCTATTTCACGCCGATCGTCGCGGGCGTGGGCCAGGGCGGCGCGATCGCGAAGCAGATCCTCGCGATGGCGCCGGAGAACACGATCGCCGGCGTCGTCGCGGTCGGTCCGGCCGCGAAGCTCGATCCGCGCTTCAAGCCGTGCCCGCCCGATCCGACGATCGTGCGACGCGCGATGCCGGGCTTCGTCGAAACGGCTGCCGCGGGCGACACCGCGAAGCTCGTGTCGCTCGTCACGCCGCACCTGCGCGACACCACCGGCGGCAGCGACGAGCTCGACGTCTCCGACCTGCCGCTCGTCGAGCTGCCGGCCAAGGGTGGCAGCGACCGGCTCGCGATCGTGATTTCGGGCGACGGCGGCTGGCGTGATCTCGACAAGACGATCGCCGAGGCGCTGCAGCGCGACGGCGTGTCGGTGGTCGGCATCGACAGCCTGCGTTATTTCTGGAGCGAGAAGCCGCCCGCGCAGGTGAGCCGCGATCTGGCCCGCGTGATGCGCACCTACATGGCGCGCTGGCATGCCGGCCGCGTGGCGCTGGTCGGCTACTCGTTCGGCGCGGACGTGATGCCGTTCGCGTACAACCGGCTGCCGGCCGACCTGCGCGACAAGGTCGCGGTGGTGTCGCTGCTCGGCTTCGCGCCGTCGGCCGATTTCCAGATCCGCGTGACGGGCTGGCTCGGCATGCCCGCGAGCGACAAGGCGTTGAAGGTCGCGCCGGAAATCGCGAAGGTGCCGCCGGCGCTCGTGCAGTGCTTCTACGGTGCGGAAGAGACGGACACGATGTGTCCGGCGCTCGCGAACACGGGCGCCGACGTGATCAGGACGCAGGGCGATCACCACTTCGGCCGCGATTACATCGCGCTCGAGAAGAAGATCCTCGGCGGGTTCGGCAAGCCGGTGGCGGCGCGCTGAACATCGGCCGGCGCCCGCGTGACGGCAGGCGCCGGCCGGTTTGGTTCCGGTTCATCGGACGGGCGGCCAGCGAGCCGCCCGTTTCATTTTCCGGGCTGCGCCGCCGCGTCCCGCGGCGGCATGACCGTTCGCGCATCGCGCTGATAGAAGCCCGGAAACCGGTCGAGCTGTCGCCGTGCGACCGCGAGATCGGCGGCGTCGCCGAGCACCGCGCTCGAAAACCCCGTGCGTTCCATCAGCAGCAACTGGTCGACCAGTACGTCGCCGGTCGCGCGCAGGTCGCCGGCGAAGCCGTAGCGCTTGCGCAGCAGGTAGGCCTGGCTGTATGCGCGGCCGTCGGTGAACGACGGAAACTGCAGGTCGATGCGCGTGGCGTGCGCGATGCGTGCGGCCAGCGGCGGCAGTTCCTCGTCGTTGCCGATCGTCAGTGTCGTCGCGTCGTGCTGCTGCGTGTCGTCTGCGTGCTCGGCCGGCGTCAGCAGCCGGATGCGTGCGGATGGGTTCGAGGTCTCGTGCTTCATGCCGGCTCTTCCTGATGACGTGCGGCGTTCGCGGCGGCCTTGAACGGTTCCGTGCCGATGCGGCGCACCGTGTCGATGAATCGTTCGCCGCGACCGTTCGCGTCGATGCGCGCGTCGAGATAGGCGTTGACGATCGCGTCGACGACATCGACGATCTCGTCCGCCGAAAACGACGGGCCGATCACCTTGCCCGGCCGCGCGGGGCCGCTCGCGCTCGAGCCGTCCGAGCCGCCGAGCGTGACCTGGTACCACTCCGCGCCGTCCTTGTCGACGCCGAGGATGCCGAGGTGGCCGCTGTGATGATGGCCGCACGAGTTGATGCAGCCGCTGATGTGCAGGTCGATGTCGCCGACGTCGTGCAGCAGGTCGAGATCGTCGAAGCGCTCGGCGATCGCGTCGGCGACCGGAATCGAGCGCGCGTTCGCGAGCGCGCAGAAATCGCCGCCCGGGCACGCGATCATGTCGGTCAGCAGCCCGACGTTCGCGCTCGCGAGCCCGATCGCGCGGGCGTTTTCCCACAGCAGGAACAGGTCGTCGACGTGCACCCACGGCAGCACGACGTTCTGCGTGTGCGTGACGCGGGCCTCGCCGGCCGAGAAGCGGTCGGCGAGCTCGGCGAGCGCGTCGAGCTGCTCCGGCGACGCATCGCCCGGTGCCTGCAGGCGGCGCTTGAACGACAGCGTGACGATGCGCAGCGCCGGGTCGCGGTGGTCGGCGACGTTGCGGGCGAGCCAGCGCGCGAACGCCGGATGACGGCTCGCCTGCGCGGCGACGCGCGCATTCGCGTCGGCGAGGTCAAGCGTGCGCGGCTTCAACCGCGGCGGCACGAACGACGCGGCGACGCGCTCGAATTCGGCCTGCGGGATCGTGTGCGGGCCGCCGTCGAGGTCGACGATCTGGCGGAACTCTTCCTCGACGTCGTCGATGTAGCGTTGCCCTTCGGTCTTCACGAGGATCTTGATCCGCGCCTTGTACTTGTTGTCGCGCCGCCCGTAGCGGTTGTACACGCGGACGATCGCCTCGATGTAGTTCATCACGTGCTGCCACGGCAGGAACGCGCGCAGCAGCGTCGCGATCATCGGCGTGCGGCCCATCCCGCCGCCGACGCTCACCCGAAAGCCGAGCGCGCCCGCGTCGTCGCGCACGAGCTTCAGCCCGACGTCGTGCCAGTCGGTCGCCGCGCGGTCCTCGGTCGCACCGGTGATCGCGATCTTGAACTTGCGCGGCAGGAACGCGAATTCGGGGTGCAGCGTCGTCCATTGACGCATCACCTCGGCGAACGGGCGCGGATCGGCGATCTCGTCTGGCGCGACGCCCGCGCGTTCGTCGCACGAAATGTTGCGGATGCAGTTGCCGCTGGTCTGGATGCCGTGCATGTCGACGGTTGCGAGCAGATCCATCACGTCGGCCGCCTTCGCGAGCGGAATCCAGTTGAACTGCACGTTGGTGCGGGTCGTGAAGTGCGCGCTGCGGGTCGGCAGGCGCAACGTGCCGAGCAAGGCCTGCGCGTCGCACGCGGCGCGGTAGGTGGCGTCGTCGGGCACGTCGTAGTCGCGCGCGATCCGCGCGAGCACGCGAAGCTGCGCGCTGGACAGCTCGCCGTACGGCACCGCGACGCGCAGCATCGGCGCGTGGCGCTGCACGTACCAGCCGTTCTGCAGGCGCAGCGGCCGGAACGCATCCTCGCCGAGGGTGCCTTGCTGCCAGCGTTCGAGCTGGTCGCGGAACTGGGCGGCGCGGCTGCGCACGAGTGCCCGGTCGAAATCGGTATATCGATACATGACGTGATACGCGAGAGGCGCCGCGGCGCGCAGGGCGCGCGGCGCGGCAGGGCGTTGCGACGGATGTCAGGCAACGGAAGACAGCGTAGGGAACGCGGTGCGGCGGGACAAGCAGCAGATCGGGACGGAAAAGGCGCAGCAGATGGCCGGCGGGGCGCCGGCGCAGGCCGGGCATGCGTGCATGCCCGTGAGCGCGGTCAGGCGTCGACGACGAGCGCCGGATCGAGCGCACGGATGCGCTGGTCGATGAAGTAGCCGCCGCCTTCCTGGTAGCGCAGGAACAGGCGGCCGCACGGGCGGCAGCGGCTGACGGTGCAGCGGTTGTACGGGAAATGACGCGGCGCGATCGGCGCATCGTCCGATGCATAGTGCGTGCCGGCCGGATGATATTCCGCGTAGGTCGGCTCGGCATCGCCCGGCGGCATGAGCGTGGCCACTTCGAGCAGTTGCGTGTCCGGCAGCGACAGCGGCAGGGTCGTCCAGCCGGCGAGCGAGGTCTTGGTGCACGTGCACGGCTGCGTGACGTGCGCCGCTTCGGCCGTCAGTGTCAGCAGCGCGTCGTGATCGAGGTAAGGCAGTGGGCTCATGGGCAATCGTGAAGGGGCGGTTGGACCTGCAATGTAACCCGCGCGCGGATCGGCTGCATGGCCGCGACACCGGCAGCGCGGCGCGCTTCCTGCGCGCTCAGCCGGCCTTGCGGACCGACGGCTGCGCGACCAGTTCGCCGAGCACGCGGATCGCGCGCTCGATGTCGCGGCTCCACGGATGGCCGAAGTTCACGCGCACGCAGCGCTCGAAGCCGTGCGCGGCCGAAAACAGCGGACCCGGCGCGAAGCTGATGCCGCGTGCGATCGCCTCGCGATGCAGCGCCATCGCGTCGATCGCGTCGGGAAACGCGAGCCACAGGAAATACCCGCCTTCCGGCCGCACCCACTCGACGTCGGCCGGCAGCCAGCGCCGCAGCGCGTCGTCCATCCGGTCGAGCTGCGCGTGCAGCGTGCCGCGCAGCACGCGCAGGTGCCGGTCGTAGCCGCCGTGCTCGAGATAGTTCGCGATGCCGGCCTGCGCGGGAATGCTGGCCGACAGCGTCGTCATCAGCTTGAGCCGCTGCACCTTCTCCGCGAACCGGCCGGCGGCGGCCCAGCCGATCCGGTAGCCGGGCGCGAGCGTCTTCGAGAACGAGCTGCAGTGCATCACGAGGCCGTGACGGTCGAATGCGCGCGCGGGCAGCGGATAGTCCGGGCCGAAATGCAGTTCGCCGTAGACGTCGTCCTCGATCAGCGGCACGTTGCGCGCCGCGAGCAATTCGACGAGCGCGCGCTTTTTGTCGGCGGTCAGCGTGACGCCGGTCGGATTCTGGAAATTGGTCATGAACCAGCACGCGCGGATGTCGTGCCGGTCGAGCGCGTTCGCGAGCGCGGCGAGATCGAGGCCGGTGCGCGGATCGACGGGAATCTCGACTGCGCGCAGGTCGAGCCGCTCGATCGCCTGCAGCGCCGCGTAGAAACCGGGCGCTTCGACGGCGACGACGTCGCCCGGCCGCGTGACGGCCATCAGGCACAGGTTCAGCGCTTCGAGTGCGCCGTTCGTGACGACGAGTTCGTCGATCGGCTGCGAGATGCCGGTGGCGAGATAGCGCCGCACGATCTGCTGGCGCAGCGCCTCGTTGCCGGGCGGCAGGTCGACGACCGTGCTCCACGGGCTCACGAGCCGCGTGGCCTGCGCGAGCGACTTCGCCAGACGCGGCAGCGGAAACAGCTGCGGCGCCGGGAACGCGGAACCGAGCGGCACGATGCCGGGCTGCGTGGCCGCATCGAGCACGGAGAACACGAGATTGCTGATGTCGACCTTGCGGGTTGCGTCGGTGCGGCGCGTACGGCGTTTCGTCGCCGGGCTCGCGGCCGGCTGCGCGCCCGGCGCGACGTAGTAGCCCGAGCGTTCGCGCGCGCGGATCAGCCCCCACTGTTCGAGCAGGTAATACGCGCGAAATACCGTCGACTGGCTCACGCCATGCTGCGCGATGATCTGTCGCAACGACGGCAGGCGCGTGCCGACGGCGAGGTTGCCGTTGCGGATGTCGTCGGCGATCGTATGGGCGAGGGTTTCGTAGCGTTTCATCGGCGTGGGTGGAGCGCTGCGTCGCCGCACGCGGGCCGGAGCGGCGCCGCGCCGGCGGGCGCGGCTCATTGTCCGATGCGCGGCCCGAAAAGGAAAGCGCGGGTGTTTCGGCCGCGCCGTCCCGCCGCGTCAAGCCGCGTTCGGCTCGACATTCCGCCCGCTGCCGCCGCGACGCAGCGGCGGCAGCGGCTCGACCTTGCCGACCACGAACAGGTACGACAGCGCCCCGACCACGCATAGCGCGCCGGCCACCGCGAGCGGCACCACGAACGAGCCTTTCGTGATCGACAGCATCACGCCGGTGAAGGTCGTGATGAAGATGCCCGCGAGATTGCCCGCGAAGTTCTGGATGCCGCCGAGCGACGCGACGTGCGCGGGCGTCGGCGCGACTTCGCCGACGAGCGTCCACACGTTGGCGCCGGCGAACGACAGGCTGGCATACGCGAGTGCGAACAGGCCGAGGCAGGCCCACACGTTTTCGACGAACGCGGACAGCGCGATCGACGACGACAGCAGCATGCCGAGCACGAGACAGGTCTTGCGCGCGGCGGTGGCGCTCCAGCCGCGGCGGAACAGGCTGTCCGACACGTAGCCGCCGAGCCAGCCGCCGGGAATCGCGAGCAGCGCGGGCAGCATGCCCCAGGTGCCGAGCGACGCGAGCGAGAAGCCGCGCGACTGCAGCAGGTAGCTCGGGAACCACGTGATGAAGAAATAGATCGCGAAGTTCAGGCAGAACAGGCCGATCATCATCCCCCACACGGTGCGGTAGCGGAACAGGTCGAGCCACGACACCGTCGGGCCGTCGGTTGCGGCCGCAACCGTCGGCGCGCCGCGTTGCGCGAGCAGCGCATCGACGGCGTCCGGCGCGATCGCGCGATAGCGTTCCGGGTCGCGATAGACGAACCACCACGCCAGCGCCCACACGATGCCGATGCCGCCCGTGATCACGAACGACCCGCGCCAGCCGACGAGCGAGATCAGCCACGCGACGAGCGGCAGCGACAGCGCGGAGCCGACGCGCGAGCCGCTGTCGAAGATGCTGCTGGCGAGGCCGCGCTCGCTGCGCGGGAACCAGTTGAACGCGACCTTCGCGAACGACGGGATCGCGGCCGCTTCGCCGACGCCGAGCATCAGCCGCACGCCGACCAGTTGCGCGAGGCCGCGCGCGGCGCCGGTCGCGACGGTGAACACCGACCACCAGCCGACGGCCAGCGCGAGGCTCACGCGCACGCCGACCTTGTCGATGAACCAGCCGGCCGGTAACTGCAGGAACGCATAGGTCCAGAAGAACGCGCTCAGCACGAGCCCCATGCCGACCGCGTCGAGCCCGAGGTCGGCACGGATGCTGGGCGCCGCGATCGCGAGGTTCGCGCGGTCGATGAAGTTGATGACGTTGGCCAGAAAGCACATCAGGATCATGGCCCATCGGATGCGTGGCATGGCGGTGTCTCCGCGCGGAATGTCGTGGCGGGCGACCGGCGATCCGCTGCGCCGGCCGCCTCGAAAGGCGAATTACTGCGACGCTTGCGGCGCGCGGTCGAACTTCGCCAGCGCTTCCCACAGGCCGTTCAGGTAGACCGCGCCGAGCGCGCGGTCGTAGAGGCCGTAGCCGGGCTTGCCCGTCTCGCCCCAGATCATGCGGCCGTGGTCGGGGCGCACGTAGCCGGTGAAACCGGTGTCGTGGTACGCCTTCACGATCGCGGCGATGTCGAGCGAGCCGCAGCTCGACAGATGCGCGGTTTCCTCGAAATCGCCGTTCGCGTCGACCTTCACGTTGCGGATGTGCGCGAAATGGATGCGGCCCATCGCGCCGAACTCGCGCACGAGCGCTTCGACGTCGTTTTCGGGACCGGCGCCGAGCGAGCCCGAGCACAGCGTCAACCCGTTCGCGGGCGAGTCGACGAGACGCACGATCCGCGCGAGATCGTCGCGGTTCTTCACGATGCGCGGCAGCCCGAAGATCGGGCGCGGCGGATCGTCGGGGTGGATCGCCATCTTCACGCCGGCTTCCTCGGCGACCGGAATGATCGCTTTCAGGAAGTATTCGAGGTTGGCCCACAGCGCGTTCTCGTCGACGTCGCGGTAGTCGGCGAGCAGCGCCTGCAACTGTTCGGGCCGGTAGCTGGAATCCCAGCCGGGCAGCGCGATGCCGTCGTTCGGATCGATCCGGTCGACCGCGGCGGTGCTGAACGCGAGGCAGGTCGAGCCGTCGTCGAGCGTCTTCGACAGCTCGGTGCGCGTCCAGTCGAACACGGGCATGAAGTTGTAGCAGACGACGCGGATCCCGGCCGCGCCGAGATGGCGGATGGTCTGCCGGTAGTGGTCGATCAGGCGGTCGCGGCCCGGCTTGCCGAGCTTGATGTCCTCGTGCACCGGCACCGATTCGACGACGTCGAACTGCAGGCCGGCGCGTTCGATCGTCGCCTTCAGCGCTTCGATCTTGTGCGCGGGCCAGACTTCGCCCACCGGTTCGTCGTAGATCGCGGACACGATGTGCGTGACGCCGGGGATCTGGCGGATGTATTGCAGCGAGACCGGATCGGACTCGCCGTACCAACGGAAAGACATCTTCACTGGAGCGGCTCCTGGCTGGCGGTTCATGCGTTGGACGAGCGGGGCGGCAGCGTGCCGGCCGTCGTCGGTGTGCGGATTATGATTGGTATGCCAATTTTGGGGGATAGTGGTTTACCAGTTGTTCTGGCAAGCGTCGGCCTGCGTGACGTTTCCGAAAGCGTCAGGCGAGGCCGGCCCACGGGCGAGCCGGGGTGTCGCCAAATTGGTGTACCATTTTGACGATCCGGCGCCGCAGCGGCGCCCGCCAGCCTGTTGCGAGCCTTCCGATGACCGATCTTTCCAGCCTGCCCGCCAGCCGCGACACCGATGCCGCGGACCGCTCCTATATCGGCCTTGCGCGGCAGATTCACGCGATGGTGGCCGCCGGCGCGTTCGAAGCCGGTGCGCGGCTGCCGTCGGAACGCAGCCTGGCCGACCAGTTCGGCGTAAGCCGCACGCAGGTGCGCGAGGCGATCATCGCGCTCGAGGTGCAGGGGATCGTCGAGGTGCGGATCGGCTCGGGCATCTACGTGTCGGCGGCCGATGCCGCGCGGCCGGTGACGTTCGAAGTCCCGCGCGGCCCCGGGCCGATCGAGACGCTGCGCGCGCGCGGGCTGATCGAGGCGGAAGTCGCGGCGCTCGCGGCGACCGAACGCAAGGATGCCGATCTCGACCGCCTGTTTTTCTCGTTGACGACGATGCGCGAGCAGATGAACGACAAGGCCGCCTACGACGCGGCCGATCGCCAGTTCCACTTGCGAATCGCGGAATCGACCGGCAACACGGTGCTGCTGCACATGGTCACGGCGATGTGGGATTGCGCGCGCAGCGATCCGCTGTGGGACAAGATCGAGGAGCACTTTCACTCGACCGCGCTGCGCGAAGCGTCGCAGGAAGATCACCAGCGGATCTTCGCGGCGATCATGGCGCGCGACGCGGACGGTGCGCGCGACGCGATGCGCGCGCACCTGTCGCGCGTGATCGCGGAATTCACGCAGGCCTGGCGCTGACGTTCGTCTTCGCGTATCCGCGCATGCGTGCATTCGCGCCGCGATGCAGGCCCCGGTAACTGCGTCGCATTCAGTCGCAAGGCCAATGAATATGCGCCGTGTGCGGCTTGTTCCGATTGCGTGACCCTGCGTTTTATGGTCTCGTTGCGGGATATCGCATCGACTCGAAAAAGGACAGTCGAATGCAGCCGGGCGATTCACGCGGGGTCCGATTGATCAGGGGAATCGGCGCAGGCACGCGCGCGCGCCGCGCCGTGCGTACGCTGCTTGTCATATTGACGGTAGGCTTACTGGCGCCCGTCCCGCCGGCCGTCGCCGCCTCACCCGAAACCGTCAACGACAACGTGCTGCGCGTGCTGGCGTGGCCCGGTTATGCGGACAGCGATATCGTCAGCGCATTCGAGGCGCAGTTTCATGTGCGTGTGGAAGTGACGCTGGTCGATTCCGACGAAGCGTTGTGGACGCGGTTGCACAGCGCATCGCCGCCGCCGTACGACGTGCTGGCCGCGAACACGGCCGAGATCCAGCGCTATGCGCATGAGCACCTGCTCGCGCCGGTCGACCTGTCGCGCATCCCGAACCGGCGGCGGCAGTTGCCGAATTTCCAGCAGCTCGCGATGATCGGCGGCCTCGTGCAGGACGGCGCGTCCTACGCAGTCCCGTTCACCTATTCGTCGATGGGGCTGATCTACGACCGCAAGCAGGTGCCGGCCGCGCCGCGCTCGATGCGCGAACTGTGGAATCCGCGCTATCGCGGCAAGGTGCTCGACTTCAACAGCGCGCAGCACAATTTCTCGTTCACGGCGCTGGCGCTCGGCTATCCCGATCCGTTCCGTCTGTCGCCCGCGCAGACACTTGCCGTCGCGCGCAAGCTGATCGACCTGCGCCGCAACCTGCTGACCTACTACACGCTTCCGGAAGAGGCGACCGCGCTGTTCGTCCAGCATCGCGCGGCGCTGATGTTCGGCAACTACGGCACGCAGCAGGTCGAGCAGTTGCGCCGCGCCGGCGCGGACGTCGGCTACGTGATCCCGGACGAAGGCGCGCTCGCGTGGCTCGACTGCTGGGCCGTCACGCGCGGCGCGCTGCGTCCCGAGCTCGCGTTCGCGTGGATCAACTACATGCTCGAACCGGCGATCGGCGCGCTGCTGACCGAGCGCCAGGGGCTCGCGAACACGCTCGAGCCGCCGCGCGGCCTCGACACCGGGCACGAGCATCTCGTATGGCTTCAGCCCGTGGAGGACATCGCGCGCCGCGAATCGCTGTGGGGCCGCATCGTGTCGGGCGACCGGCCGGAGCGGTTCGGAAAATGATCCGGCTCGGGCTCACGTCGAAGCTGTCGGTGCTGTTCGCGTGCATTGGCGTGATCGCGTCCGGCACGACCGGCTACTACGCGTATCGCGCCAACCGCGCGATGCTCGTGCAGGAGGCGCAGCACAGTCTGCTGATGTCGACGCAACTGCTCGGGCAGCGCTTCACGACCGCGCTCGCCGACGTCGCCGACGATGCGCTCGTGCTCGCGCAGTTGCCGTCGTCCGCGTTCGTCGCGGGCGCCGACCATCCGGACGACGCGCGCCGCATGCGGCTCGAACAGGTGTATTACAGCTTCATGCGGAATCACGCGGAATACCTGCAGATCCGTCTGATCGCGCGCGGGCATTTCGGGATCGAACGCATTCGCCTCGATCGCGACGCGCGCGGCATCGTCGTGCTGCCCGAACGCGAATTCCAGGAGAAAGGGCAGTTCTCCTATGTATTCGATACGCTCGCGACGGCGCCTGGCCACATCTACCTGTCGCCGATCGTGGTCAATCACGAGACGGGCTCGCACGCGGCGGAGGGGCTGCCGATCCTGCGCGTGGGCACGCCGGTGGTCGACGCAGCGGGGCAGACGGTCGGCGCGCTCGTCGTCGACGTCGAGCTGTCGCGCGTGTTCGGCCGGCTCGAACGCGATTTGCCGGACGACTATGCGGTCTATCTCGCGAACGAGTGGGGCGATTTTCTCGTGCATCCCGATCCGGAACAGACGTTCGGCTTCGATCGCGGCCGGCGCGTGCTGATGCAGGATCGCTTTGCCGTCACGCGCGCGCTGTTCGACAGCGGACGCATGAACGTGACGCTCAATGGCCTTGCGCAGCCCGATGCGGCGCCCGGCCAGATGTTCGCGTTCGTCCGCACGCCGTTCGGGCACGACGAAGGCAACCGCTTCGTCGTGCTGGGGATGGGCCGGCCGCTCGCCGACGTGCTCGCGCCGGCCGGCATGCTGGGCGAACGGATCGTCAGGATGGTGCTCGTATCGAGCCTGCTGGCGGTCATCCTCGCGATCCTGTTCGCGCGGGCGATCACGCGGCCGTTGCAGACGCTCGCGCGCGCCGCCACGCACGTGTTCGACGATCCGGCGGCCGAACGGCTGCCGGTCGCGCGGGCCGACGAGATCGGCGTGCTCGCGCGTTGTTTCGACAGCATGCGCGTCGAGATCCGCACACAGGTCGCGATGCTGCGCGCGAAGCAGCAGGAGCTCACGCACCTCGCCGGCCACGATCCGCTGACGGGCCTGCCGAACCGCCTGCTGTTCATGGAGCATCTCGATGCCGCGATCCGGCATGCGGCCGCGGTGCGCGAGGGGCTGGCGGTGATGTTCGTCGATCTCGACCGCTTCAAGCAGATCAACGACCAGCACGGGCATTCGGCTGGCGACCGTACGCTCGTCGCGGTCGCGAAGCGGTTGAGCCAGGTGCTGCGCAGCGGCGACATGGTGGCGCGGCTGGGCGGCGACGAATTCATCGTGCTGATTTCGGATGTGCGTTCGCCGGCGGTGATCGGCGATGTCGCGTCGCGCATCCAGATCGTGATGGCCGAGGCGCTCGAGTTCGACGAAGGGCGCATGGCCGTCGGCGCGAGCATCGGCGTCAGCGAGTTTCCGGCGGATGGCGCGTCGGCCGAGGAGTTGCTCGTCAAGGCCGACGCGGCGATGTACGCGGCGAAGGCGTCCCCGCAGTGCGTGTGCGTGCGCTACCAGGATCTGGTGCGCAGCGGCGCACCCGACGAGACTGGCCGCGTCGCATCCGGCGGCAGCCGCTGACCGCGGGCCGAAACGCGACGAGCCCGTCGCGGGACGGGCTCGTCGCATGGGCGGGCTGCAGGTGCGAAGCGCGCAGCGGCAGGCTTAGTGGCCGAAGTAGACCGAGTCGCGCGGGTTCTGCGCGCGGACGACCGGTGCGCCGCCCTCGACGGTCGCGGCCGGTTGCGAGCCGGCGCCGCTGTTGTCGATGCCGTGCACGCGGGCTTGCGCGGCCTGGATGTCGGCCGGGTAGTACGGGCTCGACTGGCTGGGCTTGTAGCCCGCGTTTTCGAGCTGGACCAGTTCATTGCGCACCTGGGCGCGGGTCACGGTGCTTTGGGCGAATGCGCCGAACGACGCGGACAGGGCGGCGGCGGCAACGACTGCGGAAACGAGCGATTTCATGATGACCTCCGATGTTTATTGGCTTTCCGCGTTCGACACCATGTCGTCAGCGGTTGATTACATCGTAGGCGTCGCTTCACCTAGGGTAAACGCGAGTTTGAGTGAAAGATCGTTGCGCTCGAGGTAATAATTTCGAGACGAACGTCTTCCGTCCCCATTCGGTATTGCGGGGATTGCAAGCAATTGGCGGGAGCGTGAACAGAGGGGCGGGCACGGGCATGCGCGCGGCGGCAAGGGCCGCCGAATATCGCGTCGAAGCGGCGGGGCTGTCGGATCAGACCCCGTCGTCGTCGATTTCCTTGCGCTCGCGGCGTTCTTCGTTGCCGCGCCGCGCGCGCAGGCGCTGGCGGGACAGGACGGCGATCACCTGCTGGGTCGGCGCGCCGGACGGCAGCTCGTTGCGGATGCGGTCGGGGACCATCGGCAGGCCGGCGCGCTGCCGGCGCAGCGCCTTGGCGATTGCCCGGCGGCATTCGTCGCCGTGGCAATCCCATTCATCGCGGATTCTCTGGCAATAACGGCATTGTTCCATCCGACTAGTCTAACGCGTCTTCGGGAATGGAGCAGGGCGCGGGGCCGGACGGGCTGCGTGCCGGGCGGCGGCGATGGCCGACGGCTCGGAGGCGGGCGATGGCAGGCTGAATCGGATTGCGAATCAAATCGACCGGAACCGTTCATCGACACGACGGTTTCGCGTCCTGCTCCAGACGGATGCCTTGCGCGCGGACGGGGCCGCCGCGCGTCAGCGGAGCGACCAGATGCCCCAGATCGCGATCAACAGGCCAAGGCCCAATCCGCAGCCCAGCAATACATACGTTTCCATTTCTTGCCTCTGACGACATGGCCATGCTGACATCGGTATCAGCGTACGCGCAGCAAAGCCGGCCGCGTATCGTCCGCGCTGTCGGTCGGAGCGATACGCCGGGTGGTCTGCGCATACTACGCGTGGCAGCTTTCAGAACGCATGCGCGATCGACGGCTGGGTCGCGTGCACGCCACCCGTCTGGGCCGTGGCCGATCCGCCGTGCCGAAATACGCCCGACTTCCAGATCATCTGCGCCGCCGCGACGAGCACGAACAGCAGGACGACCATCCTGAAGATCCGGGGCGACATCTTGTCCCGCAGCGGGCGAACCAGCCACATGCCGGCAATCGCCGGCAGGCTGGCGGCCGCCGAGATCGCGAGGTCGGCGCCGCTCGCGTGCGCCGCGCCGCTGAACGTCGTGATCAGCGTGACGATCGACACCACGAGGATGATCGCGATCTGCTTCGTGAATACGCGCCCGGTCGCGCCCGACGAAATCAGGTAGGTGGCGAGCAGCGGGCCGGGCACCGATGCGATGCTTTCCATCAGCGCCGCACCGAAGCCGAGCGCGAAACCGACGGGCTTTTGCCACGCTTGCGGCAGGTCGAGCTTCGGCGCCGCGAGCATCAATGTCGCGGCCACGATCAGCAGCGCGCCGGAGGCGGCCTGTGCGTGACCGGGATTGAGGGACAGCAGGATCGCCACGCCGACGACATTGCCGATCACGGTGCCGGCGATCGGGGCCGCGATCTTGCGTGCCGTCGCGAGCACCTGGCCACCTTCCAGCGCCTGCGGGATGTTGCCGAGGATGATCGGCATCGACAGCAGCAGCACCGCATGCCGGATCGGCAGGAACTGGCTGAGGATCGGCATCGCGATCAGCGGCACGCCGATGCCGGTGATGCCCTTGGCCATCCCGCCGAGCAGCAGCGCGACGGCGATGCCGGCCAGTTCGAACGCGGGGAGCCCCTGCAGGCTGGAGACCAGCACCCCTTCAGTCAGATTGAAATGCATCATGGAATGGCATGTCGCGGCGTAGCCGGCAGCGAGCGTCGTCGACGGCGCCCGTGGCGGTCGCGTGCATCGTGCACGCAAGGTGTTCGGGATCGGTGCGAACCTGATCGGCCGGTTGTGCGGCCCGGCCCGTCGTGCAGCGTGATGCGCCTGCATCGACGCGGCGGTTCGATCACGCATCTTACCCGAGCGTTGCATCCGGCATTCGGCTCGCGGATGGCGCGGTGCGCGTGTCGGCTGCATGACCGTCGCACCGGTTCAATATAATTCAAGTGAATCGGCCGTCTCATGCGCGGCATACATACCTTCTAACGAGGAAACCCGATGACGCTCGCCCAGTTGCAGGCCCTCGCTGCCGTGGTCGAACTCGGCTCGCTGACGGCCGCGGCAGACCGGCTCAGTCGCAGTCAATCCGCGATCAGCCATGCGCTGACGGAGCTGGAGGACCTCACGCAGGTCAAGCTGCTCTGGCGCGACCGGCAGCCGGTCGTGCTGACGGCGGCCGGCGAACGCCTGTGGCCGTATGTCCAGAGCGTGGTGCGGGAAGCGCAGATGCTGCGCCAGCAGTTCAGCCTGTCGCGCGGCAAGCTCGAAGGGAAACTGGTGGTTGCGTCGCTGCCGAGCGTGTCGCTGGCGTTCGTCGTTCCCGCCATCGAGGCGTTGAAGGAGATGCACCCGGGCGTATCGGCGGTGCTGCTCGAAGGCACGGACAGCGAAGTCGAAGGGTGGCTCGACGACGGCACGGCCGACGTCGGCGTGGTGGCCGGCACGAAGACGTTCGCGCACCACCTGCCGCTGCTCGACGAGGATTTCGTCGCGGTGGCCGCCGACGACATGTTCGCCGGCCGCAAGAGCGTGTCGGCCCGGCAGCTGGCCGCGGCGCCGTTCATTTTCTCGAAGGCGGGATGCGGGCCGGTGATCGCGGATTACTTCGCGCGCGGCGGCGCGCCGCTTCGGCCCGCATTCAACGTGGTCGAGATGCGCACGATCCTGTCGATGGCGGAGGCCGGCATGGGTGTGTCGATCGTGCCGCGCATCACGCTCACGTACACGCCGTTCGGCGGGCGCGTGCTGGCGCTGTCGCCACGGCTGCATCGCTCGGTGCGACTGGCGTGGAATACCGCCGGCAACGCGGTCACCGACGCGTTCGTACGGCTCGTCGACGCGCAACGCGCGAAGGCGGAAAAGACGGTCCGGACCCGTGCGAAAAAGGGCAGATAGCGACGGGCGGACACGATGAACGGCGCTCATGGGGCGCTTGCAGTTTATTCACGATGGCGAAGGTCAACATGCAATACATTGTTCTGACCTCGTGATCGTTGCCCTGAAGGAGTGCGCCGTGCCAGCCTTGCCCACCCTGTTTGCGTTCGGACTCGTGTCGCTCGGCATGGTGCTGACGCCCGGGCCGAACATGATCTATCTGGTTTCGCGCTCGATCTGCCAGGGCCGCCGCGCCGGGCTGGTGTCGCTCGGCGGCGTCGCGCTGGGATTCGTGTTCTACATGGTGTGCGCGGCCGTGGGCATCACCGCGCTGGTGATGACCGTGCCGTATGCGTACGATGCGCTGCGCGTTGCCGGCGCGCTGTATCTGGCGTACCTGGCGTGGCAGGCGCTGAAGCCGGGCGGGCGCTCCGCGTTCCAGGTCCGGCAGTTGCCGCACGACAGCCGCGCGAGGCTGTTCGCGATGGGCTTCGTCACGAACCTCGCGAACCCGAAGATCGCGGTGATGTATCTGTCGTTGCTGCCGCAGTTCATCGTGCCGGGGCACGGCAGCGTGTTCGCGCAATCGCTGGCGCTCGGCTGCGTGCAGATCGCGGTGAGCGTCAGCGTCAACGCGCTGATCGCGTGCGCGGCGGGTTCGATCGCGGGTTTTCTCGCGGGGCGGCCGCTCTGGGCGGCGGTTCAGCGCTGGCTGATGGGGACGGTGCTGGCCGGGCTGGCCGTGCGGATCGCGCTGGAGTCGCAAAATTGACGATGGCACCGGGTCTCGTCACCCGTGGCAGCTACCGTCGGCCTCGTTGACGATCCGCACGGGCCTGGCCTTGTCACGGCGGCTGCGCGTCGCGAGCCAGCACAGGATCGAGCCGCCGCACACCATCGACGCGCCTTGCCAGAACTCGGCCGACAGCGGCGCGTGCAGCAGCGTGGCGGCGACGGCGGCGGCGAGCACCGGCGTGAAATACGACGCGCCGACGATGACCGTCACGTTGCCGTGCATGATGCCGGTGTTCCAGGCCGCATAGCCGAAGCCGAGCGCCGACG
The DNA here is from genome assembly GCF_003253915.1 of Burkholderia sp. 28_3. Lineage (NCBI taxonomy): Bacteria > Pseudomonadati > Pseudomonadota > Betaproteobacteria > Burkholderiales > Burkholderiaceae > Burkholderia > Burkholderia sp. 28_3. The sequence continues at coordinate 410,684 of NZ_QKZF01000001.1, forward strand.
CCGCCAGCACGAGATACCCGACCGCGTGCAAACTGAACGTCATGCCGCCGCCGCCTTCGATCGCGAACTTGATCCAGAGCACCGCGGCGACCAGCATGAAGAACGGCGTGACGCCGTTCTTGCCGTCGGCGATGCGCGCGGTGACCGTGCAATAGCCGGCCCAGATCAGCGCGCCGACGAACGCCAGCCCGTAGCTGAGCGGATTGTCCGCGACGTTGCGCAGCATGCCGGCCGGATCGAGCCCCTGGTCGCCGCCGAGCACCCGGCAGATGCCGAGCATCGACAGCAGGACGCCGGGCACGACCAGCAGATTCGCGCGCTGCTGGTTGAACGCGATGGCGGCGATCAGCGTGAGACTCGGCCACAGATAGTTGACCATCGCGACTTCGATCGCCTGCCGACCGTTGCTCGCATAGCCGATCGACAGCGACAGGCACAGCTCGTACGACACGAACAGCAGCCCGCCCCACAGCAGGTAGTTTTTCGGGAATCGGCTCAGGTCGGGGAAGCCGATCGAGAACAGCAGAAGCACGGACGCCACCGTATAGATCATCGCCGCGCCGCCGGTCGCGCCGAGGCTTTCGCTGACGCCGCGAACGAGCGCGACCACCGAGGCCCATAACAGCACTGCACCGAGCCCGATGAGCGTTGCCTTGTTCTTGCGTTTCATGCTTGCTGCCTGTTTCAACATGCCAATTCGATTTCGGATGACGCGACGGCGCCGGGCAGTGCCCGCCATGCTCCGGAACGCGCCGTCGACGATCGGCTGCGCGACCGCGTCGAGATCGGGCGCATCGGGCAGCACGAGCGCCGGATTCTTGCCGCCGCACTCTAGCACGATGCGCTTCAGGTCGAATTCGGCCGAGTACTCGAGGAATTGCCGCCGGGGTCCGTCGGGTCGGCGAAGCTCACCGTGTCGACGTCCGCGTGCCGGCGCGGCTTCGCGGTATTCGGGCTGACGACACCGTGCGATCGTTTCGTCCGGCGACCGGGTATAGTCCCGAGGCAGTTGTCGCGGATATCGAATTTCACGAAACCACCAAGAGAGAGCCGCCTTGTCATCCGGCACGACGGTTTCGAGCCGCCGTCGCGCGGCGGGCATCAGGTCCTCATGTTCGGCACCAACCGCGACACGGGCGACTGGCTGTTCCACAACCCGTCCGGGTTCGACGTGCGCACGCAGCAAAACGTGGCGATGCCGCGCGCGACGTTCGACCAGTACTTCGCGAATCGCGGCATCCTGATCGCCCCGTCACGTTGCGCGCGCAACGAGCCGGGCGATCGAAGCGTCAGACGCCCGCCGCAGCGGGCGCCCGTCCGGTCACCGCTCGTGCCGCTTCTTGCTCAGTTCGATCGTCTCGAACAGCTCGTACTGCGCGGTCGGGTGCTGGTCGGCGCCCGGCGCGTGGTAGTAGCGCATCGTGATCGTCGTGTGGCCGCCCGGCTTGCCCGGATCGTGGTCGAACACCGCGATCCCGTAGCCGGTGCCCGTGTCGCGGCGCGCGGACCAGATCGCATCCTCGAGCGCATCGGCCGGCTGGCGCACGAACGTGTTCGGCGCGGTGCCGGGCACCGGCCGGTTCGGCTTCGTGAACACCTTCGCCTGCGCAAAGCCGGTCGACGGGTTTTCGCCGTACACGTCGAGCGGCGCGCTGGTGCCGCCGCCGCCGAGGATCAGGTGGATCGTGCCGTGGCTCGTGTCGAACGTCGTCCGGTTCGGATCGTTCGAGCCGACCGGGCGCGGCTGCAGCGTTTCGACCACTTCGCCGGTCTTCGCGTCGACGCCCGCGCGGTGATTGCAGCCGCGCACCGGATAGCTGCGCTCGTAGTCGTGATCGTGGCCGCACAGCACGAGATCGACGCCGTAACGATCGAACAGCGGCAGCCACGCTTCGCGAATGCCCTTGTCGGACCCGTTGCCCGTCTTCGACGAACTGAGCGCGTCCTGGTGCATCTGCACGACGATCCAGTCGATGTCGTCGTCATGCGCGGCGTGACGCAGCGTACGTTCGAGCCAGCGCGTCTGCTCGCCGTTGCTGTAGCCACGTACGTAGAACGACGTGCCGGGCTCGATCGGCGGGCGACCGGTGCTCGCGGCCGGCACGAGCGGCGCGGGGCCGCCGACGAACGCGGCGGCGTCCTGGTACACGACGTCGTCGGCGTCGAGCGACACGAACAGCACGGAGCTCACACGGAAGCTATACCAGCGGCCGGGGAAATGCGTGCCGTTCTCCGGCAGCGTATAGCGGGCGAGATACGAGTCGAGCCCCTGCGGACCGTTGTTGAACTCGATCTCGTGATTGCCGGGGCATGGCATCCACGGGCGATTCGCGGCCGACGTCTGGTTGTTGTTGCCGAAATCGCGCCACACCTCGGGCTGGTGCGCGGGGTTCAGGTTCGCGTAGCAGAGGTCGCCGTTCAGCAGGTGGAACAGCGGCTGGAACTGCTCGACGGCCTGCACCGCGAAGCGGCTTTGCGGCGACGACAGCACCCACGCGCCGTTGGGCGTCGCGAGATCGCCGTAGCTCGTGAAACGGAACGGCGCCCGGCCGCGCGGCGCGGTCGAAAAGTGCGCGGAGAACGGCTGTGCCGCATTGCCGTCGTTGTCCGCCGTGATCTCGTAGCGGTAGCGCGTATCCGGCTTCAGCCCGTGCACGCGCGCGTGGTACGCGAACACGGTCTCGCCGTTCAGGCCGTCGGTGTACAGGCGCTGGACGCCGTGCACGGTGCGCGCCGGCTCGCCGTCGGCGACGATGCGCGCGCGCGGATTGACGGCCGGTGCGAGCGACGCCCACGAGATCACGACTTCGGACGTCGGGTCGTTGCCCCACGTCAGGTGAACCTGCTCGGGCGTGCCGTCCGGGTTCGACGCGGCGGCGCGGGCCGCCGCGAGCCCGCCGGCGGCGGTGGCGAGGCCGGAGACGCCGGCGAGTTTCAGGAAGCCGCGACGCGACACGGAGGCGGCCGGCTCGTTCGGCTGGTCAGGGAGAGTGTCCTGGTTCGACATGGTCGGTGTTTTTCGTTGATGGGGCGCGAGACGCGGAACCGCGCGGCCATGCGCGCGCACGGCCGGGGCGTGGGCCGGAAACGAGCGGGATCCCGGTCGCGTGCATTGTCGAAGGGCAGTTTTGCCGCGTTGTGACAGTGCCGCAACCCTGCGCCTGCGGCCGCCGATGTGCAGAGGCGCGCGTCGTGGCTGCCGGTCCGCTCCCGCGCCCGTTCACTTTCTCCGAAATTTATTTGCCGATACCGCGACGGATTTCTCCCGTCCGCTCCGTTTAACGCATGAACGACCGCTTCCGGTCGATGCCCGTTATTTCGGAGTCTTTCATGAAACTTTCCGTTCCATTGCGATTGGCCGTCGGATGCCTGGCTGCGCTCGCGACGTCCGCCGTATTCGCGCAGGCCGTCATCGTCGCGCCTTACGCGCCGCCGCCGCCGCGCGTCGAAGTCATGCCGGCGCCGCGTGCCGGTTACGTATGGGATCAGGGCCACTGGCACTGGCGGCAGGGCCGCTACGTGTGGATTCCGGGCCACTGGCAAGTGGTGCGGGTCGGTTACCACTGGGTGCCCGGACACTGGGCCGCGCGCGGCCCGGCCTGGCGCTGGGTGCCGGGCCACTGGGCCTGACGTGCAGGCCGCCGCGCGGCACGCGATGCTGGCGCAGCGGATATTTCACGCAACATCATGAGTCGAAGCGATGCCTTTTCGAATCATCGTGATACTGGCGGCCGCGGCGATCGCGCTGGCCGGCTGCGTCGTGGTGCCGGCCCGTCCGGTGTATTACCGGCCCGCGCCGGTCGTCGTATATTGAGCGCGCCGGCCCACGCTCGCGTGGCGGGCTGCGAGGATCGACATGCGGCGCGAACCGGATGTCGATGAACCCGGCTCGGCCGGCACCGTGTGCGATGCCGGGCGCGACGCGCGCGGCGTCGACGCACCGTCGGCGTGGCGCCGTCCGGCGATGGCCCGACGCATGCAAGGAGAGCACGACGATGAGCTTCAGCCGGGCGGCGGGTCCCGCCGCCGTGACAGTGCGGCGCGCACGCGCCGCGCGACGGAGCAGGCGGCGTTGAGCGATCGCGGCGACCGCGATCCGGACGCGGAACTCGTCGCACGCGTCGGTGCGCGCGATGCGTCGGCGGTGCGCGTGCTCGTCGCGCGCAAGCTGCCGCGGCTGCTCGCGTTGGCGACGCGCATGCTCGGCGACCGGAGCGAAGCCGAGGACGTCGCACAGGAGACGTTCTTGCGAATCTGGAACCAGGCGCCGCGCTGGCGCGAAGGCGAAGCCCGCTTCGACACGTGGCTGCATCGCGTCGTGCTGAACCTGTGCTACGACCGGTTGCGCGGCCGGCGCGAGGCGCCCGTCGATACGCTGCCCGACGTGCCCGACACGCAACCGGAGCCGGCCGCGCATGCGGAACTGCGTTCGCGCGATGCGCGCGTGCGGCAGGCGCTGGCCGCGTTGCCGCCGAGGCAGCGGGAAGCGCTGGTGCTCCAGTACTATCAGGACATGTCGAACGTGGAAGCGGCCAACCTGATGGGCATCACCGTCGATGCGCTGGAAAGCCTGCTCGCCCGTGCGCGGCGCAACCTGCGCGCGCAACTGGCCGGCGACCCACCTAGCGAGGACAAGCGATGACACCCGAACGATTTCGTACCATCGTCGCCGCGTACGGCTCGGACGCGCGGCGCTGGCCGGCCGGCGAGCGCGCGGCCGCCGAGGCGTGGGCGCACGCGAACCCGCGCGAAGCGCTGCTGGCGCTCGACGATGCGGCCGACCTCGATGCGTGGCTCGCGTACGACACGGTCGCGCCTCCGGCGCCGGCGCTCGTCGAGCGCATCGTCGCGACGGCGCCCGCGCCGCAGCGCGCCCGCCGGCGCGGCGCCGTATGGTGGTCGGGCGCGGCGTTCGCGGGCGTCGGCCTGGCCGGCGCGCTCGCGGGGGCGGTGGCCGTGTCGATGCTGATGCTCGGCAGCGCGTCGCCGGCGCAGCACGAGCCGGGCTATCTGACGACGACGTTTGGCGGTCCGAGCGTGGACGGGAGTGACGAATGACCGAACGCGGCTGGAAATTCACCCTCGTCGGCTCGGTCGTGCTGAACGTGTTCATGCTCGGCGCGATCGGCGGCGGCGCGTATCAATGGTTCTCGACTCACCGCGACGGGCACGCGGCGGGCACGCCCGCATCGCGCACCGCGTTGCGTTTCGCGGCGGACGGCTTGCCCGATGCGCGGCAGCGCGAGTTCGCCGCGGCGCTGAAGGCGGCTCGCAAGAGCGGTCGCGATTTCGCGCGCGAAGGGCGCGACGGCCGGATCACCGTGCTGGACCTGCTCGCCGCGCCGCAACTCGATCGCGCGGCGATCGATGCGGCGCTCGACCGCACGCGCGCGGCCGACACCGCGATGCGTGCGCAGGTCGAGCGCAGCGTCGTCGATTTCGCGGCGACGCTGACGCCCGACGAGCGCGCGAAGTTCGTCGACGGGTTGCAGCACAGCGGCAACTGGCGTTTGCCGCCGAGGCTGCAGAAGAAACCGGACGCGTCGACGAGCGAGTAAGCCGCGCGTGGGCGGCGCGCGATCTGCGCGCCGCTCGTGCGTCATGCGTGCGCCGGTTCCGGCGAATCGCGCGGTCGTTGTCCGCTGACGATCCACGCCGCCGTGTTGCGCGATTTCCGCCCGGCGCTTCCACAGCAAAAAATATTTTCCCGCCCCGCGACGGATTTCCCGGCGTGCTTGCGTTGAACGTGAATACGCACCGCAAGAGAGCCCGTCATGGACCACCCGAACGACGCCACGCCGGCCGCGATCGCGCTGAACCGCTTCGGTCTCGGCGCGCGCGCCGACGAAGCCCCGCCCGCCGACCCGAAGGCCGCATTGCTCGCCCAGTTCGACCGCTACGATGCGCGACCCGCCGCATGGGCCGGCGAGCCGGACGCGGTCACGCTCGCCACGCGCTTCGCGAACACCCGCAACGCGACGACGGGCGACGACGCGGCCGCGAAGCGTGCCACCGCGCAATCGATCCGCCGCGACGGCTACGACGCGTATCGCGGCGCCGTCGCCGCGCGCATGAACAGCGCGCTGAACACGTCCACGCCGTTCGTCGAGCGTCTCGTGCATTTCTGGGCGAATCATTTCGCGGTGTCGGTCGACAAGGGGCAGGTGGCCGCGTACGCGGGCGCATTCGAACGCGACGCGATCCGTCCGCACGTGCTCGGCCGTTTCGAGGACATGCTCGTCGCCGTCGAGCAGCATCCCGCGATGCAGGTGTTCCTCGACCAGGCGCGCTCGGTCGGTCCCGACAGCCCGGCCGCACTGCGTGCGCAGGCACGCGATCCGTCCGCGAAGCGCGGGCTCAACGAGAACCTCGCACGCGAAATCATGGAGCTGCACACGCTCGGCGTGCGCACCGGTTACACGCAGGCCGACGTGACGGAATTCGCCCGCGCACTGACCGGCTGGAGCATCGCCGGCGGGCGCGGGGCGCAACCGGGCGATGCGGCGCCGGGCGCATTCGTGTTCCGGCCGAATCTGCACGAACCCGGCACGCGCACGGTGATGGGCCGCACCTACGATCAACCGGGTGAAGCGCAGGCGCGCGCGATCCTGCGCGACCTCGCGCGATCGTCGGCGACCGGCCGACACATCGCGTTCCAGCTCGCCCGTCATGTCGTCGCCGACAATCCGCCGCCCGCGCTGACCGAGCGGCTCGCGCGCGCCTTCGATGCGAGCGGCGGCGACCTGCCGACCGTCTATCGCGCGCTCGTCGACGCGCCCGACGCGTGGTCGCCGGTCAACCGCAAGTTCAAGACGCCGTGGGAGTGGGCCGTGTCGTCGCTGCGCGGGCTCGGCTGGCGCGACACCGGCGATCTCAAGGCCGCGCCGCTGCTCGCCCAGCTCGGCCAGCCGGTGTGGCGGCCGGGTTCACCGGCCGGCTACGACGACGTCGCCGCGAGCTGGGCCGCGCCCGATGCGCTGGTGCGCCGCGTCGAGATCGCGCAGCGTCTGGCCGCACGCACGGGCGACCGGCTCGATCCGCGCACGCTCGGCAACACGCTGCTCGCCGGTTCGCTGAGCGCGCCGACCGCGACCGCGCTCGCGCGCGCCGAAAGCGCGACGACGTCGCTCGCACTGCTGCTCGTTTCGCCCGATTTCCAACGGAGATGACCATGGCACTGTCCCGCCGACGATTCCTCAGTGTGGCCGCGGCCGGCGCGGGCGCGATGCTCGTCGCGCCGCGGCTCGTGTTCGCGAATGTCGAGACCGACCGGCGCTTCGTGTTCGTGATCCAGCGCGGCGCGGCCGACGGCCTGAACATCGTCGTCCCGTATGCGGAGCCCGCGTATGCGTCGCTGCGCGGCCCGCTCGCGATCGACACGACGGCCGCGACGCGGCTCGACGGCACGTTCGCGCTGCATCCGTCGCTCGCGCAAACCGCGCAGATGTACCGCGACGGTCAGGCGCTGTTCGTCCATGCGATCGCGTCGCCGTATCGCGACCGCTCGCATTTCGACGGCCAGAACGTGCTCGAAACGGGCGGCCGGGCGCCGTACCAGGTCAAGGACGGCTGGCTGAACCGGCTCGCCGCGCTGCTGCCGGCGACGCGCGACAACGCAATCGCGTTCGCGCCGACCGTACCGCTCGCGCTGCGCGGCGCGGTGCAGGCCGCGTCGTATGCGCCGTCCGGTTTGCCGGCCGCGCCGGACGATCTGCTCACGCGCGTGTCGGCGCTCTACGAAGCCGACGCGCAGCTCGGCCCGTTGTGGCAATCCGCGATGGAAGCACGCGGCCTCGCCGGCGACGCGCATGCGCGACAGGACCCGGCCGGCGTCGGCAAGCTCGCCGCGACGTTTCTCGCGCGCGACGACGGCCCGCGGATCGCGATGATCGAGACGGGCGGCTGGGATACCCATAGCGCGCAGAACGCGCGGCTCGCGAATCAGTTGAAGGCGCTCGACACGATGCTCGCCGCGCTGCGCGACGGCCTCGGGCCCGCGTGGCAGCAGACCACGGTGCTGGTCGCGACCGAGTTCGGCCGCACGGCCGCGGTGAACGGCACGGGCGGCACCGATCACGGGCAGGCGTCGGTCGCGATGCTCGCGGGCGGCGCGGTGGCAGGCGGCCGCGTGATCGCCGACTGGCCGGGGCTACGGCCGGGCGACCTGTACGAAGGGCGCGACCTGAAGCCGACTGCGTCGCTCGATGCGCTGATCGCGGGCGCCGCCGCCGACAGCCTGCGGCTCGACCCGCGCCGCACCGCATCCGCGCTGTTCGCGGAAAGCGGTGCGGCACGGCCGATGAGCGGCCTGATTCGCGCAGCCGCGTGACGCGTCGTGTCGCCGCGATCGGCCGACAACCGATGACACAACAGGGAGCATCGACAATGAAGATCCGGTCTGTTTCGCTCGCCATGCTGGTGAGCGCGAGCGCCGTGCTGATGTCCGCGTGCGTGGTCGAGCCCGTGCGGCCGCCGCAGCCCGCGCCCGTCGCCGAGGTGGCGCCGCCGCCGCCCGCACCCGGCTATCGCTGGGCCAGGGGGCATTACCGGTGGGCCGGCAATCACTGGGCGTGGGTGCCCGGGCACTGGGTGGCGGTGTACTGACACGGCAAGCGTGTCGACGTGTCACGCGGCGGGATCGACGCGCCGGAGCAAGCGGCGATGCGAAGTGCCGCTTGCTCCGGCGGATCTCGGCGGGATCGACCTCGTCCGTCGAGCGGCGGAACGCAGTCTAGTCCCACCCGATCCGGTGCTTCGCTTGCGTCTCGCGATGGCGCCAGTCGTCGTCCGCGTGAAGATACTGGCTCGTCGTCGTGAGCGACACATGGCCGAGGTTGTCGCGCACGAGCCGCAGATCGACGCGGCCGTCGGCCATGTGCGAGCCCGCGCTGTGACGCAGCCAGTGCGCGGACGCCTGTTCGAGCACGCGCGCCGCTTGCTCGCCGGCTTCGCCGTTCGCGCGCAGCCGGTCGGCCGCGTGCCGGAACACCTGCTTCACGATCCGGTGCAGCGCCGCACGCGTGAGCGGCTTGCGCGCCTGGCCGACCGGCAGCACGAGCGGCGTCGGCTCGCCGTCGACCGGCAGCGCGGGCAGGCCGTGCGCACGCCGGTAGCGCGCCAGCTCGGTCATCATCTCGTCGGTGGCCGGCACGAGCCGCTGCCGGCCGCCTTTGCCCGTCACGTCGAGCCACCAGCGTTCGTGCCCGTCCGCATCGCGGCGGCAGAAGAACCGGCCCATCGTCGTATCGGCCGCTTCGGTGATGCGCAGCCCGCCGAGATACAGCAACGTGAACAGCCAGCGCGCGCGATCCGCATGGAAGCGGGCGCGCGCATCGTCGCGCGGCATCGCGGCGATCGCATCCTTCACCGCTTGCCACAGCGGCTGCCCGAGATGGCGCGTGACGCGCGGCGCGGGCCGGCGTTGCCGCTGCCGCGACAACGCGAGCGGATTGCCGGCCAGATAGCCGGCCTGCACGAGCCACGAGAACATCACGTTCAGGATCACCAGCGCCTGCCGCTGGCTGGCTGCCGACAGCGGCCCGTAAAACGGCCGCCAGCGCGGATCGTCGCGCGGATGCTTGCGGCCGCCGTTCGCGCACCACAGCTCGGCCGGCGCGGGCGCGAGCAGGAATTGCCGGTACACGACGAGATCCTCGTGCGTGAGCGACGACAGCGGCTTGCCGCACGCGATCACGGCCCACAGCAGCAGGCGCTCGGCTTCCTTGCGGTAGTTCTGGAACGTGGCCGGCGTATCGACGAAGCGCGCGAGCCAGGCGCGCACGGCGTCGAGGTCATGGGTCGCGGCGATCTGCGGGTGCGCGCTGCCCGAGCGGTTGGTGCCCGTGCGTCCGTCGAGCGCGGCCGGCACGGCCAGCGTATCGATCGGCAGCGGGCGCAGCGCGGTGTCGTCGGACGAAGCGGATGAGGTCATGCGAAGGAAACGCGCTGCGCGAACCGCGCGGGCGTGGCCGGGCGGACGAAGGCAGCGCGCCAAAGCGTATCGGGAAGCGCCGATGGTACACGATCACCACACGGTGAAGCCGCCGTCGACGGCGATCGCCTGGCCGGTCACGAAGCGTGCGGCGGGCGAGCACAGCCACATCACCGTTTCCGCGACGTCGCGCGGCTCGCCGAGCCGTGTCATCGGCGTGGCCTGCATCAGCCGCGCCATGTCGGCGCGGTTGTCCGGCCGGTCGGTGATCGCCGTGTTCGCGATGCCGCCGGGGCACACGGCGTTCACGCGAATGCCGCGGCTCGCATAGTCGATCGCCACCGCTTTCGTGAGGCCGACGACACCGCTTTTCGACGCCGAATACGCGGCGAGCCCGGGGCCGCTGACGAGCCCCATGATCGACGACGTGTTGACGATCGCGCCGCCGCCCGATTGCAGCATGTGCCGGCATTCGTGCCGGATGCACAGCCACACGCCTTTCAGGTTGACCGCGATCGTGCGGTCCCATTCGTCCTCGTCGAATTCGGCGGCCGGTGCGCCGCGCGGCGCGATGCCCGCGTTGTTGAACGCGAGGTCGAGGCGGCCGAAGGTGTCGACCGTCATGTCGATCGCATGGCGCACGTCGGCGTCGTGCGACACGTCGGTGCGCAGCACGATCGCCTTCGCGCCGAGGCGCTCGATCTCGTGCGCGGTGTCTTCCGCGGCCGCCACGGCGGTGTCCAGCAGCGCGACCTGCGCGCCGGCTTCGGCGAAGCACAGCGCGGCCTGGCGTCCGATGCCGGTCGCCGCGCCGGTCACGACGGCGACTTGTCCTGCGAAGCGTTCCATTCCTGTCTCCTGAAGCGCGGGTCGGACGGACAGGTTAGGCGGGCTGCGCCGATGCTTCGACGTTGAAACGGACTAGGCGGATTCGGCGGTGGCGGCATTGCGGCGAACGCTTCACCCCAGCGACAGCACGCTGTTCAACAACAGCCGCACCAGCGTCGCCTGCCGCGTGACACCGGTCTTCGAAAAGATCGCACGCAGATGCGAGCGCGCGGTGTTCTTGCTGATCGCCAGCTCGTCGGCCGCTTCCTCGAGCGTCTGTCCGTTGACGAGCGCGAGCGCCAGCGCGGTCTCGGCCGGCGTCAGGTCGAACAGCTTGCGCACGATCTCGTGCGACGCCTGCGACTTGCGCTCGGCATCGCGGATGAAGACCGCGCACGCCGGCCGGCGCGGATTGTCCTCCGACCACTCGCTGAGCGGCACCGCGCGGATCAGCACGCCGAGCCGCGGCTTGCCGGACGGGCGCGGCACCGCGATCGCGTGCGCGACCGACGGCGTGCTGCCCGTGCGTTCCGCGAGCACCTGGCGGATCAGCTTCTGCAGCTTGCGGTCCTCCAGCGGATACGACGCTTCGAGCGCGCCGCCGCGCACGCGCAGGCCGTCGCATTCGGCGAAGATCTCGTCGGCGACGGAATTGGTCTTCATGATCGCGCCGCGCTCGTCGAGGATCGCGGTGCCGACGAGCATGCGGTCGATCGTGCTCGCATACAGCGTGCGCTCGGATTCGACCATCCCGAACTTCGCGTGCAGCCGCACCGCGCGCTTCAGGTGCGGCAGCAGCGCGTTGCACACGGCCCTGTCGGTCGCCGAGAACGCGTGGTCGCGATGCGAACGGCACACGCGAAAGCGGCACTCGACGCCGTCCTGCGTGCGCAGGTCGGCGCCCATCAGATGGCCGACGTCGAGCGGCTTCAGGAATTCGGCATACATCGCGCTGTTGCGCCAGACGCCGGCGCCGAGCAACTCGTCGACCGTGACGACGCGATCGGTCGGCAGGTTCACGAACGGGTCGAGCGCGTAGTAGTAGCTGTTGTACGACGCGACGCCCGGCAGCGGCGCGCTGTTTTCCGACGCATTGATCATCAGCCCCGCATGGCCGCTGGCGGGCCAGCGCAGGATCATCGTCGCGTAGTTCGCGTGCAGGTGCACGCGGATCTGTTCGAGCGCGCCGCCCCACGGGACGTCCTCGAGCGGGCCTTCGTAGATCTTCGTGAGCAAGGCGTCGAACTGCTCGAGCGTCAGTTTCGACTGGGCAAGATGCGGCGGCAGGGCCGCGGTCGCCGTGGTCATTCGGGTTGTCTCCTGTTGCGGCCGCCGGGTCGCGATGCGCTCGGCGTGCACGTGCGGACCGCCGGCGGCTGCGCAGAGCGGAACCGGAACACGGTAACGTATCGGCGCGCGCGCGACATCCCATAAATGAGGGTGGTCGAACCGGTTTTGTAAGGTATTTGTGAACTTTCGCGCCGCGCGGCTCGTCTAATCGGCCCTCCAACGCTCCCAGAGGAACATCAGATGATTCGCCCCTCCCGAACGCTGCTTGGCGCGGCCATCCTTGCCGGCAGCACGCTCCTCGCCGGATGCCAGACCGATATGGCGGCCACCGCGCCGGCCGCGGCCCGCCCGGCCGACGGCAAGCCCGTGACCCGGACCGTCTACGTCGCGCCGCAGTCCGCGCGCTGCACGGGCGTCGCGCCGATGGAGTGCCTGCAGGTGCGCGGCAGCCCGGGCGAGCCGTGGAGCCTGTGGTACGCGGGTATCGAAGGCTTTGCGTACCAGCCCGGCTACCTGTACACGCTCGAAGTCGACGAATATCGCGTCGCGCAGCCGCCGGCCGACGGTTCGTCGATCCGCTGGGTGCTCAAGCGCGTCGTCGAGCGCCGCCCGGTGAACTGACGGCCGCGATCACGCGGAAGGGCGCGCCGCCGCATGGGCCGACGGCGCGGCCGTATCGATCCGCCGGAACACGACGGACGACAGCAGCGTCACGGCGCCCATGCACGCGAACGACAGCATGAACCCGTGCGCCATCGAGCCGCGATAGGCGGCGAACAGGTTGACGAGCCCGCCGCCGATCGAGACGCCCAGACCCATCGCGAGCATCTGCATCATCGTGAACAGGCTGTTGCCGCTGCCGGCGTCGGCATGCGACAGCCCCTTGAGCGTCACGCCGTTCATCGCCGCGAACTGCATCGAATTCGCCGCGCCGAACACGATCAGCAGCACGCCTTCCAGCACCGGCGCGGGCCGCGCCGACACCAGCGCGAACCCCGCGATCGCGCAGCCGACGATCCCCGTATTCACGACCAGAAACGTCGCATAGCCGAAGCGCTTCACGAGCGGCGCGATCCACCGTTTCGCGACGACGCCCGCGATCGCGGCCGGCAGCATCATCAGCCCCGACTGCAGCGGCGTATAGCCGAGCTGCACCTGCATCAACAGCGGCAGCATGAACGGCACCGAACTCGTGCCGATCCGGCACAGCAGGTTGCCGAGCAGCCCGGACCCGAAGTTCGGCTCGCGGAACAGCCCGAGCCGGAACAGCGGCTGCGCGCGTCGCCGTGCGTGCGGCAGGTACGCGAGCGCGCTTGCCAGCCCGAGCACCGCGAGCGCGGCCGCCCACGCGGCGCGGTGCGCGGACATCGGCGGGTCGATCGCGAGCGACAGCGCGATCATCGCGGCCGACAGCAGCGCGCAGCCGACGAAGTCGAACGGCGGCGGCTGCGTCGCCTGGTCGTGCGGCAGGTAGCGCTGCACGGCGATGAAGCCGACCACGCCGACCGGCACGTTGACGATGAACACCCAGTGCCACGAAATCGCCTGCGTGAGCCAGCCGCCGAGCGTCGGCCCGACGATCGGGCCGAGCTGGCCGGCGATCGACACGAACGCGATCGCCGCGACGTACTGTTCGCCCGGCACGCGACGCAGCACGGCAAGCCGCCCGATCGGCAGCAGCATCGAGCCGCCGATGCCCTGCACGGCGCGCGCGACGACCAACTGGCCGAGCGTATGCGACGCCGCGCAGCCGATCGACGCGAGCACGAACACGAGGATCGCGACCGAGAACACGCGGCGCGTGCCGAACCGGTCGGCGAGCCAGCCGGACGCCGGCGTGAGCATCGCCATCGTCAGCGTGTAGACGACCACGACGGGCTACATCGCGAGCGGCGACGCCTGCAGGCTTTGGGCGATCGACGGCAGCGCGGTGTTGACGATCGTCGTGTCGAGCGACTGCATGAAGAACGCAGCGGCGACGATCCAGAGCAGCGCGGAGTGTGTGGGTTCCCGGGACATGGCGAAATCGGTGGGCGAAAGTCCGGCGGGCGGCGCCGCTGCGCGGTCGCGCGGCGCGTGCCGGACGTCGAGCGCTCGATGGTACCGATTCCGCTGGTCATCGGGAAGCCGCCTCAAGGCATTGACTGTCATCGGAAATGACGATGACAATGCGGGATGCTCAATCCCGTCTGGCTCAAGACGTTCGCGACCGTCACGAACTGCCGCAGCTTCACCGAAGCGGGCCGGCAGCTCGGGCTCAACCAGTCGAGCGTCAGCGAACACATCCGTCGCCTCGAAGAGAGCGTCGGCCGCCGGCTGTTCGTGCGCGATACCCATTCGATCGCGATGACGGCCGACGGCGAGGCGCTGCTCGTGCACGCGAACGTGATCCTGCAGGCGCTGAACCGCGCCGAATCGCAATTTCGCAAGCCGCGGCTGCAGGGGCGCGTGCGGCTCGGCGCGTCGGACGATCTCGCGCTCGTCGCGCTGCCGGAGGTGCTGGCCGGGTTCCGCGCCGCGCATCCCGATGTCGCGCTGGAAATCACCACCGGCATGACGAGCCGGCTCTACGCACTGATGGACGCGGGCGCGCTCGACCTGATGATCGGCAAGCGGCGGCTCGGCGAACGGCGCGGCACGCCGCTGCTGCGCGCGCGGCTCGAATGGGTCGCGCGGCCGGGCACCGTCGTCGATCTGGAGCGCCCGCTGCCGCTCGTGCTGGTGGCCGAGCCGAGCGTCACGCGCGCGGTGGTGCTGAACGCGCTCGCGGAAAAGGGCATCGGCTGGGAAGTCGTGTGTTCGAGCAGCAGCCAGCCGGGCTGCATCGCGGCCGCGCGCGCGGGGCTCGGGCTGACCGCGACGTCGCAGTACCTGTCCGCGCGCGGCCTGGCGCCGCCCGTGAACGGCGACGGGCTGCCCGCGCTGCCCGACGTCGAATTCATCGCGCTGGCCGCGAAGCGGCTCAGCCAGCCGGCCGGCACGTTGCTCGAGCTGCTGGAAACCAGCGATCTGCGCGCGTCGGGCGCGGACGCGTGACGCCGGCTACGCCCGCGCGGCATCCGGCGCGCGCATCCGGCGGCCGCGCCGCGCATCGTCATGCCGACCGTTTCTGCGAAATCACCAGCAACGCGCCGTTCCTGTCCTCCAGCACCGCGCGGTATTCGTGCGGTCCGGCCTGCACGGGCACGCGCACCGATGCGCCGGCCTTCACGACCCGCGCCATCGCCGCATACAGGTCGTCGTCCTCGTCGACGCGCAGCGTGAGCGCCGCGCGCTCGACGATCTGCTCGTCGCCCGCGACCAGCGCGATCGTCAGCGGGCCGCCGTCGAGCGCGCAATAACGGTCGCCGTCGCGAAACTTCACGTTCAGGCCGAGCCCGTCGACGAACAGCGGCAACGCCGTGTCGATGTCGTCGACCGGATACAGCAGCATCGATACCTTCATCCCGGTTCTCCCTTGTCTTGATGTGGGCGGCGTGCAGTGCGCCGTCGTCCGATGCTAGCGCGCCGCTCGCGCGCTCACGCAGTCCGATCGGATGACCGTGAAACCCCTCTGTCGCCGCGGGCGTCCGGCTACTCCGAACAGATGATGCCCGCGCCAGCCGGCGCGCCGACACTCCCATTCGTGGACCGTCGCTATTCGTCCGTATCGTGCGGGCGGCCTGCGCGACCCCGATTCGTCCAACAGACATGGAGACGCACGCAATGAAGTTTTCCCTCATCTACGAAGCCCAGACCACCGACGCGTCGCGCGAGGGCGACCACCGGGTGTTCAAGGAAACGGTCGAACAGGCGCTGCTCGCCGAGCAGGTCGGTTTCGACACGATCTGGTGCGTGGAACACACGTCGCTGACCAACTATGCGCACATGAGCGCGCCGGAAACCTTCCTCGCGTACCTGGCCGGCCGCACGACGCGCATCGGCCTCGGCCACGGCGTCGTGTGCCTGCCGCCGGCGATGAATCACCCGATCAAGGTGGCCGAGCGGGTCGCGCTGCTCGACATCCTGTCGGGTGGCCGCGTGCATTTCGGCGTCGGCAAGGGCGGCAGCCAGCAGGAAGCCGGCGCGTTCGGCTACGACCTCGACGCGCTGCAGCCGATGATCGACGAATCGATGTACCTCGTGCCGAAGATGTTCGTGCAGGACGAGATCGAGCACGACGGCCAGTACATCAAGATTCCGAAGCGCCCGATCCACCCGAAGCCGTTCCAGGACCCGCACCCGCCGATGTACCTCGCATGCACCAACACCGACGCGCTGCTGCGCGCCGGCCAGCGCGGGATGGGCGCGCTGGTGCTTGGCTTCGGCGGCCCCGACGAAGTCGCGAAGAAGAACGCGGTGTACCGCGACGCATGGGCGAACCGCAAGCCGGAAGACCAGGTCGGCTTCCGCCCGACGCAGCACCTCGCCGCGCTGTGCCCGACGGTCGTGATGGCGGACGGCCAGGCGGCCCGCAAGATCGGCATCCGCGGCCAGCGCTACTTCATGGAATCGCTCGCGTACTGGTACACGGGCGGCGAGCGGCCGGACCCGGCGAAGTGGGGCGACGACCTCGTGCAGGCCGACACCGGCGAGATGGTGATCCGCTCGCGCTTCGCGTCGGAGGAAGTCGTCGTGAACTTCGCCGACCCGGCGCTCGCGATGATGAACCCGAACCACGCGTACGGCACGGTGGACGACTGCATCGGCTATGTCGGCCGCCTGCAGGCAGCCGGTGTCGACGAAGTGCTGTTCCTGTGCCAGATGGGTACGGTGCCGCACGAAGCGCAGATGGAGACGATCCGCAATATCGGCGAGCACGTGATCCCGTTCTTCAATCGCGAGAAGGAACGGGCCTGCGCGTGATGCACCGGGCCGCGCCCGTCGTCCGGTCGGACGATGCGGCGCGCTCGCGCGAAGCCGACCATCGGTGGTGGCGAGCATCGCCCGCGGCCAGGCCGCGCCGAACAACTTTGAACGGGAGCGGGGCGGGCGCCGCGGCGCCGCCCCCGTTCCACAGGAGACATTCGTGCATCGCGACAACGATTCGAACGCATTGGCCGCCACGCTGATCGCCCGGGCCGAGGCGCTGGCGCCGACGCTGGCCGGCCGCGCCGCGCACGCGCAAGCGCAGGGCCGCATCCCGGCCGAGACGATCGCCGACATGCAGGCCGCCGGCTTCTTCAAGGTGCTGCAGCCGAAGCGTTACGGCGGCTACGAGCTCGATCCGCAGACCTTCTTCGAGATCCAGATGGCGCTCGCGCGCGGCTGCATGTCGACCGCGTGGGTGTACGGCGTCGTCGGCGTGCACAACTGGCAGCTCGCGCTGTTCGACGAACGCGCGCAGCAGGACGTGTGGGGCAACGATCCGGCGACGCTGATCGCGTCGACCTACATGCCGGTCGGCCGCGTGACGCCGGTGGACAGCGGCTTCCGGCTGTCGGGCCACTGGAAGTTCTCGAGCGGCAGCGAACTGTGCGAATGGGTGTTCCTCGGCGCGCTGGTGCCGCCGGCCGAGGCCGGCCAGCCGCCCGAATACCGCACCTTCCTGCTGCCGAAAGCCGACTACCGGATCGAGCAGGACTGGGACGTGCTCGGCCTGCGCGCGACGGGCAGCCACGACATCGTCGTCGACGACGCGTTCGTGCCTGCGTACCGCACGCACAAGGCGATCGACGGGATGATGGGCACGAGCCCCGGGCTGGCGGTCAACGACGCGCCGCTGTTCAAGCTGCCGTTCGCGCAGATTTTCGTGCGTGCGGTGTGCACGTCGTGCATCGGCGCGCTGCAGGGTGCGCTCGACGATTTCACCGGCTATGCGGCGACGCGCGTGTCCGCCAACAGCGGCGCGAAGACGACCGACGATCCGGGCGCGCAGCACGCATGCGCGAACGCGGCGGTGGCGATCGACGAGATGAAGGTGCTGCTCCAGCGCAATTTCGCGGAACTGATGGCGTCGGTGACCGGCGGCCCGGCGGTGTCGATCGAGCGCCGCGTGCATTTCCGCTACCAGTCCGCGCAGGTCGCCGAACGCTGCGCGCAGGCCGCGAACGCGCTGCTGCGCTATGCGGGCGGCAACGGCATCTATCACCGCAATCCGCTGGTGCGCCGCTTCCTCGACCTGCATGCGGCCCGCGCGCACTACGCGAACAACGTGGACCGCTTCGGCCAGAACCTCGGCGCGGTGATGCTCGGCCGCGAGAACACCGACTTCTTCATCTGACGGGGCCAGGATGAACGACACGCAAGCACGGCAATACGCGTTCGACGTGGTGGTCGTCGGCTCGGGCGCGGGTGCGCTGCTCGCCGCGTGCCGCGCGGCCGACCACGGGCTGTCCGTCGTGGTGATCGAGAAGACGGCGCGGTACGGCGGCACGTCGGCGGTATCGGGCGGCGGCATCTGGGTGCCGTGCAATCACCATATCGCCGAACTCGGCGCGACCGACTCGCGCGACGCCGCGCGCCGCTATCTCGACGCGTGTACGGCCGGCGCCTCGACGCCCGACAAGCTCGATGCGTATCTCGACCGCGCGCCGGAGATGCTGCGCTATCTGGAATCGAAGACGCCCGTGCGCTATCAGGCGCTGCCGATGTACGCGGACTATTTCCAGAAGCTGCCGGGCGCGATGCCGGGGTATCGCGCGCTCGATCCGCTGCCATTCGACGGCGGGCTGCTCGGCGACGAGTTCGAGCGGCTGCGGCCGCCGTCGCCCGGCACGCTGATCGGCGGGCGCGTCGCGGTGACGTCGAAGGAAGCGCATACGCTGTTCTCGCGCGGCCCCGGTTTCATGCGGCTCGCGATCGCGCAGTTCGGCCGCTACTGGCTCGATGTCGGCATGCGCCGCCGCACGCGGCGCGACCGGCGCCTGACGCTCGGCAATGCGCTGATCGGCGGGCTGCGTCGCGCACTGCTCGACCGTCACGTGCCCGTGTGGCTCGAGACGCCGATGCGCGACCTGCTCGAGGTGGACGGCCGCGTGACGGGCGTACGCGTGCAGCGCTTCGGACAGCCGGTGACGATCGCCGCGCGGCGCGGCGTGATCCTCGGCGCGGGCGGTTTCGAGCGCAACCAGCCGATGCGCGAACGTTACCTGCCGCAGCCGACCCGGACGCAGTGGAGCGCGACGCCGCCGTCCAACACGGGCGATGCGATTGCGGAAGGTCACCGGCTCGGCGGCGCGCTGGCGCTGATGGAGCACGTGTGGGGTGCGCCGACCGTCGGCGTCGCGGGCGAGGAGAAGCAGCGCGCGCTGTTCGTCGAACGCAACCTGCCGGGCTGCGTGATCGTCAACGGCCTCGGCCGGCGCTTCGTCAACGAGGCCGCGCCGTATTCCGAATTCGTGCCCGCGATGTATCGCGATCATGCGCGCACCGGCGCGAGCGTGCCGGCATGGATGGTGTTCGACGCGCGCTTTCGCCGCAAGTATCCGTGCGGGCCGATCATGCCGGCGTCGATGATGCCCGATTCGAGGGTCCCGGATGCGTTTCGCGACGTGCTCGTGAAGGCCGACACGATCGACGCGCTGGCCGCGCGGATCGGCGTCGACGCGGCGGGGTTGCACGCCACGCTGCGCGACATGGCGCGCTACGCGATCACCGGTGTCGACGAAGCGTTCGGCAAGGGCGACAACGCGTTCGACACGTATTACGGCGACCCGCGGAACCAGCCGAACCCGTGCCTGGGGCCGGTCGACCAGCCGCCGTTCTATGCGGTGCGGATCGACGCCGGCGACATCGGCACGAAGGGCGGGCTCGTCACCGACGCGCACGCCCGCGTGCTGCGCGCCGACGGCGAACCGATCGACGGCCTCTATGCGATCGGCAACACCAGCGCATCGATGATGGGCGCGAGCTACCCCGGCGCGGGCTCGACGCTCGGTCCGGCGATGACCTTCGGGTATCTCGCCGCCGATCACCTGGCCGCCTGTGCGGCCGACGCCGGCGGGCGGTCCGCCCGACCATCCACGACAGAACCTGACGGAGTCCGATCATGAGCGATCTCACCCCCCATCCGCTGCGCACCGACATGCTGCTCGCGATGCGTCGCCTCGCGCGTTCGGTCACGGTCATCAGCAGCGCGCACGACGGCCGGCGCTACTCGATGTCGGCGACGGCGGTCGATTCGCTGTCGACCGATCCGCCGTCGCTGCTGATCTGCATCAACCGCACCGCGTCGCTGTATCCGCCGCTCGATGCGGGCGCGCCATTCTGCGTGAACGTGCTGTCCGCGCGCCACGAAGGCATCGCGATCGACTGCAGCGGCCGCCTGAAGGGCGAAGCGCGCTTCACGACCGGCGACTGGCACACGTCGCCGCACGGCGTGCCGTATCTGCGCGATTCGCAGGCGAGCCTCGTGTGCGAGCAGGACGGCCGCTTCGAATACGGCACGCATACGGTGTTCATCGGGCGCATCCGCGAGGTGCTGATGAGCGGCGACGTCGATCCGCTCGTCTATCTCGACGGCGCCTATACGACACCCGGCGCGCCGGTGGCCCATGCGGCCGCGTGACGCAAGGAACCGGCCATGAGCGATTCACGCTTCCATCGGCTGACCGTGGCCGACGTGATTGCCGAGAGCGACGACGCGTGCTCGTTCGTGTTCGACGTGCCGGCCGCGTTGCGCGACGCGTTCGCGTACCGGCCGGGGCAGTTCCTGACGCTGAACGTGCCGTGCGCGGATGCGACCGTCGCGCGCTGCTATTCGCTGTCCAGCGCACCCGGCATCGATGCGGCGCCGAAGATCACCGTCAAGCGCGTGCGTGACGGTCGCGCATCGAACTGGCTGTGCGATCGCGTGAAGGCGGGCGACGCGCTCGACGTGCTGCCGCCGGCCGGCGTGTTCACGCCGCGCACGCTCGACGCCGATTTGCTGTTGTTCGCGGGCGGCAGCGGCATCACGCCCGTGCTGTCGATCCTGAAATCGGCGCTCGTGCACGGCCGCGGGATGCTGACGCTGATCTATGCGAATCGCGACGAACGCGCGGTGATTTTCCGCGACGAACTGCAGCAGCTCGCGCAGCGCCATCCGGGCCGCCTGCGCGTGATGCACTGGCTCGACAGCGTGCAGGGCATTCCGCAACAGCGCCATCTCGAGGAACTCGCGCGGCCGTTCAGCCAGCAGGAGACGTTCATCTGCGGGCCCGCGCTGTTCATGGAGAACGCGCTGGCCGCGATGCTCGGCCTCGGGCTGCCGCGTGCGCGCGTGCACGTCGAGCGGTTCGCGTCGCTGCCCGATGCGCCGGCGCAGGCAGGCGGCGCGCCGGTGGACGCGGCGCCGGCAACGTCGACGTCCGGTGCAGCTGCCGCGATCGAGACGGTGCTCGACGGCGACGCATTCGCGTTCGACGGCGCGCCCGGCGAAACGCTGCTCGACGCGATGCTGCGCGCGGGCGTCCCGGCGCCGAATTCGTGCCGGATGGGGCAATGCGGCGCGTGCATGTGCCGGATCGAGCGCGGCGCGGTCGCGCTCGACCGCAACCACGTGCTCGACGACGACGAGATCGCGGCCGGCTGGACGCTCGCCTGTTGCGCGCGGCCCGCGAGCGATGCGCTGCGCGTGGTGTTTCCCGACTGAGCCGTGGCGCGCCGGCGGCGCGCGCGGCAACCTGATCTATGACGATGGACAACGAAATCCTGACCACGCCCGCGCTGATCGCGCGGGCAGCCGCGCGCCACGGCGCGCATCCGGCGATCGAGTCGGAGCACGGCCGGCTGACCTACGCGGAACTCGACGCCGCGCGCATCGATGCGGCCCGCGCGCTGCTCGCGAGCGGCATCGATCCCGGCGACCGCATCGCGGTCTGGGCGCCGAACCTGCCGCAATGGATCGTCGCGGCGCTCGCGATCCATACCGTCGGCGCGGTTCTCGTGCCGGTCAATACGCGGATGAAGGGGATGGAGGTCGGCGGCATCCTGCACGACGGCGGTGCGCGGCTGCTGTTCTGCTGCGGCACCTTCCTCGGCGAATCCTATCCGGCGATGCTCGCGCCGCATCGGCCGGCGACGCTCGAGCGCGTCGTCGTGTTCGACGGCGAACCGCCTTCGGGGGCGCACGACGAGACCTGGAACGCGTTTCTCGCGCGCGGCGCGGCGGTGCCGCTTGCCGCGGTGCGCGAACGCGAGGCGCAGGTCACGCCCGACACCGTGATGGACCTGATGTTCACCTCCGGCACGACGGGGCGCCCGAAAGGCGTGATGACCGCGCACGGCCAGAACCTGCGTGCCGCGCAGGCGTGGGCGGCGATCGCCGGCGTGCGCCCGGACGACCGTTACCTAATCGTCAATCCGTTCTTCCATACGTTCGGCTACAAGGCCGGCTGGCTCGCCGCGCTGTCGAGCGGCGCGACCGTGCTGCCGCATCTGGTGTTCCAGCCGGACGACGTGCTGCGGCGCGTCGCCGCGGACCGCGTGTCGGTGCTGCCCGGCCCGCCGACGCTGTACTACGCGCTGCTCGACGCGCCCGATCGCGCGACGCGCGATCTGTCGTCGCTGCGGATCGCGGTGACGGGGGCGGCTGCGATCGCGCCGAGCCTGATCGAGCGGATGCGCGCGGAGCTCGGTTTCGAGACGGTGCTGACCGGCTACGGGCTCACCGAGTCGTGCGGCTTCGCGACGCTGTGCCGCCAGGGCGACGATGCCGAGACGGTCGCCCGTACGTCGGGCCGGCCGATGCCGGACGTCGAGCTGCGCATCGCGGGGCCGGGCGGCGAGCCGCTCGGGCCGGACGAGACCGGCGAGATCTGGGTGCGCGGCTACAACGTGATGCACGGCTACTTCAAGCAGCCGGACGCCACGCGCGAGACCGTCGATGCGGCGGGCTGGCTGCATACGGGCGATCTCGGCTGCGTCGACGCGAACGGCAATCTGAAGATCACCGACCGTATCAAGGACATGTTCATCGTCGGCGGTTTCAACTGCTATCCGGCGGAGATCGAGCGGCTGCTCGCCGCGCATCCGGCGATCGCGCAGGTCGCGCTGGTCGGCGTGCCCGACACGCGGCTCGGCGAAGTCGGGCACGCCTATGTCGTGCTGCGGCCCGGCGCGCACGCCGATGCCGACGAACTGAACGACTGGGCGCGCCGCAACATGGCGAACTACAAGGTGCCGAGGTATTTCACGTTCGTCGCGCAATTGCCGACGAGCGCGGCCGGCAAGGTGCTGAAGTACCGGCTGCGCGCGGCGACCGAGGCGGCGGCCTGAGCGAAGAAGCCACCACCCTGAACGGGATGAACACATGAACGACAACGGATTTCCCGCGGGCGCGGTACTCGTGTTCGGTGGCAGCGGCGGCATCGGGCAGGGCGTCGCGCTCGAGTTCGCGCGCGCCGGTGTGCCGGTCGCGGTCGGTTACCGCAGCAAGGCCGACGTCGCCGAGCGCGTGGCGCGCGATATTCGCGGCGAGGGCGTCGCGGCCACCACGCACTGCGTGGACGTGACCGATCCCGCGCAGGTCGATGCCGCGCTCGCGGCGGCGATCGACGCGCATGGGCGCGTGCATACGGTCGTCTGGGCGGCGGGGCCATTCGTGAACCAGCGCCATATCGGCGACATGACGCACGACGACTGGCGCCGCGCGATCGACGTCGAGACGATCGGCTTCTTCGTCGCCGCGAAAGCCGCCCTGCCGCATTTCCGTGCGTCGGGCGGTGGCTCGTTCGTGACGCTCGGCTCGGCCGGCCATCTGCGCTGGCCCGATCGCGACGGGCTGTCGGTCGCGCCGAAGGCGGCGAACGAGGCGCTGGTCAAGGGGCTGGCGCGCGAGGAAGGGCGTTACGACATTCGCGCGAATTCGATCCTGGTCGGCGTGATCGAGGCCGGGATGTTTCCGGTGCTGCTCGAACAGGGACAGTTCGACCCGGCGTGGATCGACGAGACGCGGAAGATGCTCGCGCTCAAGCGCTGGGGCAAGGCGCACGACGTGGGGCGCGCGGCGGTGTTTCTCGCGTCGGATCGGGCGGGTTACATCACCGGGCAGCAGTTGAACGTCTCGGGCGGGTACGGGTTGTAACCGCGTATCTCCGTTGCGCGTGACGCCGACCAGATGCATGCGCACGCATCGGTATTTGCCCTGCCTCGTCACGCACGAGCGCGCATCAGCGCCGCTTGCGACCGGCACGAGGTCGCACTTTTGCAACGCTTTTTCAACGTATTCCTCCGCGCACGAGTGATCGCAACGGCGATCCGCGTGCGCTGACGGCCGTCCGGCCTCGTTGTGCCTGCATCGCGCGATCGGCGCGAGAGGCCGCCTTTCGCGTGTTTCGGCGCCGCTCGCCGAATACGGATACGTTCCTGAAACATTTCCCCTCGTTTGCGATCCGCGCCACGCCCCGTCCCGATGGGTAGCGCTTCTTCCGCTTCGGTCCGCGCCGCATGGCACGCCCTTTGCGGTTCCCCCGATGTCGCCCGCGCAGACGCATTTCGCCAGAACGATCCGCGCATCGGCGGCATGTAACGACATCGAAACAGACGGGGAATCGGATCGGGTCGCGCGCGCCGTGTGCCACGGCGCCTGCGCAGCGCATGTCGTATCGGTCATGCGCACCGCGCAACGCGTCCCCGATCCGTCAAACAGCAAGCGTGCTTGCAAGGTGTCGTGCCGGGGTTCGCATCGCGCATCGCGACGAAGGTCGCGTGTGCGTCGCGTCGCGCCCGGCACATGTCGGGGGAGACGCCCGTGAAAACGACAGCGAACCAATGGGCAGCGGTCGCGGTGATGTTCGTCGCGAGCGCGCACGCGCAGGAAATCTACCTGCAGGGCGGCACGCAGGGCGTCGGCATCGGCGCGGCCGTGAGCTTCAATTCGATGCTGGGCGCGCACGCGGATTTCAACGCGATCAATCTGACGCATGACTTCACGGTGGCCGGCAACCGCTATCAGGACGACCTGAAGCTGCGCCAGGGCGGCATCTATGCGGACATCTTCCCATGGCGAGGCAGCGGCTTTCGCGCGACGCTCGGGCTGCGCTTCAACGACGACGAGCTTCACGGCGTGTCGGTGCCGACCAACGGAACCTACGTGTTCGGCGGCAAGCGCTATCCGGCGCTGCCGGGGATGTACGCGGTCGCGGAAGCGCGCTATCCGACCGTGATGCCGTATGTCGGGATCGGCTACGGACATCGACCGGCGTCGAAAGGGCTCGGGTTCGTCGCCGACATCGGCGTCGCGTACGGGATACCGAAATGTTCGTACACGCTGTCGCCGGAACTGGCCGCGGCGGCCGGACCGGCGAAGAGCCAGGTACTGGTCGCGAGCGGGCTCGACTCGCTGCGGCAGATGATGTCGCGCTACCGGTGGTATCCGGTCCTGCAGATCGGCATCTCGTACCGCTTCTGAACGCGCCCGGTCACGGCGCGACCGTTTGGCGCTCGCGAGCGGGTTCGGCCGCGCGGCGTGCTGCGCGTGCGTCGTTGCGCTTCGCGATGAACGGATGCTCGACGTAGCGGTAAGTGAGCAGCGAACACAGGACGGCAACCAGCGCGCAGACGAGCGCGAGCGCCCAGATGCCCGAGTCGTCGGTCGAATTGATCGGGAACACGAACTTGTTGAATGCGTGAATGATCATGTACACGATCACCATGTGGATCATGTAGATGCTGAAACTCGCGGTGCCGAGCAGCGCGAGCGGGCGGGTCTTGAGCACGCCGTAGAACGTGTTCCCGCATGCGATGCAGAAGAACACCGGAAGCAGCGGCAGCGCGCCTGCGATCGAATAGCGTTCGGCTGGCGACGGCGACATCGCGAGGATCAGCAGCGCGACGGTCGCCGCCGCCTTCGTGGCGAGCCGCGCGCGGATCGCGGGGTGCCGCGACACCTCGTAGGCCACGGCGCCGAACGCGAACAGCAGCGCCATCCCGCCGGGCGGCCCGAACAGCGCGGCGCAGGCGAGGACGATCGCGAGCGCGAGCAGCTTGCGCCATGCACGCGTGGCGACGAACCATGCGAGAAACGGAACGGCGACGTAGAACCGCCATTCGTACGCGAGGGTCCACCAGACGCCGCTCAGATAGGGCGTGCGCGCCGCTCCGTTGATCGGGAACGCGCCGAACCAGCCGAGCGAAACGGTCTTGAGCAGATCGGCCAGCAACTGCACCGGTGCGCCGACGGCGTTGCGGGGAAACCAGTAAAGCGTGCAGATGACGATGACGGCCGCATAAAACAGATAGAGCGGCGCGAGGCGTCGCACGCGCCCGACGAAGAAGGTCCGCACGTCGAGCGTGCCTCTGCATGCGCGCTCCCAGAACAGCAGCCCGGTGACCATGAAGAACATCGCGACGGGAATCGTCCCGAGATTGCGCAGGAAATCGGTGCCGGCGCCCCAGACGCCGGTCGACAGCAATGCCTGGTTGCACGCGAAGTGATGGAACACCACGGAGGTGGCCAGGATGCCGCGGAAGCCGTCGAGATTGCGGTAGCGCATCGACAGCGATTTGTCGACGGCCGCCCGGTAGAACGGCACGTGCCGGGCGACGCGCCACGCGATGATCGCCACGGCCGCCAGGCATGCCGGGAAGTAGAGTTTGTCGGGTGTCGGGGAGAACAGGGTTTGCAGGGCAGGCGTAACAAGGTCCACTGAAGAGCGTCTCGTGTCTTGGATCGGGATTTCAGGCACGGAGGGTCCGCGTCGATGCAAGGTCTTCTGCGCGCTTCGCACGGCGTTCGATCGCCGGTCTTGTCGTTCGATGGTATCAAACGATGTGCGACGGTCGCGGCTCGTTGTGCAACATGATGTTTCAGCGCGAACCGGTGCGACGCGCGTATCGGTCGCCGATGTCGCCAACGGCGGGTCGCGCCGCAAATTCCGTTCCTTGCCGCCGGACCTTCATCGTGGTCGACGCCACCCGACTGGCCATTTGGCCGGCTTCCGGATCGTCGCGCTCCGGCTTACCTTGAGCGACAGCAGTTCGATGCGTCGGGCCAGCGGCGGAAGGGGGACGAATTCCTGTCGTCCGCTGCCACGGGCTCACGCCGACTCCAGGGTCCGTCCGGTCAGGAAGGTGATAGCAATGCTTGCAATTTACCTTCATGACGCTATCATTGATAGCAAATCTGGATGGAGGTAATCATGGCAAATCTTCTGGTGCGTAACGTGGATGACACTCTCGTTCAAAGCCTGCGCGAGCAGGCTGCGGCCAACGGCAGGAGCGCCGAGGCCGAACATCGAGCCATTCTGGCCGAAGCGCTCGGCCGGCCGAAGCGGCGCACATTCGCGCAAGTGCTGATGAGCATGCCGGAGGTGGGCGAAGACGCGGATTTCCAACGTGTTCAGGATTCAGGCGAGGTCAGGCGTGTTTTTGATTGATTCGAACGTCATCAGCGAAATCAGGAAGGGCAAGCGAACCAACCGCGGCGTGCGGGCGTTCTTCAGGCAGGCCGAAGCCGACGCGAGCCCGCTTTACCTGTCCGTCGTGACGGTGGCCGAGCTGCGGCGCGGTGTCGACCTGATCCGTCATCGCGGCGATCACAGCCAGGCGTCGGCGCTCGAGGCTTGGCTCACGATGATCCTGTCCGGCTATGCGCCGAACATCCTGCCGGTCGATGTCGAAACCGGCCAGATGTGGGGGCATTTGCGCGTGCCCGATCCGACGCACGAACTCGACAAGCTGATCGCGGCCACCGCATTGATCAACGATTTGACGGTCGTCACGCGCAACGTCGACGATTTCGCTCGCACCGGCGTCCGGTTGCTGAATCCGTTCGAGTAACGTCGCGGCAGGCGGCCTGCCGGTCGCGCGAAGCCGGGGCGGGCGGTGACCGCCCGGCAGGCGAGCGCACCGCCCTGGCTGCCGTGACCGGCCGCCACCTTTCACCCGCCGAGCACCGAATCCTCCTGCGGCGCGCTTCCGCGCCGCCATCCCCGGCTTTTACCGCCCGTCCTCTCGTCCCAACAGACGATGTAACGCCACCCCCGACCGGCCAGAATCCTTTCACGAACAACGGATTCTGAACCAGGAGGAGGCCGACATGATCGATGTCCGTGCGCTGGGCTACGTCGTCGTCGAGGCGACGCGCGTCGATGCGTGGCGCCGCTACGCGGAAGACGTGCTGGGCATGCAGGCGCTCGACGCGCCCGACGGCGCGCTTTATCTGAAGATGGACGAGCGCGATTTCCGCTACGTGATCGTTCCCGGCGCGGCCGACCGCTATTTCGCATCGGGCTGGGAATTGTCCGACGGCGCCGCGTTCGACGCCGCGCTCGCGGCGCTGCAGCGCGCCGGCGTCGAGCCGGTGCGCGCCAGCCGCGACGAAGCCGCGTTGCGCCGCGTGCAGGCGATGGCGTGGTGCACCGATCCGTCCGGCAACCGCCACGAGCTGTACTGGGGCGCACGCTGCGACTTTCGCCGCTTCGTGTCGCCGCTGGGCGTCGCGCGTTTCGTCACCGGCGACATGGGGCTCGGCCACGCGGTGCTGCCCGCGCCGCAGTTCGACGCGACCGATGCGTTCGTGCGCGGCGTGCTCGGCTTCGAGCTGTCCGACATCTACCGCGTGAAGTTCACGCCGGACCCGGCCGAACCGGAAAAGCGCATCCATTTCATGCACTGCCGCAACGCGCGCCATCACAGCCTCGCGCTGTTCGAGATGGCCGTGCCGTCCGGCTGCGTGCACGTGATGGCCGAAGTCGATTCGATGGACGAAGTGGGCCGCGCGCTGGACCGCGTCGCCGCGCACGACGTGAAGATGTCCGCGACGCTCGGCCGGCACTGCAACGACCAGATGATCTCTTTCTACATGAAGACCCCCGGCGGCTTCGATCTCGAATACGGCTTCGGCGGCCTCACGGTCGACTGGTCGAAGCACGCGGTGTTCGAGGCCACGAAGGTGAGCCAGTGGGGCCACGATTTCAGCATCGGATACCGGTAAGCCAGCACGATGACGATGAAACCTCTCGACAAGACGATGTCCGCGCGCGACGTGGTCGCGCAACTCGCCGACGGCATGACGATCGGCATCGGCGGCTGGGGGCCGCGGCGCAAGCCGATGGCGCTGGTGCGCGAAATCGCGCGCTCGAACCTGAAGGACCTGACGATCGTCGCGTACGGCGGCGCCGACGTGGGCCTGCTGTGCGCGGCGGGCAAGGTGCGCAAGGTGGTGTTCGGCTTCGTGTCGCTCGACGTGATCCCGCTCGAGCCGCATTTCCGCCGCGCCCGCGAGCAGGGCCGCGTCGACGTGCTCGAACTCGACGAAGGGATGCTGCAGCTCGGCCTGCGCGCGGCCGCCGCACGCCTGCCGTTCCTGCCGACGCGCGCCGGGCTCGGCACCGCGCTGCTCGATCACGCGCCGCAACTGCGCACGGTGCAGTCGCCGTACGACGACGGCGAGACGCTGCTCGCGATGCCGGCGATCGAACTCGACGTCGCGCTGCTGCACGTGAACGCGGCCGACCGGATGGGCAATACGCGCATCGACGGCCCCGATCCGTTCTTCGATGCGTGGATGGCGCGCGCCGCGCGGCGCTGCTACGTATCGGCGGAAACGGTCGATGCGTCGCTCGCGAGCGACGACCTCGACGCCGCGCGCCGCAATCCGTTCGAGCGCTCGCTCGTCACGGGCGTCGTGCACGCACCGGGTGGTGCGCATCCGACGTCGTGCGGGCCGGCCTACGGCTGGGACCTGCCGCACCTGCGCGCGTACTGCACCAGCGCGGAAGACGACGCCAGGACGGCGGCGTACCTGCGCGACGTGGTCGGCCAGGACGAACGTCAGTACCTCGAAGGCGTCGGCGGGCTGTCGCACGTGACGACGCTGCCGTTGCCGATTCTGTAAAGGAGCGCCTGTGAGCGAATCTCTCGACCATTCCCTCGCGGAACTGATGATCGTCGCGTCCGCGCGACTGTGGCGCGACGACGGCGAAGTGCTGGCGACCGGCATCGGCACGGGCCCGCGGCTCGCGGCCGGCCTCGCGCGGCTCGCGTACAACAACGGGTTGATGCTGACCGACGGCGAAGCGTATCTCGTCGAGGAGCCGGTGCCGCTCGGCCCGCGCCCCGACGGCTATCGCGTGAAGGCGAGCGGCTGGATGACCTACGAGCGCGTGTTCGACTGCCTGTGGCACGGGCGCCGCCATGCGCTGGTGATGCCGACGCAGATCGATCGCTTCGGCCAGGCCAACATTTCGTGGCTCGGCGACGACTACGCGCACCCGAAAACCCAGTTGCTCGGCGCACGCGGCTTCCCCGGCAACACGACGAACCACGCGAACTCGTTCTTCGTCAGCGGCCACGGCAAGCGCACGTTCGTCGAACGCGAAGTCGACATGGTGTGCACGGTCGGCTACAACCCGGCGCGCCGGCTGCCCGGGATGAAGACCTTCGTCGACCTGCGCAGCATCGTCACCGACCTGTGCGTGATGGATTTCGGCGGGCCCGACCACGCGATCCGCGTGCGCTCGCTGCACCCGGGCGTGAGCTTCGACGAGGTGCAGGACGCGACCGGTTTCCCGCTGCTTGCCTCGCCGGACATCGGCACGACGGCAGCGCCGAACGCGGAAGACCTGCGCATCGTGCGCGCGCTCGATCCGCACAACCTGCGCGCGACGATCGTGCGCAACAATCCGGCGCCGCGCCGGGGATGAGGGCCGACATGGAAGCGACCCGGATGACGTTCGGCGACGGTGTCGTCGACTACGCGCTCGAGGACGGCATCGCGACGATCACGATGAACCGCCCCGACTACCACAACGCGCAGAACTCGAAGATGACGTATGCGCTCGACGCGGCGTTCCGGCGCGCGGCGCACGACGACGCGGTGAAGGCGATCGTGCTCGCGGGCGCCGGCAAGCATTTCTCGGCGGGTCACGACATCGGCACGCCGGGCCGCGACATCCACGAGTCGTTCGAGCGCGCGTCGCTGTGGTACGACCACGTCGACAAGGCAGGCGGCGAATTCCTCTATGCGCGCGAGCAGGAGGTGTATCTCGGCATGTGCCGGCGCTGGCGCGACCTGCCGAAGCCGACGATCGCGATGGTGCAGGGCGCGTGCATCGCCGGCGGGCTGATGCTCGCGTGGGTGTGCGACCTGATCGTCGCGTCGGAGGATGCGTTCTTTGCCGATCCGGTCGTGCGGATGGGGATTCCGGGCGTCGAGTATTTCGCCCACGCGTACGAGCTGAATCCGCGCATCGCGAAGGAATTCCTGTTTCTCGGCGAGCGGATGCCGGCCGAGCGCGCGTACCAGATGGGGATGGTCAACCGCGTGGTGCCGCGCGAGCGGCTGCGCGACGCGACCTACGCGATCGCCGCGAAGATCGCGACGATGCCGCGCCTCGGGCTCACGCTGACCAAGCAGGCGCTGAATCACGTCGAGGAACTGCAAGGCAAGCGCGCGGCGATGGACGCGGCGTTCGCGTGGCATCACTTCGCGCATGCGCACAACGAGCTCGTGAGCGGCGACCGCCTCGGCGGTTACGACGCCCGCAGCATGGCCAGCTCGCAACGCCAGCCGAACGGCGCGGACCGCGCGGACGCGCCGGCACCGGTCGCCGTCAACGGAGCCGCCGCATGAGCACGACGCTTCACGGCCCGCTGCATACGCCGCTGTGCGACCTGCTCGGCTGCCGCTACCCGATCGTGCAGACCGCGATGGGCTGGGTGGCCGACGCGCGGCTCGTCGCCGCCACGAGCAACGCCGGCGGATTCGGCTTCCTGGCCGGAGCGACGCTCGAACCGGAGCAGGTCGAGGCCGAGATCCTGAAGGTGAAGTCGCTGACGGATCGGCCGTTCGGCATCAACTTCCACATGTTCCAGAAGAACGCCGCGCAGGTGGTCGATCTCGCGATCGAGCACCGGCTGCGCGCGGTCAGCTACGGGCGCGGCCCCGATGCGAAGACGATCCGCCGTTTCAAGGATGCCGGCATCGTCTGCATGCCGACCGTCGGCGCGCCGAAGCATGCGGCGAAGGCCGTCGAACTCGGCGCGGACATCGTGACGGTGCAGGGCGCGGAAGGCGGCGGCCACACGGGCGCGGTGCCGACCACGCTGCTGCTGCCGAAGGTGCTCGACGCGGTGCGCGTGCCGGTCGTCGCGGCCGGTGGCTTCTTCGACGGGCGCGGACTGGCGGCCGCGCTCGCGTACGGCGCGGCCGGCATCGCGATGGGGACGCGCTTCCTGATGAGCGCGGAATCGCCGGTGCCGCGCGCGACGCTCGAGCGCTACGTGGCGGTCGGCGACCCGGCGCGCATCCGCGTGTCGGACGCGCTCGACGGGCTGCCGCAACGAATGATCGACAACCCGTACCTGCTGAAGCTCGAACGCTTCGGCCCGCTGCGCCGCACGTGGTTCGCGCTGAAGACGGCCGACGCGTGGCGGCGCCAGAACGGGCTGAGCACGGCCGACATGCTCGGCCTCGCGATCAAGGCGCTGCGCTCGCACGACTACACGGCCAGCCAGACGCTGATGGCCGCGAACGCGCCGTTCCTGATCCAGCGCGCGATCGTCGAAGGCCGCCCCGACGAAGGCGTGCTGCCGAGCGGCCAGGCGGCCGCGATGATCGGCGCGATCGAATCGTGCGATGCACTGATCGCGCGAATCGTCGCGGAAGCCGGCGAGCGGCTCGACGCACTGGCCGCGCTGCGCGGCGCGGCAGCGGCGCAGGCCGCATGACGAACATCACAGGGAGGCAATGGAGATGGCAGCAACCAATCAACCGGCCGGCGCGATGCCGTTCCGGATCGATCGCGCGGACGGCATCGCCGAGCTGGTGATCGCCCATCCGCCGGTGAACGCGCTCGACGCGCACGGCTGGCAGGCGCTGTCCCGCGCGCTCGACGCGCTCGGCGAGGACGACGACGTGCGCGTGATCGTTGTGCGCGGCGAAGGCCGCGGCTTTTGCGCGGGCGTCGACATCAAGGAGCTGGCCGCGCATCCGGAGCGGATCGTGGCGGTCAACGCGGGCAACTACGAGACGTTCCGCGCGGTGCACCGCAATCCGAAGCCGGTGATCGCGGCGGTGCACGGCTTCGTGCTCGGCGGCGGGATCGGCATCTGCGGCGCGGCGGACATCGTCGTCGCGGCCGACTGCGCGCGTTTCGGCGTGCCCGAGATCGACCGCGGCGCGATGGGCGGCGGCGCGCACCTGCAGCGGCTGTTCGGCGTGCAGAAGGTGCGCGCGATGTACTTCACCGGCGACATGATCGACGCGGCCGAAGCGTACCGGCTCGGCGCGCTCGAGCAGGTGGTGACGCGCGACGCGCTGCGCGACGCGGCGCTCGCGATCGCCCGCAAGATCGCCGCGAAGAGCCCGGCGATGGTGCGGCTCGCGAAGGAGGCGCTGAACGGCGTCGAGGACGGCGATCTCGAAGACAAGTACCGCTGGGAGCAGGGCTTCACGCTGCAGGCATACATGACGAACGATTCGACGGAAGCGCGCGCCGCGTTCGTCGAGAAGCGCGACGCGCATTTCGACGCACGCGCCAGCGCCGCGGAGGCACGCGCATGAACCTGACCTATACGCCGCAACAGCAGGCGTTTCGCGCGGAAATCCGCGCATGGCTCGCCGCGCACGTGCCGCGCGAGCGGCTGCCGAGCTTCGACACCGAGGCAGGCTTCGCCGCGCACCGCCAATGGGAGCGCACGCTGCACTCGGGCCGCTGGAGCATGGTCACGTGGCCGCGCGAGCTGGGCGGGCGTGGCTGCGACCTGATCGAATGGCTGATCTTCGAGGAAGAGTACTGGCGCGCGGATGCGCCGATGCGCGTGAACCAGAACGGCATCTTCCTGCTCGGGCCGACGTTGATGGATTTCGGCACGGATGCGCAGAAGGCGCGCTTCCTGCCCGCGATGGCGGCCGGCGAGCACGTGTGGGCGCAGGGCTGGTCGGAGCCGAACGCGGGCTCGGACATGGCCGCGATCCGCACGACCGCCACCCGGATCGGCGACGAATACGTGCTGAACGGCCAGAAGATCTGGTCGACCCGCGCGGTGTGGGCCGACTGGCTGTTCGGGCTGTTCCGCAGCGATCCCGAATCGACGCGTCACCACGGCTTGACGTTCCTGATGGTGCCGCTGTCCGCGCCCGGCATCACGGTGCGGCCGATCCGCCAGCTGAACGGGCAGACCGGTTTCGCGGAGATTTTCTTCGACGACGTGCGCGTGCCGGTCGAGAACCGGCTCGCGGCCGAAGGCGCCGGCTGGCAGGTCGCGATGGCGACGGCCGGTTTCGAGCGCGGGCTGATGCTGCGTTCGCCCGCGCGCTTCCAGCGCACCGCGCAGGCGTTGCGCGACCTGTATCTCGCGCACCGCGACAGCGCGGACCGCGATCCGACGCTGCGCGAACGCGTGGTGCAGGCCTGGATGGACGCGCAGGCGTATGCGCTGTCGACCTATGCGACCGCGAGCCGGCTGCTGAAGGGCGGCCACATCGGCGCGGAGTCGAGCACCAACAAGGTGTTCTGGTCGGAGCTCGACCTGCGCATGCATCAGACCGCGCTCGACATCCTCGGCGCGCACGGCGAGGTCGTCCCGCAGACGGCCGCGCAGCACGCGACGCTCGGCCACTGGCTCGACGGTTTCCTGTTCGCGCAGGCCGGCACGATCTACGCGGGCACCAACGAGATCCAGCGCAACATCGTCGCCGAACGGATGCTCGGCATGCCGCGCGCGTAAGCGCGCCGGCGACACTCACTGAACGGACATCGTATGGATTTCGTATTCGATGAAGACCAGGAAGCGCTCGCGGACAGCGTCAAGCGCCTGCTGATGACCGAGATGACGCCCGAGCTGATCCGCGAGCTGTGGGCGACGCCGACCGGGCGCTCGGATGACCTGTGGGCATTGTTCGCGTCGCAGGGGCTGACCGCCGTGTCGGTGCCCGAAGCACACGGCGGCCTCGGCCTGACCGAAGCGGAATGGGCGCTGCTCGCGCAGGCCTACGGCTATTTCGGCAGCCCCGAGCCGCTGCTCGACACGGCGCTCGTGTCGGCCGGCGTGCTGGCGCGGCTGCCCGCGAGCGACTGGCGCGACGCGCTGCTGCGCGACATCGCCGAAGGGCGGGCGCGCGTCGCGCTCGTGCATCCGGTGAACCCGTATGCGGCCGACGTGCATGTCGCGGACACGCTGCTGTGCGAACACCGCGGCGAGCTGCACCGCGTCGATCCCGCGCAGTGCGCATGGCGCGCGGTCGACAGCGTCGACCCGTCGCGGCGCCTGTTCACGCTCGACTGGGAGCCGTCGGCGGCCACCCGCATCGCGAGCGCCGACGAAGCCGCGCCGCTGCTGAACCGCGCGCTCGACCATGGCGCGTTCGCGGTCGCCGCGCAACTGCTCGGCCTCACGCAGCGCGTGCTCGACGTCGCGATCGACTACAGCGCGCAGCGCAAGCAGTTCGGCAAGGCGATCGGCTCGTACCAGGCGCTCAAGCATTTGCTCGCCGACGTCGCCATCCGCTACGAGTTCGCACGGCCGGTGGTCGCGCGCGCCGCGCAGGCGATCGCCGACGATCACCCGCAGCGCGCGGTGTTCGTGTCGCACGCGAAGCTCGCCGCGATGTCGGCCGCGCAACTGGCCGCGCGCCACGCGATGCAGGTGCACGGCGCGATCGGCTACACGTGGGAGCTGGACCTGCAGATCTTCATGAAGCGCATCTGGGCGCTGTCCGGCAGTTGGGGCGACAGCGCGTTCCACAAGGCCCGCGTGGCCGACGCGATCCTCGGCGACGCATTGCCGATCGGCCCCGCGCAGACCTTCGATTTCGAGGAAACGAACCGATGAAACAAGCCTATATCGTCGACGCGCTGCGCACGCCCACCGGCCGCCGCAAGGGCGGGCTCGCGCACGTGCATGCGGCGGACCTCGGCGGCTTCGTGCTGAAGACGCTCGTCGAGCGCAACGCGATCCCGGCCGACGAATACGACGACGTGGTGTTCGGCTGCGTCGACACGATCGGCCCGCTCGCGGGCAACATCGCGCGCACCTGCTGGCTCGCGGCCGGGCTGCCGCTGCAGGTGCCGGGCGTGACGGTGGACCGCCAGTGCGGCTCGTCGCAGCAGGCCGTGCACTTCGCCGCGCAGGCCGTGATGAGCGGCGTGCAGGACGTGGTCGTCGCCGGTGGCGTGCAGACGATGACGCAGATCCCGATCTCGTCCGCGATGACCTGCGCGGCGCCGCTCGGCTTCACCGATCCGTTCTCGGGCAGCGCCGGCTGGCGCGCGCGCTTCGGCGACGCGCCGGTGTCGCAGTTCGTCGCCGCGCAGCGGATCGCCGATCACTGGAACCTGTCGCGCGACGCGATGGAGCGTTACGCGCTGGAGAGTCACCGCCGCGCGGTCGCGGCGATCGAGGGCGGCCATTTCAAGCGGGAGATCGTGCCGTTCGAAGGGGTGATGCATGACGAGACGCCGCGCCCCGACACGTCGCTCGACAAGATGGCGACGCTCGAACCGCTGACGCCGGGCGGCTCGCTGACGGCCGCCGTCGCGAGCCAGACCTGCGATGCGGCCGCGGCGCTCCTGATCGTGTCGGAGGACGCGCTCAAGCGCTACGACCTCACGCCGCGCGCACGCATTCATCACCTGAGCGTGCTCGGCGACGATCCGCTGTGGATGCTCACCGCGCCGATTCCGGCGACCCGGGCTGCGTTGAAGAAGAGCGGGCTCGATCTGGCGCGGATCGACGTCGTCGAGCTGAACGAGGCGTTCGCGTCGGTTGCGCAGGCGTGGCTGGCCGATACGCGTTTTCCGCACGAAAAGACCAACCCGAACGGCGGCGCGATCGCGCTCGGCCATCCGCTCGGCGCAACCGGCGCGCGGCTGATGACGACGCTGTTGCACGAGCTGGAACGCACGGGCGGCCGCTACGGGCTGCAGACGATGTGCGAAGGCGGCGGCCTCGCGAACGTCACGATCATCGAGCGCCTGTGAGCGCGTCACTTTCACCATCTCAGGATCCACGAGGCACCAGCATGGGAATCTGCAACGGACGCACCGTCATCATCACCGGCGCGGGCGGCGGGCTCGGGCGCGAATACGCGCTCGCGTTCGCGGCCGAGGGCGCGGCGGTCGTCGTCAACGACATCCGGCACGACGCCGCGCAGGCCGTGTGCGACGAGATCGCGCGGCGCGGCGGCCGCGCGCTCGCGAATTCGGACGACATCACCCGGGTCGACACGGCGCAGCGGATCGTCGATGCCGCACGCGCTGCGTTCGGCGACGTGCACGTGCTCGTCAACAACGCGGGCATCTGCCGCGACAAGATGTTCACGAGCATGACCGAAACCGACTGGGACGACGTGATGCGCGTGCATTTGCGCGGCCACTTCTGTCTGTCGAGCGTGCTGGCACGCGCGTGGCGCGACGCCGCGAAGGCCGGTAACCCGGTCGACGCGCGGATCGTCAACACGAGTTCGGGCGCCGGGCTGCAAGGCTCGATCGGCCAGTCGAACTACGGCGCGGCAAAGGCGGGGATCGCCGCGCTCACGCTGATGCAGGCGGCGGAACTCCAGCGCTATGGCGTGCGCGTGAACGCGCTGGCGCCGGCCGCGCGCACGTCGATGACCGAAGGCGTGTTCGCCGACATGATGAAGAAGCCCGAGGACGGCGGCTTCGATTATTTCGATCCGGCCAACGTCGCGCCGCTGGTGGTGTGGCTCGGCAGCGCGCAATCGGCCGACGTGACGGGCCAGGTGTTCGAGGTCGCGGGCGGGATGATCGCGGTCGCCGAAGGCTGGCGCACCGGCCCCCGTGTCGATCGCGGCGCGCGCTGGGCGGCGGCCGAGGTTGGCCCGGCGGTCGCTCGACTGCTGGCCGACGCGCGGCCCGTGCAGCGCGTGTACGGGAGCTGACCGATGGATCTGGCGCTCACCGACGAACAGGCGATGATCCGCGACGCGGCGGCCGACGTGCTCGCCGAACGCAGCGCGTCCGCCGACGTACGCCGCGCGATCGAGCAATCGGCCGGCCGCGACGATGCGCTGTGGGCCGCGCTCGCGGGCGAGCTCGGCTGGAACGCGCTTGCGCTGCCGGAAGCGGCGGGCGGGCTCGGGCTCGGCGCGGTCGAGCAGACGGTGCTGATGGAGCAGCTCGGCCGGCGCGTCGCGTGCGTGCCGTATTTTTCGACCGCGTGCCTGGCGGCGACCGCACTGGCTGGCTGCCGCGAGGCGGCCGGCGCCACCGGCTGGCTTGCAAAGATCGCCGAAGGCGCGTGCAGCGCGACGCTGGCGCTGCCATTCGAGATGCCCGCGGGTTCGTGGTCGTTGCCGGTCGTCGCGGAAGAGGCCGCGAGCGGCTACGCGCTGTCCGGCGAGATCGCGCAGGTGATCGACGGCGTGCGCGCCGATCTGCTGCTGATTCCCGCCCGGATCGCGAACGAAGGGCAGTCGATCGGTTTGTTCGCGATCGACGTCGCAACGGCAACGGGCCTGACCGTCACGCCGCTCGACACGCTCGATGCGACGCGGCCGATCGCGCGCATCGTTCTCGACGAAACGCGCGTGAGCCGCGACGCGCTGCTCGCCGTCGGCGCCGCCGCGGCCCGGACGATGGAACGCACCGCCTGGTTCGCGGCGCTCGCGCTGGCCGCCGAACAGCTCGGCGGCGCGCAGCAATGCCTCGACCTGACGCTCGACTACACGAGCCAGCGCGTGCAGTTCGGCCGGGCGATCGCGTCGTTCCAGGCCGTCAAGCATCGATGCGCGCAGATGATGGTGCTGATCGAAGCGGCGCGTTCGGCCGTACTCGGCGCCGCGCACGCATGGGATGCCGAAACCGGCGCGATGCCGGGCGCCGCGTTGCGCGCCGACATCGCGGCCGCGAAGGCCGCCGCGAACGATGCGTATGCGTTCTGCGCGCAGGAAGCGATCCAGCTGCATGGCGGTGTCGGTTTCACGTGGGAATACGACCCGCATCTCTATTTCAAGCGCGCACAGGCGTCGAGCGCTCAGTTCGGCAGCACGCCGCACCTGCTCGAATGGATCGCATCCCGTGCGATCGACGGCGGCGCATCGCCGCGCGACGAAGCCCGGGCAGCGTCGCCGGTTTCGATCGCCACGCGTGCATCGGTCGCGCGCGCAGGAGCCCTCCAATGAACAGCGAAACGCGTGAACGGCAATTGCGGCACGAAGTGGCGGACTGGGTGCAATCGCACCTGACCGGCGAATTCGCATGCCTGAAATACCGCGGCGGCCCCGGCGACGAGGAAGCGTGGCCCGCGTTGCGCAAGGCGTGGGAGCGCGAACTGGCCAACGGCGGCTGGACCGGCCTCGGCTGGCCGACCCGCCAGGGCGGGCGCGGCTTCTCGGTCGCCGAGCAGGTGATCTTTCACGAGGAATATGCGCGCGCCGGCGGTCCCGGACGGATGGGCCACATCGGCGAAGGGCTGCTTGGGCCGACGCTCGTCGCGTGCGGCACCGACGACCAGCGCGCGCGCTTCCTGCCCGGCATCCTGGCCGGCACGCAGTTCTGGTGCCAGGGCTACTCGGAGCCCGGCGCGGGTTCGGACCTCGCCAACGTCCGCACGCGCGCCGAGCAGGACGCGGACGGCGCGTGGCGCGTGCACGGCCAGAAGGTATGGACGTCGCTCGCGCACGATTCCGACTGGATCTTCGTGCTCGCCCGCACCGATCCCGCGTCGACGGGCAACAAGGGGCTGTCGTTCCTGCTGATGCCGCTCGACCAGCCGGGCATCGAGATCCGGCCGATCAGGCAGCTCAACGGCGGCGCGGAATTCAACGAGGTGTTCTTCGACGGCGCGCGGGCCGACGCACGCGATCTGATCGGCGCGGCCGGCGACGGCTGGCGGATCGCGATGACGCTGCTCGGCTTCGAGCGCGGGATGTCGACGCTCGGCCAGCAGATGCAGTTCGTCCGCGAACTCGAATGGGTGATCGACGCGGCGCGCGAATCGGGCGCGGACCGCGACCCCGTGCTGCGCCAGCGGATCGGCCGCGCGTGGGCCGGGCTGCGCGTGATGCGCTACAACGCGCTGCGGATGCTGTCCGGCGCGGACGATGCCGACGGCGGCTCGGGTGCGTCGCTGCGGCGCGAGGCGCTCATCTACAAGTACTTCTGGTCGAACTGGCACCGCGATCTCGGCCAGCTCGCGATGGA
Source organism: Burkholderia sp. 28_3 (assembly GCF_003253915.1). Classification (NCBI taxonomy): domain Bacteria; kingdom Pseudomonadati; phylum Pseudomonadota; class Betaproteobacteria; order Burkholderiales; family Burkholderiaceae; genus Burkholderia; species Burkholderia sp. 28_3. Next base: position 450,743 of record NZ_QKZF01000001.1, read on the forward strand.
CGCACTCGGCCCGCGCGCGAACGTGCTCGATCCGGCCGACGACAAGCTCACCCATCTGCAGCGCGTATTCCTGTTCTCCCGCGCGGACACGATCTACGCGGGCACCAACGAAATCCAGCTCAACATCATGGCCGAGCGCGGGCTCGGCATGCCAAGAGAACCACGAGGCACAGCATGACCGAACCCCAGATCCAGAAAGCGCCGGCATACGTTCCCGGCCATCAGTTGCTCGCCGGCAAATCGGTGTTGATCACGGCTGCCGCGGGCGCCGGCATCGGCTTCGCGGCCGCGCGCCGCTGCGCGGAGGAAGGCTGCCGCGCGCTGTTCATTTCGGATATCCACGACAAGCGCCTCGCACAGGCCGTCGAGACGCTGCGCGCGGAAACCGGGCTGCAGCAGGTCCATGGCCGCCTGTGCAACGTCGCGGTCGAGGCCGACGTGCAGGCGCTGGTCGCCGAAGCGCAGGACAGGCTCGACGGCGTCGACGTGCTGATCAACAACGCCGGGCTCGGCGGATCGACCCGCATCGTCGATATGGACGATGCCGAATGGTCGCGCGTGATCGACATTAGCCTCACCGGGACGTTCCGGATGACGCGCGCGATGCTGCCGCACATGCAGGCCCGCGGCCGCGGCGCGATCGTCAACAACGCATCGGTGCTCGGCTGGCGTGCGCAGGCGGAGCAGGCGCACTACGCGGCGGCGAAGGCGGGCGTGATGGCGCTCACGCGCTGCGCGGCGCTCGAGGCGTCGCCGTACGGCGTGCGCATCAACGCGGTCGCGCCGAGCATCGCGATGCACGATTTTCTGAAGAAGTCGGCTCCGGCCGATTTGCTGAATCAACTGGCGTCGCGCGAAGCCTTCGGGCGCGCCGCCGAAGTCTGGGAGGTTGCGAACGTGATGGTGTTCCTGGCAAGCGATTACGCGTCGTACATGACGGGCGAAGTGCTGTCGGTCAGCAGCCAGCACGCATGATGGATACGACCCTCGACTCCGTCCGCGCGACGCCGCGCGTGTTCGCGCATCCCGGCGAACTCGCGGCCGCCGTCGGCGACACGCTCGGCGCGAGCGCGTGGCTCGCGATCGACCAGATCCGCATCGACGGCTTCGCCGATGCGACGGGCGATCACCAGTGGGTGCACGTCGATCCGGTGCGCGCGAAGGACGGCCCGTTCGGCGCGTGCATCGCGCACGGCTACCTGACGCTGGCGCTCGTCAATCATTTCCTGCCGCAGATCGTGCGCATCGACGGCGCGCGGCTCGGCGTCAACTACGGCTGCGACAGGATCCGTTTTCCCGCGCCGGTGAAGGTCGGCGCACGCGTGCGCGGCGTGGGCGAGCTGCTGCGCGTCGAGCCGCTCGACGGCGGCGTGCAGGCATGGATTCGCGTGACCGTCGAGATCGACGGCGAGCCCAGGCCCGGCTGCGTGGCCGACACGATCAGCCGCTATTACTTCTAGTTTCCGATTCAGAGAGCCAGCACATGGAAGACGCAGTCATCGTTTCCGTCGCACGCACGCCGATCGGCAAGGCGTTTCGCGGCATGTTCAACGACACCGAGGCGCCCGCGCTGGGCGGCCACGTCGTGCGCGCCGCGCTCGAACGCGCGGGCGTCGCGCCGGCCGACGTCGACGACGTGCTGATCGGCTGCGCCGCGCAGCAGGGCACGCAGGGCTACAACATCGGCCGCCTGTCGGCCGCGGCGGCCGGGCTGCCGGCGTCGGTGCCGGGGATGGCGATCGACCGCATGTGCTCGTCGGGCCTGATGTCGATCGCGAGCGCGGCGCGCAGCATCGGCGCGGGCGATGCGCGGATCGTCGTCGCGGGCGGCGTCGAGTCGATCTCGCTCACGCAGAACAAGCACAAGAACGCGTATCGCGCGCGTTCGCAGGCCGTGCTCGAGCACCAGCCCGACGCGTACATCGCGATGATGGAAACGGCCGAGATCGTGTCGCGCCGCTACGGCATTTCGCGCGCGGCGCAGGACGCATTCGCGCTGCAGAGCCACCAGCGCACCGCCGGCGCGCAGGCAGCCGGCCGCTTCGACGCGGAAATCGCGCCGCTCGACGTGCGGCGCGCGCTGTTCGACGAGGAAGGCAATCCGGCCGGCCACGAAGCGGTGCGCGCGGCGCGCGACGAGGGCGTGCGCGCCGACACGACGGCCGAGCGGCTCGCGGGGCTGAAGCCGTCGTGGAGCGGCGGCAAGCTCGTCGAGCAGGGCGAGTTCGTGACCGCGGGCAACGCATCGCAGCTGTCGGACGGCGCGGCGGCCGTGGTCGTGATGTCGCGCGCCGAGGCGACGCGTCGCGGGCTGACGCCGCTCGGCGCGTTCCGCGGCCTCGCGGTGGCAGGCTGCGCGCCGGACGAGATGGGTATCGGCCCGGTGTTCGCGATTCCGAAGCTGCTGGCGCGCTTCGGGATGACCGTGGCCGACGTCGGGTTGTGGGAGCTGAACGAGGCATTCGCGTGCCAGGCGCTGTACTGCCGCGACACGCTTGGCATCCCGGACGACCGGTTGAACGTGGACGGCGGCGCGATCGCGCTCGGCCATCCGTTCGGGATGTCGGGCACGCGGATGACGATGCACGCGTTGCTCGAAGGCGCGCGGCGCGGCGTGCGGCACGCGGTCGTGACGATGTGCATCGGCGGCGGGATGGGGGCGGCCGCGCTGTTCGACGTCGGCGCATAACGTCCGGTAGCGGCACGCGGACGAGCCGCGCCGCACGAGCGGCCATCCATTCAGGACCCTTCGAGGCCGCGGCAACGACCGACGGCCCAGAGACTGGCGGCCGACGGTGGCCGGCGCTTCGGCGCCTGCCGCCGTCGATCGCAGACACAGGAGACAAGCATGAAACGAACCTTGCCCGGACTCGCGATATCGGCGCTCGTGCTCGGCGCCGCGCTGTTCGCATTCTCGCCGCGCCCGCTGCCGGCGTTCCCGGTCACCGCGATCCATGCCGACCGATTGCAGATCAACGGGCTCGCCCGTGCCGGCACGACGCGCATCGTCGCGGTCGGCGAGCGCGGCGTGATCCTGCTGAGCGACGACGCGGGTGCGCACTGGCGGCCGGCGGCGATCGCGCACGACCCGGCATCGACGCTCACGCAGGTGCGCTTCATCACGCCGACGCTCGGGATCGCGGTCGGCCACGACGGGCGGATCGTGCGCAGCGACGACGCGGGCATGCACTGGCGCGAGGTGCACATCGACCACGACCATTCCGATCCGCTGCTGTCGATCTGGGGTACCGCCGACGGCCCGCTGTTCGCGGCCGGCAGCTTCGGCCAGCTGCTGCGCTCGGACGATGCGGGTGTCAACTGGCGGACGGTGAAGACGCCGGCCGGCGACCGCCACCTGAACGCGATCGTCGGCGACGGCCGCGGCAACCTGCTGGTCGCGGGCGAGAGCGGCACGCTGCTGCGCTCGGCCGACAACGGCGTCACGTGGGACAAGCCGCCGTCGCCGTACGCGGGTTCGCTGTTCGGCGCGCTGATGCTCGCGAACGGCGACTGGGTCGCATACGGGATGCGCGGCAACGTGGTGCGCAGCACCGATCACGGCGCGACCTGGACGCACGTCGACAGCCACGTGCCGGTGTCGTATTTCGGCGCGACGCAGCTCGCGGATGGCGAACTCGTGCTGGTCGGCCAGGGCGGCGCGATCGTCGTGTCGAAAGACGGCGGGCTGACTTTCGACGTACGCAAGCTCGGCGGCGTGCAGAGCCTCGCGGCCGTGCTCGACATGGGGCACGGCGCGCTGCTGCTCGGCGGCGAATCCGGTGTCGCGCCGCTCGCCGTGTTGCCGTCCTGACGCGCGGCCCGGCGGCCGCGATCGATGCAGCCGCCGTTTTTCGCCCGTATCCGTTCGTTTCGCATCGCCCGTCCGTCCCGACACGAGAATTCCATGAACGACCTGTCCCGTCCCCCTGAAGCCGTTTCCGCGTCGCGCCTCGCCACGTTCGTCGAGCGCTGCGCCAACACGATCATCCGCCGGCGCCGGCTGCTGATGCTGCTGTGCGTCGCGGTGACGCTCGCGCTCGGGCTGTCCGCGACGCGGCTGAAGCTCGATCCGGGCTTCAACAAGATGATCCCGATGCAGCACCCGTACATGCAGGTGTTCGAACGCTACGCGGGGGCGTTCCCCGGCGCGAACACGATCCTCGTGAGCCTGCGCTGGAAGGGTGACGGCGACATCTATAACCAGACCTTCATGGACGCGCTGCGCCACGCGACCGACGACGTGTTCTTCATCCCCGGCGTGAACCGTTCGCGCGTGTTCTCGCTGTTCACGCCGAACGTCCACTACACCGAGGTGACCGAGGCCGGTTTTCGCGGCGACGTGGTCGTGCCCGGCCAGTTCTCGAGCGCGAACCCGGACGATCTCGCGAAGGTGCGCCGCAACGTCGCGCGCTCGGGGCAGATCGGCCGGCTGGTCGGCAACGACCTGAAGTCGGCGCTGATCCGCGCGGAACTGCGCGAGACCGATCCCGCGACCGGCAAGCGGCTCGACTACAGCGCGGTCGCGCACCAGCTGGAGGAGATTCGCGCGAAGTACGCGAAACGGGGCATCGACGTGAACATCATCGGCTTCGCGAAGCTGGTGGGCGACGTCGAAGCCGGGATCGCCGGCGTGATGGCGTTCTTCGCGCTCGCGTTCCTCGTCACGGCCGCGCTGCTGTTCGCGTATACGCGTTCGCTGAAGACCACCGCGCTGGCGCTCGTCGTCGCGCTGCTGCCGGTCGTCTGGCTGCTCGGCGCACTGCCGCTGCTCGGGCTCGGCATCGACCCGATGTCGATCCTCGTGCCGTTCCTGATCTTCTCGATCGGCGTGTCGCACGCGGTGCAGATGACCAACGCGTGGAAGCAGGCGCTGGTGCGCGGCGCGTCGTCGGTCGATGCCGCGCGCGACGCGTTCCGCAAGCTGTTCGTGCCGGGCACCGTCGCGCTGCTGACCAACGCGCTCGGCTTCATGGTGATCATGCGGATCAGGATCGACATCGTGCGTGAGCTCGGCATCACTGCATGCCTCGGCGTGCTGCTGATGATCGTGACCAACAAGGTGTTCCTGCCGATCCTGCTGTCGTACACGCGGCTCGAGCCCGGCACGCTGGCGCGCGCGCAGCGCACCGCGGCGGCCGGCGGCAGCCGGATGTGGTCGCGCTTCGCGGTGTTCGCGCGGCCGGCGCCGGCGCTCGGCGTGTGCGCGGTGGCGCTCGCGCTGCTCGCGTACGGCACGCTCGAATCGCGCCGGCTGGAGATCGGCGACATCGGCACCGGCGCGCCGGAGCTGCGCGCGAACTCGCGCTACAACGTCGACAACGCGGCGATCACGCACCAGTACAACATCGGCGTGGACGTACTGTCGGTGATCGTCGAGACGACCGGCTTCGACGACGCATGCCTGCATTACCCGGTGATGAGCGCGATCGAACGCTTCGAGATGAACATGCGCGGCGTGGCCGGCGTGCAGTCGGTGACGAGCGTGGCGTCGCAGGGCAAGGTGTTCATCGCCGCGTTCAACGAAGGCAACCCGCGCTGGGCCGCGCTGCCGCGTTCCAGCGACGGACTCACGCAGGGCGCCAACGCGTTCGATCCCGACAACGGGATGAACACCGCGAACTGCAAGGCGATCCAGGTCCTGATCTACACGAAGAACCACGAAGGCACGACCATCGCGCACATCGTCGACGAGATCAAGCGCTTCGCGGCCGAGAATCCGACGCCGAACGTCGCGTTCCGGCTCGCGGGCGGCAACGTCGGCGTGATGGCCGCGACCAACGAGGCGGTCGGCGACGCGGAGATCGCGATGCTGCTGTCGATCTTCGGCGCGATCGCGCTGCTCTGCGCGCTCACGTTCCGCTCGTGGCGCGCGGTGCTGTGCATCATCGTGCCGCTCACGCTCGTGTCGATCCTGTGCAACGCGGTGATGGCGCGGCTCGGCATCGGGCTGAAGGTCGCGACGCTGCCGGTGATCACGCTCGGCGTGGGCGTCGGCGTCGACTACGGGATCTACCTGTACGAGCGCCTGCAGCACGACCTCCGCCACGGCGCGACGCTGCCGGACGCGTTCGCCGATGCGATGCGCCAGCGCGGCACGGCGGCGCTGTTCACGGCCGTCACGATGTTCATCGGCGTCGGCACGTGGGCGTTCTCCGCGCTGAAGTTCCAGGTCGACATGGGCGTGCTGCTCGCGTTCATGTTCCTCGTGAACCTGTTCGGCGCGGTGTTCCTGCTGCCCGCGCTCGCCGCGTGGCTCGGCGTCGAGCGTGCCGAGCGCCGCCTGCCGAAGCAGCAGCCGTCGCCGGCGACCCCCGCGCCGCCGCAGCCGGCGCCCGCACTCGAACACGGCAACCCGGTGCGCTGAACGGCGCGCCGATTTTCCCCGCGCGCGGCGGGCCGCCGCGCGCTCTCCACAAGAGGAGTCAACCCACATGTCCGCACGCCCTTACAAGATCGAAGCCCAGCCGCTCGCGCAGCGCTATGCGCGCGGCTGGCACTGCCTCGGCCTCGCCCGCGACTACCAGGACGGCAAGCCGCATACGCTGAACATCTTCGGCCGCAAGCTCGCCGCGTTCGCCGATTCGACCGGCAAGGTCAACGTCGTCGACGCCTATTGCCCGCACATGGGCGCCGACCTGAGCCTCGGCACGGTCCAGGGCGACACCCTCGTGTGCCCGTTCCACGGCTGGGCGTGGAACGGCGAAGGCCAGTGCGCGTCGATTCCGTACTGCAAGCGGATTCCGCCGAAGGCGCGCATCGGCGCGTGGCCGACCTGCGAGGAAAACAACCTGCTGTTCGTGTGGAACGACCCGGAAGGCCATGCGCCGCCGGCCGAGGTCGCGATTCCGCGCCTCGACGTGTGTTTCTCGGACGAATGGTCGGGCTGGGTCATCGACAAGATGGTGATCCACGCGAATTGCCGCGAGCTGGTCGACAACATCTCGGACGTCGCGCACTTCGCGACCGTGCACCGTGCGCCGATCGACTATTTCGCGAACCTGTTCGAGCACCACAAGGCGACACAGTTGTTGGTCGGCCGCAGCGAGAAGCTCGGCGGCGACAGCCTGACCGCGCTGTCGACCTATTTCGGGCCGGCCGTGCACATCACGCAGATGACGGGGCAGAGCAACGGGCAGCCGATCCATTCGGTGCTGCTGAACTGCCACGTGCCGATCGACATGAACAGCTTCGAGCTGCGGTACGGCGTGATCGTGAAGAAGGTGGCCGGACTGTCCGACGAGCAGAACATGGAGATCGCGAATGCGTACGTGAAGGAAGCGCAGCGCGCGTTCTACGAGGACGTGGACATCTGGCACAGCAAGACGCGGATCGACAACCCGCTGCTGTGCGAAGGCGACGGCCCGCTGTACCAGATGCGCGACTGGTATTCGCAGTTCTACCTGGACGTGGCCGACGTGCGGCCCGCGAGCGTCGCGCGCAAGGCGTTCGAGATGCGCATTCGCGAAGGCGACGCGCCGCCGGCGCTGCATCACGTGTTCGAGCCGCAGTAAAAAAGGGGGCAGGCCGGCCGGAAAAGAGGGGCGTATCGAAAGCGCGTCGATCGGCCGGCAACACCCGCCGCAGAAGGCGCGCCGGGCACCTGCGCTTGTGCGCCGCACCAAAAGAACTTGACGAAACGGTCGCTACCGCGTAGTGTCCGAGACCGAAGTCGTCAAGAAGTTCGATTGCTCATCATTGGCCGCACACCGTGCGGCAGTCGTTGGTCTCTCCCTCTTTGATTCTTTCTGTGCCCGTCGCGGGCGCATGTTCACCATTCGTCATTTGTATTAAGGAAGTATTTGTGGATACCGGTACCGTCAAGTGGTTCAACGAAACCAAGGGCTTTGGTTTCATTTCCCCGGACAACGGCGGCGACGATCTGTTCGCCCATTTCTCGGAAATTCGCGGCACGGGCTTCAAGACCCTGGCCGAAGGCCAGAAGGTCAGCTTCGAAGTGAAGCGTGGCCCGAAGGGTCTGCAAGCGTCGAACATCACGCCGCAGTAAGCCGCATCGGCAGCGGTCGCCGATCGGCGGCCGTTGCCGGATGGAGTATCGCGCGGGGCGCTGCCTGACGGCGGCCTGTGCGTTCCGATGCGCACGACCGATGCATCGCGACATTCACGATGCATCGGTCGTGACGCCTCCCTCATCGCATGCCTGAACCGCATGCGACGCAACGCCCTCGCGAAGCGCAAGCCGTTTTGCGAGCGCATCACCGCTTCAACGCATCAACCCGAGCAGACCGCCGCCATGCCGTAGCTGGCGCGGTCCCGACTTGCGCGGCGCTGCTGGCGCCGCAGCCACCGACCGCCCGAACGTCGCAACGCGCCGGGCTCCGATCGCAAGACAGGCCCGAGGCCCGTCTGAACGAACCGATCCCGGCAGCCTGCCGGCCGCCGTCCCGTTTGCGGGAATCGGCGCCGGGCAGTCGCCGGCCGCGGTCAATCACCTTGTCTGGAGGAATTGGTTTGGCAAAAGAAGAACTGCTGGAACTGGACGGAATCGTCGACGAAGTGCTGCCGGACAGCAAATACCGTGTCACGCTGGAAAACGGCGTCGTGGTCGGCGCATACGCGTCGGGCCGCATGCGCAAGAACCACATCCGCATTCTCGCGGGCGATCGCGTGACGCTCGAACTGTCGGTGTACGACCTCACCAAGGGCCGCATCAACTTCCGGCACAAGGACGCGAATTCGCCGCGTCCGCCGCGAAGCGGGCAGCCGCGCCGCTAAGCGGCCACCATCGGTGCGCCGCAGCGCGCACCGATCGACACCCGTCCGGCCGCACGGCCGGACGAACCGGCTGAGCGGCGCACGGTGTGCCGTTCGCCGGTCGCCGGCGGCGCCATCGCGCCGCGGCGGCTTCTCCCGCCTTTGCCGGCGCCGTGCGTGTACCACGCTCAGGCGGCCGCGTCCTGCAGCAAGTCTCCCCGTTCCGAACCGCACGAGCCGGGCGAAACGCATCGTCGTCCGCATCGGCCGGCGACTGAACGCACCCGTTGCGACGTCGTTCGCCTGCGGCTTTACGCGCGGGCCGGCGCGGTCGTACACTCGTCGGCAATTCGCGGCCCGCACGCGGCTTTCAATCCCTTCGGTGCGGGCTCGTCACGACAACCTGCCGGACCGATTGTCCACAAAGGATCCGAGCATGAGTACCGCCCCGACGCCGGACCCGCGCGATGCACTGCCCGTGCGCGATGGCACGAGCCTGATCGCCTATCTGCACATCCTGAGGAAAGCGCATGCGGCGCTGGTTGGCCAGGATCACGCGCATCAGCGCTTCAGCGAGATCGTCACGCGCGGGCAGGCGCGCCAGTACAGCCAGTACATCGAGGAACTGATGCCGGTGCTGCTGCGCAAGCGCGCCGAGCACCGGGCGCGCAAACATGGCGGGAAGCACCATTGAGCGAACGGCGGGTGCGCATGTGTCGCGTCATGCCGCCCGCTGCACGCTGACCGCCGATACCGCCGCGCCCGTCAGTTGAACCGCCGCGCCGGCGAGCATCGCGACGCGCAGGCCGGCCGCGCCGCCATGCGCGGCTGCGAACGCCGTGCCGAGCACCGCGATGCCGAGCGTCGCGCCGGTCATTCGCGCGACGTTGACGAGCGCGCTGGCGGTGCCCGAACGCGCCGCGTCGACCGCACCGACCGCGACGGTCATCAGCGGGCCCGTCGCGATCCCCATCCCGAGCCCCGTCAACGCCAGCCCGATTTCGGCGCCGAGCAGGCTCGCTGACTCGGCCGATGCGCCGATCGCGGCGAGCCCGCTCGCGATCACCGCGACACCGCCGGCCGTCGTCGCACGCGTGCCGATACGCTCCGACAACGGCCCCGACCACGGCGACACGACGACGAACACGAGTGCCATCGGCAGCAGCGCGAGCCCCGCGCCGGTCGAATCGAGGCGGCCGACGCTTTGCCACGTCAGCGGCAGCAGGAACAGCACGCCGTACATTCCGAACGTCATGCCGGTGGTCGCGGCGATCGCGCCGCGAAATGCGCTGATCCGGAAGAGGTCCAGCGGCACCAGCGCGGATTCTCCGTGGTGGCGCTCGATCGCCACGAACGCGACGAACGACGCGACCGCGATGCAGCCGGCGATCGTGCAGGCGACCGGTGCGTCGCGGAACACGATCGCCGCATACGCGAGCGCGCCGAGCGCGAGTGCGCCCGCGACTTGCGCCGCACCGTCGAAATGACGGCCGTGCGGATCGGACGATTCGGGCACGGCCGGAATCGCGAGCAGCATCGCGGCGACGCTCAGCGGCACGACGACGAAAAAGATGCTGCGCCAGCCGAAGTGCCGGATCAGCACGCCGCCGAGCGTCGGGCCGAGCGCCATCGCGACGCCGTTGCACGCGGCCCAGATGCCGAGCGCGCGGCCGCGCGCGACCGGATCGCGCCACACGACGCGCACGATCGCAAGCGACGCCGGCAGCAACAACGCCGCGCCGATGCCGGCCAGCGCACGTGCGGCGATCAGCACCGATACCGATGGCGCGAGCGCGCACAGCAGCGACGCAAGCGTGAAAACGGCCGTGCCGGCCATGAAGATGCGGCGCCGGCCGTACAGGTCGGCGAGCAGGCCGCCGGTCAGCAGCAGCACCGCGTACGTGAGGTTGTAGCTGTCGACGACCCATTGCAATGCACCGACGCCGGCGTGGAAATAGGCGCCGATGGCGCGCGTCGCGAGATTGACGACGGCCGTGTCGACCTGCGCGACGAGTACGGCGAGGCACAGGGTCAGCAGGGTGACACCGCGCCGTTTGACGGCGCGCTCGGCCAGTGCGGCCAGTTCTCCGGTATGGGCCACGGGCGATGCTCCTCGGGTGTCGGACGTTCGAGCTTAGGGCCCGCCTGCTGACAGCGTGGTGTCAGCAGGCGGGCGCCCCGGGCGCGCGCAATCGACATGCCCGTGCATCCAACGACGAACGGGGCTTGCGCCCCGTTTCCGTTGGTTGGCCGTGAACGATCGCGTCCGCCTACGCCGCCACCTTTCGCGCCCGCACCATCGTCAGCGCCGCATCCTCGATCATGTCCTCCTGCCCGCCGACGAGCCGCTGACGGCCCAGCTCGACGAGGATGTCGCGCGCCGGAATCCCGTACTTCGCTTCCGCACGCTTCGCGAACAGCAGGAACGACGAGTAGACGCCCGCATAGCCGAGCGTCAGCGCATCGCGGTCGAGACGGATCGGCGCATCCATGATCGGCACGACGAGATCCTCGGCGACGTCGGAAATCGCGAATACGTCGACGCCCGTTTCGATCCCCATCCGGTCGCACACCGCGACGAACACTTCCATCGGCGTGTTGCCCGCGCCGGCGCCGAGGCCGGCCGCCGCCGCGTCGATCCGGTTCGCGCCGGCGGCGACCGCCGCGACCGAATTCGCGACGCCCATCGCGAGGTTGTGGTGGCCGTGGAAGCCGAGCTCCGTCTCCGGCTTCAGCGCGTCGCGCACCTGGCCGATTCGCGCGGTCACGTCGTCGGGCAGCATGTGGCCGGCCGAATCGGTGATGTAGATGCAGTTCGCGCCGTACGACTCCATCAGCTTCGCCTGTACGACGAGCTGTGCCGGCGACGACATGTGCGCCATCATCAGGAAACCGACCGTGTCGAGCCCGAGCGTGCGTGCGAGGCCGATATGCTGCTCGGACACGTCGGCCTCGGTGCAGTGCGTCGCGACGCGGATCGTGCCGACGCCGAGTGCGTGCGCCATGCGCAGGTGCTCGACGGTGCCGATGCCGGGCAGCAGCAGCGCGGACACCCGGGCCTGTTTCAGCTCCGGAATCACGGCGCTCAGGTATGCCTCGTCGGTGTGCGCGGGAAACCCGTAGTTGACCGACGCGCCGCCGAGGCCGTCGCCGTGCGTGACCTCGATCAGCGGCACGCCGGCCGCGTCGAGCCCGCGCGCGATGTCGCGCATCTGGTCGAGCGTGATCTGGTGGCGCTTCGGGTGCATCCCGTCGCGCAGCGACATGTCGTGGACGGTGATCTTCTTGCCTGCAAGTGACATCGTGTGGCTCCTCGGCTCAAGCGGTGGCGGCCGTCGCGGCCAGCATCTGTTCGGCGAAACGCTCGGCCGTGGCGGCCGCGGCGGCGGTCATGATGTCGAGGTTGCCCGCGTACTTCGGCAGGTAGTCGCCGAGCCCCTCGACTTCCATGAACACCGACACGCGATTGCCGTCGAACACCGGGCCGTTCTTCAACGTGTAGCCGGGCACGTAGCGTTGCACTTCCTTGACCATCGCATGCACGGACGCGGTGATCGCGTCGACGTCGGGCGGCCCGTCGGTCAGGCAGTGGATCGTGTCGCGCATGATCAGCGGCGGCTCGGCCGGGTTGATGACGATGATCGCCTTGCCCTTGCGTGCGCCGCCGACCTGTTCGATCGCGCCGGACGTCGTGCGCGTGAACTCGTCGATGTTCTTGCGCGTGCCGGGGCCGACCGAGCGCGACGACACGGTCGCGACGATCTCGCCGTACGCGACCGGCTGTACGCGCGACACCGCATACACCATCGGAATCGTCGCCTGGCCGCCGCAGGTCACCATGTTCACGTTCGTCTGCGCGCTGTCGAGATGCGCGTCGAGGTTCACCGGCGGCACGCAATACGGCCCGATCGCCGCGGGCGTCAGGTCGATCATCTTCACGCCGAGCGCGGTGAGCTTGTCGGAATTGTCGCGATGCACGTATGCCGACGTCGCGTCGAACGCGATGCGGATCTCGTCGCCGACGACGTGCGGCAGCAGCCCGTCGACCCCCTTGTCGGTGGTTTTCAGGCCGAACTCGCGCGCGCGTGCGAGGCCGTCGGATGCCGGGTCGACGCCGACCATCCACACGGGTTCGAGCACCGGCGAACGGCGCAGCTTGTACAACAGATCGGTGCCGATGTTGCCCGGCCCGATCAATGCGCATTTGATTTTCTTCATCGGGAGTGCTCCTTTAGATAAAGCGGACGTCGCAGCCGCCGATGCCGGCGATGTGCATCGACAGCGTGTCGCCGGCCGTGACCGGAATCAGTTTCGCGAGCGAGCCGGACAGCACGATCTCGCCGGCAAGCAGCGGCACGTCGTAGGCGGCGAGCGTGTTCGCGAGCCACGCGACCGCATCGGCGGGATGGCCGAGCGCCGCATCGCCGCGACCGCGCGCGACGGGCTCGCCGTTTTTCTCGATCGTCATCTCGCAGGCGGCGAGATCGAGCGTGCGCGGATCGACGCGCGCATCGCCGAGTACGTACACACCGCACGAGGCGTTGTCGGCGACGGTGTCCTCGATCCGGATCGCCCAGTCGCGGATGCGCGAGTCGACGATCTCGAAGCAGGGCGCGACGGCGGCCGTCGCGGCGATCACGTCGGTGCGGTCGATGCCGGGGCCGCGCAGGTCGTGCGCGAGGATGAACGCGATCTCGCCCTCGGCGCGCGGCGCGATCAGCGAGTCGGTCGCGATCGCTTCGCCGGCCGCATGGTGCATGCCGGACAGCAGGATGCCGAAATCGGGCTGGCGCACGTTGAGCATGTCCTGCACGGCCTGGCTCGTCACGCCGATCTTCTTGCCGACGACCGCTTCGCCGTGTTCGACGCGGCGTTCGATGAAGCGCTGCTGGATGAGATAGGCATCGTCGAGCGACAGACGGCGCGGGCGGCTCGACAGCGGCGCGACCGGCGCGCGCGCGTGCCACGCGGCGTACAGCTCGTCGCCGAGCGTCGTATGCAGGCGGGAAGACATGAAAGGGCCCTCGAATGGAAAAAGGCCGCCGTCGCGGGCGGCGTCGTGCGCCGGAGCGGGGCTCCGGCGCGTGGAGCGCGGGCAGGCCGCGTCGATCGATCAGTTACCCGAACTACGGATCGCGTCCGGCGAGAAGTACGCTTCGCTGAACTGCGGGCTGTTGTCGAGCTTCGGCATCGGGCCTTCGTTGGTGAGGCGGTCGGCCATGTATGCGCCGGAGATCAGGTCGTGGAAGAACACGACGCCCGGATAGAACGTCTTCGCGTCATACGCATACAGCGTCGTCGCGACGTTGGTGCGCCACAGCTGGCCGCGCGCGTCGTAGTTGTCGGCGAGCAGCGTCATCCAGGAATCCTCGTCGATGTACAGCACGCGCTTCGCATACTGATGACGGTAGTTGCTCTTCAGCGTCGCCTGCAGCACCCACACACGATGCAGTTCGTAGCGGATGTACGCCGGGTTTTCATGCCCCTTGGTCAGCAGGTCCGCATACTTGACCGAGCTGTCCATCGCCTTGTAGTTGTCGTACGGCACGTAGATCTCGCGCTTGCCGACGATCTTCCAGTCGTAGCGGTCGCCGGGGCCGTTGTACAGGCGATCGTCGTCGACGGTGCGGAAGCCGCCCGGGCCCTGCGGCTGGTCATAGCCGTATTCCGGCGCCTGACGCACGCGCCGGGTGCCGGGGTTGTACATCCACGTGCGCGACGCGTTGTCCGCGCCGGCCTTGTCCCAGTTCTGGAAGCCGACGATCAGCGAGCCGCGGTCGGACAGCGGCAGCTCCGTCGCGTTGCGGTAGAACGTGCGGTTGTTCAGGTCATTCTTCACGTCGTACTTGCCGACGTTGCGCGGCGAGTAGATGTCGTAGCGCACCTTGCCCCACGCGATGTTGCCGTCGGAATAGACGACCGCCTGGTCGTAGGTTGCCTGTTCTGCACCGATCGCCGACGACATGCGCTGATTCCACAGCAGCTCGGCGGCCGTCTTCGGGATCGGATAGGGCACCTGCGGCGGCGCGTTGGTCAGCCCGTTCGCGTCGGACGTCATCGTCGAATCGGGCGCGTACGTGCGGATGTCCTTGTAGACGGAATCGGTGTAGCGGAAATCGCGATGACTCGGGTAGACGTTGATCTTGAACGTGGCCGGATAGCGCTTGAACATCGCCTTCTGACCGTCGGTCAGATGCTCCGCATACTGCGCCATGTTTTCCGCGGTGATCGTCGCGATCGGCTTCTCGTTCGCGAACGGATCGGGGTAGCGGCCGCCGCGCTTGTACTGCACGTCGGGCGGCGTGCCGAGCCACTTGCCCGACCACTCCGGCACGCCGTTGTCCTTGCTCGCGGCGCGCAGCGCGCCCATCGGCGTCAGCGGGCCGTCGAGCGCCTTCAGGTCGTCCGGCGTGACCTTCGGGAACGACGCCGTCGCGACGACCGCGCACGCGGCCATCACCGAGGCGCGAAGGAGGGGGAGATGAATGCGTTTCATATCAATCCTCTTGTTGCTGAGTGACGAGCGGTCGGGCCGCTCAGAAGTGATAGGTCGCCGTGGCCAGTACGTAGTCGCGATCCGAGAGCGGACGCGTGACCGGGTTCGGCGAGCCGAGGAACTTGGCATAGACGAGCGACAGCTGCAGGTTGCTCAGGCGCGTGAAGGTCAGCCCGGCCGTCACGCGGTGATCGCCCTGGCCCGTCAGCGAGCCGAGTGCGCCAGCGAGCGGCGACGTGCCCGTCAGGTCGTGCGTGTAGGTCAGCGGCACGTCGAGATCCCAGCCGTTGAACACGTTCTTGTAGCTGAGCGTCCACGCGATCTCCATCGCGAGCGCGTTGCGCGAATTCGACAGCGTGGTCGAGCCGTCGAGCGCCGAGATGCTGCCTGCGTGCACGTACGTGAGTTCGCCGATCAGCGATTGCGAGTTCGCGAGGAAGCTCGGCCCGATCGAGTAGATGCCGGACAGGTTGGTCTGCAGCACGTTCGCGCGGGTCGACTGCGGGCCGGTCGCCGTATTGACCAGCACGGCCGCGCCCTGGCGGTACGACACTTCGCCCGCGACGTTCACCGGGCCGACCTGCGTCGAGAAGCTCGCGCCGGTCAGCTTGATGTTGCTGAAATACTTCTGCTGGTACTGCAGCGTCGGGAAGTACGTCGTGACGACGCTCGGGTTCATGTCGTTGTAGTGCAGGTGGTACACGCCGAGCTCGGTGTCGCCGAGTATGCGAAAGCGCGCGCCGATCCCCCACTGGTTGCGTGCGCTCGGCTTGTCGTCCGGGCCGCGCGGAATGATCATCCCGCCCGGGCCGATGATGTATTGCGCGCCGGGGCCCGTGACGTCGGAGTAGCTCCAGTACGTGCCGGGCGCGGTCAGCCGGTTCTGCTGGTACGAGAACTGGTAGTAGCCGAGCAGGCTGAAGTTCGGCGTGATCTGCCACTGCGTCGAGATCTGCGGCACCGGCAGCAGGATGTCCTTGACCTCGGCGCCGGCCATGTACGACTTGGTCGCGTCGGACGGCCCCTGTGCGCCCGCGATGTTCGGGAAGAACAGGCTTTCGCCCCAGGCGACCACCTGATCGCCGACCTTCACGTTCAGGCTCGTCGAACCGAGATGGAACGTGTTGTACGCGTACGCGGCGAGCAGCGTCGTGTGGCCGCCCGACCAGTAGCGCGCGTCGCTCGTGAAGTCGTTGTACTGGCCGGAGTGGTTCACGGTGCCCGGCGCGTCGTTGTAGTTCGGGCGCCGATACGCCTGGTCGTAGAACGTGTCCGCGCGAACGAATATCCCCCAGTCGTCATGCTTCAGGTTCACTTCGCCGAGCAGGCTGACCTGGTTCTCGATCAGCTTGTTCTTCGCGAAGTTGCGATCGCCGTCGTCGCCGTTGATGTTCGCCGGCGTCAGCAGATTGCCGCTCGGCGCACGGGTGCGCATGCCGAGGCCGTAACTGAGCGTGAACGTATAGTCCAGCGTCGTGTCGGCGCCGAGCGCGATCGTGCTGCCGGCGTGTGCGTCCGGAACGGCGCACGTCAGCAGCGCGGCGGCCAGCGTCGACAGCGTGGCGGCGGCCCGCTTGTCGGTACGGCGCGAAATCCGTTGATGCATGGTGTCTCCTCTTGGGGTATCGACGACGGTCGACTCTGTGTGTTGTCGTGAGAGGCAGAGTAGGGAGATCGCGGTAGCAGGGAATCGTCAAAATGAACTAGAGGACTTCCCTAGCATCGGCAACGACCGGCTGCGCACCGTGTGCATCGCATGGTTCAGCGCGCGTCCGTCCGTGCGGCCGACAGGAACGCGGGCCGTTCGCCGCCGCCGTCGAGTCGCAGGTTCGCGCCCGACGTGTACGACGCGTCGGGCGATGCGAGGAACAGGCAGGCGGCGGCGACGTCGTCGGGTGTCGCGAGCCGGCCGGCGGGAATCGTCGCGCGAATCGCGTCGAGCGCGGCATCGTCGCCGTAGTGGCCTTCGGTCGCCGCGTCGGTCTGCACGAGGCTCGGGCTGATCGCGCACACGCGCACGCGCGGCGCCCACTCGACCGCGAGCGACGTGACCGCGTTGACGAGGCCGGCTTTCGCGGCGCCGTATGCGGCCGTGCCGGGCGACGGCCGCGATGCGCTGACGCTCGCGATGAACAGCATCACGCCGCCCGTGGATTGCGGCTGCATGATCGCGTTCACGCGCTGCGCGAGTTGCAGCGGCGCGATCAGGTTCAGCCGCACGATCGATTCGGTGAAGCGCGGCGACGCATCGGCCGCGAGCGCGAACGGCGAGCCGCCCGCGTTGTTGACGAGCACGTCGAGGCCGCCGGCCATGTCGCGGATCGTCGCGAGCATCGCGTCGACCTGCTCGATGTCGCGCAGGTCGGCCGCGACGAAGGCAGCCGTGCGGCCATTCGCCGACGGCGGCGTATCGGGCGCGCTGCGTCCGCAGACGAACACGCGCGCCCCGGCCGCGAGAAACCGTTCGGCGATGCGCCGCCCGATGCCCTTGGTGCCGCCCGTCACGAGCACCGTCTTGCCGCTGTAGTCGAATCCGTTCATCGTCGCCTCCGTTTCGGTGGACCGATGATAGGAACAAGTGCGCGCGGCTTCGTAGTCTGAAAGGATGATGTCGGCCGGCGCCGGCGGCGCAATCATCGTGGCAGGCATCCATCGAACGACGAAGGAGACAACCCGCGATGACGACCCCCACGACGCCGCCGGCCGGCATCTTCACCGACGTACCGGGCGGCATGCGCCTGCATCATTTCGAGGCGGGCGAGGGCCGGCCGGTGGTGTTCATTCACGGCAGCGGGCCGGGCGCCAGCGGCTTCAGCAACTTCAAGCACAACTATCCGGCGTTCGCGGCGGCCGGCCATCGCGCGATCGTCGTCGACCTGCCCGGCTACGGGCAGTCGTCGAAGCCGTCCGACGTCGCCTATACGCTCGATTTCTTCGTCGGTGCGCTGCATGCGCAACTCGCCGCGCTCGGGATCGGGCCGGCCGTCCTGCTCGGCAATTCGCTCGGCGGCGCGATCGCGCTGAAATACGCACTCGACTACCCGGACGAAGTGGACGGGCTGATCATGATGGCGCCCGGCGGCGTCGAGGATCGCGACACCTATTTCCGGATGGAAGGGATTCAGCGGATGGTGAAGCTGTTCACCCATCGCCAGATGAATGACGACACGATGCGCGAACTGCTGACGCTGCTCGTGCACGATCCGGCGATCGTCACCGACGCGCTCGTCGCCGAGCGGATGAAGGTATGCGTCGAGCAGCCGACCGAAGTGCTGTCGACGATGAGCGTGCCGAACCTGACCGCGGCGCTCGGCGATCTGCGCAGCCCGGTGCTCGGTTTCTGGGGTACGGACGATCGCTTCAATCCGGTCGGCGGCGCGCTGACCTTCCTCGAACGCTGCCGCGATGCGCGCTTCGTGCTGATGAACCGCTGCGGCCATTGGGTGATGGTGGAGCACGCCGATTATTTCAATCGGGAATGCCTCGATTTTCTTGCGGCGCGGAATACGCGATAACGCCGGATGCGCTCGCAGGCGCCCATCCGAATACAAGGAGACGACATGAAACTCATCGAAGAACTGTTCGACCTGCGCGGCAAGGTGGCCGCGATCACCGGCGGCGCGCGCGGTATCGGCGCCGAGACGGCGCGTACGCTGGCCGCGGCCGGCGCGAGCGTCGCGATTCTCGACGTGCTGTCGCAGCCGGCGCAAGCGCTGGTCGAGGACATCCGCGCACAGGGCGGCCAGGCCGCATTCTGGTCGCTCGACGTCACGCACGAGGCGGATGTGGCGCGCGTGTTCGACGAGATCGTCGCGCGCTTCGGGCGCCTCGACGTGCTCGTGAACAACGCGGGCATCGAAGGGCACAACGTGCCGACGCACGAGCTCACGCTCGCGCAATGGCAGCGCGTGCAGGACGTGAACGTCAACGGCGTGTTCCTGTGCACGCGCGCGGCGATTCCGCATATCGACGCAGCCGGCGGCGGATCGATCGTGAACCTGTCGTCGATGTACGGGATCGTCGGCGGCCCCGACGTGCCCGCGTATCACGCGTCGAAGGCCGCGGTGCGGATGATGGCAAAGGTCGACGCGATGCTGTACGCGGCGAAGAACATCCGCGCGAACTCGGTGCATCCCGGCTATATCCGCACGCCGATGCTCGAGGACGCGTTTCGCCAGATGGGCCAGGACCCCGATCGCGCGTTCGAGTACATGCAGACGCACGTGCCGATGGCGAAGATCGGCAATCCGCGCGATATCGCGGCCGGCATCCTGTATCTCGTGTCGCCGGCAGGCCGCTACGTGACGGGCGCGGAGCTCGTGATCGACGGCGGGTTTACCGCGCGCTGATACGGCGCGCTCGCGCAACGGAACAGGAGACAGGCAGTTGAAAGTGCTCGTGGCAGTGAAACGCGTGGTCGACGCGAACGTGAAGGTCGGCGTGAAATCCGACCGGACGGGCGTCGATATCGCGAACGCGAAGATGTCGATGAACCCGTTCGACGAAATCGCGGTGGAAGAAGCGGTGCGGTTGAAGGAGGCTGGAGTCGCGACCGAAGTGGTCGCGGTATCGGTGGGTGTCGCGCAGGCGCAGGAAACGCTGCGCACGGCGCTGGCGATCGGCGCGGATCGCGCGATTCTCGTCGAGTCGAATGAAGGCGTCGAACCGCTGGGCGTCGCGAAGGTGTTGAAGGCGCTGGTCGAGCGGGAGCAGCCGCAATTGGTGATTCTCGGCAAGCAGGCGATCGACGACGATGCGAACCAGACGGGCCAGATGCTCGCCGCGCTGGCCGGTCTGCCGCAGGCGACGTTCGCGTCGAAAGTCGTGATCGCCGACGGCCATGCGACGGTGGCGCGCGAAGTCGACGGCGGCGCGCAGACGCTGTCGCTTCGACTGCCCGCGGTCGTGACGACCGACCTGCGCCTGAACGAGCCACGCTACGTGACGCTGCCGAACATCATGAAGGCAAAGAGGAAGCCGCTGGAAACGGTGAAGCCCGACGATCTCGGCGTCGACGTATTACCGCGCGTGAAAGTGCTCAAGGTGAGCGAGCCGCCGAAGCGCGCAGCCGGCGTGAAGGTGCCGGACGTGCAGACGCTGGTCGGCAAGCTGAAGACCGAAGCCAAGGTGCTGTAACAGGGAACGCAACGACATGACGATTCTGGTAATGGCCGAGCACGACAACGTGTCGATCAAGGCCGCGACGTTGAATGCGGTGGCCGCGGCACGGGCGCTCGATGCCGTGGGCGTCGGCGATGTTCACGTGCTGGTCGCGGGCCACCACGCGCAAGCGGCGGCCGATGCAGCGGCAAAGATCGCGGGCGTTTCGAAGGTGCTGCTGGCCGATGCGCCGCATCTGGCCGAAGGCCTGGCGGAAAACGTCGAAGCGACTGCGCTGAACATCGCGAAGGACTACTCGCACATCCTCGCGCCGGCCACCGCGTACGGCAAGAACGTCGCGCCGCGTATCGCCGCGAAACTGGATGTCGCACAGATTTCCGAGATCACGGCCGTTGTATCGGCCGACACGTTCGAGCGCCCGATCTACGCGGGCAACGCGATCGCGACCGTGCAGTCGGGCGATCCGGTCAAGGTCGTCACGGTGCGGGCGACCGGCTTCGATCCGGTTTCGGCGGAAGGCGGCAATGCGACGGTCGAGAGGATCGACGCAGCGGCAGACGTCGGCACGTCGCACTTCGTGAGCCGTGAAGTGACGAAACTGGATCGGCCGGAACTCACCAGCGCGAACATCGTCGTGTCGGGCGGCCGCGGACTGGGCAGCGGCGAAAACTACACGAAGGTGCTCGAGCCGCTGGCCGACAAGCTGCAGGCCGCGCTCGGCGCATCGCGCGCGGCAGTCGACGCCGGCTACGTGCCGAACGACTATCAGGTCGGCCAGACCGGCAAGATCGTCGCGCCGCAGCTGTACGTCGCGGTCGGCATTTCGGGTGCGATCCAGCACCTGGCCGGCATGAAGGATTCGAAGGTGATCGTCGCGATCAACAAGGATCCCGAAGCACCGATCTTCAGCGTGGCCGATTACGGTGTCGTCGGCGACCTGTTCACGCTCGTGCCGGAAGCGGTCGCGGCGCTCTGACGATGCCGCTGTTCGAATTCAACGGGATGCGGCCGCGCGTCGATCCGTCCGCGTACCTCGACCCGAGCGCGGTCGTGATCGGCGACGTGACGATCGGCGCGCGCTGCTACATCGGCCCGCATGCGAGCCTGCGCGGCGACTTCGGCGCGATCGTCGTCGAAGACGGCAGCAACGTGCAGGACGGCTGCGTGCTGCACGTCGGGATCGGCGAGACCTGCCGGCTGGGCGTGAACAGCCACATCGGCCACGGCGCGATCGTGCATGGCGCGACGCTGGAGCCGGACACGATGATCGGCATGAATGCGGTCGTGATGGACGGTGCGACGATCGGCGCAACGACGATCGTCGCGGCCTGTGCGTTCGTGAAGGCCGGCTACGACGTGCCGCGCGGCGTGCTGCTGGCGGGCATGCCGGCGCGTGTCGTACGCCGGCTGAGCGGCGCGGAGATCGACGCGAAGGCGAATGGCACGCGGATTTATCAGCAACTGGCGGCGGATTGCCTGAAGACGATCAGGCCGGTCGTCGATTGAGCGCGGTGGCGCGGAGAGCCGCCCCGCGATCCATGCGGCATCGCGCCTGAACGCGCGAAATCCTTCCGCCGTCGCGACGCATGCCGGCTTCCGTCGAGGTTGCCACAATCGATGCGCTTTTACGCATGCGGGTCAATCGGGACGATACCGGATCGATTGCGTCATGCATCGCCATTGGCTTAAGATCGTCGGGAAATCATCCCACGCCTTCAGCGTCAATGAAAAAGAGCATAAGCCTGCGGGTCGCCATCATCGCTTCGGCCGTTGCCGTGTACAGCATCTACATGCATGTCCAGCAGTTGATCAGCGGCTGCATGTGGGTCAGGGGCCATCAGCGCTGCAGTTTCGAAAACAGTACGAATTTCGAGGGCTGGATGGATCTGGACCTGATGATCACCTGCTGCTGGGTCGCCGCGGCGGTGGTCGGGTGGATTTCCGTTGCGCAGGGCACGAAAAAAACGGGTTAGCAGCGCCACGCACGTCCTCGTTAAACGGGTACGACATGGCCATTCGATCGGGTCGAGCCTGTCAATCCGTGACAACGCGCATTCGCGGCCTGGTCGCGACGGCGCACGCGATGCGTTCGAGCCGGACATGAACGCGTGAGTCTGCGCCGGCAGACGCCGTCATCGCGGTCCCCGGCGAGATGGGCGTCAGCGCGCGGGTCGCGCGAGGGGAGGTTCCCGTGCAATTTCCGACAGGATCGGTGGTCGCGCTCAGTTCGGCCGCCGCGACGATGTTCTCGATGGGCATGCTGTTTCTCGGCTACTGGGGGTTGCACGAAGCGCTGCCCTGGCGGTTCGGCGACTACGTCGTGATCGTGCCCGCGCTGGCGGGTTTCGCGTGCCTCGCCAGCGTGCCGTTTCTTGCCACGTCGCCGATGAAAACCCCCGACGACGAGTCGCGAATGTTCGTCGCGCGGCGCGTGTTTCTGTGCGGCGCAGGCGCCGTGTGGTGCGCGATCGTTGCTTCGCTGATCGTGTGAGAACAGGCGGACGAGACGGTTTCCGGCGCAACCCGGCGAACGCATCCTGAAACGTCTTACGTGAGGCCGGAACCCTCGGTTTTCACGCCGCCACGACCGCTTTGCTTTCCCCGATCGCGTGCACTAGATTCGAAGCGTTCGTCTGTTTCAGAGCGCGAGGTGGAGCCATGACGCCGTGGGAAATTCAGGGAACCGAAATGATCAGTTGCAATTGCTCATACGGTTGCCCTTGCCAGTTCAATGCGCTGCCGACCAACGGCAACTGCGAAGCGATGGGGGCGATTTCGATCGACAGCGGCCACTACGGCGACGTGGTGCTCGACGGCGTCAGGATCGCGGTGGTGTTCCAGTGGCCGGGCGCCGTTCACGAAGGCAAGGGCAAGTGCCAACCGATCGTCGACGAGCGTGCCAGTCCAGCACAGCGCGAGGCCGTGCTGAAGATCATGACCGGTCAGGATACCGATCCGTTCGCGACGATGTTTTCGGTGTATGCGTCGACGCTCGAGCACGCGTTCGAGCCGATCTTCACGAAGATCGATTTCGACGTTGACGTCGATGCGCGGCGCGGCCGGATTCACGTGGACGGTGTGTTCGACGCAGCCGGCGAACCCATCCACAATCCGGTGACGGGTGCCGAGCACCGTGTGCGGATCGACCTGCCGCACGGTTTCGAATACGAGCTGGCCGAGATCGGTTCGGGCACGGGGCGCTCGCAGGGCAACATCGCGCTGAATCTCGACGGAACCTATGCGCAATTCGCGCGGCTGCATCTGAACAACCACGGGCTGATTCGGCATCGCGCCGCGGCATGACGCCGTTCGACACCTGGCTCGCCCGCGAGCGCGCCGTCACGCTGATCGGCATGGCCGCGCTCGTCGGCCTGTGCTGGTTCTATCTGTGGACGGGCGCGGGAACCGGCATGTCGGCGCGGGAGATGACGACCGTCGCGCTGTTTCCGCATCGGCTGGCGGACGGCATGGGCAGCATGGATCCGCCTCTGCCGACCGTGATCGCGATGTGGTGGGTGATGATGATCGCGATGATGACGCCCGGCGCGGCGCCGCTCGTGATGCTGTACCGGCGCGTGCTACGGCAGCACGGCGACGGGGCGACGGGATCGGCGTTCACGTCGGTGGCGCTGCTGACCGGCTATCTGACGACGTGGCTCGCGTTCTCGATCGGCGCGGCGCTGCTTCAGGCGCTGCTGCAACCGGCCGGGCTGATCTCCGCGATGATGCTGTGGTCGAAGAGTGCGCGCCTTTCCGCGATCGTGCTGGCGCTGGCCGGGCTTTATCAATTCTCGCCGCTGAAACGCGCGTGCCTGCGGCAATGCCGGGCGCCGGCTGCATTCCTGGTCGCGCACTGGCGCCCGGGCGTCGCCGGCAGTTTCCTGCTGGGCGTGCGGCACGGCATCGTTTGCGTGGGCTGCTGCTGGTTACTGATGGCGCTGCTGTTCGTCGGCGGCGTGATGAACGTGGTGTGGATCGTCGCGTTGTCGCTGTTCGTGTTCGTGGAGAAGGTGCTGCCCGGTGGCGAGCGTATCGGCCGCGTGCTGGGTGTCGTGCTGATCGCGTGGGCCGGTGCGACGTTGATCGTGTGATGCGTGGCGCTGGCTGGCGACGGAAACGCGCTGGCTCGACGGGAGATGCTCGATGAAGACCTGTTTTAGCGCTGTCGTCGTGTCGTGCGCGATGGCGACCATTGCCATGCCGGCGCTCGCCGGCGGCGACATGCCGGGCATGAACGCAGGCGGCGCGACCATGTCGGCGTCGAATGCGACGCTGACCGATGCCGAAGTCAAGGCAATCGATGCCGGCCGCAGGCTCGTGACGCTGAAGCACGGCGCGCTCGACAACATCGGCATGCCGCCGATGACGATGGCATTCAAGGCCGGCGACGCGGCGATGATCCCGCCGCTGCATGTGGGCGACAAGGTTCGGGTTCGGGTGGAAAACGTCAACGGCACGCTGACGATCGTGAAGCTGGTGAAGCGGCCGTGACGAGGATGCTGCCGGTTTTTCCCGGTCGGTGCTACGTAACGCGGGGCCGGTGTTACGTCAGCGCGATCGGAATGCCAGGACGGGACGCGCCGCGACGCACGATCCGCACGCGATGTGCCGTGACGCGCAGTGCGGCCCGGACCGCGATCGAAAGGCGATCGTGACAATGTGAAGGAGGCCCACGGAGATGGCACGCTAGATGCTTGTTGACGTGGATCGAGCTGAATAGCGAACGGGGGCTTCCATGCACAATCACTTCACCAAGGCGAACGTTTCACTCGCCGCCATTGCCACTGCGTGTGCGCTCGCGGCGTGCGGCGGCGGTGACATTACGGCGCCGACGCTGGCCGGCAACACCATCGGGACGAGTACGAGCGGGACGAACGGAACCGGTGGTACGAGCGGGACCAGCGGCACGAGCGGGACGAGCGGCACCAGTGGCACCAGTGGCACCAGTGGCACCAGTGGCACCAGTGGCACGAGCGGGACCAGTGGCACCAGCGGGACCAGCGGGACCAGCGGGACCAGCGGGACCAGTGGCACGAGCGGAACCAGCGGCACGAGCGGAACCAGCGGCACGAGCGGAACCAGCGGCACGAGTGGAACCAGCGGTACACCCGGCACCAACGGCATCATCAGTTCCGTCGGCGCAGTCGTGCTGGCCGCGGGCTCGACGCTCGGCGACGTGACACTGCCCGGCGTCGGCAAGACCATGACGGCCGGGCCGGCCGACACGGTCACCGGCGTCGGCACGCTCATCCGCGACACGACGAATGCCGTGAGCAACGGTATCGGCCAGATCGGCTTCACGCCGAACCCGGTCGGCACGACGGTGACGGGCCTCGGCACCCTCGTCGGCTCGACCAGCAACCCGGTCAACGGTCTCAGCGAAACGGTGAAGGCGCTCGGCTCCGGCCCGCTGTCGCCGCTCGCGCCGATTACGACGCCCGTCGGCGGTCTACTCGACACGGTGGCCGGCGGCCTGAAGTCGGGCGGCACCATGCTCGGCTCGGCCCTGTCGTCGGGCCCGGTCCAGCAGGCGACGCAGGCGCTCAGCACGGCGATCACGCCGCTCGTGACGACGGCCGGTCAGCTCACGCAGCAGGCCGGCACCGCAACGGGCCTCGGGCAGCCGGTCGCGGGCCTGCTCGGGCAGGTCGGCGGAGCGATCACGTCGGCCGGATGGAAGGTGACGTCCACGTCGCCGCAGCCGATCGTCGGCGCGGTCGGCGGTCTCGTCCGGGCGGTCGGCAACACGGTGACCAATGCGGGCGGCCTCGTGAACCCGAGCGGCCCGAACGGCGCGGTGCCGGTCGCCGGTCTGGTGACGAGCGTGGTCGGCGGCATACCGGCGACCGTGCACGGTGGCGCCGAGACCGGTGCGAGCGGCGGCGGCTCGCCGCTGGGCGCGCTCGCCAACCCGCTCGCGCCGGTGACGTCGCTGGTGGGTGGCCTGCTCGGCGGCGCGGTCGGCAAATAGCCGGCTCGTGCCGATCGCCATGCGGGAACCCGGCCGCATGACCGGAGACGCCGGCCATCGGTCGTCTTCGGTCCCGGCCGGGACCGGCGATGGAGCCTGAAACCGCGGCCCGCTACCTGCGCGTGTCGCCGGGCTTCGACGGCGGCCGTGCGAGCCCGCGCGCCGGCAGCGGCGTCGACATCACGATCGACGTGCGCGTTTCGCCGTACAGGTTGATGCGTTCGATCAGTTGTTCGAGATGAGCCATGCTGACGGCGACCAACCGCATCACGTACGAATCCGCCCCCGTCACGTGATGGCATTCGACGACTTCGGGAATCGTCTCCAGCAGTTTCAGGAACTTCGCTTTCGCCGGTTGCTGCACCGTGATGCCGATCAGCGCGCTCACCGGATAGCCTGCCGCGGACGGGTTGATCCGCGCGGTGTAGCCCTCGACCACGCCGGCTGCTTCAAGGCGCTTCACGCGTTCCGTCACCGCCGGCACCGACAGGTGGACCTGGCGCGCGAGCTCCGTATAGCTGATGCGTCCGTTGTCCTGCAACAGCGCCAGTATCTTCCAGTCCAGATCGTCCATCGCGGCGGGCGTTTTTAAGGTGGAGTGCCTATTTTTCCTTAAAAACCGTATTCAGCGGGGGCCGGACTTTCCCTACGATGCCTGTTCGATCCACTGGATGCTGCAAGGGGCAGGCGATGCTGTTCATCAAATCCGTCGTGATGGGGTGGTCGATCGCGGCGCCGGTCGGCCCGATCGGCATGCTGTGCATTCAGCGCAGCCTGAGCCGCGGCTTCCAGGCGGGATTCGCGACGGGCATCGGCGCCGCATGCGCCGACGCGATTTACGGCCTGCTCGGCGCGTTGGGCGTTGCGGGCCTCGTCACCGCGTTCCCGATGCTGACCGTCGCCCTGAAAATCGGCGGCGGCGCGTTTCTCGTCTGGCTCGCGTGGACCATCGCGCGCCAGGCGCCGGCCGCGCCGGCGGGGCAACGCCAGCTGCCGCGTACGACGGTCCTGCGCGATTTCCTGACGACGTTCGGCCTCACGCTGTCGAACCCGATGACGATCGTGTCGTTCGTCGGGATCTTCGCGGCGCTCGGCCCGCTGCCGGGCACGCAGGAAGGCGCGATGGGGGCCACCGTCGGATCGATGGTCGCCGGCGTGTTCATCGGTTCGGCCATGTGGTGGCTGTGCCTGAGCACCACGAGCGCCGCGCTGCGCACGAAGCTGCCGTTCGGGTTCATGCACGGGCTGTCGCGCGTGTCGGCGGCGATCGTCGCGGGATTCGGCGCGATCCAGCTGGTCGCGGGCGTGCGCGGACTGATCTAGACGCGCGGGGCAGCGCAGCGATCCCGGCCGATGCCGATGTCGTTGCCGGGTGCGTTTCTATTCATCGCCGGCTCCATTCGATGCGTGCAGGTGCGCGTGCACGAAGCGCGCGATTTCCTGGCTCAGCTCGATATCCTCCGGCGCGCCCATGAATCCGCCGTGCGGCATCCCCTCGAACACGTGCAGCTCGGTCGGCACCTGCGCGCGTCGCAACGCGCGATGCAGGCGCACGGCGTTCGACAGGAACAGGTCGCGCGTGCCGCTCTGGATGAAGGTCGGCGGGAAGCCGGCGGCGAAATCGCCGAACAGCGGCGACAGGTACGGATGCGCGAGATCGGCGCCGTTCGCGTAGAGCAGATTGTTCGCCATCAGCGGCCCCGGCAACACGACGTCGACCAGGCGGTTGGTCTCGAAGCTGTCGCCGGATTCGGTCAGGTCGGCTTCCGGCGACAGCAGCACGAGCGCGGCCGGCAGCGGCAGGCCCTCGTCGCGGGCGCGCAGCACCATCGCGGCGGCGAGATTGCCGCCGGCCGAACGGCCGCC
Source organism: Burkholderia sp. 28_3 (assembly GCF_003253915.1). Lineage (NCBI taxonomy): Bacteria > Pseudomonadati > Pseudomonadota > Betaproteobacteria > Burkholderiales > Burkholderiaceae > Burkholderia > Burkholderia sp. 28_3. The sequence continues at coordinate 478,909 of NZ_QKZF01000001.1, forward strand.
GATGACGACGTGTTCCGGTACGTAGCGCTCCAGCACGTAGGCATAGGTCGCGATGCAGTCGTCGAGCGCGGCCGGATACGGATGCTCGGGCGGCATCCGGTAGTCGACGCCGTAGCAGCGCACGCCGAGCCGGTCGGCCTGCATCTGCGCGCCGGCACGGCACGCGGCGCCACCGCCGACGACCAGCGCGCCGCCGTGCAGGTCGATGGTCGCATAGGCGCTGGAAGCCCCAGCTTCCGGTGTCGCGACATGCACGTCCGCGGCGCCGACGCGGATCGTCTCGACGCTCGAACGCAGATAGCCGGCGAGCTGCTCGACCGCGGCCGCGTAATGTGCGTCGGCGCTGGCCTTCACGCGCATCCATGCGTCGATATCGTCCGGGGCCGGCATCACGTGCAACGCGTTCAGCGGCACGCCGTCGTCGCCGGTCAGGCGTTGCAGCGCGGCGCGCGCTTCGTCGCTGATCGAGGTCGGGAAGGGAACGACACGGCTCGGCAGTACGACGCCGTCGGGTTTGTCTTTCATCGCTCGGGTTCCGTTCGGTGCGTCAGGCGGCCGACGGCCAGTGACGCAGCATCACGTCGAGCGCATCGAGGCTGCGCGACCACGACGCGTCGGAATCCGGCGCGCTGTGCGAGAAGCCGCCGGCGCTTTCGAGCGTCACGTAGCCCATGAAGAAGCCGCCGAGCAGACGGATCGCGTGCGCCTGTTCGGTTTCCGGCAGGTCGTAGCCGCGCAGCACCGCCGCCGTCATCCTGACGAGCTGCCCGCCCGCGCTTTCGGCGGCCCGTTCGGCGCTCACCGGATGGCGCGCGGCCGCAAAGCGGCCCGGATGCGCCCGCGCGTAGTCGCGATAGACGTTCGCGAGCGCGGCCAGCGCGTCCTTGCCGGTGCGGCCGGCCAGCGCGTCGGTGGCGCGATCGGCCAGCTCCTGCAGCGCGAACAGCGCGATCCGGCTCTTCAGATCGTCGAAGCTCGGGATATGGGAATACAGGCTCGCCAGCTTGACGTCGAAATGTCGCGCGAGCGCCGCGCCGGTGAGCAGCTCGAAGCCGGTTTCATCGGCGAGCCGCGCGCCGGCTTCGACGAGCTTGTCCACGGTAATGCCGGCACGCGCCATGACGAATGCTATGCAGATTAGTCAAAAAACTAATTCTATTAGGTTTGGCCGCGATGTCAATTTTCCGCGCGTGCCGGCGTGGCGCTTCATGCGGATGCGTGAGCTCGTCAGAACGTATAGCTGACCTTGCCGAACGCGGTGCGCCCGAGCGTGTTGTAGCCGTACGCGGTCATGTACTGCCGGTCGAACAGGTTCGACAGCGACGCCGACACGGTCAGGTGCGAATTGATCCGGTACGACGCGCGCAGGCTCACCGTCAGGTACGACGCCAGATACTGCCGGTTGGCCGGATCGTCGAACGTCGAACCGCCGTACAGCAGCGACGCGCCCGTGCTCAGCGCGTGCAGCTTCAATTCGTCCCACGTGTGGTCGACGCTCAGGCTGACCGTCTGGCGCGGCCGGCGGCTGAGCCAGGTCTGGTTGGTCTCGTCCTGCGGATTCAGGATGCCGACCGCGATGCTCACCGGCGTTGAACGGCCGATCGTCCCCTTGTACGACAGGTCGATGCCGCGAATGTGCGAACGGCCGATGTTCATCGGCGAGAACGTCGCCGGGTTGTAGGCGATCAGGTTGTTGACGCGCGTATCGTAGATCGCCGCGGTGAAGGTGCCGTACGCCGTGTTCGCGTCGAGCGCGGCCTCGACCGACGTGCTGCGTTCCGGGCTGAGGCTCGGATTGCCGTAGCCGGGATAGTACAGGTCGTTGAACGTCGGCAGGCGGAATGCATTGCCGTACGACACGCGCGCCGTGTAGACCGGCGTGATCGCCCACGACAGCGCGGCGTTGCCGGTGTTCACCGCTTGCCCGGCGACGATCTCGTGGCGACCCGCGACGAACATCGTCACGCTGCCGAGCGTCGCCGACTGGTGCAGCGAGAACGCGGAATCGTTGCGCGTCGGTACGCCACCGGGAATGTCGACCGGCAGGAACGCCTGTTCGCGCGTGAAATCGTAGGCGAGCTTCGATTCGCCCGACAGCGGCAGGCCGAACAGATGAAATCCGTGCGCCTGATGGGTCAGCGACGTCGACGTGCTGATGCGTTGCGAATTGATCTGGTCCGTCGCGAGGGCCGGGTTGTCCGCGTAGATGAACTGGCGGTCGTTCGCATAACCGAACGACTGGTCGAATTGCGTATCGGGCGTGATGTCGAGATGGAACGCGACGCCGGTCGTCAGCTGGTGATCGAGTTCGCGATTCGCGTAGCCGCTGTTGTCGTAGGACAGGTCGGAGCGGTGGTACAGCGCGAACGTCGAGATCGACCAGTTGTCGCGCGCATAGCCGAGCCGCGCGTCGAGATCCTGCGCGTGATACGGATTGCGGCCGTCTTCGTGACCGTAGAAGAACGGCCGCGTCGCGTCGATGCCGGCCGTGTTGTAGTCGTGCAGCCCGAGCGAATAGGTGAGCCCGCCGAGCGCGGCCAGCGGCCCCGTCGACGGCACCGTGCCCGACGTGCGGAACCGCGTGTCGAACGTCTTGTTCGTGCCGCCGCCGAACGACACGGTGGTCTGGTTCGGCTGTTGGGCGGCGCGGCGCGTGAAGAGTTGCACGACGCCGCCCATCGCGTTGTTGCCGAACGACGCGGCGGCCGGCCCGGAGATCACCTCGACGCGCTCGAACGCGTCGGTCGGCAGGTCGGCCCACGGCGCGATGCCGGTGGTCGGCGAGCCGATCCGGATGCCGTCGATGAACACGGCGACCTGGCTCGCCGACGAACCGCGGATGCTGACCGACGCGGACGAGCCGGGCCCGCCGTTCTGCGTGACGGTCACGCCCGGCAGCGTCGCGAGCGCCTGCGTGATGCTCGGGTCGGCCGGCGACAGCCGGTCGAGATCGTCGCGCGTGAGCACCTGGGTCGACGCGTAGCGCCGGTCGAACGATTCGGGCAGGTGCCGCGTGTCGGTCACGCTGATCGTCGGCAGGTCCGCCCCTTCCGCGGGCCCGGCGGGCTGCGCAGGCGCCGTGTCGCCGGCCGCATGGGCGAGCGGGGAAAGCAGCGCGGTGGCGGCGGACGTGGCGAGCAGGTGACGAAGGTTCATGAGACGGCGGGACAAAGCGAGTAGCGGGTACGGCGATCGTGAGCGGAGGGCGGACAAGCAACGGATGCCGACGGCGTGTCGGTGCGACGCTTCCGGCCGGGAAGCGGATTCGGGAACGATGGACATCTGGTGGATCCTGAGGTCGGGTCGTCCATGCAACGGGCGACCACCCGGGGGCGGTGCCTGGCGCATCGGGACACCCCGCCCGGTGCGGCTGCCTGGACCTCGGGTCGATGGCAGGTCTCCTGGCTCGCGGGTCGTCATCCGTGCGGGCCTTCCCGGTTTCCCAGTGGCATGCGGTGGCACGGATTCGCCGCTCACAGTTGCGGGGGCAGCCGCAGCTTCGAGGCGTTGCCTCGCCTGCGTTCCCTTTTGATCCCGTCTCCGGGAACCATCAGCGCGCAAGGGTAATGGCGTGCGCTCGGGCACGTCAATCGTCCGGCTGCCTGCGGATGCGAAAAAACGTCATTGTCCGGCGTCAGCTTTCCGGATCCTTTCGTTTCATGCGCGCGGGCCGTGCGTCTGGTCTGACGAAACGGGGCGAGCGCGTGCCCTCGAGCCGGAACCGGCTCGGCGCGTTGCGCGGGCCGCGCTTCCCTCGACAGTTTCCCGTTCGAACCTGCCGCTCGCGTGCGCGATCTCGTTCAAACGGGCGAGGCGGAACCCGGGCGCGTATTGCACCGTGTGGATATCGCGGGTTCGAGCTGAACGGCCCGCACTCGATGACAGGAGACATCATGACCGACACCCGAAGCCGGTTCCTCGCCGGCCAGTGCACGCTCGCGCAGCGCCGCGCATCCGACCCGACAGGACGTTGACCGACATGACCGATTCGATTCGCTTCGACGGCGGCACCGCCGTGATTACCGGCGCGGCCAGCGGCATCGGCAGCGGGCTGGCGCGCCACGCGGCCGCGCTCGGCATGCGTGTCGTACTGGCCGATCTCGATCCGGCGAAACTCGACGCGTTCGCCGCGACGCTCGACACCGACGTGCTGTGCGTGCCGACCGACGTCAGCCGGCCGGAAGCCGTCGACGCGCTGGCCGAAGCCGCATGGCGGCGCTTCGGCGGCGTCGACCTGCTGTTCAACAACGCGGGCGTGATGGCGACCGGCTTCAGTTGGGAAATTACGCCGGAGCGCTTCGAGCGCAGCTTCGCGATCAACGTGCACGGCGTGCTGAACGGGATTCGCAGTTTCGTGCCGCGCATGCTCGAACGCAACGCGCCGGCGCGGGTCGTGAACACCGCATCGGTCGGCGGCTTCCTGCCGAGCCCGCTGATGTCGCCGTATTCGGCGACGAAATTCGCGGTGGTCGCGCTGACGGAATCGCTGTACGGCGAACTGAAGATGCTCGGCGCACCGGTCGGCGTGTCGCTGCTCGCGCCGGGGCCCGTGCTGTCGGGCATCTTCAACGATCCGTTCGGCGCTGCGCACGACCGGCCCGAGGTGCGCGGTTTCGTCGACACGATGCGCACGATGCTGAACGCACACGGGCTCACGCCCGACGCGTTCGCCGAGCGGGTATTCGACGGTATTCGCGCCGGGCGCTACTGGCTGATTCCGCAACCGGAGACGCTCGACGGCGCGCTGCAGCGGCGCACCGACGACATCCTCGCCGCCCGCGATCCGTCGCTGCCGTCGTTCTGAATGCCGGCGGCCGGCGCGTGTCGTTACATATGCGTGCCGGCGTGCGTGCGGCCGCCCGGGTCGCCGCCGCGATCGGGCGGCGTATTGTTCTGATCGATCTTCGCGAACACGAAGCCGGCGGGCGGCAACGCGGCGGGCGAACGGTGCGTCGCTTGCGCGACTGCGGGGGCCGGCGATGCGGCGGGAAAACCGGATGACGTCACGCCCGGTTGAGCGAACGCCGACAGGGAAGCGGCCGCCAGGGCGGCGGCGACGATCGCGTGCGTATTCATGGTGACTCCTTCACGACTGACTTCAGGACGACGTAATCAGTCTAGGGCGCGAAACTTAACGCGACGTGAAGGGTCGGCGGCGCGCGCATGACAGGATCTTCATGCGCGCCGCGACGGTCAGGCCGGTGCCGACACCAGCGCGCAGAAGTTCTCGAGATCGACGTTGCCGCCGCTGATCACCACGCCGACGCGCTTGCCCTGCAGCGCATCCTTCATCCGTCGCACGGCGGCGAACGACAGGCAGCCGGTCGGCTCGACGACGAGCTTCATGCGTGTGGCGAAGAAGCGCATGCAGTCGACCAGTTCCGCGTCCGTCGCGGTCAGGATGTCGTCGACGTCGCGGCGGAGGATCGGGAACGTCAGGTTGCCGAGGTGCTGCGTCTGCGCGCCATCGGCGATCGTGCGCGGCGTGTCGATGTGCACGATCGTGCCGGACCGGAACGATTGCTGGGCGTCGTTGCCGGCTTCGGGCTCGACGCCGTACAGCTTCGCGTGCGGCGACAGCGCCCGCGTGGCGAGCGCGGTGCCCGACAGCAGGCCGCCGCCGCCGAGCGGCGTGAATACCGCGTCGAGCGGGCCGACTTCGTCGAACAGTTCCTTGGCCGCGGTGCCCTGGCCGGCGATCACGTCCGGGTGATCGTAGGGCGGAACCAGCGTGAGCCCGTGCTTCTCCGCGAGCTCGCGCCCGATCTGCTCGCGATCCTCGGTGTAGCGGTCGTAGGTCACGACGTTGCCGCCGTAGCCGCGCGTCGCGGCCATCTTCGCGGCCGGTGCGTCCTGCGGCATCACGATCGTCGCCGGAATGCCGAGGATGCGCGCCGACAGCGCGATCGCCTGCGCATGGTTGCCCGACGAGAACGCGACGACGCCGTGCCGGCGCTGTTCCGCGCTGAAGCGCGACAGTGCATTGAACGCGCCGCGGAACTTGAAGGCGCCCATGCGCTGCAGGTTCTCGCACTTGAAGAACACCTGCGCGCCGAGCGCGTCGTCGATCGTCCGCGACGTCATCACCGGTGTGCGGTGCGCATGGCCTTCGAGCCGGGCCGCGGCGGCGGCAACGTCGTCGTACGTGGGGAGAGTCGGAGAGTTCATGGTCGCTAGAGGTCGAAAAGGTCAGTCAACGGGAAATTCGATACGGGACGGCAGGGCGCGCGGCGTCACTTCGCATCGTTGTAGACGGTGGCGCGCGAGACGCCGAGATGCTGCGACACGATTTCCATCGCGCGGCGCACTTCGAGGAAGCCGTCGGCCTTCAGCGTCTGCATCAGCTCGCGGCGCTGGTCGGTCTTCAACTCGCGCGGCGTCGTCGCGAGGCGCGTCGCGAACGCGTCGATGCGCTGCCGGATCGCGTCCGCGCCGGCCGGGTCGAGCGTTTCGACGACGGTCTCGCCGTCCGTGCGGCAGAACTGGTTCAGCATGCCCTGGAAGCCGCGGAACAGCGTGACGTCGGCATTCAGGCACAGCGCGGCGACGTAGCGCCCGGTCGAATCCTTGATGCCGATCGACGTGCTTTTCGCGGTGCGGCCGTCGGCGAAGCGGTTCGGGTAGTTCGCGAGCACCTGCGGGAAATCGTCGTCGGCGATGCGGGCGAGGCCGAGCTCGGTCGCGGGATCGCCGACCGCGCGTCCGGACAGGTTGTTGTGGATCGCGAGGATCGCGTGCTCCGGCGTGCGCAGGTCGTGCACGACGACCTCGGTGAACGGCGCGAACATCGCGCCGAGCCCTTCGGCGATGCGCTGCACCTGCTCGATCAGCGAGGCCTGTTCCGACGGCCGTGGTGTGTCGTTCGTGCTCATGCGTGGTCCTGGGGAGCCGGGGTGTCCGTCGTTTCCGATCGCGTGATGCCGGCCAGCAGCGGGCGCGCGATCCGGACGTAGTCGGCCGCGTCGAGCACGACCGAGCGGTCGAGCCGGCCCGCGTTGAACGCGATCTCGTCATTGTGTTCGACCAGTGCGGGATCGACGACGAGCGTCACGTTCGAATCGAATGCGAACGGCGGCACGGCGCCCATCACGCAGCGCGTGACGGCGGCCGCGACGTCGGGCGACGCGAGCGTCGCCTTGCGCCGGCCGAGCGCATCGGCGACCTTGCGGAAGTCGATTTTCAGGTGGCCGGGAATCACCGCGAGCGCGGTGGCGGCGCCGCCATCCTTGAACGTGCAGAGCATCGCCTTCGCGCCCTGTTCGGGACGGGTGCCGCGCAGCGCGGCGATCGCGTCGGATTTGCCTTCCGCCGGATGCTCGAGCACGCGGAAACGCGCGCCGGCGGTATTCAGCAGTTCGCACAGCGTGTCGAAAACGGGCGAGTCGTTCATGGTGCTCCGGAGCAGGCAGGCCGGCGCGCCGATGCGCGCGGATCAAAGAATTGTCCAAGTATAGACGTTTTGTCATGGCTGTGACAAAGGGGGGCGCGCTCGTCGTTGCCCGACCGCGGCCCAGGCATGTCGTTCTTCAGCAGCCGAAAGGGCGTTTCATATTGCGGGATACGCGCCGGATTCCTGTCGCCGCGTTTTACCGCCGCTTGAAACCGTGTTTTGCATCGCAAAAACGCCTGGCTATCTCATTGAAAAACAACAGAAATTTATATCTTATGTCTTATATAAGACTTGACCGAAATTTCGCTGGACGGGATTACTATTGAGTCCATGCAGTTCGCTTCGTCACACGCGGCGGGCACGCTGAACCCTTTACTCAAATGCGCTTCGTTCCCAGGAGATAGACATGTCCCAATATCAAGACGACATCAAGGCAGTGGCTGGTTTGAAGGAAAACCACGGCAGCGCGTGGAATGCCATCAGCCCCGAATATGCCGCCCGCATGCGTGCCCAGAACAAGTTCAAGACCGGCCTGGACATCGCGAAGTACACCGCGAAGATCATGCGCGCCGACATGGCCGCGTACGATGCCGATCCGTCCAAGTACACGCAGTCGCTGGGTTGCTGGCACGGTTTCATCGGCCAGCAGAAGATGATCTCCATCAAGAAGCACTTCAACAGCACCGAACGCCGCTACCTGTATCTGTCGGGCTGGATGGTCGCCGCGCTGCGCTCGGAGTTCGGCCCGCTGCCGGACCAGTCGATGCACGAAAAGACTTCGGTCAGCGCGCTGATCCGCGAGCTGTACACGTTCCTGCGCCAGGCCGACGCCCGTGAGCTGGGCGGCCTGTTCCGCGAACTGGATGCCGCGAAGGACGCTGCCGCCAAGGCCGCGATCCAGCAAAAGATCGACAACCACGTCACGCACGTCGTGCCGATCATCGCCGACATCGACGCGGGCTTCGGCAACGCGGAAGCGACCTACCTGCTGGCCAAGCAGTTCATCGAGGCGGGCGCGTGCTGCATCCAGATCGAAAACCAGGTGTCGGACGAGAAGCAGTGCGGCCACCAGGACGGCAAGGTCACGGTGCCGCACGAGGACTTCCTCGCGAAGATCCGCGCGATCCGCTACGCATTCCTGGAGCTGGGCGTGGACGACGGCATCATCGTCGCGCGTACCGATTCGCTGGGCGCCGGCCTGACCAAGCAGATCGCCGTGACGAACCAGCCGGGCGACCTGGGCGATCAATACAACTCGTTCCTCGATTGCGAGGAACTGTCGGCCGACCAGCTGGGCAACGGTGACGTCGTCATCAAGCGCGACGGCAAGCTGCTCCGTCCGAAGCGCCTGCCGAGCAACCTGTTCCAGTTCCGCGCCGGCACGGGCGAAGCACGTTGCGTGCTCGACTGCATCACGTCGCTGCAGAACGGCGCCGACCTGCTGTGGATCGAAACCGAAAAACCGCATATCGCACAGATCGGCGGCATGGTCAGCGAGATCCGCAAGGTGATCCCGAACGCGAAGCTGGTGTACAACAACAGCCCGTCGTTCAACTGGACGCTGAACTTCCGTCAGCAGGCGTACGACGCGATGAAGGCAGCGGGCAAGGACGTGTCGGCTTACGACCGCGCGCAGCTGATGAGCGTGGAATACGACGAGACCGAACTGGCGCAACTGGCCGACGAGAAGATCCGTACGTTCCAGGCCGATGCATCGCGCGAAGCAGGCATCTTCCATCACCTGATCACGCTGCCGACGTACCACACGGCCGCGCTGTCGACCGACAACCTGGCCAAGGAATACTTCGGCGACCAGGGCATGCTCGGCTACGTGGCCGGCGTGCAGCGCAAGGAAATCCGTCAGGGCATCGCCTGCGTGAAGCACCAGAACATGTCCGGTTCGGACATCGGTGACGATCACAAGGAATACTTCAGCGGCGAAGCGGCGCTGAAGGCCGCGGGCAAGGACAACACGATGAACCAGTTCTGATCGTCGTCCGACCCGAAGCACGAAGCCAGCCCCGCGGGGCTGGCTTTTTTTTGTCTGCCCGAGCCTGGCACGTCACCCGCGCACGGCCTTCACGACGTACTGGCTCGTCGGCACCACGTCGATCTTGTCGAAATCGATGAAGCGCCCGCAACTGTCCATCATCTCGGCCACGTTGCGCTGGAACTTCTCCTCGTCGCCGACCGCATCGAAAAACGCGTGCGGATCGGTCATCGCGGCGGCCGGGAAGCATTCCTCGACGATCGCGTCGTAGCCGGGCGCCGCATGCGTGAGCGCACGTACGACGACGTTCTGCACGTACAGGAAATTGTCCTGCGTATCGATCGCGACACGCGTGTGATGGCCGTGCCACACGTCGAGCCACGCTTCGTGCGTGAGGCGCGGCGGGCGCTTCAGGAATGCGAGCTGCGAGAAACCGGTCGTACGCTCGCCGGGCCGCGCGGGGAAGCGCGTGTTCGGAATCGGCTGCGACTCGGTGACGAGATACGCGGCCATGTGCGGGACCACGGCGCGCACCGCGTCGTCGAACGGCTGGCGGAACATTGCGTTCGCGCTGTCGACCCATACCGCGACGATCCCGTCGATGCCCGGCTGCGTGTTGGTCTGCTTCAGGCCGGCGGCGGGCGCGACGTCGGCATCGGCGACGTTCACCTGCACGCCGTGCGCGCCGAGCGACAGCAGCCGGTCGGCGAGCTGCGCGCGTACGCCGCGGCTCCACTGATCGGGCGCGACCTGTGCATCGCGCCACAACACGTAAATGACTTTCTCCATGGTTCCGGCTCCGGGAAGGGAATGACGGGAGCGGCGGCGTGGCCGCCGCGGTTCAGGAAGCGGTTTCGGTCGATCCGGCCGCTCGATGCGCACCGGGGGCGAAGCGGTTCGCGGTCAGCGTGAACGACGGTGGAATCGGCGACGTGACGGTTTCGAACAACCGCTCGTGGCGCGTCGCATGAATGCGCCATACGCCGTCGCGCTTCACGTACTGGTCGTCGTAGAACGCGGTGCCGTGCAGCAGGTAGCCGTCGTCGAGATTGATCGCATGATCCTCGAGAAACCAGATGCCGCATGCGTGCTCGGCCGACACCAGCGTGAGCTCCGGGTGATGGCCGTGATGCATCGTCAGGAAGGTCGGCTTGCCGATCAGTTCGCGCAGGCTCGACACGAAGGCGTCACGGCCGTCGTACGCATACCGGCCGCCATACAGCCGCGCCTCGCAATCCTCGGTCAGGCACGCCGCGAGCAGCGTCCAGTCGTGCGTGTCGACCGCGCGGAAATACCGGTACTTCAACTGACGGATCTGCTCGTATTCGTGGAGCATGCGGGTCGTGTCGTCCATCGGCGTGTCTCGTGGTGGTGTCGTTCGATGGTAGGGACGAGGCCGCCTGCATCACATCGTCTGTTCGGACGAAAGCCGCGTGCGCATGCGCGCCGCGCTGCTTCGACGAAGCGCCGGTTTCATCCGAACGGGTGATGGCCGGCGCAGCGCGCGGCGGTAACGTGGCATCGACGCGGCCTTCGAACCGCGCGGGCACCGAACAAGGAGACGGGATGACCCTCATCGAATCGCTCGAAACGCGCGTGCGCAGGCTCGAGGACGCCGATGCGATCCGCCGGCTGAAGGCGCGCTACTTCACGTGCTGCGACCGCAAGGATCCGCAGGGCATGCGCGACTGCTTCGTGGCCGGCCCCGTGCAGATCGATTACGGCCGGATCGGCACGTTCGACACGCGCGACGCGCTCGTCGACGTATTCGAGCGGCTTGGCTGCCATCCGCACATCGTTGAAATGCATCACGGCGTGAATCCCGACATCACCGTGATCGACGACACGCAGGCGCGCGGTACGTGGGGCCTGCATTACCAGATGATCGACACGCACGCGCGCACGCTCACGCAGCTCGGCGCGACCTACGACGACGTGTATCGCAAGGTCGACGGCGAATGGAAGATCGCGGCCACGCGCTGCGTGGTCACGTCGACGCTGTCGGCCCGCTACGAAGGCGACGCGCCGGGCGTGCTGTTCGCCGGTGCGCAGCCGCCGGCTGCGTGATGAACCTTCCACAGGAGACATCGAACATGACACAGAACCACGATGCGCCGGTTGCCGTCGTGACGGGCGCATCGCGCGGTGCCGGCAAGGGTATCGCGCGGGCGCTCGGTGCGGCCGGCATGACCGTCTACGTGACGGGCCGCTCGCAGCGCGAAGGCGATGCGCCGCTGCCCGGCACGATTCACGAGACCGCACGCGAGATCGACGCGCTCGGCGGCCGCGGGATCGCGGTGGCCTGCGACCACGCGGACGACGCACAGGTGAAGGCGCTGTTCGAACGTGTCGAGCGCGACGGCGGGCGGCTCGACATCCTCGTCAACAACGCGACCTACCTGCACGATCAATTGATCCTGCCCGGCCCGTTCTGGGAGAAATCGCTCGATCTGGTGAACATCCTCGACGTCGGGCTGCGCTCCGCGTACGTCGCGAGCTGGCACGCGGCGCCGCTGATGGCGAAGCGCCGCAGCGGGCTGATCGCGTTCACGTCGTCGTTCGGCGCGAGCTGCTACATGCACGGCGCGGCGTACGGCGCGCAGAAAACCGGCGTCGACAAGTTCGCGAAGGACATGGCCGTCGACCTGAAGCCCTTCGACGTCGCGGCCGTGTCGATCTGGATGGGGCCGCTGCGCACCGAGCGCACGACGCGCGTATGGGAAGAACATCCGGATCTGTACAAGGAGTTTTCGCTCGTCGCCGAAAGCCCGGAATTCACGGGCCGCGTGATTCATGCGATCCACGACGATCCGCGGCGCATGGCGCTGTCGGGGCAGGTGCTCGTCGGTGCGGAAGCCGCGTTGCAATACGGCATCGCCGATCTCGACGGCAAGCAGCCGCCGTCGTACCGCGAACTGCTCGGCGGGCCGGTGCAGGCCCATCCGGCGATCGTCGCCTAAAGGAGCACGCATGGGCATCCTGAACGGCAAGGTCGCGCTCGTCACGGGCGCGGGGCAGGGCGTCGGCCAGGGCGTCGCGCATGCGCTCGCCGCCGAAGGCGCGCACGTCGCGGTGGTCGGCCGCACGCGCGACAAGCTGCTCGCGACGTGCGAAGCGATCCGTGCGCGCGGCGGCCTGGCCGACGCGTTCGTTTGCGACGTGATGGACGCCGCGCAGATCGCGCGGTGCGTCGAGGCCGTCGTCGAGCGGTGCGGCGGCGTGCAGATCCTGATCAACAACGCGCAGGTCGTGCCGCTCGGCCGCCTGCTCGACGTGAGCGACGCGGATTTTCTGGCGGGACTCGAATCGGGGCCGATCGCGACGCTGCGGATGATGCGCGCGTGCCATCCGCATCTGAAGGGCGACGGCGTGATCGTCAATTTCGCGTCGTCGGCCGCGGTGCGCTGGGATGCGTCCGGTTACGGCGCGTATGCAGCGACCAAGCAGGCGATTCGTGCGCTGACGCGCGCTGCCGCATGCGAATGGGGCGCGGACGGCATCCGCGTGAACGCGGTCGCGCCGCATGCGTTGTCGCCGGGCCTGAAAGGCTGGATCGATGCGCATCCACAGGAAGCGGCCGCGTTCTTCCGCACGATCCCGCTCGGCCGCGTCGGCGATTGCGAGCAGGACATCGGGCGCGCGATCGTGTTTCTCGCGAGTCGCGACGCCGCGTATCTGACGGGCGCGACGCTGCCGCTCGACGGCGGACAGGCGTACTGGGGCTGACGTCGCACGGCGTGTGCCCATCATCAATTCGGCAGCCGCCCGCATGCGTGCGCAGCGCTGCCGGCAAACCGGAATCGAGAGAGGACGACATGGGTCGACTGGCAGGCAAGGTAGCGATCGTCACGGGCGGCGCGCGCGGCATGGGCGCCGCGACGTGCAGGCTGTTCGTCGAAGAGGGCGCTCGCGTGGTGATCGGCGACGTGCTCGACGCGGAAGGCGAAGCGCTCGCGCGCGAACTCGGCGACGCGGCGCGCTTCGTGCGGCTCGACGTGGCCGACGAAGCGAGCTGGGCGCGTGTGGCCGAGGCGGCCGTCGAGCAGTTCGGCCGCATCGACGTGCTCGTCAACAACGCGGCCGTGCTGACGTTCGGCGGCATCACCGAGCTGTCGAAACGCGATTTCGAGCGGGCGGTGTCGATCAATCTGGTCGGCACGTTCGTCGGCATCCGCACGATCGCGCCGCGCATGATCGCGCAGCAGAGCGGATCGATCGTCAACATCTCGTCGGTGGACGGGCTGCGCGGCGTGAATGCGCTGGCCGCGTACGTGTCGAGCAAATGGGGGGTGCGTGGGTTGACGAAGGTCGCCGCGCTCGAGCTCGGTCACCAGGGTGTGCGCGTGAATTCCGTCCATCCGGGCGGCGTGAACACCGCGATGTCGAACCCGACCGGCGCGCCGCTCGAGGAAATCAACCGGCACTATGCGAACGTGCCGCTGCAGCGCGTCGGCTTGCCCGACGAGATCGCACGCGCGACGCTGTTCCTCGCGAGCGACGAAGCGTCGTACTGCAACGGTGCGGAACTGGCCGTCGACGGCGGGATGGCGGCGGGCGCGTATTACCCCGGATTGCCTGGCGCACCGTTTTGAGCGGGGACGTGTGGCGGGCATTCAAACAGGATGTTTGTGTACGCAACCTAATTCAGGGTTTGCCTGAGTAGCGAAAACGCGAATTCGCGCGGCGCGCGTTTGCGTCGCGAGTACGCACGAGCGGCAGGGTGAAATTGCCGCTCGTGCGAAACCCTTGCGGGGCGGCCGTCGCGGCCGTTTCGTCCCCAAAGCCCGCGCGACCACGCCTGTAAAAAGGACCTGTCTGCAACGCGCATGCCGGCGCGCCGTCACAGTTGTTTCTTGTTGCAACGCAACGCCCGCCCAATAACGGCGATGGTATGCTGGCCGGCATGGAGTTGTATGGCAGGTTGCTTGCATGGCGAAACTCGCGTTCGCACCCTCTAACGAGACTTCACCTTCTCTCGCACGCATCGCGGCATCGACGCGCGCTCCGCTCGCGCGTCCCGTCCTGCGCGCCGCATCCTCCTGCGCTCCGCACGCATTCCCCATCTCGCGGGCTCGCCCCGCATCCCCCATCCCCGCCAATAATCTGGAGACATCCCCATGTCGCAAAACACCATGGCCGAAGCGACACACGGCCCGCTGATCGCTCCGCCGGCTTTCGTCAAACATCGCAAGCTGATCGACTGGGTATCGCGTATCGCGGCACTCACGGAGCCCGAGCGCGTCGTGTGGTGTGACGGCTCGCAGGAAGAATACGATGCGCTGTGCCAGGCGATGGTCGATCAAGGCACGCTCAAGCGCCTGAACCCGGCGAAGCGCCCGAATTCGTATCTCGCGCAATCCGACCCGTCGGACGTCGCGCGCGTCGAGGATCGTACGTTCATCTGCGCGGCCTCGCGCGACGACGTCGGCCCGACCAACAACTGGATCGAGCCCGCCGAAATGCGCGAGACGCTCAACGGGTTGTTCCGCGGCTCGATGCGCGGCCGCACGCTGTACGTCGTGCCGTTCTCGATGGGCCCGCTCGGTTCGCCGATCGCGCACGTCGGCGTCGAACTGTCCGACAGCCCGTACGTCGCGGTGAACATGCGGATCATGACGCGCATGGGGCGCGACGTGTACGACGTGCTCGGCGAGGACGGCGATTTCGTGCCGTGCGTGCACAGCGTCGGCCATCCGCTCGAAGCCGGCCAGCAGGACGTGCCGTGGCCGTGCAACCCGGTCAAGTACATCGTGCATTTTCCGGAAACGCGCGAGATCTGGAGCTTCGGCTCGGGCTACGGCGGCAACGCGCTGCTCGGCAAGAAGTGCTTCGCACTGCGCATCGCGTCGACGATGGGCCGCGATCAGGGCTGGCTTGCCGAACACATGCTGATCCTCGGCGTGACGTCGCCGGCCGGCAAGAAGTATCACGTCGCGGCCGCGTTCCCGTCCGCGTGCGGCAAGACCAACTTCGCGATGCTGATCCCGCCGCAGGGCTTCGACGGCTGGAAGGTCACGACGATCGGCGACGACATCGCGTGGCTGAAGCCGGGCCGCGACGGCCGCCTGTATGCGATCAACCCGGAAGCCGGATTCTTCGGCGTGGCGCCGGGCACGGGCGTGAAGACCAATCCGAACGCGATCGCCACGCTCAAGGAAAACGTGATCTTCACGAACGTCGCGCTGACGGAAGACGGCGACGTGTGGTGGGAAGGGCTGACCGACACGCCGCCCGCGAAGCTGACCGACTGGCAGGGCAATCCGTGGACGCCCGACATAGCCAAGGAAACCGGCCGCAAGGCCGCGCACCCGAACTCGCGCTTCACCGCGCCGGCCGCGCAGTGCCCGTCGATCGACGACGACTGGGAAAATCCGGCCGGCGTACCGATCGACGCATTCATCTTCGGTGGCCGCCGCTCGACGACGGTACCGCTCGTCACCGAGGCGCGCGACTGGGTCGAAGGCGTGTACATGGCCGCGACGATGGGTTCCGAGACGACCGCGGCAGCCGTCGGCCAGCAGGGCATCGTGCGCCGCGATCCGTTCGCGATGCTGCCGTTCTGCGGCTACAACGTCAGCGATTATTTCGCGCACTGGCTCAAACTCGGCAAGCAGCTCGAAGCCGCCGGCGCGAAGCTGCCGAAGATCTATTGCGTGAACTGGTTCCGCAAGGATGCGAACGGCAAGTTCGTGTGGCCGGGCTTCGGCGAGAACATGCGCGTACTGAAGTGGATGCTCGATCGCCTCGAAGGCACCGGCGGTGGCGGCGAGCATGCGTTCGGCGTGTCGCCTGCGTATGAAGACCTGCACTGGGACGGCCTCGATTTCACGCGCGATCAGTTCGATGCGGTGACGTCGATGAACGCCGACGAATGGCGCGAGGAGCTGAAGCTGCATGCGGCGCTGTTCGAGACGCTGAAGCTGCGCTTGCCGGCTGAAATGACCGACACGATGAAGAAGATCGAGCAGCGTATCGGCGGCTGACGCGGTACGCATCGTTATCGACCCTGACGTCCCGCCGCCGGCGTTTGTTGCCGGCGGCGGGACGTTTTTGTTTCTTCGCTTCGCGTGGCGAACGATTTTTGCTGGCCGGCACAGCCTGTCTCGCGACAGCCCGTTTCGCATATTCCCCGACATGGATGAGTGCGATAACGCACGCTTGCGCGCCGATCGATTCGGGACAATCACGACTCGTCCGTCGACACAGCGACGTCGTCGGTTATCGGATTGGGCGCGCCGTTTCTCGTGTCGGAATTTGGCTGCGAAATTGGCGACGCTCCGATACAAACTCCTTGGGGGCGTTGATGATTGCTGAATCGATGAGGTGGCTATCGGACGTGGCGGGTCGTGTACTGTCCGGCCGCCGGAATGGCCGATCGAACTCGAGATCGGCCGGCTTCGTGTGCATCGCATTCGTCGTCGTGCTGCTGGCTGGCCGACCCGCAATGGGCCAGACCAATACGCCGGTGCCTGCCATCAACCTTGGCAGCGAAATCAACGACATCATCAATCAGAACGCCAGCAACCCGACGCAAGCGATCAACAACTACATGGCCGGTCTTGCCGCGACGAATGCTCGCTGGGTTCGGATCGATATCAACTGGGCGCGCATTCAACCGTCGCAAACCAGCATTGACGTCAACGATCCGAATCCAGGCAGCGGCAATGGACTGAACTGGGGCGTGACGGACACGGTTATCCGTGCGGCACGCAACAACGGGCTGCGAGTGCTGGGCTTGATTTTGCTGACCCCGCCGTGGGCGGCCAGTTCGAAATGCTCGGGCGGCTATCAGCAGGCGAACGGCGTTCCGTCATGGCTGTGCGCACCGGACCCAACTCACTACACCAACTTTGCTCGGGCCGCGGCCAAGCATTACGGCAGCGACAGCTATGGCGGACAGGTCGACGCATGGGAAATCTGGAACGAACCGAATTGCGGCATCGATTTCATGCCTCACGATCCGGTGCTGTATACACAGATCCTGAAGAGTGCATATCCGGCGATCAAGCAAGCGAACCCGGGCGCTTATGTGTATGCGGGCGGAAGCGCGGCCTGCACGACGTATCCGAACAACACGAGCGGTGCACTGCCACCGAACGGCGTGGCGGGACTCGTCGATTCGAGCAGCCCGGGCTATCCCGCCCCGACGCAGTGGGATCCGCGCGATTGGCTCGCCGTGATGTACGCCAACGGCGCGCACGGGTATTTCGATGCGCTCGCCCATCATCCTTACTGTTACTCCGACGACTGGCAATCGGCTCAGGACCAATGCCCGAGCACGGCGCTCAACTCGACATATCCGCAATACTCGAATGCGTTCAACATGATGTGGCATACCTTTTCGTCGCCGTCGTACGCGTGGCCGTCGAGTACCGGTAATACGTTTTCGAGTTATACCGGCACGAGCTTGCGTGACCAGATGAACGCAGCCGGTGATGGCGCGAAGGCCATTGCGTTGACCGAATTCGGTGCGCCGACGACCGGTACGGACGGCGCGACCAACTTCACCGGAACGTTGGGTGGCTCGTCGACGCAATATACGAATGCCAATTTCCGGACCATGCAGAATGCGCCTTTCCTCACGCAAGCAAACCAGGCGCGTGAATACCGTGCGCTGATGGCATGGATCGCGCAGCAACCGAAGGGCGCATACGGTCCGGTGTACGCATACTGCTATTCGGATATGGCGTTGTCGATGCCGAACAGCACGAACATCTACGAGCCGTACTTCGGCATCGTGACGCTCGGTGCGACGACTGGTTCGACGGGTACCCCGGGCACCGCGAAGATCGAAGGAACGCCACAGGCGAACTCGAGTGCGTACTACCCCGCGTGGCCTGATTTCGGAATCAATGCGCGGGCCGCGGCGGCAGGCACCACGGGCTATGCACCGATCGGTCCGGGCTGGTTCAATGCGTTGGGCAAATAGCCGTATTTCAGCGACTGGAAGGACGTGTAGGTCGCACGAGAAATCGTGGTTCCGTTCGAGACGCTGAAGCTGCGCTTGCCGGCTGAAATGACCGACACGATGAAGAAGATCGAGCAGCGTATCGGCGGCTGACGCGATACGCATCGTTATCGACCCTGACGTCCCGCCGCCGGCGTTTGTTGCCGGCGGCGGGACGTTTTCGTATCCACGCCGTGCTTGACCCGTTCGCTCACCGCGCGCTGCAATGCGCGACGACTTCGTCGACCGCGCGCTGTACGTCGCCGCGCCGGTAGCGCAGCAGTGCGATATCCGCCGGATCGGGCTCGTACGACACGACGGTGCCACGCCCCGTGTAGATCGCGATGTCGGGCAGCAGCGGATGCTCCTGGTCGAGCGATGGCACGTCGCGCGGGTTGCCGGCCGCGCGGAAGAACGCGGCGAAGTAGTCGGCGAAGCTCAGGTTCTCGTCGCCGACGAGATAGGCCTTGCCGGCCTCGCCGCGCTGCAGCGCGCCCCAGATCGCTTCCGACAGCGATTGCGTCGAGATGAAGTTGCTGCCGCCGGCCGGCCCGTACACCGGCAGTCCCGCCAACTGGCCCTTCGCATACCCCGTGTACGCGGCGAACATCTCGTTGCGCAACCCCGGCACCGACCCGACGACGAACGGCGCATTGACGCTGCACACCGCGAACGACGGCGTCGCGAGCGCGCGCACGCGTTCGTCGGCGAGATGGCGCGAGCGTACGTACGGCACGGTGTCGACGAGCGCCGGCGCGACCTGCGGGTAGAAGCTGCCGACCAGCACCGCGCGCTTCACGCCCGCATCGCGTGCGAGTGCGAAGAAACGCGGCACCGCATCGACGTTCGCGCGTTCCCAGTGCGCGGCTTCGTCGGTGCCGGGCGGCAGATGGCGGATGTCGTTGCCGGCCGCGAACACGACCGCGTCGAACGGCGCGAGATCGTCGCGCGTGAAATTGCCGGCCACGTAGTCGCGTTGCAGCACGTCGAACTGCGCGAGCGCGCTGCCGGCCGCGGCCGGCTTGCGTGCGGCGAGCGTCACGTGATTGCCTTGCGCGTGCAGATGCAACGCGGCGTGGCCGCCGATGAGGCCCGTGCCGCCGACGATCAGGATCTTCATGGTGTCTCCGGTGGCGGCGCAAGGGCGCCGCGTGAAATGAACGGATGAAGCGGCAGGTGTGTCTGGCCGCTGCTCGGAAATCGAAGCCGTTGCCCGCGACGCATGGCAGTGGGTCTAGAAGCCGTTCGGGTCGCGATACCCGCTGACTGCCGCGAGCGCGTCACCGTCGACGTCCCGCATCGTGCCGGTGATCCGCGTCGCGAGCCCGCCGGCAAGGAACAGCGCGGCATCTGCGATGCCGCCGGCGAAGCGAGCAGAAGCACGCATCGTTCAGCCTTCCAGCGGCAGATCCTGCGACCAGTCGACGTGCAGCGTGCGCGCGGCGAAGCGCCACGTGCCGCCGTCGAACACGCAGCGGTCGCGATAGCGCAGCCCCCAGTCGAGCTTGCGCTTCACGCCGTCGCGCACGTACATGTGGCATGCGACGCCGTAGGTCTCGACATCGGCCTCGCCGCCGTCGAGCGTGACGAGCTGGTTGTGCACGTGATGCTGGGTCGCGTCGTAACGCTCGATCACGCGCATGCCGGCGACGATCGCGTCGCGGTCGTCGAAGCGGAAGCCGGGGCCGGCCAGCGTGGCGTCGGCGGTGAAGAGGGCGGTGAGGCGAGGCCAGTCGCGCCGGTCGACGGCCTGGGCGTAGCGGCACGCAAGCTCGTACAGCGCGTGGCGCGAATGCGAATCGGTCATGCAGTGCTCCCGTGGAAGAACGGAAAGAGTCGGTCGCGTCGCGTATGCGAACGCGGCGGCATTGCGACGTCGATGCGCAGGTTCGCACTGGACCGGTCGACCTTCATCACCCATACGGAGCAGGGCCGGGGTCGGGGAAAACACCGGGGACGGCCGGCGTGCGGCGTACGCGCGCGAGTCGATGGTGCGATGCGGTGACGAAGCAGGACATGCGTCTGACGATTGAAGCGACCGGTCGAGCAAGGCGTGTCACGTGATTGCCTGCCCCGCAGGCATGCGATGCCGTCGGTATCGATGCTGCGGCGCGACATGCGGCGCCCGGTCCGCTCAGCGTTTGCCCCTAGTCGAAACGGACGATGGCCGCCGGCCTGGCGCTGGCTACCGTGCAGTCATCCGGTGCGGCACGCGAGGCACGCCGGACACGAACCGCACCAGCGGCCAACCGGAGGGGACGACGATCATGAGACTGACGACTCGCAAGCTGTGCGTACTGGCGATGGGCACGTTCGCTGCCATGGCGATGGCGCGATACGGCGCGGACGAAGTCCCGTCGCCGCCGTATGCGGCCGGCATCCTGCAATGCCGCTCGGTCGATCCGAACGGGTTGCCGACCGGGTGCGTGCCGATCGATCCGTCGCACTTCGGTTTCGCCGCGCTGCGCGGCATGTGACGCCGGTGCGGGCTCGAGCCGCGCAGGAAGGGCGCCATCGCGGCGCGATGGCGCGTGGACCGCTTTCGGCGAGCGCACGCGATACGACACGTGGCGTGTCGCATCAGGCAGCGTAGCCGGTCAGGTTTCATGTCGTCGGCGTTCCATCCGCGCGGCGCATGGGCTTCGTATCGACCACGCTGCTTCGCGTCAGGTCGTCCACGCGGGCGGCCATCGCCGCGCCCGCAGCATCCCGCAGATTTCCTCCACGCCGATCCATTCGTCATGTCATTCGACTATTCCCTGACCCATCCCCTGAACCTGCGCGACGTGCACCGCTGGGACGCCGACCACGACGTCGTGATCGTCGGCTTCGGCGCGGCCGGCGCGTGTGCCGCGATCGAGGCCGCGAGCGCCGGCGCGGACACGCTGATCGTCGAGCGCGCGTCGAGCTACGGCGGCACGAGCGCGCTGTCGGGCGGCGAGATCTACCTCGGCGGCAGCGGCGGCACGCCCGCGCAGCGGCAGGCCGGCTTCACCGACGACACCGAGGACCTGTATCGCTACCTGATGCTCGCGGGCGGCCGCGACGCCGACGACGCGAAGGTGCGCCTCTATGCGAACGAGAGCCTGGCGCACCACGACTGGCTCGTCGCGCAGGGCGTGACGTACAAGAACACGTTCATCGCCGAGCGGATCGTCGAACCGGAAACGGACGACTGCCTGATCTGGTCGGGCAGCGAGGAAGCCTGGCCGTTCAGCGAGGCCGCGAAGCCGTGCCCGCGCGGCCACACGCCGCAATGGCCGGGCTGGGGCGGCGGGCAACTGCTGATGCGCGTGCTGGCCGAGCGTGTCGCGGCGCTCGGCGTGGCCACGCGCTACGACACGCGCGCGGTGGCGCTGATCGTCGACGACGGCGGCGCGGTACGCGGCGTCGTGCTGCGCGCGTATGGCGACACGGTGTTCGTGCGTGCGCGCCGTGCGGTGATTCTGTGCGCGGGCGGTTTCGCGATGAACCGCGACATGGTGCGCCGGCATGCGCCGCAATTCCTGCGCTCGGACGAGCCGATCGGCAGCCCGGGCGACGACGGGTCGGGCATCCTGCTCGGCCAGAGCGCGGGCGGTGCGGCGATCCACATGGACGAGGGCTTCGTCAGCCTGCCGTTCTACGCGCCCGAAGCGCTGATCAAGGGCATTTTCGTGAACGCGCGCGGGCAGCGCTTCGTCAACGAGGACGGCTATCACGGCCGCACCGGCCACCATGCGTTCCATCAGGCCGACGATCGCATCTACCTGCTCGTCGATCACGCGACGTACCAGGAGCCGCCCGCCATCGCGCGAATCGGCATCGCGGCGGCCGGCGAAACCTGGGAGGAGGTCGAACGCGACCTGCGGATGCCGGCCGGCACGCTGACGGCGACCGTCGACGTCTACAACCGCCATGCGGCCGACGGCGTCGATCCGCTGTTCCACAAGGCGAAGCAGTGGCTGCAGCCGCTGATCGAGCCGCCGTTCGTCGCGCTCGATTGCCGGATCGACTACGCGTTCTATCCGCACTTCACGCTCGGCGGGCTCGATACGCTGCCCACCGGCCAGGTGCTCGATGCGACGCGTACGCCGGTGCCGGGGCTCTACGCAGCCGGTCGCACGACGTGCGGGCTGCCGCGCTGGGGCGCCGGATACAGTTCGGGGCTGTCATTGGCCGACGCGACGTTCTTCGGCCGGCAGGCCGGCCGTCATGCGGCGCAGGCCGTGCGCGACGCAGTGCGCAGCGCCGCGTAGCGCCGCCGGGGCCTGAAACGAACGACGCCCCGGACCATTCATCGGATGGCCCGGGGCGTCGTCGTTTGCGGCGACCGGATGGCGGTCAGCCGAGCTCGAGTGCGTTCGTCAGGTCGCCCGGCGGTGTCGCGCCGCGCGCGGCGAACGCGTTGTCGCGCAGGACCACGCCGTCGAGCGGCGCGAGCCCGTGCACGCGGCTGATGAAGCGCAGGATCGAGTTCGTGTCGTACAGCGTGTGATCGACGAAGCCCTTTTTCGCGAACGGCGAGATCACGAGCGCCGGAATCCGCGAGCCGGGGCCCCAGCGGTCGCCGACCGGCGGCGCGACGTGATCCCACCAGCCGCCGTTTTCGTCGTGCGTCATCACGATCACGGTGTTCTCCCATTGCGGGCCGCGCCGGATATGGTCGATCACGGTCGCGATGTGACGGTCGCCCGATTCGATGTCCGCATAGCCCGCGTGCATGTTCAGGTTGCCCTGCGGTTTGTAGAACGTGACGGCCGGCAGGCGGCCCGCGTCGATGTCGGCGATGAAGTGGTTGGTCGACGGCTCGTCGCCGAGCCCCGCGTCGCGCAGGTGCTTGCGGCGCGCTTCGGTGCCCGGCGCGTAGTTCACGAAGTAGTTGAACGGCTGGTGGTGGTACTGGAAATCGGGCACCGTGCCCGTGTCGCGATGCTCGAGCGCGTACTGCCACGCGCCGCTGTACCACGCCCAGTCGATGTTCCTTTCCGACAGGCGGTCGCCGATCGTCGCGTAGCCCTGCGGCGGCATCACGCGATGGTCGGCCGGGTCCGCATACGCGGCATTGCCCGGATCGGGCGGCGGCACGTAGCTCGGCTGGTACGGCGGGGCCATCGTGTTCACGCCGTAGCCGTCCGGCGTGAGCGGGCCGTCGACCGCGAATTTCGGCGGGCCGTCGAGCGCGGACGCGGGCGAATCGTCGGCGAGCTTCAGGCGCGTGCCGGCCGGATCGTCGCCTTCGACCTTCGACAGCAGCTTCGCCGCATGCGGATGCTTGTGCGCGTCCGGATACCGCGGCGGCTGCGCGGAAATCAGGAACATGTGGTTCATCCACGAACCGCCGAAGGCGGCCATGAAGAAGTTGTCGCACAGCGTGTATTGCCGTGCGAGATTCCACAGCCGCAGCGTGTCGGCCGAATTGCGGTAATGGCCCATCACGAGGCCGCCCGAATCGGCCCATGCGGCGAACTGGTTGTTGCGGCCGTCGGCGATCTGCATCTGGTTCTGGTAGAAGCGGTGCCACAGGTCGCGCGTGATCACGCCGTTCGGCAGCGGCTTGCCCTGCGCATCGGTAATCCGGAACGGCGCGTTCGGCAGCTTGTCGATGTCGCGCTCGGCGATCGCGTAGCGCTTGCCGTCCACTTCCTGCGCCTGCGGCACGAGCCCGCCCCAGATCTTCGGCAGCACCGGCAGCGGCGTCTTGCCGTCGCGGTCGAGCTGCTGCGCATGCTCGGGCCGCACTTCGCTCAGCGGATAACGGACACCCGGGAAATCGCCGTACAGGTTCGCGAAGCTGCGGTTTTCCGCATAGATCACGACGATGTGGCGCACGCGCTGGCGCAACGCCTCGTCGATGCGCAGGTCAGCGGCCGAACGCGGCGCGTTGCCCGCGGTGGTTTCGCAGCCGGCGAGCGCGACACCGGCGCCGAGCGCGGCGAGGCCGCCGAGTAAGCGGCGGCGGTCGGGATCGGCGGGAAGGTCGTCGGGGCGATCGGGGGTGTCGTTCACGTCGTGGGCTCCTCGGGTGGGCGGGTGGGCTGGTCGTTCGATGCGCGCCCGGCGGCCGCGCGGGCTGCGGCGAATGCGGCGCGGGATGCAACGGCCGGCATCGCGCGCGGCGGCACGATGCGACTGTCACAAAAATGTCATGAACGCGACTATAGCGCGGCAAGGGGGCGGATGAAAGCCGTTTGTCGGACGATTCGACGCTTGCGCCGCGAGCGCTGCGCGACGTCCACGCGCGAACTAGACTGGAATCAGGGGCGGCGCGTCGCGGCGCGCCGCCCGGGCGAGGATCGCCCGGCGACGCCGGCCCACGGGTTGCCGAGGCGGCATCGATGCGACGAACGACGCGAGACAGCGAGGCGACGATGACGTGGATGCATGGCGTTTTCGCATGGCTGCCGCGGCCGCGTACCGGTTGCGCGCGCGTGCCGGCGTGAGCGCACGCCGTGCAGCAGATACGGCCGGCCCGATGCCATGGACAGGAAATTCGACTACCCGGGATTGCTGATCGCGGCGGGCTTCTTCGTGCTGTTCGCCGCGCAGTTGCTGATGCTGCATCCGACGTCGACACCGATCGCATACAGCGATTTCCACCGGCTCGTCGCCGCGCGGCTGGTCGACGATCTCGAGGTCGGCCCCGCGTCGATCTCGGGCACGCTGAAGATGCCGCAGGCCGGCACGCTGCTGCCGGCGTCCGACGCCGCGGTCGTGCAGCAGGCCGGCACACCGTGGCGCTTCACGACCAGCCGCGTGACCGACGAACACCTGATCGACATGCTGACCGCCGCCGGCATCCGCTATCACGGCACGCCCGACACCGGCTGGATCGCGTCGCTCGCATCGTGGCTGCTGCCGCTCATGCTGCTCGTGTTCGTGTGGAACATGATGCTGCGCAAGCGCGGCGGGCTGCAGGACTTCACCGGGATGGGCAAGAGCCGGGCGCGCGTGTACGTGCAGCAGGAAACCGGCATCACGTTCGACGACATCGCCGGCATCGACGAAGCGAAGGCCGAACTGCAGCAGCTCGTCGCGTTCCTGCGCAACCCCGATCGCTACCAGCGGCTCGGCGGCAAGATCCCGAAAGGCGTGCTCGTCGTCGGCGCGCCCGGCACCGGCAAGACGCTGCTCGCGCGCGCGGTGGCCGGCGAGGCGGCCGTGCCGTTCTTCTCGATCAGCGGCTCGGCGTTCGTCGAGATGTTCGTCGGCGTGGGCGCCGCGCGCGTGCGCGACCTGTTCGAGCAGGCGCAGCAGAAGGCGCCGTGCATCGTGTTCGTCGACGAGCTCGATGCGCTCGGCAAGGTGCGCGGCGTCGGCCCGATGTCGGGCAACGACGAGCGCGAACAGACGCTCAATCAATTGCTGGTCGAGATGGACGGCTTCCAGGCCGGCTCCGGCGTGATCATCATGGCCGCGACCAACCGGCCCGAGATCCTCGATCCCGCGCTGCTGCGGCCGGGCCGTTTCGATCGCCACATCGCGATCGACCGGCCCGACGTGAACGGCCGCCGCCAGATCCTCGGCGTGCACGTGAAGCGCGTGAAGCTCGCGGCCGACGTCGATCTCGGCGAGCTTGCGTCGCGCACGCCGGGCTTCGTCGGTGCCGATCTCGCGAACGTCGTCAACGAGGCCGCGCTGCATGCGGCCGAACTTGGCAAGCCGGCGATCGGCATGGCCGATTTCGACGAAGCGATCGACCGCGCGCTGACGGGCCTCGAGCGCAAGAGCCGCGTGATGAACGAGCAGGAGAAGCTGACGATCGCATATCACGAAGCCGGCCACGCGCTCGTCGCGGAAAGCCGCGCGCATTGCGACCCGGTGAAGAAGGTGTCGATCATTCCGCGCGGCGTCGCCGCACTCGGCTACACGCAGCAGGTGCCGACCGAGGATCGCTACGTCCTGCGGCGCAGCGAGTTGCTCGACCGGATCGACGCGCTGCTCGGCGGGCGCGTGGCGGAAGAACTCGTGTTCGGCGATGTGTCGACCGGCGCGCAGAACGACCTCGAACGCGCGACCGCGATGGCGCGCCACATGGTCATGCAATACGGAATGAGCGAGAAGATCGGGCTCGCGACGTTCGACGACGGCGACGCGCGCCAGGGTATGCCGGGCGCATGGCATGGCGCCGACGGCCGCTGCAGCGAGCATACCGCGCGCATGATCGACGACGAGGTGCGCACGCTGCTGACCGATGCGCATGTGCGCGTCGCGGCGACGCTCGGCGAACGGCGCGACGCGCTCGAACGCATCGCGCGACGGCTGCTGCAATGCGAGGTGCTCGAACGCGACGCGCTGCAGGCGCTGATCGACGGGCGCGTCGAACCGTCGTCGGCCACGCCGGCGTCGCCCGGTGACGATGCCGGCGCGCGCGGCGGCGCGATCGAAACGGAGCAGGCGTCGGCGGTCGAGCGCGATTTCGTCGCGTACGGCCGGCCGCATGAACACGATCGCTGAAGCCGCCGCGTGGCGTTTGCGCTGGAGCGGCAGCACGTCGATCCGCAGCCGGACACCGCGCATGTCGATGTCGATATGGTGCGGAACGAAGCGGGCAGGGTGCGCGTGGGCGCGATGGCCGTGCGCCGGTCGGTCCGCCGGACCTGGGCCGGCCTCGCGGCCGCGACGCGCGCGCATCCCGATTTCGGTCGACGCGTGCGATGCAAACGGCGTCGTGCTCGAATGCGCGACGACCGGCGCGTGAGCGCGCGTCAGCGCGTCAGGATTCGGCCGCGGCCGCCACTTCGGCCGCTTCGGTGAGCGCTTCGAGAAAGCGCGTGCGCCACCAGTGCACGTCGGTCTTGCGCATGATCGCCATCAGCGCCGCGTGACGCTGGCGGCGCTCTTCGAGCGGCATCGTGAGCGCGCGCTGGATCGCCTGCGCGGTGCCCTGCGTGTCGTACGGATTGACGAGCAGCGCCGACTTCAGTTGCTCGGCCGCGCCCGCGAAACGCGACAGCACGAGCACGCCGGGGTCGGCCGCGTCCTGCGCGGCGAGGAACTCTTTCGCGACGAGGTTCATCCCGTCGCGCAGCGGCGTGACGAGCGCGACCCGGCTTGCGCGGTAGAGGCCCGGCAGGCGCTTGCGCGCGACGGTGCGGTGGATGTAGCGCATCGGCATCCATTCGAGCTCGCCGTAGTCGCCGTTGATCGCGCCGCACAGGCTGTCCATCTCGCGCCGCAGGTCGTCGTACGCGCCGAGATCCTCGCGGCTCGGCGCGGCGATCTGGATCAGCGTCGCGCGGTCGCGGTTCTCCGGATACTGTTCGAGCAGCTGGCGGAACGCATGCACGCGCTGCGGCAGCCCTTTCGTGTAATCGAGCCGGTCGACGCCGACCAGCAACTGGCGGCGCGAATATTCGTCGCGCATCCGCTCGAACATGTCGAGGCCGTCGCGATCGCGCGCGAGCGACTCGAACTCGTCGACGTTGATGCCGATCGGGAACGCGCCGGCCGACAGCGTGCGGCCGAACGCGCGCAGCCGGCCGTCCGGCAACCGCGCCGCGCCGGCTTCCGCCTCGACGTAATGCTCGAAGTGCAGCAGATCCGATTCGGTCTGGAAGCCGACGAGGTCATACGCGAACAGCGAGCGCATCAGCCATTCGTGTTCCGGGATCGCGGCCATGATCGGCGGCGGCGGCATCGGGATGTGCAGGAAGAAGCCGATCGGATTCGTGCACCCCATCGCGCGCAGCTCGGCGGCGAGCGGAATCAGCTGGTAGTCGTGCACCCAGATGACGTCGTCGGGCCGCAGCAGCGTGCTCAGCTTGCGCGCGAACAGCTGGTTCACGCGCCGGTAACCGTCGGCGAAGCGCCGGTCGAACTGCGCGAGGTCGAGCCGATAGTGAAACACCGGCCACAGCACGTTGTTCGAGTAGCCGAGGTAGTAAGCGTCGTAATCCTGCGGATCGAGATCGATCGTCGCGAGCTGGATGCCGCCGACGTTCTGGATCTGCACGTCGTCGCCCCGTGCGGCCTGATCGTCGCCGCCGCGTAGCCTGCCGCTCCAGCCGAACCAGACGCCGCCGGTTTCCTGCAGGCTGTCCTTCACGGCGACGGCGAGGCCGCCGGCCGCGGCTTTACGGGGATCTGCGATGCGATTGGATACGACGACGAGTCGGCTCACCAGCTCTCCTGACGATTGTTGGGGGAAGGTTCGTGCGGCCAAGGCGCGAGAGGCAGACGCCGCCATCGGCGCGCGCTGCGCGATACGATGGGGCCGCATGGCGATCGGACGGGAGTCAGGGCATGCGATTCGCCGTCCGGTCGAGAAGTGCTTTTTTTAGGATACTCGTCATTCGTGCGTTTTAAAAGTCTGTGTCGACGGACGAGGTGGGCCCGCCTGTCGCGCGGTATCGGTGACGACGGCACGGCAACGCGCGATGCGGGAGCGGGACCGAAACTTGCGCACGGCTGCGGACGCAATGTGTGCAAGGCCAGGCGGCGCGTGGCGCGCATGGCGGGCGATTTTGTCGGCGATCCATGTGCGCGCATGACGGCACGCGAATCGGCGGCACTGACCTTCGATGCGGAATGCGGCTGTGCTGCGCGGCGTGTCGGCCTACACGCGCGCGTGCCGGAAACGCGTCGCACGCAGCGGCGATGCGCGTCGCCATGCATGCGTACTTCCGGACGCGTTATCGGGTGACGACGACGCGCTGCCGCATCGCGTGCCGCGCGTGGCCGCGCATCGTCCGGTGCGCGCCAGCGCGGCGCACGCGCACAAGCGAAACAGCGTGCGCATCGCCGTCTCGTTCGCGACCGCCGTTACGCGGCAGCCGGCTGCCAGTGACGCGGGCCGGCTTCCTGCGCATGCGCGCCGGGCGACGCGCCATGTGCGCCGGACGGCATCCGGAACGCGGCGACCGTTTCGGACAACTCGCGGCCCTGCGCCTCGAGCGACTTCGACGCGGCCGCCGCCTGCTCGACGAGCGCCGCGTTCTGCTGCGTCGTCTCGTCCATCTGCGTGATCGTCAGGTTCACCTGGTCGATGCCGCGGCTCTGCTCGGCCGACGCGGCCGCGATCTCGCCCATGATGTCCGTCACGCGCGCCACGGCCTGCGTGACGTCGGACATCGTCTTGCCGGCTTCGCCCGCGAGCGCCGAGCCGTCGCGGATCGTCTGTACCGACGCGGTGATCAGTTCCTTGATTTCCTTGGCCGCCGTCGACGAGCGCTGCGCGAGATTGCGCACCTCGCTCGCGACGACCGCGAAGCCGCGGCCCTGTTCGCCCGCGCGCGCGGCTTCGACCGCCGCGTTGAGCGCGAGGATGTTGGTCTGGAACGCGATGCCTTCGATGATGCCCGTGATGTCGGCGATCTTCGACGAGCTGTGGCCGATCTCCGTCATCGTGTCGACCACGCGGCCGACCACCGAGCTGCCGCGGTGCGCGACGTCCGACGCATTCGCGGCGAGCGTGCTCGCCTGTTGCGCGTTTTCCGCGTTCAGGCGCACCGTCGACGTGAATTCCTCCATCGTCGCCGCGGTTTCCTGCAGCGACGCGGCCTGTTCCTCGGTGCGCTGGCTCAGGTCGAGGTTGCCCGACGCAATCTCGCTGACCGCGTGCGCGATGCTGTTCGACGAGTCGCGTACGCGGCCGACGATGCCGATCAGCCGTTCGTTCATCGTCCGCAGCGCGTCGAGCAGGTCGCGCGTTTCGTCGTTGCCGCGCACCTCGATGCGGCTGCCGAGATCGCCGTTCGCCACCGTGCGCGCGACGTCCACGGCCGCGCTGATCGGCACCGTGATCTTGCGCGTCAGCCACAGGCCGCCGCAGGCGGCGATCGCGACGGCGATCAGGCAGATGCCGGCCAGCAGGTTGCGCTCGACCGTGTAGCGATCCGCGAAGGCCTGCGCGATCTCGGTTTCGCGTTCGTGCGTATAAGTCGCATAGGCGTCGGTCGCCCGCACCAGTTGCGCGAGCAACGGGCGGCAATTGTCGTCGATGTCGGCGGTTGCCTCGTCCTTCTTGCCCGCCTGCGCGAGCCCGACGATGCGCAGTGCAACGGGTCCGTAGCGGGTTTCGATGCGCACGATGTCGGCCACCAGTTCGCGTGCGCGATCGGAGGTGTCGGTCGCGTTCGCCATGAGTTCCTTGAGCTTCGCGAGATGGTCCTGTACGTCTTTGTGCGCGCGGTTCACCTCGGCCAGCTCGGCCTCGACGTCGGCCGGCCGGGTGACGAGCACGAGGTTGCGCGCGGCGATCGCGCGCCGGTCGACTGCGGTGCGGATGTGCGCGGACAGGTTCGCCCGTGCGTTGATGCCGTTCATGTAGCGTGAAAACTCGGCGTTCGTGTCGGACAGTGCCTTGAGAGCCATGCCCGACACGATCACGACGACTGCGGCGAGCAGGCCGAAGCCGCCGAGGAGTTTCGTTTTGATGCTCATTCTGGCGATTTTCACGTTTGGGCCCCCGTGCGTGTGGTTGGCAAATGGAATTTATTAGTTCGACCAGATACGGGCTCGTGCCGGCTTTAACGGGTATTCGCGATGATTCTTTACCCTTCGAAAACCCTGATATTAGCTTTTCGAGTGATGAAAGCCTTGTCGCTTGGGCATTCTTGATCCCGATCAATAAGCTGCCGGGAGGGCATTTATTCAATGCGTTATGCGGGGGGATTTGAAACCGGTTTTACTGATAAAACAAAAACCATCTTCTTTATAATAATTGTCTGATGATTTCTTTCTGATTTACCGGTGAATAACGGAATTTCGTTGCGGACGAATTGGGGTGCGATCCGGCGTGCGTTTCAATGCGAAACGATGCGATCGATTGACGGATAAATGGGAAGGCGCGGGCGGTTCGGGTGCGCGCCGGCAAAAGGCTCGCGGCGGGCGCCGCGAGCCGTGCGAGGGTCAGAACGTGGTGCGCAATCCGGCCATCACGCTGCGGCCGCCTTGCGGGGCGAAGCCGCGCACGACCGACGTCGAGTAGCGAATTTCCTGGTTCGTCAGGTTGTCGCCGCGCAGGTACGCGAGCCAGTGCGTCGGGCCGACGCGGAACTTGTACGTCAGCATCACGCCGAGCGACGTATAGCCGTCCGTCGAGAAGTCGTCGTCGGGCACGCGATGCTGCGACCACGCATGCGTGACCTGCGCGCGCGCGCCGAACGGGCCGTAACCGTAGTCGGCCGCGAGCGTCGCGCGCAGCGGCGCGATGCGCGGCAGCGGCTGGCCCGTGTCGACGTTGCGCGCGTGCGTGTAGTCGGCCGTCAGTTCGAGATCGACCGTGTGGCCGCGCCGCGAGAATGCCCGCCACTTGCCGTCCAGCTCGATGCCGTAGAACTCCGCGCGCACGCCGCGGTAGATCGCCTCGTTGAGCGAGCCGTCGGTGCCGGGCGCGACCGGTTCGCCGTCGTCGTCCACGACGCGGCCGGTGTTGTACTCGGTCAGGTAGTTCGAGAAGCGGTTGTAGAACACGCCGACGCTGCCGCGGTTCGGCCCGCTCGCATAGCGCAGCGACAGGTCGGTCGACACGGCCTTTTCCTTCGACGCGTTCGGGTTGCCGATCAGGAACTGGCCGGTCGCATCGTGCGGGCCGTTCGAATACAGCTCGTAGAAGGTCGGCGCGCGTTCGGTGTAGGCGACGTTCGCCGCGATCGACCAGACCGGCGTCAGCGTGAACAGCGCTCCGGCCGACAGGCTGCCCGCGTTGAAGTCGCGCGGCTGCGCGCCCGCGAATTTCTCGACGCCGGCGGGATCGGGATCGACCTTCACATGCTCGAAGCGGCCGCCGAGGCTCAGCTTCAGCGCCGGGACCACCTGCCATTCCTCGAGGCCGAACAGCGCGACGCTGTTGGTGCGCGTGGACGGCACGAGCATTTCGTCGCCGAGCGCCGAGAACGTGTTCTGGCCGAACTGCACGCCGATCGCGCCTTCGAACGGCCCGATCTTGCGATGGCGCGCCTCGATGCGCGCCTCGTAGCCGCGATTGCGGAAGGTGGTCGCCGTCTCGCCGTTGTCGATTTCCTTGTGACGGTAGTCGGTGTACGCGAAATCGAATTTCAGCGTCGTGAACGGCCCGCTCAGGTTGCGCACCTCGGACGCGAGCGCGAGGCGTTCCTGACGCATCCGCAGCCGCACGTCGCTTTCCGCGACCGAGCCATAGTTCGATTCGTAGCCGCTGTACGACAGGCCTGCGAAACCGTCCGCCCACGTGTACGACGCGCCGACCGCACCGCCGTGCACGCGGCCGTCGCTGTTAGGCACGTTGCCTTCCGGTTGCGGCGTGTCGGGACCGTCGATCGCGCGTTGCTGGCTGCTGCGCGCGTAGCCGGGAATCCGCAGCTTGCTCGTTTCGCGATCGAACGCGTCGACGTGAAATGCGAAGCGGCCGTTGCCGCCTTCGACCTGCGCGGCGCCGGCACGCACGGAATTCGCGCCGCCGTAGCGCGCGTCGAGCGCGCCGGTCACGCCCTGGATCGCTTCGCGCGGAATCCGGTTGTCGATCGTGTTGACCACGCCGCCCACCGCGTTGCCGCCGTACAACAGCGCGGCCGGCCCGCGCACGATTTCGACGCGCTCGATCGACAGCGGATCCTGCGGCACCGCATGGTCGTACGACAGCGACGACGCGTCATAGGCCGCGACGCCGTTCTGCAGCAGCCGGATCCGGTCGCCGTCCATCCCGCGGATGATCGGCCGGCCGACCATCGGCCCGTAGGTGGTGGTCGACACGCCAGGCAGCCCGTTGAGCGTTTCGCCGAGCGAATCGGCCTGGCGGCGTGTCAGCGCATCGCCGGAGAGCTGGACGGTCGGGGCGATCAGTTCGGTGTCGCCGAGCGGGTTCGCGGTCACGAAGATCGGTGCAAGCGGCGCGGATGCGTTGGCGGGCGTGCCGGACGCGCCCGGTGCATCGGTCTGCGCGTGGGCGACGGCGGCGAACAGCATCAGCGACAGGGACGAGAGCGGGCGAAGCGGTAAGCGAGGGAGGTCGCGCATGGTCGGTGAATCGGTTGGAATCGGATCGGATAACGAGCGATGCGGGTCACCGCTGGATACGATATATTGTTGCGTCTATGACGCGCAATGACCCGTTGGAACATGGCTCGGCGAGGCTCGGCCACCGGGTCGGGACGGCGTCAGGCGGACGAGCACGCGAAATGATATGTTATATCATGTCAAATTCCAAGCCGAATGGCGGGATCTCGTCGGGTTTCCGTCGGAGCGGTGAAAGGGTGGCGCGAGCGGCGGGGCGGCGAGCGATCGACGGCT
Source organism: Burkholderia sp. 28_3 (assembly GCF_003253915.1). Taxonomy (NCBI): domain Bacteria; kingdom Pseudomonadati; phylum Pseudomonadota; class Betaproteobacteria; order Burkholderiales; family Burkholderiaceae; genus Burkholderia; species Burkholderia sp. 28_3. The sequence continues at coordinate 512,425 of NZ_QKZF01000001.1, forward strand.
CGAGCTTTCACGTCGAACGATGCCGATCGTGGCGCGTCGGGTCGATTGCTGCATCCGTTCCGATGCGTTGACGCGTATCAACGTGCTCCGATTCCGGAACCGGATACTGAGTCGCTCATCGACCAGACAGGAGCGACGCATGACCCAGACCATGAAAGCGGCCGTGGTACACGCGTTCGGCGCGCCGTTGCGCATCGAGGAAGTGCCGATTCCGGCACCGGGGCCCGGCCAGATTCTCGTCAACATCAAGGCGTCGGGTGTTTGCCATACCGATCTGCACGCGGCCGACGGCGACTGGCCCGTCAAGCCGTCGCTGCCGTTCATCCCGGGCCATGAAGGCGTGGGGATCGTCGCGGCGGTCGGCGCGGGCGTCACGCACGTGCGCGAGGGCGATCGCGTCGGCGTGCCGTGGCTCTATACGGCCTGCGGCCATTGCGAGTACTGCTGCACGGGCTGGGAAACGCTCTGCCACGGTCAGCAGAACACCGGCTATTCGGTGAACGGCAGCTACGCGGAATACGTGCTGGCCGATCCCGACTACGTCGGCCAGTTGCCCGCGCAGGTCGCGTTCGACGAGATCGCGCCGATCCTGTGCGCGGGCGTCACGGTCTACAAGGGCATTCGCGTCACCGACACGCGCCCGGGCCAGTGGCTCGCGATTTCCGGCATCGGCGGCCTCGGGCACGTGGCCGTGCAGTATGCGCGGGCGATGGGCCTGCACGTCGCGGCCATCGACATTTCCCCCGACAAGCTCGCGCTGGCGCGGCAACTGGGCGCGCACCTGACGATCGACGCGTCGATCGACGACCCCGCAACAGTGATCCAGAAGGAAATCGGCGGCGCGCACGGCGTGCTCGTCACGGCCGTGTCGCGCAGCGCGTTCGCGCAGGCGCTCGGGATGGTCCGGCGCGGCGGCACGGTGGCGCTCAACGGTTTGCCGCCGGGCGATTTCCCGCTGCCGATCTTCTCGACCGTGCTGAACGGCATCACCGTGCGCGGGTCGATCGTCGGCACGCGGCGCGATCTGCAGGAATCGCTCGATTTCGCGGCGGACGGCCTGGTGCGCGCGCACATCCACCGCGACCGGCTCGGCAACATCAACGACGTATTCGCGAAGCTGCGGGAAGGGAAGGTCGACGGGCGCATCGTGTTGACCGACATGCATTGAGGCGCGGGACCTGCGCCCGCCGCCGCGCGACGCATGGCGGCGGGGCGGCGGCGAGATGGTCGGGCTCGCGTTACGGCGCGAAGAACACGTCGGTGCGGTTCGTCAGGTTGCCCGCGTTGGTCTGCACGAAGAACGGATGGAACGACGACGACGGAAGGACGTCGAGCCCCTGGTAGTCGCCGATGAAGAACCCTTCGGCATTGGGCGCGAGCTTCATGTCGAACGGGCCGCCGACGCGCCGCTCGTCGGCGAACGTGGCGCCGCCGTCGTGCGAGATCTTGCGCCAGAAGCCGGTCGGCAGCGTCGTCGTGTTGCCGGCCTGCAGGTCGCGAAAGTCGTAGTGCGTGACCATCACCGCACCCGTGTTGTCGACGCGCACCGACGGATTGAACGCCGGGCGTCCGGTCGGCGTGTTCACCTGTTGCGGCGTGCTCCAGGTCGCGCCGCCGTCCTTCGACGTCGATAGCGCGATCTCGTCGTATGCGCCGCCGTTGAAGCGGCTGTCCTGCCACACGACATAGAGTTGCCCGGATGCGGGATCGATCGCGGGTTCCGGAATGATGTCGCCGGTGCGCACGGGTTCGCCGGTGTTCGGATCCGTGACGCCGACCGTCTGCAGTCCGGCGATCACCTGCGGCTGGGTCCACGTCGCGCCGTCATCGGTCGACTTGATGAACGCGACCTTGCCGGCCGCCTTGCTGAACGGCGGCTGGATCAGGTCGAAGAAATCGTAGAGCGTGCCGCTCTTCGGATCGACGACGATCTGGTTGCCGATCGTCTGCTGGCGCGACGGCACGTCGACGATGACCTTCGCGGCGCTCCACGTCTTGCCGCCGTCGGTCGTCTTCGAGAACAGCGTCGGCCCGCGGTACGCCTTCGTGTGCAGGTTCGCGTACGGATTGCCGTTCGGCAGCTCGAGACGGTCCCATACCGCGTACGCGGTGCCGGCCTTCACCGGGTTGGCGGTCACCGATTCCTTGTCGTTGAAGAACTGCGTCGTCGGTTCGTCGTTCGCGATCAGCACGGCCGGGCTGCTCCACGTTTGCCCACCATCGGTCGAGACCGACGCGCCGACCGCGTTGGCGTTGTTCGACTGGTTGAACGAGATCGATACCGAATACGCGGTGCCGTCCGGCCCGAACGATACCCACGGATCGGACGCGCGCTCGTATTTCAGCCCGCCCGGCGCGCATGCGCTGAACGGCTGCGGCGTGCGCGCCCAGGTCGCGCCGGCATCGAACGTGTAGCCGGCGACGAGCCCGTGGGCGCCGCCGTTCGACCAGCGGTCCTGCTGCCACACGCCGATCATGTTGTTCGGGTTCGCCGGGTTGACCGCGAGCCACGGTTCGACTTCTGCATTCACGTAGTTGGTGCCCGGGCCGCCGATGGTGCACGCGGCGAACGGGCTGGGGCCGGAGACGACGACGGGTTCGGCGTGCGCCGCGGCAGCGGCGGCCAGCGCCATCGCGGCGGACAGGCAGGTGACAAGCGGATGGGACACGATCATGCGTCGCATGGACGACTCCTCGGTGAGGGGCGAATGCGATGGCGGGGCACGACGAGACAACGCGAGCCGGGGCGCGGCAATCATGCCGCGTGTCGTTGCGTGCCGTTCAGCATGCCGTTTCAGTCATCGCAATCCGCGTGCGCTGGATGCCGCCAGCGCTTCGGTTAAGACTCCTCTTCTTTTCATTGCTTGTCGGGTGTGTCTGCGATGTCGACCCGACGGGAAAGCCAGTCCGGGCATGCGACGAATGTGTCGAAGTGGATTGCAATGTAGGCGATTCGAATGCCGCGCGACAGGCGGTTTTTTGTAACAGGACGTAGCCGGAAAGCGTTGCCGAAAGCGCGCATCGGGCCCGCAAGTTTTGCCGTTGCGCGGCATGAAAATCGAATCGAAAACGCGAATCGCAATCGCTTGCGATTGATGCGCGCGCACGCCGGCCGCGCGCGCGTGAAGCGCGGTTCAGCGCTCCGCCGGAAAGCGCTCCTGCAACGCATGCAGCCAGCGCGCGACGACGTCGAGTTCGTCGTCGGAAAACCCGTCGCACAGCTTGCCGTTGAGTTCGCGCAGCAGCACGCGCGCACGCTTGAGTGCCGCGTGGCCGTCGTCGGTCAGGTACAGCCGCGTCGCGCGGCCGTCGTCCGAATCGGCATGACGCGTGATGAGGCCGGCTTTCGCCATCCGGTCGGCGAGGCCCGTCATCGCGGATGGCGCAAGTTGCAGCGTCGCGCCGACTTCGCCGATCAGCGCGCCGTCCTGTTTCGCGAGACAGAACAGCACGCCGGCCTGCGCGGCGCTCGCGCGCGTCTCGGTTTCGGCCTTGCGGTCGATCCAGCGCTGCACGCGCCGCTGGCCGATGTTCAACATGAAAAACAGTCGTCGGTCTTCGCTCAAGCTGGGTTCCCGGCTGCAATGGAAAGGGAGGGGCGGCCCGCGGCGCGCGGCGTGTCGAGCGCCTGCGCGAGCCAGTCGGCGACGTCGGGCCACAGCACGGTGCCGGGCCGGCTGCGAAAGAAGCCCATGTGCCCGACCGGGCCGCTGCCCGCCGCACGCGGATCGATCTGGCGGCGTTCGACCTTCGCGCGGGTCAGATAGCTTACCAGCAGGCCGATCGCGGCCGGATTCGCCCACGGATCGTCGTCGAAGCCGAGCGCGAGGATCGGCAACTGCTGCTTCGAGAAGCGCTCGGCCGCACCGAGCGTCGGATCGTCGAAGAAGTAGTGCGGCAGCGTCGTCCAGCGGCTCCATTCGCGGAACACGCCGGCCGGCAGATCCTCGCCGAGCCCGAGCCGCTTGCCGGGCACGTAGCCGAGCAGCGCGGACGTCAGCGGGCCGAGCACGCGCAGGATCAGCCGCACCTTCACGCGTTCGGCCGCCTGCGCGATCAGCCGCGTGCTGCCCGCATGCGCGGCGACGAGCACGGCCGCGCGCAGATGCGTCGTCGCGCCGGACAGCCCGATCGCGTGTCCGCCGACGCTGTGGCCGACCGCCAGCAACGGGAGCCCTTCATGCGCGTGCCGGGCCCACGCGGTCGCGGCGCCCACGTCGAGCTCCATCCAGTCGCGCATGCGGGCCTGCAGCGTGCGCAGCCGCGCGGGCCGCGATGCGCCGATGCCGCGATAGTTGTAGGTCAGCGCCGCGAAACCGCGCTCGGTCAGGAAGCGCGCGAAGCCCGCATACAGCCGCTCGGGCACGGCCGTCGCCGGATGGATCAGGACCAGCGCGCGCGGCGGCGCGTCCGGCGACCACAGCGTGCCGTGCAGTACGTAGCCGTCGGCGGCGGAAAATTCGATGGGTTCGGAGGTCATGGCCGTCCTCGCTCGGGCAGTTATTTCGTATGCGAAATATAGTCGGTAATGTGTTTCGCGTGCGAAATATCTATCGAGGAATCGTTCGAACTTCACGCGGCGGCGGCGGCCGGCGGCGAAGCGGCGGCCGCACGCGCGTGCTTCATAAAATATTTGCATCTTTGCATAGAAGAATATTGCGTTTGTGTCATGAAGTGGATCGACGTATCTTCACCGGTTCCATCCGTTCCGCCGGCGGTCGCGCACGGCGGACCAAGGGCGTCGCCGTCGCGCGGCCGCCCGCCAACCTTCCGGGAGATCATGTTGCTGAGCCGAATCGTCACGGCGCTCTTGCTGGCGCTTGCCGCGCAGCCGGGCATCGCCAAGGACACCGTCACGCTGCGCGTCGGTGAACAGAACTACTTCAACATCCAGGCATCGATGGAAGCGTCCGGCGTGCTGAAGGACCTGCCTTACACGATCGAATGGAAGCACTTCCAGGCCGCCGCGCCGGTCGCCGAAAGCGTGAACGGCAACGCGATCGACCTCGGCTTCCTCGGCGATTCCGCGCTGCTCACGCTGGCCGCGCGCGGCGCGCCGGTCAAGGTCGTCGCGGTGTCGCGGCAGAGTCTCGACGGCGTCGCGATCCTCGTGCCGAAAAACTCGCCGGTGCGCACCGTGGCCGACCTGCAGGGCAAGACCATCGCGGTATGGCGCGGTGCCTGGAGCCAGCAACTCGTGCTGCGCGCGCTCGAACACGCGGGCCTGCGCGCCGATTCGGTGAAGTACGCGTACCTGATGCCGATCGACGCGACCAACGCGCTCGCGAACGGTTCGGTCGATGCGGTGTCGCTGTGGGAGCCGTTCGTCAGCACGCTGGCGTTACGGCAGGGCGCGCGGCCCGTGACGACCGCGCAGGGGCTGATGCCGGCGCTGAGCTTCGTCGCCGCGAACGAGCAGGCCGCCTCGGGCAAGCGCGCGGAGATCACCGATTTCCTGCGGCGCGTGGTGGCCGCACGCCAGTGGGTCGACAGCCATCCGCGCGAGTACGCGGACCTGTGGGCGAAACGCGCGAATCTCGAACCCGACGTCGCGTATCGCTGGCTCAACAATGCTCGGCAGCGCGTCGGCCCGGTCGACGAGACGGCCGCGAAGGACGCGCAGAACACGGCCGACTTCCTGCACAAGTCCGGTGTGATTCCGGCCGCGTACGACACGTCGAAGCTGCTCGACCGCTCGTATGCGGGCGCGTTCGCGGTACCCGCGCAAAAGACGGCCGCCGCGCAGTGACCGCGCAGTGACCGCGCGGCGATCGTTACGATTCCCGCGCTTCCCGATCGACATACCCGAGGACATCCCGACATGCCAGTCGACATCATCGGCATGATCACCGCGACACCCGGCGCGGAGGTCGACGTACCGGGCGGCGCGGCCGTCCAGCCGGACTACGTGCGCCGCTTCGCGCAGGCGCACGAAGCCGCCGGCTTCGACCAGATCCTGATCGGCCATTTCAGCAACGCGGCGGACGGCTTCATCGTCGCGTCGTTCGCGGCCGCCGCGACCGCGCGCATCCGTCTCCTGCTCGCGCACCGGCCGGGCGTGATCGTGCCGTCGGCCGCCGCGCGGCAGATAGCGACGCTCGACGTGTTCAGCGGCGGAAGGCTGGCGCTGAACGTGGTGTCCGGCGGCGACGATGCGGATCTGCAGCGCGACGGCGATTTCGTGCCGCACGATGCCCGCTATCGCCGCACCGGCGAATATCTCGACGTGCTGAAACGGATCTGGCTGGCCGATGCGCCGGTCGATCACGACGGCGCGTTCTACCGGCTGCGCGGGGCGTCGCCGGTCGTGAAGGGCGCGCAGCGGCCGCATGTGCCGATCTATTTCGGCGGCTCGTCGCCGGCCGCGCTCGCCGTCGCGGGCGAGCATGCGGATGTCTACATGACGTGGGGTGAGCCGCTCGACGCGGTGCGCGAGCAGATCGCGCGCGTGCGGGCCGCCGCCGCGCCGTTCGGGCGGGCGCCGCGCATCAGCGTGTCGTTCCGGCCGATCGTCGCGGATACGGAGGCGGCCGCGTGGGAAAAGGCCGAGGCGATCCGCGAACGCGTGCGTGCGGCGCGGCTCGCGAACGGTCAGCCGATCGCCGGTCACGCGCCGCAGAATGCGGGCTCGCAGCGGCTGATGGCCGCCGCCGCGCAGGGCGACGTGCTCGACGAACGGCTGTGGATGGGCGTTGCGAACCTGACCGGCGCGCGCTGGAATTCGACCGCGCTGGTCGGTACGCCCGAGCAGGTCGCGCGTGCGCTCGGCGCGTACTACCGGCTCGGCGTATCGACGTTCCTGATTCGCGGTTTCGATCCGCTCGACGATGCGCTGGCCTACGGGCGCGACCTGATCCCGGCGATTCACGCGCATGTTGCGGAGCTCGACCGCTATCAGGCGGCGGTGCCGGCGTAGGCGAACCCGCCGAACTGCCGCACGTTGACGCGCCCCGGCATCGCCATCACGCATGCCGGGGCGCTTGCCTTGAACGCTCAGAACGACGGCAACCCCGGCGGATTGGTCTCCGCCCGCGCGATCGCCTCGCTCTGCAAACCCCAGCGCGCGAGCGCCTGCCCGTAGCGGCCGTTGCCGATCAGCGCATTGGTCGCGAGCGTCAGCGCCGGCGCGAGCCCGCTGCCGCGGCGCGTCGCGATCGCGACGTCCGCATTCGCCGGCCAGCCCGCATTGACGACGCCGACGCGGCGGATCTTGCCGGTGCGCGCGGCCTCGTACGCGAGCGACGCGTTCGGGTTCAGCTCCGCATCCGCGCGGCCCGACAGCAGCGCGACGCGCGCCGTCGCATCGTCGTCGAAATAGAGCAGCTCGGCCGGCTTCAGCCCCTGCGCGACGTTGCGCTTGCTCCATTCGAGCAGGATGCGCTCCTGGCTCGTGCCGGCGCCGGTGATGATCCGCAAACCCGCGATGTCCTTCGGCTCCGCGATCTTCGCGATCGGGCTGGCGGTGCGCACGTAGAAGCCGTGCAGCCCGAGCCGGTAGGTCGTGAAATCGTATTTCTCCTTGCGCTTCTCGGTGACGCCGACGTTCGAGATCACCGCGTCGTACTTGCCGGACGTCAGCCCGAGCGGCCAGTCGGCCCACGCGATCGGCAGCAGCACGAGCGTGCGGCCGAGCGCGTCGGCAACGAGCTGCGCATAGTCGGGATCGGCGCCGACCACGGTGCGCGCGTCGGTCGCATAGGTCGACACGGGCGGTGCGTGCGGCGAGATCGCGACCGTGAACGCGCCGTCGCGCACCCAGCGGTAGCCGCTGGCCGCGCGGATGGCCGCGTCGTCGGGGCCGGCGCGCGGGCGGCCGGCCTGGCGCGGGTCGAGGTCGGCGGTGGCCGCCGCCGCGCGTGCCGCCTGCCACGGCAGGCCCGATGCCGCGAGCAGCGCGGCCGTGATGAACTGGCGTCGATCGGTCATCGTGCGGCACCCCGCAAGTCGGAAGCTGCGCGCATCACAGCACCCGCGACAGGAACGCGCGGGTGCGCGGATGCGACGGCGCATCGAGCACGGCGGCGGGCGGCCCGGCCTCGACGATGCGCCCGCGTTCCATGAACAGCACGTTGTCCGCCACTTCGCGCGCGAAGCCGATTTCGTGCGTGACGATCACGAGCGTCGTGCCCGAGCGCGCGAGTTCCTTGATCACGTCGAGCACTTCGTTCACGAGTTCGGGATCGAGCGCCGACGTCGGCTCGTCGAACAGCAGCACCTTCGGCCGCAATGCGAGCGCCCGCGCGATCGCGACACGTTGCTGCTGGCCGCCGGACAACTGGCGCGGGTACGCATCGGCCTTATCCGCGAGGCCGACCCGCGCGAGCAGCGCGCGTGCGCTGTGCTCGGCCGCATCGCGCGTCACGCCGGCGACGGCGACCGGCGCTTCGATGAGGTTCTCGAGCACCGTCAGGTGCGGGAACAGGTTGAAGTTCTGGAACACCATGCCGACGGCCGTGCGCCGCTTCAGCACGTCGCGCTCCTTCAGCTCGTGCAGCACGTCGCCGTCGCGGCGATAGCCGATCAGCTCGCCGTCGATGTCGATGAAGCCGTCGTCGACGCGTTCGAGATGGTTGATCGTGCGCAGCAGCGTCGACTTGCCGGAGCCGGACGGCCCGACGATCACGGTCACGCTGCCGCGCGGCGCGACGAACGACACGTTGTCGAGCACGCACTGCATGCCGAACTGCTTCGACACGCCATGCACGGCCACTTCGCCGCCGGTGCGCGACACCGCGGCCACGGTATCGGCAGACGGGCCGGCCTCGCCTCGTGCACGGGCGATCGAGGCCGTGCGGCGCGACGTGACACGCCGCCACAGCCCGCCGATGCGCGCCAGCGCGAACGTGACCACGGACGGCGGCGGGTTGCGCAGCGCGCCGCGTGCATAGTGCCGCTCGACCTGTACCTGGATCGCGGACAGCACGGTCAGGATGATCAGGTACCAGACGGTCGCGACCATCAGCAGCGGAATCACTTCGAGGTTGCGGCGATAGATCACCTGCACCGTGTAGAACAACTCCGGCATCGCGAGCACGTACACCATCGACGTGCCTTTCGCGAGCGTGATCAGGTCGTTGAACGCGGTCGGCAGGATCGCGCGCATCGCCTGCGGCAGCACGATCCGCGACGTCTGGCGGCCGCGCGGCAGCCCGAGCGCGGCGGCGGCTTCGAGCTGGCCCTGGTCGACCGCGAGAATGCCGCCGCGGATCACCTCCGCGGAAAACGCCGCATGATTCAGCGTGAGGCCGAGCACGGCCGCGAGGAACGGGCTGATGAGGTCGGTCGTCGGCGTGTCGAACCACACGATGTCGGTGAACGGCACGCCGAGCCGCACGTGCTCGTACAGGTAGCCGAGGTTGTTCAGGATCAGCAGCAGCACGATCAGCGGAATCGAGCGGAACAGCCACACGAAGGTCCATGCGCTGGCGGACAGCAGGCGCGACCGCGACAGCCGGGCCAGCGCGACGAACGCGCCGAGCACGAAGCCGAACACCGCGCCGAGCAGCGTCAGCACCAGCGTGCGCGCGAGCCCCGACAGCACCGGCGGCGACAGGAACCATTCGGCGAACACCGGCCAGCCCCACTGCGGGTTGCCGAGAATCGAATGCAGCGTGAGCACGATCAGCACGAGCGCGAGCACGGTGCCGGCCGTGCGCGACCGGTGGCGCGCGGGCACGATCCGCAAACGCGTGCCGGGCTCGCGAGCGCCGGGGGAAGAGAGCGGCGGCAGCGCGCCGCCGAGATGGGTCGTGTCGCTCATGTCGTGGGAATCCTCGAATCGATCGATCGGCGGGCGCGCCGCGCACGGGCGGCGCGGCGGCGTCAGGCGTGCGCTTCGGCCGCCGCTTCCTGTGCGGCGCCGGGCGCCGCGTAGCGGCTCGCCTTGCGCGGCAGACCGAGGTGATCGCGCAGTGTCGCGCCGGGCAGGTCGCGGCTGTAGCGGCCGCGCGCCTCGAGCACCGGAATCACGAGTTCGATGAAATCGTCGACGCCCTGCGCCTGCACCGGGAAACCGAGGATGAAGCCGTCGCCGGCGCCCGCGTCGTGCCAGCGGATCAGTTCGTCGGCGACGTGCTCGGCCGTGCCGATGAAGTTCGGCCGCGGCGTCGCGACCGCGAGCGCGGTCTCGCGCAGCGACAGGCCCTTGCGTTTCGCATCGGCCTTGATCCGGTCGGTGGTCGAGCGGAAGCTGTTGCGGCCGAGCTCGCCGAGTTCCGGGAACGGCGCGTCGAGCGGGTACTGCGTGAAGTCGTGGTGATCGAAATAGCGGCCGAGGTACGCGAGCGCCTCGTCGATCGTCAGCAGGTCGCGGATCGCCTGGTATTTGTCCTCCGCTTCGGCGGCCGTGCGGCCGACGATCGGCCCGACGCCGGGGAAGATCTTCACGTCACCGGCCTGCCGCCCGTGCTCGATCGCGCTCTGTTTCACGCGCCGCGTGAACGCGGCCGTTTCGTCGATCGACGGCGAATGCGTGAACACGGCATCCGCGTATTTGCCCGCGAGGCCGATCCCGGTGTCGGACGAGCCGGCCTGGAAGATCACCGGTTGCCCCTGCGGCGAGCGCTGGATGTTCAGCGGGCCCGCGACCTGGAAGAAGCGGCCGTGGTGATCGAGCGTATGCAGCTTGTCGCGATCGAAGAAGCGGCCGCTCGCGCGGTCGCGCACGAATGCATCGTCGTCCCAGCTGTCCCACAGGCCCTGCACGACGTCGAGATATTCGTCGGCGATTTCGTAGCGCAGTTCGTGATCCGGGTGCGCCTTGCCGAAATTCTTCGCGGTGCCTTCGAGCGGCGTCGTCACGACGTTCCAGCCGGCGCGCCCGCCGCTGATCGCGTCGAGCGACGCGAGCTGGCGTGCGACCGTGAACGGCTCGCTGTACGACGTCGAGATCGTGCCCGCGAGCCCGATCTTCTTCGTCGCGACCGCGAGCGCCGACAGCACGGTCAGCGGCTCGAAGCGGTTCAGGAAATGCGGGATCGACTTCTCGTTGATGTAGAGGCCGTCCGCGACGAACGCGAACGCGATGCCGGCGGCTTCCGCCTTGCGGGCGACGCCGATCATGAAATCGAGGTTGATGCTCGCGTCGGGCGGGTTGCTCGGATGCCGCCACGCGTTCATGTGGCTGCCTGCGCCTTGCAGCATCAGGCCGAAGGGGATCGATCGTCGGGTCGTCATGATGGGAATGTCACGCGTTCTGGTCAGGGGAGAGGGAGCGGTCGGCCGCGAGGGCCGCCTGCAACGGCGTGGTGGACAGCGCGCCGCCGAGCCATTCGGCCGATGCGAGTCGCGCCGCGTAGTCGGACACCGGCGAATCGATCACGAACGCATCGACGTCGAGCCGACGGCTCAGCGCGTCGAGCGCGCGATGCACGCGCTCGGGCGTATCGGCCAGCACCGTCGGGCGCAGCTCGTCGATCCGGTAGTCGGATGCGCCGCTTTGCCGCGCGAATTCCGCGGCTGCCTGCGCGCTGGCGAGGTTGAAGCTCTGGCCGCCCGCGAACTGCAGCTTGAAGATCTTCAGCGGCCCGATCAGTCGTTCGGCTTCGTCGCGGGTCGGCGCGGCGACCGCATACAGCGCGACGAGCGGTTTCTCGCCGCCCGCGCTGCGGTAGGCGTCGAGCGAGCGTTCGAGATTCGCGTCGTCGCCGTTGAAATGGCCCGCGTAGCAAAAACGCCAGCCGTTGCGCGCGGCGAGCGCGCCGCTGTCCGGCGAGCCGCCGAGCAGGATGCGTTCGGGCAACTGCGGCGGCACCGGCATCGCGACCGCGCCGGCGAGCGGATGATCCTCGGCCACGCCCCAGCCGAGAAACGCGTCGAGCGCCGCGAGCTGCCCCGCGAAATCGGGCTTGCGCGCCTTGTCGTGGAACCACTGCAGCGCGCGCGTGGTCAGCGGCAGCCCGCCGGGCGCCTTGCCGATGCCGAGATCGACGCGGCCCGGCGCGAGCGCGGCCAGCAGCTTGAAGGTCTCCGCGACCTTGAACGGGCTGTAGTGCTGCAGCATCACGCCGCCCGAGCCGATGCGGATGCGCGACGTGTGCGCGAGCAGGTGCGCGACGACGATCTCCGGCGCCGAGCTCGCGAAACCCGGCGTGCCGTGATGTTCGGCGACCCAGAAGCGCGCGTAGCCGAGCTGTTCGGCGCGTTGCGCGAGCGTCGTGGTGAAGCGCAGCGCATCGGCGGCACTCGCGCCGTCGGCGATCGGACTCTTGTCCAGCAACGAAAGCGAATAAGACATGGTGAGCGGCGTTCCTGCGTGAGCGTGGATGGACGGTTGCGGGCGCGCGGCGCTCAGCTCTTCGGCAGCCCGGGCGGATTCGTGCGCGACTGGTCGATCGCTTCGGACGCGAGGTTCCAGCGGTCGAGCACCTGCTGGTAGCGGCCGCTCTTGATCAGCCCGTTCAGCGCGACGGTCAGCGGCTCGGCGAGGCCGCTGCCGCGACGCGTCGCGATCGCGATGTCGGCCGTGCGCGGCCAGCCGCCGCTGATCGCGCCGACGAGCCGCGTCTTGCCTTGCTGCGCGCTTTGATACGCGAGCACGGAGTTCACGCTGAACACCGCGTCGGCGCGGCCCGACTGCACGGCGACGATGCGCATCGCCTGGTCGTCGTAATACTGGATCTGCACGGGTTTCAGCCCGTGCGCGACGTTCTCGCGGTCCCAGGCGAGCAGGATCTTTTCCTGGTTGGTGCCGGCGTCGGTCACGATGCGCAGCCCCGCGACGTCCTTCGGCTCGCGGATCGCCTGGATCTTGCTGTCGTTGCGGACGTAGAAGCCGACCTGATCCTTGCGATAGGTCGAGAAATCGAACTTCTGCTTGCGCTCCTCGGTGACGGTCACGTTCGAGATCACCGCGTCGACTTTCCCCGATTCGAGCGCCAGCGGCCAGTCGGCCCACGCGAGCGCGACGATCTTCAGCTTGCGGCCGAGGCTGTCGGACACGAGCTGACCGACGTCGGCGTCGAAGCCGATCACCGTGCGCGCGTCGGTCGCATACGAACTGATCGGCGGCAGGCTCGGCGCGATCCCGATCGTCAGCGTGCCGGGGTCGGCGAACTTGAATGACGCGGGCACCGCGCGCTCGACCGCCGCATCGGCGGTGCCACGCGGGCGGCCGCGTTGTTCGGGGCTCAGGTCGAACGTCGCGGCGGCTGCAGCCGTCGCGGCGGCGAAGGCGCTCAGGCCGATCAGCGCGGTGGCCAGCGTGCGCACGGCACGGGATGAAAACGGTACGGCTCGATGCATGAAGACGTCCTGTCGTGGAAGCGTGGAAAGCGGAATGGGCGAGATGGAATGCGGGACGTCGTGCACTCAGCGCGGCAGCACCGGTTCGGGCACCGGCGCCCACAGGTCGGCCAGCGTCGACGTGCGCGACGGATCGACGAGATCCTTGCCGAAGCGCAGATGGAAATACGCTTCGGGATCGATCGACGAATCGAACAGCCGCGTATAGCCGGTGCGGTCGTACAGCGCCCACGCTTCGGGCTGGCGAAAGCCGGTGGTCAGGTAGAGGCGCTGGTAGCCCTGCTGCGCGGCGCGCAGTTCGAGCGCTTCGACGATGCGCCGGGCGAGGCCCTGGCGGCGCAGGTCGGTGCGCGTCCAGATGCGTTTGAGTTCGGCGGTCCGTGCGTCGTAGCGCTTGAACGCGCCGCCGCCGATCGTTTCGCCGTCGCGCAGCAACAGCACGAACGCGCCTTCGGGCGGCGCGAACAGTTCGGCCGGGTAGCGTGCGAGTTCGTCGCGGGCCGACGCGCGGCTGTCGGGGCGGTACGCGTCGTAACGGATCGAATACTCGTCGATCAGCGCGTCGATCAGCGGCTGCGCGCGGACGTCGAGCGGCGTCGTGTCGATGATGCGGTCGTTCGTGGCCATGGGCATCGCGAATGGCGCGCGATGCGGACGTTCCTGGCGGGGTGCGGGCACGCGGCCCGTCCGGTCTGTTCCGTTATCGCGACGCAGTTGTCGTGATGGCGGCGGCTGTCGTGCCCGATGCGAGGCATCCGGCGTGCCGCCGCCGTTTTGAACACGTTAGCGGCGCGGCCGGCAAAGGCGAACGAAGCAATTTCGATAAGGATTTCGCGGAAGGCGTAAGAAGGCTTGCAGGGGGCGTGGGGTGGGGCGAGCGGGCGTGGGCGAGCCGTGCCCGTTTGCGGTGTGGACGACGGGGAAGGGCCGCCGTGGATTGGCGGGGTGTCGTCGTTTCGATCGCCTGCCGGTCATGCCTCATGCTGATGGGGGCAGGCTTTTCACGGCCGCGCCCCCGGCCGCGATCCGTCGCCATGATGGCGACGGTCCCCCTTGAATTGTCGCGTCGTCGCGCGGCGACGACCCTCGACGACGCTGTTCAGGCTGCTGCCGGCTGAGGAATCGAGTCCTGCCGATCCCCGCCCAGGATATCGACGAGACTGGTCAGCATCCGCGCCAATTCACCCGTCATCAGCGTGAAGTCGGAATCGAAGCGCTCGTCGTCGTTCTGCGCGGTGGGGTCCGCCGCCTCCTTGATCACGTCGAGCGGCGTGACCCGCTTGATCGTCAGCGACGGAGTCAGCACGAACGAGATCCGGTCGTCCCAGGTCATCGCGAGGCGCATGCATTGTTTGCCGGCTTCGATGTGCCGGCGCATGTCGTTCGCTTCCAGCGCGTGGCCGACGTAGCGTACGGTGGCGCCGCCTTCGCCGCTCGAGCGCAACTCGGCGTCCTGGTCGACGGTGAATCCGCCCGGCGCGTCGCCGGACAGCAGCCAGTCCGTCATCGCGGCGACCGGCGAGCGCGCCACCTGAACGCCGGCGAGCGGCAATCCGTCGATCGATTTGACGAGCAGGCTGCGAACGTCGTCGGCGAGCGCCTGGGCCGCCGCATCGATGACGAGCCAGCCGTTCGCCGTATCGATCCACACGCGGGTATCGCGGCGAATGCTGAACGCGCGCGGCAGCAGTTCGTCGGTCACCTGTTCCTTGAGTTCGCGCAGTTGTTTCCGGCCGACCTTGAAGCCCTGCTGCTCTTCGAGTTCGAGCGCACGGGCCTTGGTGACCTGATTGACGACCGACGCCGGCAGCAGTTTCTTTTCGGCACGAAACACCAGCAGCATCTGCCGGTTGACCGAATACACGAGCGCGCCGTCGTCACGCGGCGACGCCCAGCCGACGCGCTGCATTTCGACGCTGCTGCCCGGCTGGAATGCGTGAGGCGCGAGCCATTTTTCCATCTGGTCGGCAGTAACGGCCCAGGGCGGGGGAAGACGGTGAAGCTGGAGATTCTTGAACCACATAGGCGTACGGGCAAAGCGCGTCATTCTATCTGACGGGGGCGATTGCCGGTCAGTGGCGGAGATTCGACGCCAATGTCGAGGGGACTTGTCCGCTAGCGCGAATGGGGGCCGACCGTTTAGGATCGGCATTCGGCATCAGCGCGGCGCCGCACGGCAACCGACGACAAAGAGAGAATCGACGGTTGCATCAAGATTGATACCAATGGAAACCATTCCAACAACAAGGAAGGAAAAACCATGATGACTTCCGGCGACGGCCTGACCAGCCCTGCGCGGCTCCTGCGACTCGCGTCATGGGTGATCGCGATCATCTTCGCCGTCTTTCTGAACATGCTCGGCAGTCTCGTGATTCGCGACATGGCGTTCGCGCCTCGGGGTGGTCCGCCGGTCATCGAGCAATTCGCCGACGCTCCGTTAAAAGCGCGGCTGGACGCGGCGCGGCGTCAGTTGCAGGCGCAGCGCGATGCGCTCGCCGAGAAGGTCGACACGATGGAAGTGGCGCGCGGCCGCGCCGCGAAGGCGTACGCGGCCGAAAAGGAAAGTTTCCGCAACTGGCTGGCCACTCGCGCGGTGACGGGAGACGGTGCGAGGGACCCGGACATCGTGGCGAGAACGCGCAAGCTGGATACGCTGCAGGCAGTGGTCGTCAACTGGCAGCATCAGATCGATGCGATCGGCGACCAGCAACGGGCGCTGGCGTCGCAGCAGACGCAAGTCGACACGCAAATCGCCGAAGCGGACACAGCAGCCGAACGGCGCTTCGACGACGCGACCCGGCGCTACGAGATGCAGGTGTTCGGGCTGCGGCTGGCGCTGACGTTGCCGATACTGCTGGTCGCGACCTGGCTGTTCATCCGCTACCGCAACGCGCGCTACTGGCCGTTCGTGTACGGTTTCGGCCTGTTTGCGCTGAGCGCGTTTTTCATTGAACTGGTGCCGTACCTGCCGAATTTCGGCGGCTATGTCCGGGTCCTGGTCGGCATCGTGCTCACGGTATTCGCCGGTCTTTACATGATGAAGGCGTTTCAGCGCTATGCCGAGCGCAAACGGCTCGAATTGCAGCAGGATCAGGGCGAACGCGCGCGCACGATCGGATACGAAAAAGCCGTCCGGTCGCTCGAAAAAAAGCGCTGCCCGTCATGCGACAAACAATGGAGTCTCGGCGGCAACGACTCCACGTTCTGCGTCCATTGCGGATTGAGGCTTTTCAATGTGTGCGAATGCGGTGGCCGGAATTTCTTCTTCTTTCCGCATTGCCATCAATGCGGTGTTACGCAGGGAAACGAGTCGCCGGTGTCGTCCGACTGACGGTCGGCGTGTCCGCACTGGCAGCGTACGACGGTCGTGAACGCGTCAGTCGGGTGCCTCACGCGATGACGCGCGGCGGCGTCGACGGCTCCGCGAGCTGAAACAGGCAATCCCCGCGCCGCACCTGCGCGGGCACGCGCTTGCACACCACCTCGCCGTCGCCGTTGAACCGGTGCAGCACCGGTTCGCGCAACGGCGTATCGGGGAAATGCACCCACGCGGCCGGCTGCCCGGCCTTCACCTGGTCGCCGAGCTCGACGAGCGGCTCGTACAGCCCGCGCTCGTACGCATAGACGAAATGGCGATCGCCGTCGACGCGCATGAAGCGCGTGACGGTCGGCGGCGCGTCGGGCACGAGCGCGCCGTGCAACAGCCCGATATAGCCGAGGTAATGCAGCAGTCCGTGGCGACCGAGCCGGATCAGCGACGGATCGGCCATCCCGGCGCCGCCGAGTTCGGTGACGATCGAGATCGCGCCTTGCCGGCGCGCGGCCGACGCCGAATGCACGGGATTCGGCGCGTGCAGCAATGCATTGTGCAATCCGAACGCGACCAGCAGCCCGTTGAGCTTCTCGGCTTCGTCGGCGTCGAGCGGATCGATCGCGAGCATGTTGCCGCCCTGGTACAGCAGCGAGCTGCCGCCCGAATGCAGGTCGACCAGATACTGCGCGCGCGACAGCAGCGCGTGCTCGATGTAGTGGGCGATCATCTGCGTCGGCGTGCCGGTCGGGTCGCCGGGAAAGCTGCGGTTCAGGTTGCCTTCGTCGAGCGGCGACACGCGCAGGCCCGCATCCGCCGCCGGGAAATTCGCCATCGGCAGCAGGATCAACTGCCCGCGGACCATGTCGGGTTCGATCTCGCGCATCAGTTGCGACACGATGATCTGGCCTTCGTACTCGTCGCCGTGGTTGCCGGCCATTACGAGCGCGACCGGGCCGTCGCCGTTGCGGATCGACGCGATCGGGATCGGCAGCCAGCCGTATGCGGAACGGTGCACGGAGTGCGGCAGCCGCAGGTAGCCCGCGTGCTTGCCTTGCGCGTCGAGATCGATTTCGCAGTGAATGGGGTTTCGAGCAGGAGAGGAAGTCATGGCAGCGTCGTTCGATGAACGGAATCTGCCATCTTATAGGGGAAACCGGCGCCGCGCGGCGCGGCGGGCGGGATCGGCCAGGCAGCGCGTGACCGCGGACGGGCGCACGGCCGTGTCTTGCCGGGACCATACGCGGGCGCGCGCGATGTTGCAGCGATGAAGCCATGCCGGCGCGCCGGCCGGCTGCATTGACGTGCCGGCTTTCGCGCCAGCCCCTGTCGTGACAGGGCCGGCGCGCGCGACGCGCTTACCGGCCGGATGTTTCAGCTTCGAGACGTCCTTCTTCCCACAGTGCCCAGAAACGGCTGCCGGCGCGATACGGGTTCGCGCGTCGCGCGGCGTGATCGGCGACGCCCTGACGAAACGCGCCGTACAGCGTGAGCGGCGGATTGTCGATGCAGGCGGCTTCGCGCGCGGCCGGCATCCGGCGCTCGGACACGAGCCGGCGGATCAGCGATGCGCCGTCGATCACGGCCTGTTCGTCGATGATTTCGGTTCGTGCGAGCACGTCGACGGTATTCATGTTGGGCTCCCTGAAACGTTCTTTCCCCATCAAGGAGCAATAAGAGTGCCAGCCGCGAAATGCCGTGCCCGGCCTCGATCGTGCGGGCTTCTGCAGTCATCTTGCGGCGCGTCGGATGGCGATGTTACGGAACACGTCACGTGACACGCGAACGCACGGCGTCATGTGCGGACCGGCAAAGCGTTTCGGAATTGAATCGTCGGGAGAACGCAGCGGGCACGGAAAGTTGATGCGCGGCGCGCGCGTCACGGGCTCAGCTTGCGGTGGCCGGCGCCATACGGCGGCTGCCGCTCGAATAGAAGCAGTAGATGCCCTTGCCGGCCGACTTCGCGTCGTACAGCGCGCTGTCGGCTTGCCGGATCAGTTCGTCGGGCGAGCCGTGCCCGTCGTCGAGCGCGATGCCGATGCTGATGCCGATGCAGACGGTCTCGCCGTTCGACAACCCATACGGCGCCGAAATCTGCCGGATGATCCGCGCGGCGAGGATCGAGCACGCGTGCATCGTCGTGTCGTCGATCGCGACGACGAATTCGTCGCCGCCGATGCGAGCCGCGAGCTCGCCCGGCGGCAGCGTCTTGCCGAGCCGTTCGGCGACCTGCGTGAGCACTTCGTCGCCGGCCTGGTGGCCGAAGCGGTCGTTGATCGACTTGAAGCCGTCGAGGTCGAGATACATGATGGCGAACGCCGGGCTCGGCAGCCGCGGCCGGCGCGCGAGCATCCGCTTGAGCGCCGCGTGCAGCTCGTGGCGATTCGGCAAACCGGTCAGCGCGTCGTGCCGCGCGAGGTGCCGGATGTGCTGTTCGGTCTGGCGGCGCGCGGTGACGTCCTCGACGATGATCACCGCGTTGCCGTCCGGCACGCGGTGGCGCGTCAGTTCGAGCTGGCGGCCGTCGGCGAGCGCGATGTCCAACGGCGCGGGCTCGTTGCGGCTCAGCCAGCTGTCGCATTGCGCGGCGAGGCCGATGCCGCCGGGATCGGTCGCGGCGTTCGCGCCGAGTGCGGCGACCACGGCCGGCAGCGGCGTATCGAGCATGATCTCGCGTGGCGAGCCGAACAGTTGCGCGGTGCGCCGGTTCGCGACGATCACGCGGCTGTCGCCGTCGATCATGCACAGGCCGTGCGGCATGTAGGTGAGGGCGGCGTCGAAGCGCGCGACCAGTTCGGCGTTGCGCTGGCGCGCGGCGATCAGCGCGACGAGCACGCGGTAGTGGCGCTGCACGACCGTGCGCATCGCCGCGAGATAGATCGCGAGCGGCGGCACCAGCAGCCATGCGCCCGGCCGCGGGGCCAGCAGCGCACCGACGCCGATCGGCAGCACGCCGAGCACGACCTGCGTCATCGCGAGCCGCGGCAGCGCCGAATTGCGCGACGCGATCCCGCCGAACACGCCGCCCGCGACCATCACCGACAGCGTGCCCAGCTCGACGTCGGCCGCCTGCACGCAGCCCATCACGCCGAGGCCGAGCACGAAGCACGCGACGAGCGACACCGGCGCATAGCGCCTCGCCCAGTATTCGGCGCGATCGTCGCCGGCGTTGCGCCGCACCGTGTAGGCCCGTGCGATCGACAGGCGCGCGATGAGCAGGCCGACGTCGACGACGAGCCACGCGAGGCACCACAGCTGCTGCAGCCGGATCAGCGCGACGGCCGCGACGAAGCCGCTCGCGAGCCCGGACAGCGCCATCGGGCGCACGTCCTCGAACAGCGTGACGAGCATCGACGGACGCAGCGCGGCCGTCACGCGGTGGTTGCCGGAGGGGGGAGTGGCGAGAACGGAGTTCAGGAGAGAGGCCCTGACTGCCATGGTCGTTGACCTCGACACGATGTCGGGATGGCTGGCGACGCCCGCACGGCACGTGGCGGACGCCCGGCCGAGCCGGATGCGCACGACATTACCATGAAAAACCGGCGGCGCGGGCCGCCCGACGGCGCCGCGCACCGCTTCGCGCGGTAGTCGTAAACCACGGTTGCGAGAGGCTTGCGGATTCGGCGGCGCGAAGGCAGCATCGTTGCGAACGGAACGATGTGCGGCGACCGGCAGGAGACGCGGGCAGCCTGCGTGGCGGCCGCCGGCCGCACGCGCACGGCGGGCGATTCGCGCCCGCGACCGCCCGCCGCAGCCCGGCTGAATCCCGTTATAAGAAATCCAATAAGTATTTCATGCGAGAAATACTATAGGCGATATATCAAAAACAATGCCAGAATGCGCGCCGCTCCGAACGCCGCGACACCCGATCGCCGTCCGAGCCGCATCAGGAGGTTCCCCCCAATGAAAAACCACGGCCTGTCACGGCGGGGTTTTCTGAAAGCCAGCGTGCTGGCGGGCGTCGCGGTGTATGTCGCGCCCATCGGCAGCCGCGCGTTCGCGGCGCTCTTCGAAGAAAAACTCCTCACCCCCGTCAAGTGGGATAGCGTCACCGGCATCCCCCAATTCCGCATCGACGGCATCGCGAAGGTCACGGGCTCGAAAGTGTTCGCCCGCGACGTACGCGCCGCCGACATGCCGCACTGGCCGCAGCAGCAGTCGCACGCGCTGATCCTGCGCGTCACGCAGGCCGACCGCACGTACGAAGGTTTCGACCTGTCGCTGCTCGGCGACGAGCTGAAGCCGGACCGCGTGGTCACGGCCGACGATCTCGCGCGCGACGGCGTCGCGTTCCCGGCGTTCTACGGCGACGACATGCTGTTGCCGGCCGGCAAGACGCCCGCGTATCTCGGCCATGCGGTCGCGATCCTGATCTATCACGACTTCGCGCGCTTCCGCTTCGCGAAGAACGCGCTGAAGTTCCGCGACGACGTGATCCGCTACGGCGCGGTCACGGGCCCGCTCGAGCGCGATCCGTGGGGCACCTTCCGCTACGTGCGCGTGGGCGGCAAGACGGCCTATGACGACGACGTCTATTCGAGCCTGAAGGACGCGCCGATCTTCCCGAGCATGATGCGCAAGCACCTGCCGGTCTGGCCGGACGGCAAGGAGCACGGCAAGCTCGACGAGCAGGGCATGTTCCTCGCCGGGCAGATCGCCAGCGAGCTCGACCATCCGTCGGCCGACTGGCTCGTGTTCGATCGCGAATACAACACGCAGTCGGTCGATACGGCCGCGCTCGAACCCGACAACGCGAACTGCTGGTACGACGCCGCGACACAATCGCTGCACCTCGTCGTGCCGACCCAGTCGCCGCTCGAAGTGTCGGAGAACGCGGCCGCGATGGTCGCGAAATGCCGCTTCCCGGTGAAGAAGCTGTTCGTGCATCCGTGCTACACGGTCGGCTACGGCTCGAAGGACCACTTCAACGTGCCGTTCTACGGCCTCGTCTGCGCGCTGTACGCGGACGGCCGCCCGGTGCGTTTCGCGAACGACCGCTACGAACAGTTCCAGACGTCGCTGAAGCGTCACGCGTTCAAGATGCGTTACCGGATCGCGGTCGACCGCAACACGGGCCTGCTGCAGTCGTTCAAGGGCGACTTCGAGGCGAACGGCGGCGGTCGCTCGAACTTCTCGCCGTCGGTCGCGATGGTCGGCGCCACCGCCGCGCAATCGATCTACTACTTCCCGAAGAGCGACCTGGCGGCCGTCGCGATCGCGTCGCGCGCGATCGATGCCGGCTCCGCACGCGGTTACGGCACGCTGCAGAGCATGGCCGCGACCGAGATGGCGGTCGACGAGATCGCCGCGCAACTGAACATCGACCCGATCGACTTCCGTCTGCGCAACGCGCTGCGTTCGGGGATGAAGAACACGCAGGGCGCGATTCCCGCCGGCGCGCTGCGCGTCGACGAAGTGCTGGAGCGCGCGAAGCAGCATCCGCTGTGGACGCGTCGCGCCGCGCGCAAGGCCGAATTCGAGGCCGCGCATCCGGGCAAGCGCTACGGCGTCGGCTTCGCGTGCGTGCAGAAGGATTTCGGCACGGGCGCGGAAGCGTCGTTCGCGAAGGTCGAATTCGACGAGCACGGCAAGGTGTCGCTGCAGCACACCGCGGCCGAGATCGGCACCGGGATGTCGACGTCGCAGGCCGTCGCGGTCGCGAAATGGCTCGGCCGTCCGGCGACCGACGTGCGCGTGGCCGTGACCGAATGGCCGGACCTGCCGGTCGAGACGAGCGGCGACCCGTACCTGATGTCGCAGGCCGACCAGGACCGCCTGAGCGCGAACCCGCGCTGGTCGCCGGGCTATGCGTCGCCGTCGAGCGCGACGAACTCCGCGTACTACTTCACGCACAGCACGCGCGAAGCCGCGCGCGCCGTGTTCCGCTACGGGCTGTGGCCGGCCGCGATGTCGATCTGGACGCGCGGCCTCGGCGGCGGCCAGGCCGCGCCGTACACGATCCGCATCGAGGATGCGCGCTGGGTCGACGGCAAGCTGACCGCCGACGGCCTCGAGCCGCTGACGTTCGAACAGCTCGCGAAGCAGGCGCACGCGCTCGGCCTGCCGACCGGCGCCGTCGTGCACGTGTTCAACCGCTGGCAGTGGACCGATGCGGAATTCGAGGTAGGTGGCGCGGTCGAGCGTCTGCCGATCGACGGGCTGTCGCTGCGGGTCGGCGCGCCGAAGACGGGCGATGACGGTCCGATCCCGGGCACCGCCGCGCCGGCCGGCGCGACCGCGCTGCGCGGCACGCTGCCGCCGACCGCGAACGGCTACCGCGTGCTGGACCGCAAGCGCGTGTTCATCCCGCCGACGAGCCGCAACAACGCGGCCGTCACGTATTACACGGCGGTCGGCACGCTCGTCGAGCTGGCCGTGCACGAAGCGACCGGCAAGGTCGAACTGCTCACGCACCATTCGATCATGGAATGCGGCAACCAGATTTCGCCGCAGCTCGTGTCGGGCCAGTTGCAAGGTGGTCTCGCGATGGGTATCGGCCATGCGCTGCACGAGTACCTGCCGCTTTACGAGGACGGCCCGGGCAACGGGACGTGGAACTTCAACCGTTACCAGCTGCCGCGCGCGTCCGACGTCGCCGTCTGGACGCAGACGGGCGACATGCTGCCGCCGCTGTCCGAGACCGATCCGCCGAAGGGTGTCGCCGAAGTGGTGATGATCCCCGTCGTCGGCGCGATCGTGAACGGCATCGCGCACGCGATCGGCCATCGTTTCACCGACCTGCCGGTGACCCCGCAAAAGATTCAGGAGGTGCTCGCATGACGACCGCCCAAACCGCGGCTTCGGCCGCGAGCGCCAGCGTGGCTGCGACTGGCGCTTCCGCACCGGCGGCAACTTCGGCCGCATCGGCGTCCGTTCCCGCTGCCCCGGCTGCGCCGGCATCGGCCGCGGCCGCAGTCGAGCGTCCGCTCGTCCGGTTCCAGCAGAAACCGCTGTCGGTCAGGATCAACGGCAAGACCGTCGGTCCGATGCAGGTGCCGGAAGGTCTGATGATGATCGAGTTCCTGCACGAGTACGCGGGCCTCACCGGGTCGCGGCTCGGCTGCGGGCAGGGCATCTGCCATGCGTGCGTCGTGATCGTCGACCAGCCGGACGGCACGAGCGAGGAAATGCGCACCTGCATTACCGGCGCGCACTTCTTCCACGGCCGTTCGATCCGCACGATCGAAGGCCACGCGAAGCGCAACGAAGCCGGCGAAGTGGTCGAGCTGTCGCCGATCCAGCAGAAGTTCCTCGAACACTTCAGCTTCCAGTGCGGCTACTGCACGCCGGGTTTCGTCAACGCGGCGACCGTGCTGATCGAACGCCTGAAGCGCGAGCCGATCGCGAAGGCCGACGTGGAACGCACGATCACCGACGCGCTCGACGCGCATCTCTGCCGCTGCACGGGCTATGTCCGCTACTACGAAGCCGTCAAGGACGTGGTGCTGACGACGCCGGGACTCGTGAAGGACGCCGCATGAACCGCACACTCGCTCATCGTGTCGCGCGGGCCGCGCGCCTGCCCGCGCTCGCAGCGGCCTGTGCGCTGCTGCTCGCCGCGTGCGGCGGCCACGACGCGCCGGCCTCGAACGCGGCGTCCGGCGCACCCGGCGCCGACCCGGTCGCGCGCGGCCGCTATCTCGTGAAGGCCGCCGACTGCGCGGCGTGCCACACCGCGAAGGACGGCGCGCCGTTCGCCGGCGGCGCGGCGCTCGAATCGCCGTTCGGCACGTTCTACGGCTCGAACATCACGCCCGACAAGGATCACGGGATCGGCAACTGGAGCGCGGACGACTTCTATGCCGCGCTGCACGACGGCAAGGCGCCGGGCAAGCGCCTGTATCCGTCGATGCCGTACACGTCGTACCGGCAGCTCACGCGTGCCGACGCCGACGCGATGTTCGCGTACCTGAAGACGGTCAAGCCGGTCGCGCAGGAAAACCGCGCGCATGAACTCAAGTTCCCGTACAACCTGCGCTTCGGCATGGTCTTCTGGGACATGCTGTTCCTGAAGGACAGCCTGCCGGATGCGTCGACCGGGCAATCCGCCGACTGGCAGCGCGGCCGCTATCTCGCGGGCGCGCTCGGCCACTGCGCGGAATGCCACACGCCGCGCGCCTTCACGGGCCAGCTCGACGGCGCGAAGCCGTTCGCGGGGGCCGCGCTCGGCCGCGTGGCCGCGCCCGACATCACGCCGGCCGGCCTCGCCGCGCGCGGCTGGACGGGCACCGACCTGCAGACGTTCTTCGGCGTCGGCATCGCGCCGCAAGGCTCGGCGTTCGGCGAGATGTATCCGGTCGTGCACCTGAGCACGCAGTACCTGACGAAGGACGACCTGCGCGGACTGTCGGTGTACCTGCTCGGCGATACGCCGCCCGCGCCGCAACCGGTGAAGCCGGTATCGGCCGATGCCGCGCAACTGGCCGCCGGCCGCTCGGTGTATCTCGCGGTCTGCGCGGGCTGTCACGGTTTCAACGGCGAAGGCAAGCCGCACGTGGCGGTGCCGATGAACGGCAACTCGACGGTGCGCCAGGGCGATCCGCGCAACCTGCTGGTCGCGATGCTCGACGGCATCGACGAGCAGAAGTTCGCCGGTTTCGAAAACCTGCAGCCGATGCCGGGTTTCGCGAAAACGTTGAGCGACGACGAACTCGCGCAGCTCGCGAACTACCTGCGCGCGACGTGGGGCGGCCAGCCGGCGAGCGTCACGCCGGCCGACGTGAAGGCGATGCGTTGAGTCGCGCCCCGGGGCGGGGCGTCGCGCACGAGGCAGCCGGTTTCCGGTGCCCGTGCGCGATGCGCCGCCCCGTTTTCCTGACGGCGGCGCGTCAGTAGCCGCCGCCCCCTCCGCCGCCTCCGCTACCTCCCGAGCCGCCATACCGGCTCATGCCGGGTCCTTGCGACACGCCGCTGCCCGACGACGTACAGCCCGCCGACAGCACGAGCACCAGCGCCGCGACGAGCGCCGCGGCCAACGTTGCCGATTTCATTGCAATCTCCTTGCAGCGCGCAGGCCACGGGAAAGGCGGTTCGCGTGAACCGCGCGGCTGCGCGATGAGAAGACGTTTCGGCGGCGCGTTTATTCCATGCTTTTTGCGTATCGCCGCCGCCGCGGCGACGCCGGATCAACGATAGACGAGATCGGCGCGGCGGTTCTGCGCCCACGCTTCCTCGTCGTGGCCGAGCGCGACCGGCTTTTCCTTGCCGAGGCTGACGGCCTCGAGTTGCGTGGCCGGCACGCCGAGCGTCTGAAGCGCGCTCGCCACGGCCTGCGAGCGGCGCTGGCCGAGCGCGAGGTTGTATTCGGACGTGCCGCGCTCGTCGGTGTTGCCCTGGATCAGCACGTGCCGCGCCGGGTGGCTGCGCAGGTAGTCGGCGTGCGCCTGCAGCAGCGACTGGAATTCAGGCTTCACGGAGTACTGGTCGAAATCGAAGTAGATGCTGCGCTTGGCGAGCGGGCTGTTCGGATTGTTCAGATCGTCGGCCGTCACCGTCGCGACGGTTTCGCTCGAGGGCTCCGGTGCCGCGCCGGCATTCTCGGGCGTTTTCGCCGCGTTGTGACAACCGGCCAGCAGTACGAAAGTTGCCAGGACCGCAATTCGGTTCATTTTGCTCATCGTTCGTCTCCAGCGGTTGACTGCGTTGAAAGCGTGGCTGCGTGCCGTCCGCACGCAGCTGTCCGGCCGCCATGGCGCGAAAGGTCCGGCTCCGTTGCCGTGATGCAGGCTCGTAAGCCGATGGTGCGCCAGATGAAAGAATGTTGCGACCGGAACGCCGAATCGCGGCGTCGCTGCAAACAGATTAGGAAAAATGTCACAACGTGACCAGTTTCTTCGCATTTTTTGCGCAAATGCGACAGTCGGGAGGCATTCTTGCTTCCGCGCGCCGTACGCGGTACCCGACGCCCGCCACAGCGAAAAGGCCGCGCACGGGGCGCGGCCTTTCTCGTGTCGATCACGGCGATCGGGTGACGGGTGACGTGCTCGTCGGATGCAGCCGGGCGGCCGCGCGAGGCCGCATTCGTCAGAACTTGTGCCGCAACCCCAGCGCGACGACGACCTGGTTGCTGTTCGCCGAAGGCGTCAAGGTCCAGACGGTCGCGTTGAACGCCGGATTGCCGTTGCCGCCGCTCACGCTCTGGTAAGTGCCTTCGAGATACGCATCCGTGCGCTTCGACAGCGCGTAGTCGGCCTGCGCGACGACCTGGTTCCATTTCGGACGCGTCTGGCCCGTGCGGGTGTCGAAGCGGCCCATCGTGTACGTGTACGCGGCGGCGACGCTCAACGCGCGCGTGACGAAGTAGCGTCCATCGATCGAGAAGTTGTCGAACACCAGCGATTCGCCTTTCAGCGGCGCGATGTTGCCGCCCTGGAGCACGCCCGTCACGCCGTCGGTGGCCGAATGCGACCACGCGGCGCCGACCGAGTGCGGCCCGAACGCATACCGGCCGGCCAGGGCCCAGATCTGCTGGTTGCCGCCCGTGATCGTCGCGGAGCCGTCGACCGTGCTCAGCGCGCCGTCCGGGTTCGGCGCGTTGCGGTCGCGGCTGATCTTCAGGTAGCCGGCGCCGAGCTTCAGCGGCCCGTTCGCATACGACACGCCCGTGCTCCACACGGCATTGTTGGAGAACTGGCCGGCCGTGTTCGAGAAGCCGACCATCGCGCCGAACGTCAGCCCGCGAACCGTCGGGCTCGTATATTTCACCGCGTTGTTGATGCGCAGGTTGCGGTTCGAATCGTCGTTGTCGTACGGGTGGACGGCGAGGTTGCCGCCCCAGCCGGGGCCGGACGCGCCGAGCGGCGTCACGAAATCGAGGATCAGGTCGTACTGGCGGCCGAAGGAAAGCGTGCCGGCCGTTTTCGAGCTCACGCCGATCCACGCCTGGCGGCCGAACAGGTCGACGCCTTTCTGCGACAGCTTGCCGGTGGTGCCCGAGAAGCCGTTTTCGAGCGCGAAGACCGCGGCCATCCCGCCGCCGAGATCCTCGCGGCCGCGCAGCCCCCAGCGCGACGCATTCAGCGCGCCGCTCGTCATCGCGACGCTGCCGCCGCCGGGCGAGCCGGCGCCGCGCGTGCGCTGGTTGGTCGAGTAGGTGATCGACGTGTCGATCAGGCCGTACAGCGTCACGCTGCTCTGCGCATGCGCGACATTCGGCACGAAGCTGCTCAGGCAGGCGGCAATGACGGTCCCCGCGACGCGTGCGCCGGCCTGCGGGTTCATTTGGCAGGAATGCATAGGAGTTTTGTTGTTGTGGGTCCGGCCTGGCGGCCGATGGATCGAGCGGCCATTATTGGAGATCGTGCGGCGGTCGATTAAGGCGTTGCACAGGAAAGGTCCTGTGCGGAATCGCGCGGAATCGCGATGCGTCGACGGCGGGGGCGGCGGTCGGAAAGGCGGGGCGTGCGGGGCGGGGTGCGGGTTCAGCGCGCCATCGCGCGATTGCGTGCCGAGCTGTCTAGCGGCGGGTGATCGGCAGCGCCGCGTCGGCGCCGCCGCTTCGAAAGGCGGCGCGCACGGCGTTGGTCCTCGCTTCGAGCGCTGCCGGCGAGGGCCACGGTCTCAACCGGACGACCACCCGCGGCAACTCGGCCAGTTGCGCACGCAACTGCACGATCGACCGGCAGCAACGGCAGGCCGACGATTGCGCATCGGCGGCCGAGGCGGCTGCGGCCAGCCCGGCGGCCCATTCGACGCCGCGATGGCGCCTGGCCGCGTCGAGGTGCGGCAGATAGCGCGCGTCGCCCGACAACGCGATCAGCAGCGCGGCCCAGTGCGCGCCGCGCCAGCCGTGCCGCATGTCGCGTGTCAGGTCGGCCAGCAGCGCGTCGTCCAGCGCGGACAGGCTTTGCTGACACAGATAGTGGAAGTCGAGCGGCTGGTAGCGGACCTGCGGGTAGTCGCGCAGCACCTGCCGGAGTTCGGCGCCGGTAGCGACGGCGGCGGCGAGAAACCGCTCGGCGGGCGCGGGGCGGTTCAACTGCAGCGTCGGCACACCGAGGAAAAGCCGGCTGATGTCGTCGGGGTGGTAGTGCATCGCGGATATCGGGGGATCGTTCGGGGTACGCTGTCCGGAATGCTCACTGATCGCCGGACATCAGCGCCGTGTAACGCCGCTGCATTTCATCGGGTTCGACCGCTTCGATCGTATGCCCGATCAGCCAGTCGTAACCGAACGGATCGCGGATCCTGCCCGAACGCTCGCCGTAGAACTGGTCCTGCAGCGCGCGGGTCACGCGCGCGCCGGCCGCGACGGCGGCGGCGATCGTCGCGTCGGCGTCGTCGACATGCAGATGGAGCACCATCGGCGCGTTGCCGTCCGGGTCGAGGGCGAACAGATCGTATTCCGGGAACTCGTCGGAGATCATCAGCGTGCATGGCCCGAGCTGCAATTCCGCGTGTCCGATGCGCCCCGACGGCTCGACGAGCCGGAATTTCTCCTGCGCGCCGAATGCCTTCGCATAGAACGCGATGGCGTCTTCCGCGCTTTTGGCGCGCAGATACGGAAAGACTTCGTGAATCGCCATGGTGCCCTCCGGTGGGTGGTGTGGGTGTGGCTCGATCCTATCGGGCGTCCGGCGCCCGGTCTTGAACAAAATTGACCGCCGCGGCGACCGTGGCGGTCGTGCGTCAGCAGTCAGAGCGGTACGTGAAAACCGTTCGCGCTCGCGCGTTGCCGGTACTGTTCCGGTGACAATCCGGCGAACTCGAGGAATTCGCGATTGAAATGCGGTTGATCGGCATAGCCTGCCGCCGCCGCGGCATCGGCCCACGATGCCGGCGGCGCCGCCGACAAGCCGTCGAGCAGTTGCGCGAAGCGGCGCACGCGGCCGTAGCGTTTCGGCGGCATGCCGACCGCCTCGCAAAACTGTGCGATGAAGTGACGATGGCTGCAGCCGAGTTGCTGCACGATCGTGCGGACCGCCGTGCCACGATTCAATTGCGCGATCGATGCGGCGATGGCCGGGTCGATGCCGGTCACGCGCGGCAGCCGTGCGCTCAGCAGCGTTTCCCACAGATCCAGCCGCGCGGCGGCGGAAGCGACTTCGCCGAGCCGGTCGCGGATGCTGGCAGCGTCGGCGCCCCACAGATCGTCGAGCGACAGGTGCAGGCCGTAGAAGGCCGACGCCGGCACGCCGGTGACGAGCCGGACCGCGCCCGGACGGATCAGCGCACCGACGGTCGGCACCGGCGCGGAGACGTCCTTGAGGTACGCGCACGCCCGTGCGCCGCCGACCACGGCGACGCCGACCGTGCGGCCGGTGTCGTCTTCGACGCGGTCGAATAGCCGCAACGGCTCGGCATCGAGCCGGATCGCGATGTGTACCGCGCCGGTCGGCAGCACGCGCTCGCGGCAACGTTCGTCCCGGATCGAAAACGGCGGATACGATGCCCATACCGAGTCGATGAAGGGCCGCAGGTATCCGGCGGGACGGCGGCTGAGGATCATGTCTTGTCCCGTGTCGTGGACGGCGAACACGCCGATTCTACAAACGAATCGGGTAGGGGGCGCAAGGTCGGTTTCAACCGACGGGCACGGACGATCGGCGCACAAACGCGTCGGCGACGGTCCGCCCACGCCGAACGACAGCCGCGAACGGTATCGGATAGCGGATTCCGACCGGTGGCCGGCGATCCGCAAAAATGCCAGAATCGCCCGACAAACGGCGGCGCCGACCACGACAGCACGGCCGCCCGGACGACGCGACAGGAGACGACGAGTGACCCGCGATGCCATCCGCCCCCGCTCAATCCCGCCACGAGGCGCCGCGCTTGCACGGCGCGTCGGCCGCCTGCTGTTGCCGCTCTACCGGTTGCCGCAAGCCACGCGCGTCGACGAATTCGACCGCCGGCTCCTGCTGTTGCTGAACGAGCACATCGACTTCGACGGCGCATGGTTCGGCCATTCGAGCCTGCGGCCCGACGGCCCGTTGCCGCACAGCGCGTACCTGCACAATCTGCGTCCGGGCTTCATGCACGACTGGGAGCAGGTCAAGCTGCGCGATCCGCTGGCGCGACTGGCGGAAACATCGTCGGAGAAGATCGTCGTCGCGTCGACGTCGACGGTTCCGCTGAACGACACGATGCGGCGGTTCTGCAAGGCGCAGGGCATCGCACAGGTGTTGTTCGCCGTGTGCGTGGACGCCGGGAATCAACGCGCCACGCACCTGTCGCTGTATCGCCGCACGCATCGCCGCTTCGACGCGGCCGACGCGAACCTGCTTGAACTCGCGATCGAGCACATGGCGTCGGCGCTCGAATGCAACCGCCTGCACTGGATGCACGCGACCGATGGCGCGACGGGCGGCGCGGCTTCCGCGCTGTTCGATGCGCATGGCGTGCTGCAGTACGCGGACGACGCGTTCCTCGCGCTCGCCGCGCTCGAATGGCCGTCGTGGGATCGCACCGGCTTGCCGGACGACGCGAGAGCCCGACTGTTCGACGCCACGCCGCCGCCGCCTGCGTTGTCGGGCGCGCGTATCCGGCTGCACAGCGAACGGCTCGGCGATTACGTGCTGGTGCGCGCGCGGGCGGCCGGCGTCGGCGCCGTGCTGAGCCCGCGCGAGCTGGCGGTCGCGCGCATCTTCTGCGACGGCTGCACGTACAAGGGCGTCGCGAAACGCCTCGGCATCGCGCCGGCGACGGCGCGGCATCATCTGCGCCGCGTGTACGTGAAGCTGCGCGTGACCACGAAGAGCGAACTGATCCGCGTGCTCGACGATGACGGCGCGCTCGCGTAAGCGCGCCGCGTTTTCCCGCTGTTCGCCGCATTCCTGCCGCACGTTCCCATCGTTCATCTGAACGATTTCGGATGGTTTTTTCGCGGGCTTCAATGAAGTCGCTTCACCGCAGTCCCGCCCATCATGACATCCGTCACCCCCGACGAACGCAGGAGAACGCCCATGAATATCGAGGAATACGTACGTTACGACGCGACCGGCCTGGCCGCCGAGATCCGCGCCGGCCATGTCAGCGCCGACGAAGCGATGCAGGCGGCGAAAGCCGCCGCCGCGCGCGTCAACCCGGAAATCAACGCGATCATCGAAACTTTCGAGCAGCCGCTCGAGTACGCGGCGGACGGGCCGTTCGCCGGCGTGCCGTTCCTCATCAAGGATCTCGTGCTGCATGCGGGCGGCGTCGCGAACGACGGCGGCTCGCGGCTGCTGGCCGGGCGCTACGTGCCGCCTGCCGACAGCGAGCTGATGGCGCGTTTCAAGCGGGCGGGCTTTGCGACCTTCGGCCGGACGACGACGCCCGAACTCGGCTTCAACGCGACGACGGAATCGCTGCTGCACGGGCCGACCCGCAACCCGTGGAACCCCGCGTACAGCGCCGGTGGATCGAGCGGCGGCTCGGCGGCGGCGGTGGCCGCGGGCATCGTGCCGGCCGCGCACGCGAACGACGGCGGCGGGTCGATCCGCGTGCCGGCGGCCGCCTGCGGGCTCGTGGGGCTGAAGCCGTCGCGCGGCCGTACGCCGGTCGGCCCGGACTACAACCTGCCGTTGTTCGGTCTCGGCATCGAGTTCGCCGTGACGCGCACGGTGCGCGACAGCGCGGCAATGCTCGATGCGGTCGAAGGCCCGGAGACCGGTGCGATGTTCGATATCGCGCGGCCGCACGAACGCTATGCCGACGCGATCCGCACGCCCGCACGCCGGCTGCGTGTGGCATTGGCGACGCGCATGCCCGGCGCCGGCGTCACGCATCCGGATTGCGTCGCCGCGGCCGAGCAGGTGGCGCGCACGCTCGAACAGCTTGGCCACGACGTCGACGTGGCCGTACCTGCGTACGACGCCGAAGCGCTTGCGTCGGCGAGCTGCACCGCGTGGACGGCGTTCCTTGCGTCGGCCGCGCTGGGCGCCGCCGATGCGCTCGGGCGGTCGTACGATCCGCGCGAAGTGGAAGCGTGCACGCATGCATGCATCGAGCACGGGCGCCGGCTGTCGGGACTCGACCTGCAACGCATGCTGATGCAGTTCAATGTGCTGTCGCGCGACGTCGGCGGGTTTTTCGGCGGCTATGACGTGCTGGTCACGCCGGTCACCCGGATGCCGACGGTCGAACTCGGCCATCTCGACCAGAACGATGCGACGCTCGACGCGCGCGGCTGGTGCGACAAGTTGTTCGACTACTGTCCGTTCACGGGGCTTTTCAACATCACCGGCACGCCGGCGATTTCGCTGCCGGCCGGCTGGTCGGGCGACCGGCCCGTCGGCGTGCAGCTCGCCGGGCCGATGGGCAGCGAAGCGGTGTTGCTGCAGGTCGCGGCCACGCTGGAGCAGACGCTCGGATGGCATACGCGGCGGCCGCGCGTGCATGCAGCCGGCGGTTGATGGCCGGCGGTCGACGCGGCCGCGTGCGATGTCGCGATCGGGTGCTCGGCAGCAGCGCGCGGATGGCGAGTCGTTGTCGCAGTTGACGGGGGCTTGTCGCGACATGTCGACGATGTGGGCGGATGTCCGAGGCTGGGGTTGTCGCATGAACACCCGGAACGGAGTCCACCAGGATCGGACGCAATTCCACCGGCGGCGTCACGGAGCACGGCAGAATAGGGTAGAGGGGCGCATGCCGGCCGTTGTCGGCAGCGCGCCGATTCATCAGAACTCGTCAAGTCTTCACGGCGCTCCCTATGCCCGACATCTTGCCGGCGCCCGTTCCTCGAACCACCGATGGTCGCTGCCGTCGATCTGGATCAGTTCGCCCAGGCACGCCCGGCGTGCTCGCGGCTGATAAACCTTCGGTGGTCGCTGTCGGCGCGGCACCCGCAAACCAGCTTCCGTCATCAGCCGCCGTACCGTTTCCTTGGCGAGCTGGATGCCGTGGCATTCCCGGAGCTTCTCGCACGCCAGTGTCGGCCCAAAATCGGCGTAGCGATCCCGGATGATCGTCACGGCCCACTGGACCAACTCCGCATCCAGCCGCCGGTTGCCAGGCCCGCCACGCTTGCGCGAGGTCAGGCCCACCGCGCCAGACTCCCGGTATCGAATCACCAACCGCTCGATCTGCCGGACCGTCAGGCCCAGGCGTTCGGCCGCGCGGCCAGGCTTCAGGCCCAAATCCACTACGGCCTGGATTACCTTCAGACGGTCGAGTTCTCGCATGCTCAATGTCACCAGTGCTGTTCGGTGCATCGCCGGCTCCATGATCTGACAGGGAGCCGGCAAGCTTACCGAGGTCCAAACGCGACATTTCTATTTAGCGGAAACGCGACATCTGAACTTGGGACCTACACACAAACTGTCGATAATTCACGTTATGTAAAATTGAGTTGCTAGCGAAAACCGGTAGTTCACCGCCCGCAACGCCTATGAATGCCGCCGCCTGCCGTCACGGCGCGCAAGCCGATTTGCTCGCGCTCACCGATGGCCTGTCTATCGCTCGAATCGCCCAAACACTCCGCTGCTGCATTCGCACCGTGCGGAACTACGTCGCCGGCCGCTCGCCGATTCCGCGGCATCGCCTCGAAGTCCTGCGCCTGCTGGCGCTCGAAGCGCACAGCACAGCCCATGAATCGGCGGCAGCCTGCACGCGCGTCAACCCGCCGTCGCTGCTACGCGCGAACATCCGCGCTGGACGTTCCGCTCGATGAAATGCTGCCATGAGTCGGTGTTCATGGACACGTTCGCGACCGTGCTCGCCAAGTGGCGCGCTCGCGCTGGCTCTACCGCGCGCATGGCATTCTGGGCCGCCCTGGACAGGCATCGACCCACCCGCAGATACCGCCGAAATATTTGAACTGCCGACGCAGGAAGTTCGGGCGTTGTAACGCGTGTGATATCTTCCGACCAAACGCTTTCAATTATTACGGGGTTATTTCGCATGACACGGGGTCTGTCATACGTCTGCATTTCACTCGCGCGCGCACACGATCGCCGCGCAGGAATGGTCGAGGAATTCGCGAAACAAAATATCAATGCGCGCTTCTTCGACGCCTTCGAACTCAAAGGCTGCGGCCACGGTATCCCCGGGTACGACACCGGCGCCCGCCTTCGCCGTTACGGCTGGCTGCTGTCACCGGGCGAACTCGGTTGCTATCTCAGTCATCGCGCTGTCTGGCGACAACTTGTGGAGTCGGGGAGCAACGCGTGCTGCATCATGGAGGACGACGTGGCGTTACTGGATGGCTTCAAATCCGCGACCGAAGAACTGTACGCCACGCGCGAGCACTGGGACATGGTGCGATTGATGTGGCTCAACAGACGCGAGCAAACCGAATACGCACACCTGTCGAGCGGTACAAAGCTGATGTGGATGGAAAGCCCGGTCGGTTTGCAGTGCTACATGATCACGCGCGAAGCAGCCGAAGCCATGCTCGATTACACGTCCAGGATTTTGCACGCCATCGATATCGCGTTCGATCGCAATTGGGAACACGAGCAGCGGATGTTTGTCACTGAACCGCAATTCGTCCAGGACACCGGCGCACCGACCACGATCCTCGATCGCTCAGACGCCCGCACGCTCGTACAACGGCTGAAAGCCAAATATCACCGGAAGGTCGATCGTATAGCGGCACGCGCGTACGCCAAGAAGCACCGTCCGTCGAGTCCGATAACGCTTGACGAGCGAAAAACGATTGACGCGTGAGACCTGCGATTGAAAGCGGCGGCACCCGGCGCGTCGGCGCGCCGTCGCCAGTCCGGGCGATCATCGAGCCGAACCCGCCCTTTCTAAACCGGCATCGAGCCGCCGACCGTCGCCCATGAACGGCGCCCCCAACTGGCATCGAGACATCCGCAAAGCGGGCGCGCCGCACGCATCGCGGCGCGCCCACACTCAACCGACCGTCAGACGGCCATCACCGTCACCGACTTCGTGACGAGATACGGCTCCAGCGCTTCCGGCCCGCCTTCCGACCCGTAGCCGGAATCCTTCACGCCGCCGAACGGCATTTCCGGCCACGGCGTCGCCGGCTGGTTGATCCACAGCATCCCGACTTCGAGGCGCTGCGTCAGCAGATGCACGTTCGCGAACGAACGCGTGAACGCATAGCCGGCCAGGCCGAACGGCAGACGGTTCGCCTCGGCGATCGCCTCCTCCAGCTTGTCGAAACCGCGAATCGCGGCAACGGGGCCGAACGGCTCGTTGTTGAACACGTCCGCTTCGAGCGGCACGTTCGCGATCACGGTCGGCGCGAAGAAGTTGCCTTCCGCGCCGATCCGCTCGCCGCCGGTTTCGATGCTCGCGCCGACCTTGCGCGCGTTGTCGACGACCGACGCCATCGCGGTCAGGCGCCGCGGGTTCGCCAGCGCGCCGAGCGTCGTGCCTTCCTCGAGGCCGTTGCCGACCTTCAGCCCTTCGGCGTGCTTGACCAGCGCGCGCGTGAATTCGTCGCGGATGCTGTTGTGCACGAGGAAGCGCGTCGGCGAAATGCACACCTGCCCCGCGTTGCGGAACTTCGCCCCGCCGGCGGCCTTCACCGCGAGCGCGACGTCCGCATCCTCGGCGACGATCACCGGCGCATGGCCGCCCAGCTCCATCGTCGCGCGCTTCATGTGCTGGCCCGCGAGCGCGGCCAGTTGCTTGCCGACCGGCGTCGAACCCGTGAACGTGACCTTGCGGATCACCGGGTG
Organism: Burkholderia sp. 28_3; assembly: GCF_003253915.1. Lineage (NCBI taxonomy): Bacteria > Pseudomonadati > Pseudomonadota > Betaproteobacteria > Burkholderiales > Burkholderiaceae > Burkholderia > Burkholderia sp. 28_3. The sequence goes on from NZ_QKZF01000001.1 coordinate 548,548, forward strand.
CGGAATCAGGTACGACGAGATTTCAGCCGGATCGCCGTACACGAGGCCGATCGCGCCCGCCGGCACGCCCGCATCGACGAACGCGCGCAGCAGCGCGGCCGGCGATGCCGGGGTTTCTTCCGGCGCCTTCACGAGGAACGAACAGCCGGTCGCGAGCGCGGCGCTCAGCTTGCGCACGACCTGGTTGACCGGGAAATTCCACGGCGTGAACGCCGCGACCGGGCCGACCGGCTCCTTCACGACCGTCTGCTGCGCGCCGAGGTTGCGCGGCGGCACGATCCGGCCGTACACGCGGCGGCCTTCGTCCGCGAACCATTCGATGATGTCGGCCGCCGACAGCACTTCGACGCGTGCTTCGGTGAGCGGCTTGCCCTGCTCCTGCGTCATCAGCTGTGCAATCGTGTCCGCGCGTTCGCGCACCAGCGCGGCCGCCTTGCGCATCGTCGCCGCGCGCTCGTGCGCGGGCACCTTGCGCCATGCCTCGAAGCCGCGCTGCGCGGCGGCGAGCGCGCGGTCGAGATCGGCGATGCCCGCGTGGGCCACCTTGCCGATCGGCTTGCCGGTCGCCGGGTTCACGACGTCGATCGTCTTGCCGCTCGCGGCGTCGACCCACTCGCCGTCGATCAGCAGTTGCGTATCCGTATAAGTCACGTTAGCCATCCAGACACCCCTACATTGCGTCGATAAAACGCGCGCTGCCGCGAACGGCCACGCGCCGGTTGACAGAAAAAGCCGAGCCGCCGGGGCAGGCACGCACCCGGCGGCATCGACGGCAGGCACGCCGGCCTGCCCTCGTTTCGCGGCGCGCCGCGCTCAGTGCGCGGCCGCCGTCGCCTTGCGGAGTTTCGCGACGTCCGCCGCCTGCACGGCCGGCGCGCCGTTGTTCCAGCCGGCGCGCATGAACGTCAGCACGTCGGCGACCTGCTGGTCGTTCAACTGGTTCGAGAACGCCGGCATCGGATACGCGGACGGCACGCCACCGATCACGAGCGTGTCGCTGCCGTTCAGCGTCACGTTGATCAGCGACGATGCATCGGCCTCGAGCACGTTCGGATTGCCGGCGAGCGGCGCGAGCAACGGTGCATAGCCGCGCCCGTCCGCCCCGTGGCAATGCAGGCAGTAAGCGTTATACACCTTCGCGCCCGGATCGGCTGCCGGCCGGCCCAGCGCGACCTGCGTCGCCTTCGGATCATAGCGGTACGGCGGCGCGCCCGTGCCGCCTGCCGCCGGCAGCGATTTCAGGTAGCGCGAGATGGAAGCCAGATCGTCGTCGGTCAGTTCCTGCGTGCTGTGGTTGATCACGCTCACCATCGAGCCGAACGCGGTCGCGTGCTGGTTCGCGCCGGTCTTCAGGAACTGCGCGACGTCGGCCTCGTTCCAGCGGCCGAGCCCGGTGTTGTGCTCGCCGGTCAGGTTCGACGCGAACCAGTTGTCGATCGACGCGCCGGACAGGAACGCCGCGCCGCTTTCGTCGAGCGCCTTCTCCTGGAAGCCGACACCGCGCGGCGTGTGGCACGACCCGCAGTGCCCGAGCCCCTGCACGAGATACGCGCCGCGGTTCCACATCGCGTCCTTGGCCGGCTTGTCCGCGTACGGCGTCGTGTCGAGGAACACCGCGTTCCACAACGCGAGCGGCCAGCGCATGTTGAGCGGCCACGGGATGTCGGACGGCCGGTTCGCCTGCTTCACCGGTTCGACGCCGTGCATGAAGTACGCATACAGCGCCTTCACGTCGTCGTCCTTCAGCTTCGCGTACGACGGGTACGGCATCGCCGGGTACAGGTTGTGACCGTCCTTCGCGACGCCCTTGCGCAACGCGCCGGCGAAATCCGCTTCGGTATAGCCGCCGATACCTGTCTCCGGGTCGGGCGTGATGTTGGTCGTGTAGATCGCGCCCATCGGCGTGACCATCTTCAGGCCGCCCGCGAACGGCGTGCCGCGCGGCGCGGTATGGCACGCGACGCAGTCGCCGGCTTTCGCGAGATACGCGCCGCGCGCGACGAGTGCGCTGTCGGCGGGCGCCGGCTGCGCGGCATGCGCGGCCGTGCCGCCCACCAGTGCGGACAGCGCGAGCAACGACGCGCGGAGCGTGTTCAGGTTCAGGGTGAGATGTCGCATGATGTTCCCCTCCCCTCAGGCCGTTTTCAGCTGGTTGCCGACCGGCAGCTTGCGCAGCCGCGTGCCGGTGGCCGCGAAGATCGCGTTCGACAGCGCCGCCGCGGTCGCGGCCGTGCCCGGCTCGCCGATTCCGCCCGGCGCTTCGCCGCTCTTCACCAGATGGACTTCGATTGGCGGCACCTCGTTGATGCGCATCATCCGGTAGTCGGTGAAGTTGGTCTGCACGACGCGGCCGTCCTCGATCGTGATCTCGCCGTACAGCGCGCCCGTGATCCCGAAGATGATGCCGCCCTGCACCTGCGCCTCGATCGTGTTCGGATTGACGAACATCCCGCAATCGACCGCGCACACGGCGCGCTTGACCTGCACCTCGCCGCCGTCCACCGCGACGTCGATGACGATCGAGAAGAAGCTGCCGAACGCGTGCATCACCGAGACGCCGCGCCCTTGCCCCTTCGGCAGCGGCGCGCCCCAGCCGGCCGCCTTCGTCGCGACGTCGAGCACGTTGCGGGCGCGCGGCGTCTTGTCGAGCAACGCGCGGCGGTATTGCACCGGGTCGGTCTTGGTCTGCGCGGCCAGTTCGTCGATGAAGCTCTCGACGACGAACGTGCCGCGCGTCGGCCCGACGCCGCGCCAGAACGCGGTCGGCACGTGGCGCGGCTCCTGGCGCACGTAGTCGACGAGCTGGTTCGGCAGGTCGTACGGCAGTTCGGCCGCAACCTCGACCGCGTCGGGATCGACGCCGTCCTTGAACGCGGGCGGCGCGAAGCGCGCCATGATCGACGAGCCGACGATCCGGTGCTGCCACGCGACCGGCTTGCCGTTCGCGTCGAGGCCGGCGGAGATCTTGTCGTAGTAGCACGGCCGGTACATGTCGTGCTGCACGTCTTCCTCGCGCGTCCAGATCACCTTCACCGGCGCGTTGACCTGTTTGCCGACCTTCACGGCCTGGCCGACCATGTCGGTTTCGAGCCGTCGGCCGAACCCGCCGCCGAGCAGGTGGTTGTGCACGACGATCTTGTCCGGCGGCAGCCCGGTCAGTTGCTGCGCCGTGTCGCGTGCGCGGGTCGGCACCTGCGTGCCGACCCAGATCTCGCAGCCGTCGCCGCGCACGTGCACCGTGCAGTTCACGGGCTCCATCGTCGCGTGGGCGAGCAGCGGCTGTTCGTAGACGGCGTCGACGCGCGTCTTCGCGTTCGCGAACGCCTTGCCGACGTCACCCTCCTTGCGTGCGACCGCGCCCTTGCCGTTCGCCGCCGCCTGCGCGAGATCCGCGAACAGATCCTTCGTCGACACCTTCGCGCCCGCGCCTTCGTTCCACTTCACGACGAGCGCCGACGCACCGCGCTTCGCGGCCCACGTGTGATCGCCGACCACCGCGACCGCGTTGTCGACGCGCACGACCTGGCGCACGCCGGGGATCTTCCTCGCGGCCGTGTCGTCGACGCTCGCGACCGTGCCGCCGAACACCGGGCTGTTCACGATCACCGCATACAGCATGCCGGGCAGGCGCACGTCGAGCCCGAACTGCGCGGTGCCGTCGACTTTCTCCGGCGAATCGAGGCGCTTCGCGGGCGTGCCGATCAGCTTGAAATCCGCCGGCTGCTTCAGCGCGACGTCCTTCGGCACCGGCAGCTTCGCCGCGGCGTCGGCCAGCTGGCCGTACGATGCGCGCCGGCCGCTCGGCGGATGCTGCACCTCGCCGTTCGCCGCGCGGCAAGTGGCAGGATCGACGTTCCATTGTTTCGCGGCGGCCGTGACCAGCAGCGTGCGCGCGGTGGCGCCCGCGCGGCGCATCGGTTCCCACGCGTAGCGCACCGACGTCGAGCCGCCGGTGAGCTGGCCGCCGAGCAACGGATCGAGGAACAGTTTCTCGTTCGGCGGCGCATGATCGAGCGTCACGCTCGACAGCGGCACTTCGAGTTCTTCCGCGATCAGCATCGGCAGCGCCGTGTAGACGCCCTGCCCCATCTCGACCTTCGGCATCACCAGCGTGACCTTGCCGGCGCGGTCGATCTGCACGAAGGCGTTCGGCGCGAACACGCCGGGCGCCGCGGGTTCGGCCGCGTCGCCGCCGATCACCGAACGGCGTGCATCGTCGCCCGCGGCCGGCAGGCTGAAGCCGAGCAGCAAGCCGCCGCCGGCCGCGGCACCGAGCGACATGCCGAGTTTCAGAAACCCGCGGCGCGACACGCCCGCGCCGGCCCGGCCTGCTTCGAGGAGTCCTCGCGACATGTCAGACCTCCTTCGCGGCTTGCTTGACCGCGGCGCGAATCCGGTTGTACGTGCCGCAGCGGCAGATGTTGCCGGCCATGGCCGCGTCGATGTCGGCGTCGCTCGGGTTCGGGTTCGATGCGATCAGCGCGGTAGCGGCCATCACCTGCCCCGACTGGCAGTAGCCGCACTGGACGACGTCGAGCTCGCGCCAGGCCTGCTGGACCTTGTGGCCGGCCGGCGTCGCGCCGACGGCTTCGATCGTCGTGATCTTGCGGCCCGCGACCGCGGCGACCGGCAGCACGCACGAACGCGCGGCGACACCGTCGAGATGCACGGTACACGCGCCGCATTGCGCGATCCCGCAGCCGAACTTGGTGCCGGTGAGGCCGACGACGTCGCGCAGCACCCAGAGCAAGGGCATGTCGTCGGGGGCGTCGACCGAGCGGTTTTCGCCGTTGATGTTGAGGGTGATCATTCAGCCTCCGGGGCCGTTGTATTGGGGAAGCGGCGCGAACAAGGCGCGCTGCGCCGTGTGGTCGTCGTCATCGCCGTTGCGTCGTGCGCAACGGGTGCCGCGCGGCCCGGGTGCGGGCGGGCCGCGGCGGTGGTGTGGCGTGCTGCGTCGTTACTCGGCCACGTCGATGCCGGACAGCACCTTGATGACCGGCGGTGCGGTGAACCAGTCGGCCGACTTCGTGCGGAATTCGCCGAAATACGGGCTCGCGAGGTGTGCGTCGAATGCCGCCTGATCGTCGTAGATCTCGTACAGATGCAGGTTCGGCGAACCGTCCTGTTCGCGGAACAGGTCGTAGCGCCGGTTGCCCGGTTCGGTGCGCGTCTTGGCGACCATGCTGCGCAGCTCGGCCTCGGCGGCCTGCGCGTGTTCGGGTTTCAGGAACAGCGAAGCAATCACGTGAAGCGCCATTTTTTCACTCCTTTGCAAACGGAAACGAGCATGCCACAAGCCGGCGTCGGGCGACGCCAGCGTGCAACGGTGGTAGGTGGTCGAGCGGAGGGATCAGGCCAGCTTGTCCGGGCCGACACGCACGACGACCTTGCCGAAATTCTTGCCGGCGAGCAAGCCGATCAGCGCTTGCGGCGCGTCGGCGAGATCGGGGACGACGTCCTCGAGCGTCTTCACCTTGCCCTGCGCGACCCATTCGCTCATGTCCTTCAGGAACGGCGCATAGCCGGTCGCATAATGATCGAGGATGATGAAACCCTGCACGCGGATGCGCTTGCGCAGGATCGCCCCCATCAGCGCCGGCACCCGATCACGGCCGGTCGACAGCGCCTTGTCGTCGTAGGCCGCGTCGTTGTAATGCGCGATGATCCCGCAGACGGGCACGCGCGCATGGTCGTTCAGCAACGGCCACACCGCGTCGAACACCGCGCCGCCGACGTTCTCGAAATAGACGTCGATGCCGTTCGGGCACGCGTCCTTCAGCTTCGCGGCAAACGCCGGATCGTGGTGGTCGACGCATGCGTCGAAGCCGAGCGTGCCGGTCACGTACGCGCACTTGTCGGCGCCGCCCGCGACGCCGACCACGCGGCAACCCTTCAGCTTCGCGATCTGGCCGACCACGGCGCCGACCGCGCCGCTCGCGGCCGCGACGACCACGGTTTCGCCGGCCTTCGGTTCGCCGATCTTCAGCAGCCCCGTGTACGCGGTGAAGCCCGGCATGCCGAGCACGCCGAGCGCGTACGACGGATGCGCGAAGTCGCGGCCGAGCGGGATCAGGTCGCGTCCGTCGGACAGCGCGTAATCCTGCCAGCCGGCTCCAGCGACGACCAGATCGCCTTCGCGAAACGCCGGCAGGTTCGACGACACCACGCGGCTGACCGTGCCGCCGACCATCGGCTGGCCCAGTTCGGCCGGCGGCGCATACGACGGCGCGTCGCTCATCCGGCCGCGCATGTACGGGTCGAGCGACAACCAGACGGTGCGCAGCAGCACCTGGCCGGGGCCGGGCACCGGCACGTCACTCGTTTCGGCGCGGAAGTTGTCCGGCGTCGGTGCGCCGACCGGGCGCGAATTCAGGATGATCTGGCGGTTTGCGGTCTTGCTTTGCGGCATGTGAGCCTCCGTCAACAGGAATGAACGTGCTTCGTGGGCACGATCGGATCAGGGATGGACCAGCAGGAAGTGCACGCCCGTGGCGGCATCGGCGGTCAGGCCGGTGCGCTCGCAGGCAGGCGGTGGGAACGATCGGGACAGCGTAACGCAGCGTGAAGCGTTCGTCATGAAGGATTAAGTAGACCAGTCGTCTAGAATCAGGGCAAAAACAAGGCGCGCCCAGGCGCGCCCGGATTACGACTGCGCTCCGTCGTGCGCGGCCGGCGGCAGGTTCAGCATGCGCCGCGTTTCGGCCATCGCCCTTTCGAGCGGTTTGCGGTTGCGGTGAATCTTTTCCAGCAGCGTCGCGCCCAGCCACAGCTCGTACAGGATCGCGGCCGTGTACGACGGATCGTCGACGCCGCTCAGCGACCCGTCGGCGAGCCCGCCTTCGATGCCGCCCGCGAGCCGCTCGATGATCTGGCTGGTGCCGCGCCGCAGTACCGCGCGCATCGCTTCCGACAGATCCGACACTTCCGCGCCGAGCTTCACCGCGAGGCACTTGCCTTCCGGATCGTCCGCGCATTGCGTGTGCAGCCAGTTGCCCCAGTACGTCATCAGGCGCTCGGCGCCCGTGCCGGCCTGCTGCTTGAGCAGGTTGTCGAGATGCGCGAGATAGCCTTCGAAATACGATTCGAGCAGCGCTTCGCCGAATGCCTCTTTCGAGCCGAAGTAATGGTAGAACGAGCCCTTCGGGATGCCCGCCGCGGCGAGAATCTCGTTCAGACCGACCGCCGAAAACCCCTTGTGGAGCATGATCGGCTTCGCGATGTTCAGGATGTGCTGGCGGACTTCGGCGCCTGAAGATGCATTCATGATGGCGTATGGTAGCAACGATTAGACCGGTCGTCTAGTAACGTCGAACCGGCATGTTGAGCGGCACTTTACCCGATCCCCGTCGCGCACCCAATGCCTGGCCGGCGCTCCCCTCACCCGCCCGGGCCGTCCGCGTGCGGCACGTCACATCGGCGACTCGGTTTCGTCGCAGGCATTTCATCGATCTCCCGCATAAATACGCGCGGCGCATGTGCCGGCGACCGCGAGGACGCAGCCGGCATTGCACACGTGTGCAATGCGCCGGACCGTTACCGCCTCTCGAACCCGTGACCAGGAACGCCCCATGACCGCTTCGAAACCCGTCCGCCCGACCGCGCCGAACCGCCGGCGCTTCATCCAGCGCGGCGCCGCGCTGACCCTGTCGCCGCTCGTCGGCTCGCTGGCTGCCTGCGGCGGCGACGACAGCCCGGCCGCCGCATCGTCGTTCGCCGCCACCGGCGCCGCCGATACGTCCGCCCGCAGCTACGGCATCGCCGATCGCTCGATCACGATCAACGTCGTCAACGCGATTCCGTCGACCACGCTCGCGTTCGGCAATGCGGCGAGCCAGAGCGGCTCGACGCCGCAGGCGTCGCAAAGTTTGATCGCGACCGGGCAATCGACCGCCGTCAGCGCATCGAACAGCTGGGGCGATTGCACGGGATCGTTCAGCCTCGCCGGCGGCGACGCATCGTTCGCGATCGCGTACACGCATCCGTTCGGGTCGCAGCCGACCACCGTCAGCGTCACGCCGTCGGCCGGCTACGTGTCGGGCGCCGACGCCGCGACGTTTCCCGGCCACGACTCGGTCGCGAATCTCAACCTGTATCGCGGCGTCGCGACCGCGAACGGCGCATGGGTCGTCCCGCTCGCGCAACTCGCGACGCCGCCGGCCAACAACTGCCAGGATTTCGCGAACAGCATGTTCGGCAGCAACGTGCGCACGGCCGCGGCGATCCGGTCCGCGTATCAGGGCACGGGCTCGCTCGGCTACGTGCCGCCCGCCGACTTCACCGGCGGCCAGCTCGCGGGCTTCGTCGCGCAATGGGTGCGACGCTGGCAGGACGGCGCGTCGTACACCGTGCTGCCCGGCGCCGATGCGCAATTGATCGATGCGCTGAAGCAGTACGTGTCGAGCGCGTCGAACGCGGGCCCGCTGACGATGTGGGTGCCGCAGATCGCGTGGCAGGCCGGCTCCGACCCGGCGGTTTTCTCGCTGACCGGCTATCGCGCGTTCCCGTTCGTCGACGCGCAAGGCAACTGGAACGCGGCCACGCTGTCCGCGTTCCTGACGCTGCTGGCGGCCGGTTCGCACCTCGTCGCGATCAGCGCGACCAGCGACCTGCCGGCGGGCGTCACGATGCAGGCCTTCGACAGTTTCATGGGGGCGAGCGGGCTGGCGACGTCGACGGATATCGGCAATTCGCACTACGCATCGGTCGTGAACACGACGGGCCGCTATTACCTGAGCGTCGGCAACGATTTCGCGCCGGCGAATTGCGGGCTGATCCTGTCGTTCCTGTACGGGCGCACGGTGAACAACCTGCTCGCGGGCGCCGGCACGTACAACACGTTCATCCAGCTCGAAGGCTGGCAGGCCGGCGGCTCGCGCCACAACGCCGACTACGCGACGTATCAGCAGACGTTGTGGAACATCTCGACGTACGGCGCATCCGCGTACAGCGAGAAGCGCGCGACGTCGATCTTCCTCGCGCCCGCCGGCTGGACGCCGCAGGTCTATCAGACGACGCGGATGATGCCGTACGTCGGCGCGTATGCGCAGTCGAACGGCACGCCGCAAGGCTGGCTGAACACGTCGCTCGTGACGATTCCGGCGGACGCGCCGCCGCTGCCGTCGCGGTATGTGGGGAGTTGAGCGGGGCGCAGCGGCCGGCGGTCGGTCGGGCCGGCCGCTCGCGCCACGTCGCTTCGCGCATGCGGCGCCGATCGGCCCTGCAGTCAGCGCGGCGCTTCGTCGGCGCGCTTTCTCATGCGTGCCCGCCGCTCGCTCCGTTCGGCGGCCGGGACGGTCTTGACGCCGCGCAACGGCGGCCGGCGCACGAGCGCCGCCATCTCGCGCCTCAGCGCGTCGAGCTCGTTGCTGCGCGCCGCATCGGTCGCCAGGGCGCCGTCGAGCTGCCCCTGAAGCACGCCGCAGCGATGCAACGCGTCGCCGAGTTGCGCTTGTAGCGCGGCCATGTCCTTCCGCTGCTGCGCATCGCGCTGTTCCGCGCGCGATGTCGCTGCGTCGAGTTCCTTTTGCAATCGTGCGGCCGCGAGCCGCTCGCGATCGATTTCCTGAAGCGCCCGCTTCTCCGATGCGCGCAGGCGTGCCTCGGCGCGGCCCGCGTCGTCGCGCAACCGGTCGAGCTGGGTGGTGAAATCCGCGCGGGCTTCGGCGAGTGCGCGATCGGCCTCCGCGTTGTCGGCTGTCAGGCGTTCGATATCCGCTTGCAGCGCTTGCCGCGATGCATCGTCCGCCGCCTTCGCCTGCTCCAGTTCCTGAATGCGGACCTGCGCGGCCAGCAGCGCGGTCGTGCGTTGCTCCAGCGCGGTTTCGGTGCGGGCCAGTTCGGCCTGCAACGTCGCGACTTCCGCTTGCGCCGCGGCCCGCTGGGCTTCGACTTCCGCGCGCAGCGAGTCGAGTGCGGCGGCCGCGTCGGTACTCGACCGGTTCCACAGCGCCGCGACCAGTTCGCCTGCCGCGGCCTGCAGATCGGCCGGCAGGTCCGGGTGCTCGATGCGCACGCGGCTCTTTTCCCGCAGCTCGGCCCAGAACTCGGCCAGGACGGCCGTCGGCGTGCCCATGCTGCCCTTGCGGACGAGCTGGTACAGGCGGTTCGCCGTCGGCGTGATGCCGAAGCGGAAGAACAGCAACGCGCAGGCTTCGCGATACAGCTCGCGGGTTTTCGGGAAGTCGGCCTTGAGGCGCTCGATTTCGGCGGTCAGGCGGGGTTCGTCGGCGGCGAGATCGGACATGGCGGGGTTTCGTCGGGAATTTTATAAATAATATAACGTAAACCGTTAGATATCCAATCATTCGCCAATTAAGTTTTGACATTATTTCTATAATGTCGAGTGCGATGGTTCATGGCCTCGCATGTGCCATCGCGGGAGCTGTTGGCCACCTCGTCTTCGCCCCAACGTGGTTGCCCGGCAAAAACGCCGCTGCAACCGCCGCGAAAAAACGTCAACATGGCGCGATTGAAAGCTGGCCGCCCTGCTTTGCCGGGGCAACGGTAAAAGACAAAAGAACGAGGAGCCCGCGTTGCGCACATTCCGGATCGGCTTTCGCGGCTTGTTCGTCAAGCTCGTACCGACGTTCATCGTCGTGGGGTTCGTCGCGATGGTGCTGTCGTCGGTGCTGACGAGCGTGTTGTGGCGCACGCATGCGGAAAGCGACATTCGCCGTTTTCTCGGCAATCTCGATCGCCCTGCACTGGCCGCCGCGACCGGCGCCGTCGACTTGCGCGACCCGGTCGCCTGCCGCGCCGCGGCCGACGCGATGTTCTGGCAGATCGCACGAATCGGCGCGCGCGACGTGATGGATTTCGCGCCGATGATGGGCTTCTTCGGCGCCGGCCGGTTGCAGGTGCGCATCGCGCAGCCGGATGGCGCGGGATGCGAAACGTCGCCGGCCGCGTCGCCGCTGCTGTCCGACGCGTTCGCGGCGACACCGGCCGACCCGGCGGCGCCCGACACGATGCTGCATCGTGACGGCGACTGGGCCATCGTCACGCGCATCGCGCTGGCCGGCGGCGCGATCGCGCGGATCGGCGTCCATTACTGGCCGGGCTGGCAACTCCACTACGAGATCGCGGACGACGCCTCGGCCTACGACCTGATCCGCACCGTGCTGTATCTCGGTGCGATGGGCGCGAGCTTCGCGGGCTTGCTCGTCTGGTTGCTGGTGCGGCGCGTGCGGCGGATGACGGCGGCGGCCGACCGCTGGGCGGCCGGCGACCTGTCGGCGCGGATCGCCGATGCGTCGCGCGACGAACTCGGCGCGCTGGCCGCGCATTTCAACCGGATGGCCGATGCGCTCGCGCGGGCGTTCGGCATGCAGAAGGCGCTCGCGGTATCGGTCGAGCGCACGCGCATCGCCCGCGACCTGCACGACACCGCGAAGCAGCGCAGCTTCGTGCTCGGCCTCAAGCTGACCGAGCTGGAATACGAGGCGCAGCGTCACCCCGACCTGTTGCCGACCGTCGGCGCGGCGCGACGTCTGGCCGATCACCTGCAGCAGGATCTCGACAACGTGGTGACCGGCTTCAGCCTGCCCGCGATTGCCGAGGACGGCCTGCGTGCGGCCGTTTCGCACGCGGTGCGCGACTTGCTGGCCGGCTCGGGCATCGCGTGGTCGCTCGACCTGCCGGATGCCGCGGCGCGCACGCTCGATGCCGATCCGGCGGCCGCGCACGAGTTGCTGATGATCACGCACGAGGCGGTCGCGAATGCGCTGCGCCATAGCGGCTGTCGCCGCATCGACATCGCGTGCGAACCGGGCGATGCTGTCCACGCATCGGCCGCCCGTCCGCCGGCACACTGGCGATGGAGCGTGCGCGACGACGGCGCCGGTTTCGACCCGGCCGCCGTGCCCGTCGGCATGGGGCTCGGCAATTTGCGCTGGCGCGCGGACGCGCTGCCCGGCGGCAGGCTCGACATCGTGTCGGGCGCGGACGGCACGCGCGTGACCGTCCATTTCAATCCGATGGAGACCACATGACCACCATCCTCGTTGCCGACGATCACGCGGTCGTGCGCGAAGGCATCCGTGGCCTGTTGCGGCTCGATGCGTCGTTCGAGATCGTCGCGGAAACGGACGACGGCGCGTCCACGGTCGAGCAGGTACGCGTGCATCGTCCCGACGTGCTGTTGCTCGACCTGATGATGCCCGGCATGGGCCACGCCGGCGTGCCGGCGGTGATTCGTGCGATTCGGGCGGCGAGCGGCGACACGCACATCATGGTGCTGACGTCGTCCGACGACGATGCGCTGGCACTGGCCGCGATCGACGCCGGCGCCGATTCGTTCCTGCTGAAATCGATGCGCGGCGAGCGTTTGCTGCAGGCGATCCATGCGGCCGTCCACGGCGAACCGACGCTGCACCCCGGCATTGCGCAGCGCATGATCGGTGCGTTGCGCAAGCCGCCGCGCAACCCGTTCGCCGCATTGACCGCGCGCGAGCTCGAAGTGCTGCGCTGCCTGGCCGAGGGCGGCAGCAACGCGCGCATCGCCGCGACGCTCGGCATCACGGAAAAGACGGTCAAGACGCATCTCGGCAACGTGATGTCGAAACTGCATCTGTCCGACCGCACGCAGGCCGTCGCGCTCGCGTGGCGCGAAGGATTGATGGCGCCGAAAGCCTGACGTCGCCGGGCGGCCAGTGCCGGCCGCGCGTCGACCGCGCTTCCCCGTATCTACGACTTTCGTCGGATCCTTTCCGTCGCCAGCGCGCGACCTTCGCCCGATGCGCGGCGCGGCCGGCGTCCCTAAAGTGGCGCTGTCGCGCGATTCCGCGCATTCGTTACGGCGAAAACATGAGACCTGCCTGGCTGTTGTGCCTTCCTGTCGCGCTGGCGGCATGCGCGCCGCTCGAACCTTCCGCCGCGGGGCGCGACGTGCGTATCGTCACGAGCGACCCCGGCGGCACCTGCCGCCACCTCGGCGACGTGACCGGCAGCCGCGGCAACTTCCTGATCGGCGGCTTCATCCCCGATGCGACGCTCGAGACCGGGGCGCGCAACGACCTGAAGACCCGCGCGGCCGCGCTCGGCGGCAACGTCGTGGTGCTGCTCACGCAGCGCGGCGTGCAAAGCGGCAGTTTCGACGGTACCGACGGCGGCTACCTGCGGCAGACCGGCGTCACGCTGACCGGCAGCGTGTATCGCTGCCCGGGCGCCGGGGCGTGACGATGCGTGCCTTCGCCACCCTGATATGGAGCCTCGGTATCTCCGGCTGGCTGCCCGGCTGCGGCGGCGACGGCAACGAGCCCGTCGTGCCGGGCGGGCTGCCGTCCGCGCCGCCCGAGATGCTGCGCGCCGCGTGGCAGGACGGCGCGTTCGTGCCGCAGACACACGGTATCTGGGCGCTTGCCGGCACCGGCGCGATCGCCGAGATCGGGCCGCACGGCGCGGTCATCTACAACACGACGCGCACCGGCAACCTGTGCTGGCGCGATCCCGCGTACAACGCGAGCACGGCGGCCGTCTCCGGCCTGATCGGGATGTATGCACGCTGGCGCGGCGGCATGGTCTTCACCGACTCGCCGGACGGCATGCAGCTGCATGCGCGCCCGCTGGCTGCGCTGCCCGACGCGTGTCGCATGACGGGCAACGGCGCGCCGTCGCCGCTCGCGACGTATGACGCGGTCGCCGCCCTGCTGCTCGACTTCCATTCGTTCGCGGCCGACTACGGCATCGACTGGGCGGCGCGTATCGCGCGACTGCGCCCGCAGGCCGCCGCCGCCGGCAGCGACGCGGCGCTCGGGCCCGTGCTCGATGCGCTGCTCGGCGCACCGGTCGATGCGCATACCAGCATCAGCGACGAAAACGATTCGTTCACGCTCGGCTGGCGCGACGAAAACGCACCGCAGCAGACCTTCCGCCGGTTGCGGCATGCGTGGATGCAAGAGGCGCCCGCTACGTCGTTTCCGGCCTGGCTCGGCGTGTGGCACGCGCGGCAAACGCAGGCGCGGCTCGGCCTCCTGCGCGCCGATGCGCGCGGCATCGAATTCGACGGCAGCCTGGTCTGGGGCGTGCTCGACGGCAATATTGGCTATCTCGCGATCGACCGGATGGGCGGCTTTGCGGGCGGCCCGATCGCCGACATCGAGCAGGATCGGGCCCGGCTCGCCGCCACGCTCGATGTCGTGCTCCAGCGGCTCGGGCAGACGCATGCGCTCGTGCTCGACCTCGCGTTCAACCAGGGCGGCGCGGCGCAGATCGCGCACGACCTCGCCGCGCGCTTCGCCGACCGCAAGCGGCTCGCCTATACGCGTGCGCTCCCGCAGGCGGCCGGCATCGCGCCGCAGCGATTCCATGTCGAACCGGGCGGCGCCGTGCGCTATGCGAAGCCCGTCGTCGTGCTGACGAGCGACGTGACCGTCAGCGCCGGCGAATACCTGACGCTGATGATGCGCACGCTGCCGCACGCGATCCAGGCCGGCCAGACCACGCAGGGTGCGCTGTCCGGCGGCTTCGGCAAAGGGTTGCCGAACGGCTGGATGATGGGCATCGCGAATCATGTGACGCGCGATGCAGCCGGCGTGTCATACGAAGCACGCGGAATCCGGCCCGACGCGGAATTCGACGTGATTCCAGACGATGCGTCGGACTCGGGTTACGGCCGCGCCGTGTTGCGCGCCGCGGCGCTTGCCGGCGAAGCCGCGCTGTCGCACCGGACCCGGCGCACCATGCGCGACCGACCCCACCACCGCGCGCGAGGGCGGCCCGAAGCGCGACGCATCACGGCGCGGGCCTTCAACGGCCCGACGCGGCTTCCCTGAAGAAATCGAGCAACTGGCGTGTCAGGAAGGCCGGATTCTCGTCCGGCAGCCAATGGCCCGTATTCGGCGCAACGGCTCCGCGAACGTCCAGCGCCAGCTCCCTCGCCATGTCGAGTTCCTTGGCGCCGTTGCTCTTGTCGCCCGCGAGCGCCAGCACCGGCATCGGGAGCTTGTGCTTCATGAACGCCTTGAACCGCGTCTCGTCCTGCGGAAACGCGCGATAGAGTTCGAACCCGGCGCGTAGCGCGCCCGGCGCCGCGTAAGCGTCGGCGTAGACGGCGATATCGTCGTTCGACAGCGCGACGTGGGTTCGCTTCTTGTAGAAATCGAGGATGTACGCGCGCTCCTTGCCCGCAATCAACATTTCCGCGATATCGCGCTGCTGATGCAAGCCGAAATGCCAGATCTGCGGATCGGCGCCGGCCTTCGCTTCGTCCCAGATACGCGTGCCCGGCACCGGAACGTCGAGCATCGCAAGTTTCACGATCTCGGTCGGCCATTGCGCGGCGTACGCATAGGCCACCATCACGCCGATGTCGCGGCCGACGAGGTGGATGCGCGTCGCGCCGAGCTGGTGAACGAGGGCGCGGATGTCACCCGCCATCGACGCCTTGTCGTAGCCGCCGAGCGGCTTGTCGGATTCGCCCGCGCCGCGGTAATCGACCGCGACGACCCGATACCCGTCTTCGGCGAGTGCCGGCATCACGTGACGCCACGTGTACCAGGTTTGCGGCCAGCCGTGCAGCAGGACCACCATCTCGCCGTCGTCCGGGCCGCCGGTCACGTAATGGAGTCGGACGTCGTCGAGCTGCGCATAGCGTCGGCTGAAGCGCCGCTCGAAACCGGCCGGCAGGCCCGGCGCCGGCATCCCTGGCATCGATTGTTCGGATCGTTCGTTCTGCATGGGTCGTCATCCGTTGCTGTGTCGGTCGCCCAGCCTGTCGACCTGCTTCACGCCCCGGAGCAGCCATGGCCGAAGTTGCCTCGTGAGGAGCGGCATGATGATCCAGGTCAGCGATGCGGTCAGCAGCGCTGAGCTGAGCGCGAGTTGGACAGGACGCTCCGACGCTGGCAGGAGCGCGTTCAGTAGGTACGTGATCGACAGCAGGACCGGGTAAACGGCCAGCCACGTCACGAGAAACGTTTTCCACTTCGGTGTAGCGGGCTTGCCGGCGATCGCGAATCACGCATCCATGCCGACCGCGGCATCGCGATGCTCGTCCGATATCGTGTCGCCCTTCGCCACCAGCTTTCGCCGCTCCGCGGAGGCCTCCCACGCATGCAGGTGCGCCGGCGAGTCGAACCGATAAATCAGGTAGTTGATGCCGCTGGAATCGCTCAGGCGAACGTTTCCGAGGTGCCCCGGGTAACGCCGCGCCGCCGCGTCGATCTCGCGCGCCCAGCGATCGAATTGCCTTTCCCGTCCCGGATGAACGACGCGACCGACGACGATCGTGCTGGACTCACGCATCGTGTCGGGTGGGTGAAGGTGCTGGCTGTCGTGCATTGAGGCGCTCACGGGAGTGGGCGGTGAATTTCGTCGCCCGGCAGCTGCCGGTGGCGGCCGGGAAAACCTCGGATACGCGGTCCGGGCGAACCTGCCGGGCTGTCGCGAAAGCAAACCGCGATCCTGCTCGCAAGCCGGCCGCGTCGCTCATCGCGCTTCGGCGCTCCATCGGGCGGCCTGCGGCGACGGCGCGGCAGCGTCATCCGATGCCAGCGAATCCGCTACCAAATGAACGCGCGCTGTAATTTTTTCAGCGCAATCGAAAGCGGTGAGCGCGACGGGTGACCGGTCAGCGGATCGCCATGCGCCGAATCCTCGCGCCACGCCCTCGTTTCGTCTTGTCATTCGCGTGCCACCGTAGGCCGGTAACGTTCGAAGCCGTCCCCGATTCCGACAAGCGATCCGCCATGCAGCGCCCGTCGCGCGCCACGCCCCACGTCTACGCAGCCACGTCCCGCGCCCTCGTCGTCAGCCTCGCGATCAACCTGCTGCTGCTCGCCGTCGAGACGGCGGCGGCATGGTCCGCGCATTCGTCGGGGCTGCTCGCGGACGTCGCGCATGCGGCGATCGACCTTGCGGCCGATGCGCTGATCCTCGTCGCCTGCCGGCTCGACGCGCGCCTGCCGCCGCAGCGTCGCCCGACCTACGAGCCGCTCGCGCTCGCGGGCCTCGGCGCGTTGCTGGCCATCACCGGCGCGCAAATGATCTGGCATGCGCTGACCCGGTTCGATACGCCGCCGGTCGTGCAGCCGGGCGCGACCGCGCTCGCGCTGGTTGCGGTCACGCTCGCCGGCAAGGCCGTGCTGTCCTGCTGGATGCTGCGCAAGGCGCGCGAGACCGGTTCCGCGCTGCTCGAGGCGAGTGGCTGGCACGTGCGGACCGATGCGCTGTCGTCGTTGCTCGCGGCGCTCGCGATGAGTGCGGCGCTGGTTGGCTTCGGCCGCCTGGACGACCTGGCCGCGCTCGCGATCGGCGCGCTCGTGATCCGCACCGGCGTCGCCTTCATCCGGCGCGGCTGCGCGCAGTGGCCGGCATGGGCCGATTGGGCGAATCGCTCGACGCGGGGTCGTGAACTCGGGTAGCCGCACGACCCGTCGCCCAATCGATACGCATGAGCGACGGCACGGGATGAAAAAGAGGCTCGCGCGGTGCGAGCCTCTTTTGCGTCAAGTCGCCATCGTCGCGACGCCGGTGACGTATCGATCGATGCCGATGTACTGCCGGGCGAACGCATCCGTTGCCGCTCGGTCGGCATCGACTACACCACTCACCCGAGCGGCACGACACTCCCGAGCAGAATCCGCACCAGCGTCGCCTGACGCGTGACGCCCGTCTTCGAGAAAATCGCGCGCAGGTGCGTACGCGCGGTGTTCTTGCTGATTCCCGATTCGTCCGCGGCTTCCTCGAGCGTCAGCCCGTTGGTGAGCAGCAGCGCGAGCGACGTCTCGGCCGGCGTCAGGTCGAACAGCTTGCGGATGATTTCCTGCGCGCCCTGCGGCTTGCGATCGGGATCGCGCAGGAACAGCGTGACGGCCGGCCGGCGCCGGTTGTCCTCCGACCAGTCGGACAGCAGCACCGTGCGCACCAGCAGCCCGAGGCGCGGCTTGTCGAAGCTGCGCGTGATCGGCATCGCCTCGACGGTTGCCGCGGCTGTGCCGTGATGCCCCATCACCGCGTGGCGGATCAGCCGCTTCAGCGTGCGGTTCTCCTGCGCGTCGGTCGCCTCGATCGTGCCGCGCGCGATCGTCAGCCCGTTGTTCTGCTTGAGGATCTCGTCGGCGACGCTGTTCATGTCGATGATCGTGCCGTTCTCGTCGAGCGCGATCGTGCCGACCTGCATGCGGTCGATCGCGTTCGCGTAGATTGAGCGCTCGACCTCCGCCGAATCGAGCCGCGAATGCAGTTCCACCGCGCGCTTCAGGTGCGGCAGCAGCAGCGCGCAGACCGCCTTGTCGCGCGCGGAGAACTGCTTCGACGCATGGTTGCGGCACACGCGGAACCGGCACTCGACGCCCGACGGCGTGCGCAGGTCCGCGCCGAGGATATAGCGCACGTCCTGCGGCTTCAGGAACTGCTTGTACAGCTCGCTCGACAGCCAGCCCGTGTCGCCGAACACGTCGTCGACCGTGACGACGCGATCGGCCGGCAGGCCGACGAACGGGTCGAGCGAATAGTAGTAGTTGTTGTACGACGCCTCGCCGTCGCCCGGAACGACCGGGCCGAATTCCGAGGCGTGCACGGACAGCGGCGCGCGGCGATCGCTCGCGGCCGCGCGCAGGATCAGCGTCACGTAGTTCGCGTGCAGCCAGCGACGGACGAGCTCGAGCGCGCCGGCCCACGGCGGCGTCTCCAGCGGACCCTGGTAGATGCGCGCCATCAGCTCGCTGAAATCCGCGACGCCGATGTCGGCCTCGTCACTGGTTGCCTGGCTCTCTTGCGGAGCCCATCTCGTCTCCATCAGCACGCTCCATCCTCCATACGACATGTTTGCGGTGCGACCGAGCCGCGCCGCCATGATTTAAGACGCGTCTAAATTCCGGCGTCATCGGGAGATTCACTGAATGGCGAGAATTGGCCATCCGGGCGGGCAAACCATCGTCCGATCGGATGATGTGGCGCCCTGCCCGCTGCGCTGGAATGCCCGTCAGGCCGTGCCGGCAAGCGTCCGGCGCGGACTCAGGGAAAACCGCGACACGGGTTTACCTGATTCAGACCGCATCCGATTCAGACAGGAGTTCCCATGCCGCTCGACCCTCAGGCGCAGGCGCTGCTCGCCGCATTCGCCCACGCCCCCGCGATCGATTTCGCGCAGCTCACCGTTCCCGCGTACCGCGCGAGCCTCGCCGCCGGCGGCGCGTTCGCGCCCGGCGATGCCGTCGCCGCCGAAGCGGACTGGCAAATCCCGGCAGCGGGCCGTCGATTGCCGGCGCGGCTGTATCGGCCCGCCGTCGACGGGCCGTTGCCGCTGACCGTGTTTTTCCACGGCGGCGGCTTCGTGTCGTGCGGCATCGACTCGCACGCGAACCTGTGCCGCAGCCTCGCGCATCGGGCGCGCACGCTCGTGCTGTCGGTCGACTACCGGCTCGCGCCCGAGGCGCGCTTCCCGGCCGCCGCGCACGATGCGTGCGACGCCGTGCGCTGGGCGGCGGCCAGTGCACGCGATCTCGGCGCCCGCGCCGGCGCGGTGGCGGTCGCCGGCGACAGCGCGGGCGGCAATCTCGCGGCGGTCGCCGCGCTGCAGTTGCGCGGCTCGGGCATCGCCATCGCGCACCAGTTGCTGCTGTATCCGGTCGTCGATTGCGCGACCGAGCATCCGTCGTACGAATCGCTCGGCAACGGCTATTTCCTGACGGCCGACATGATGCGCTGGTTCAAGGGCCACTACTTCGACGACGGCGCCGATCGCGCGTCGCCGCTCGCGAGCCCGCTCGCCGCGCCGGATGTCGCGGGCGTCGCGCCGGCGACGATCGTCAGCGCCGAATTCGATCCGCTGCGCGACGAGGCCGAAGCGTATGCGCTGCGTCTCGCGCGGGCCGGCACGCCGGTGACGCTCGTGCGCTGGCCGGGCCAGTTGCACGGTTTCGCGAGCATGCTCGGCGCGGTCGACGCGGCCGAGCACGTGCTGACGTTCGGCGCCGACGCGCTGCGCCGCGCCTTCGACGCGACGGAGGCGTCATGACGCTCGCCGGCACGCTGGAGATCGTCGACGAGTTGCGCGCGGGCCGCATGGTCCTGCTCGTGGATGAAGAGGATCGCGAGAACGAAGGCGACCTGGTGATCGCCGCCGATCACGTGACACCCGACGCGATCAATTTCATGGCGCGCTTCGGGCGCGGGCTGATCTGCCTGACGCTGACCGCCGAACGCTGCGCGCAACTGCGGTTGCCGCCGATGGCCGACCACAACGGCACGCCGTTCGGCACCGCGTTCACCGTCAGCATCGAGGCGGCCGAAGGCGTGACGACCGGCATTTCGGCCGCCGATCGCGCACATACGATCCGCGTGGCCGTGCGTTCGGGCGCACGCCCCGACGATCTCGTGCAGCCCGGCCATGTGTTTCCGATCGCCGCGCGGCCGGGCGGCGTACTCGTGCGCGCCGGGCACACCGAGGCCGGTTGCGATCTCGCGGCGCTGGCCGGGCTCACGCCCGCGTCGGTGATCTGCGAGGTGATGAACGACGACGGCACGATGGCGCGGCTGCCGGAGCTGAAGGCGTTCGCTGCGCATCACGGGCTGAAGATCGGCACGATCGCCGACCTGATCCATTACCGCCGCGAGCATGAGTCGCTCGTCGAACGCGTCGGCGAGCGACCGCTGCATACGCCGTGGGGACGGTTCCGTGCGATCGAGTATCGCGACGCCGTGCACGGCGCGCCGCATCTGGCGCTCGTGCGGGGCGAACCCGATCCGGCGACGCCCGTGCTGGCGCGCGTGCACGAATGCCATTCGCTGCTCGACCTGCTCGACGCGGAGCCCTCCGCGCATTCGTGGCCGCTGCACGCCGCGCTGCAGCGCATCGATGCGGCCGGCTGCGGCGTGGCGGTGCTGCTCGATTGCGACCTGCGTGGCGACGCGCCGCGGATGCCGGCCGGTACGGCGCGCCGCGACGGACGCGTGACGGGAATCGGGTCGCAGATCCTGCGCGACGTCGGCGTGCGGCGGCTGAACGTGCTGTCGAGCCCGTTCCGGCTGCCGGCGTTGTCGGGGCACGACCTGGAGATCATGGCGTTCATTCCGCTCGGCGACGACGATCCGGAAGGCGCGCGGGCGATGCCGGCGAATTCATTGCGGGCGGCGTGAGGGTCGGCGCGGGAAGCCGGGGCGCGGCACGCTGCCGTTCGTTGCCGTGGAAGGGTGTTTCGTCGATGCCTGCCAGCCACCGTGCGTGCTCGACGGGATCGCGGCGGGCCGCCGCGCGGCACCGCGGCTCATCCACCCGGACGATGCGCGCCCGTCCCGCCGCCGCACAATGGTCGCCGTGCCCATCCTTTCGTCCGCCCCATGGAATCAGCTGACCTCACCACCGCGTTCAGCCCGCTGCAGATCGGCCCGTTGACGCTGCGCAACCGCCTGATCAAGTCCGCCACCAACGAAGGGATGACGCCGAACGGCGTGCCGTCGCGAGCGCTCGTCCGCTTTCACGAGCGCATCGCCGAGGGCGGCGCCGCGTTGACGACCGTCGCATACTGCGCGATCAGCGACGACGGTCGCACGTTCGTCGACCAGGCCCGGCTCGACGCACCGACGGTCCGGCAATTCCGCGTGCTGACCGATGCCGTCCACCGTCACGGCGCGGCGGCCTCCGCGCAGATCACGCACGGCGGCTGCTTCACGTTCCTGCCGTCGCTGTCGACGAAACGGCCATTGAGCGCGTCGGGCGGCTTCAACAAGGTCGGCGTGATGAGCGGCCGCTTCCTGAAGCAGGCGATGACGCGCGAGCAGATGTCGGCGATCGCCGACGAGTTCGCGCAGGCGGCGCGGCATGCGCGCGACGCCGGCTTCGATGCGGTCGAGATTCACATGGGGCACGGCTATCTGCTGAGCCAGTTCCTGTCGCCGCTGTACAACCGCCGCCGCGACGCGTATGGCGGCGACGCCGCGCGTCGGGCGGCCTTTCCGGTCGACGTGCTGCGCCGCGTGCTCGACGCGGTGGGCCGCGATCTCGCCGTGGTCTGCAAGATCGGCGTGACGGAAGGCGTGCGTGGCGGCGGCACGGCCGACGACGCGTGCGAGATCGCGCGGCGGCTCGAAGCCGAAGGCGCGCACCTGCTCGTGCTGAGCGGCGGGATGAACATCGAATCGGTATGGCAGTTGTTCGGCAGCCCGCTGCCGGGCGATGCGCGCGCGAATGCCGACAATGCGATCGTGCGGGCCGCGATGGCGCTGCAGACACTCACCGAGCCGAAGATGGGCGCGTTTCGGGAGATGTATTTCCTGGAGCATTCGAAGCAGGTGCGCGCGGCCGTCCGGATGCCGCTTGCCTACCTCGGCGGCGTGCGTTCGCGCGACAACGTCGCGCGGGCGATGCGCGAAGGGTTCGACGCGGTCGCGCTAGCACGGGCGCTCGTGTTCGAGCCGGGTTTCGTAAACGGGCTGCGCGACGGCCGGCTCGCGCAGTCGGGCTGTACGTCGTGCAACCGCTGTGTGGTGTCGATGTACACGCCCGGTGGCACCGCATGCGTGCTGCGCGAGCCGAACGACCCCGCGCCGAACCGCGTGCCGGCCGCCGGCGCCTGATCGTTCAGCCGGCGTCGCGCGCGCGGGCAAGCGCCGCGAGGTTGCCCTCGCCGAACCCGTGGTGCCCCTTGCGCTGCACGATCTCGAAGAAGATCTCGCCGGGGCGGCGCTTGACGAAGGTCTGGAAGAACAGCCTCGGCACACCGTCGCTGCCGATCTCGCCATCGACCAGCACCGCGCGGCGGCGCAGCGCGTCGAGGTCGACGCCATGCGCCGGCAGCCGCGCGTCGACGTCGTCGTAATAGCGCGCGGGCGGCTCGATGAACTCGACGCCGTTCGCACGCAGCGCATCGACGCACGACAGGATGTCGTCGGTGGCCAGCGCGACGTGCTGCACGCCCTCGCCCGGATGATCGGGCAGGTACGCATGCATCAGCTCGGTGCGGCGCGTGCCTTCCTCGTAGACCGGAATCCGCACCGCGCCGCACGGCGACACCATCACGCGCGATTCCTCCGACACATGCCAGTGCGCGTCGATCTGATGGATCTCGCGAAAGTGCAGCAGGTCGTGGTAAAAATCCAGCCACTCCTGCATGCGGCCCGCGCCGACGGTTTGCGTGAAGTGATCGACCTGCTGCAGGCCGACGCCCGCGCAATCGAGATCGGTATGCGCGGTCGCGATGTCGATCGGCCGGAAATCGATGTCGAAGATCGAGATGTCGCCGACGCCGCCGCGCTGGCCGTCCCGCCCGCGCCAGCGGTCGACGAAATACAGGTGCGAATCGCCGATCCCCTGGATCGCCGGGATCTTCAGCTCGCCGACCCCGACCTTTTCGCCTTCGAACGCCCACGCGCCGAGCTGGATCGCGCGCTCGAACGCACGTCGGGCGTTCGCCACGCGCAACCCGATCGCGCAGACGCCCATTCCGTACTCCTCCGCATAGCGCGCGGCGAACGAATCGGGCTCGGCATTGATCAGGAAATGCATCTGCCCTTGCCGGTACAGCGTGACGTTCTTGCTGACGTGCCGCGCGATCGCCTTGAACCCGAATTGCTCGAAGCGTTGCGCGAGCGCTTCCGGCACGGGCGCCGCGAATTCGACGAATTCGAGGCCGGCCATCCCGAGCGGATTGGCGGCCGGATCGGCGACGGGCGGCGTATCGCTGGACAATGGGTGGGAATTGCCGGGCATTCCAGTCTCCGGGGGCATGCGGTCGATGGGGATTCGTGCCTGTCGCGTGCGGCATGCGCGGCCGAGGTGACGGCGGCGCATGCGCCCCGAACGGGCGAGTTGTCGATGCTGCAGATTTTAACCAGATCGTTCACGGCGGCACACCCCGGCCGAACGGGATATCGTCGCGCCGCCTAGTGCAAACCCGGAAAGCGTTCGATAATCGCACGGACTTGAACGATAATCGCGCACATTGCCCGTTTGGCCAATTGCCGCCGTGTGGCGCGCGCCCTATTCTCCGTTCACCCTTCGACTTCAATGCAGCATCGGACGCGGCGCCGCCACGATTCCACGATGCGCCGTGCCAGGAGACATTGCCATGACCCCCACCTTCGATACCCTCGACGCCGCGGCCGGCGCCCGTGCGCGCAGCCAGGCCCGCAAGGCCGCGATCGGCAGCTTCGTCGGCGCCGTCGTCGACTGGTACGACTTCCTGCTGTACGGGATCGTCGCCGCGCTGGTGTTCAATTCGGAGTTCTTCCCGAAAGTCAGTCCGACGATGGGCACGCTCGCGGCGTTCGCCACCTTCGGCGTCGGCTTCCTGTTCCGGCCGCTCGGCGGCATCGTGTTCGGCCACTACGGCGACCGGCTCGGCCGCAAGCGGATGCTCGTGCTGACCGTGATGCTGATGGGGCTGTCGACGGTCGCGATCGGCCTGCTGCCGGCGTTCTCGACGATCGGCTGGTGGGCGCCCGTGCTGCTGGTGCTGATGCGCGCGATCCAGGGGTTCGCCGTCGGCGGCGAATGGGGCGGCGCGGCGCTGATGGCCGTCGAGAGCGCGCCGAAGCAAAAGAAGGCGTTCTACAGCAGCGGCGTGCAGGTCGGCTACGGCGTCGGGCTCGTGCTGGCCACCGGCATCGTCTCGATCCTGAGCCATACGCTCGGCGAGGCCGCGTTCAAGTCGTGGGGCTGGCGCCTGCCGTTCGTGTTCAGCATCGTGCTGGTGCTGATCGGGCTGTGGGTGCGCAAGAACATGGACGAATCGCAGGAGTTCGTCGAGAAGGTCGAGCATGGCAACCGCAAGCTGCGCCTGCCGGTGCTGGAAGCGCTGACGCGCCACCCGAAGGCGTTCCTGCTGATCGTCGCGCTGCGGCTCGCCGAACTGTTCACGATGTATATCGTCACCGCGTTCGCGCTCAGCTATTCGACGACGAACCTCGGCATGTCGCGCGATCTGTTCCTGAACATCGGCCTGCTGGTCGGCGCGGTGAGCTGCGTGACGATCCCGTGCTTCGCGTGGCTCGCCGACCGCTACGGCCTGCGCCGCATCTACCTGATCGGCGCGCTGATCGGTCTTGCGTCGGCGGTACCGTTCTTCGTCGCACTGGAAGCGCGGTCGATCGCATGGATCGTGATCTTCTCCATCCTGCTGGCGAACGCGGCGCACGACATGGTCGTGAGCGTCCAGCAGCCGCTGTTTACCGAGCTGTTCGGCGCCGAATACCGCTACAGCGGCGCGGGCGTCGGCTACCAGTTCGCGAGCGTCGTCGGCGGCGGGTTCACGCCGTTCATCGCGGTCGGCCTCGTCAGCGTGGCCGGCGGTTCGTGGCACCTCGTCGCCGGCTATCTCGCGGTCGGCTGCCTGATCTCGCTGGTGGTCGCGGCGCGGATGCGCGCGGCGCAATGACGGTGTGAGCGGATGGCCGGCCTGACGCGCGGCCGGCCATTGCGTCGGGCCGGACGGCATTCGGCCTGCCGTATCTCGGGCGCGACGTCAAACACTGTCAGTTAAGCGCGCCGATTCCCCCTTTTCCCCTCTGAACATTCCACGCCGCGCGCCGACCAATGGCATCATATGGGCCTACGTCAGTCACCGATACGCCCCCATATCATGTCGAATCTCATCGTCCACGGCGGCACTCCGCTGCGCGGGGACATCAAGCCGTCCGCGAACAAGAACGCCGTCCTGCCGATTCTGTGCGCCACCCTGTTGACCGATCAGCCGCTGCGTCTCGTCGGCGTGCCGGACATCACCGACGTGCGCAAGATCCTCGACATCTTCCGCACGCTCGGCAGCGACGTGTCGGTCGATTTCACGACGGGTCTGCTCGAACTCCACCATCGCGACACGAAGTTCGATCCGGCGGTCCACCGGCTGCCCGAGGCGATGCGTTCGTCGATCATGCTGATTCCGCCGCTGCTCGCGCGCTTCGGCGTCGCGCGGCTCGAAAACGACGTGAAGGGCTGCACGCTCGGCGTGCGCGAGATCGATCCGCACGTCGAGGTGTTCGAGCGGTTCGGCGCGCACATCGAGCGCACGCCCGATTCGCTGATCGTCCGTACCGACGGCCCGCTGACGGCCAACGATCACTGGCTCGACTACGCATCGGTGACGACCACCGAGAACTTCGCGCTGTGCGCGACGGCCGCCAGCGGCACGTCGACGCTGATGAACGCGGCGTCCGAACCGCACGTGCAGGAGTTCTGCCAGTTCCTCGCGATGATCGGCGTCGCGATCGAAGGCATCGGCACGTCGCGGCTGTGCGTGACGGGCGGCGGCAAGCTCGGCGGCGGCGAGTTCCGCTTCGCCGAGGATTTCCACGAGATCGCGACGTTCCTCGCGCTCGGCGCGATCACGGGCGGCGACATCACGGTGCGCAACTCGTCGCCCGAGCATTTCCCGCTGATCGACCGCACGTTCGCGAAGTTCGGCGTCACCGTCACGCACCGCGACGGCTGGTCGCGCGCGGAACGCGACGGCCCGCTGCGCGTGCGCCGGCCGTTCACGCAGAACATCCTGACCAAGGTCGAAGCCGCGCCGTGGCCGTACCTGCCGGTCGACCTGCTGCCGATCTTCATCGCGCTCGGCGTGCGCGCGGAAGGCAGTGCGATGTTCTGGAACAAGGTCTACGACGGCGCGCTCGGCTGGTCCGGCGAACTGTCGAAGTTCGGCGCGCACGTGCTGTTGTCCGATCCGCACCGGCTGATCACGTTCGGCGGGCTGCAACTGACGCCGGCCCGTGTCGAGAGCCCGTACATCATTCGCGTCGCGATCGCGCTGCTGATGGTGGCCGCGAGCATCGAAGGTCGCTCGGAAATCATGAACGCGCTGCCGATCCGCCGCGCGCATCCGCATTTCGTCGAGAACCTGCGTTCGGTGGGCGCGAACGTCGAGTGGACGAGCAGCGAGTAAGGGCATGACGGATGCGGCGCGCGGAATAGTCGCGTCGCATCCGGTTCCTCGGCTTTTCATGCCGTATCGGCCGCTTCCATGCGCGGCCGCGCAGCGTTCTGCCATCGGTTGCCATCTGTTTACGGCAGCACACTGCGTGCTGCTTCACGCCTCTTTCCCGCAGTCAGCGCCAGCCCGACAATGCGTCATCGGGGCGTCTACTCCCGCGCCCTGCCGGCATTTTCCCGCTCACGGCACAACCAGATTCAGACCTGTCCAATTGCCCAAGCATGAGCCCGGCCATAGGCTGCCTTCCTGCCCCCGGCGGATAGCGCCAAAAAACCGCGCACCCGCGCTCCAGCAGGACAATGCACCGCCTATGGAACCCCGATTCACCCTGGCGCAGATGCGCGACGTCTGGATCGACGCGTATCGTCACGCCGATGTCGAACAGCTCGATTTCGTCGCAAGCCCGAACTTCTTCGTCCTGCACGAAGCTCACATTCGCACGAAAGCGCAATTTCTTGCGCGAATGCGCGTCGTAGCGGCCGAACGTGCATCGAACAGATCGGGTATCGCATATCGGGACGAAACCATGCAAATCGTTACGCGCGGACAACGGGCGACGATAACGGGCATCGGGACGGTACGAATCAACCAGGCAATCGATTCCCGCTTCGATTTCGTCGAGCAGTGGTGCGTGATCGACGCGCGATGGCGCATTGCCTCGCTCCGCCACGAACACAAGTAAGCTGGACCGCGCCGCGGCTGCGTCCCGGCGCTTGAATGAGTCGACTCAATCCGACTCGTTTGCGTCGTTCCGCCTGAGCCTGAAATCGCCTGGCAGCTTGCCTCTGAAACGCCTCAACGGCAGGAGAATTGCTTCGGGGCTCGCGTTGCGGCTCTCAGCCAAAGCACCTGCACGGTAAACGACGATTTCGACTTCGTCGCCTTCACGCAGCCCCCACTCATCGACCAGACCGGCCGGAAGGCGCACGGCCAGACTATTCCCCCACTTCGCAACCCGCATACGACCTCCTTGAATAGATGTCGTCGACTCTATATCTGCCGCTATCCAGCGGACAAGGATGGCGGATCGACCGATTTCCCGTTACCCGACCACTCGCGCGATAATCGCCCATTCCTGCGCGAACACCGCGCATCTCCCCGCGCGCCGCCCATGACGAAAAAGCCCGACCTCGACCGACGCGACTGGATTGCCGGCCTCGAAAAAGGCCTGATGATCCTGGAGGCCTTCGACAGCCAGCACGCGCGCATGACGCCCACGCAGGCCGCCGCCCGCACCGGCCTCACGCGCACGGCCGCGCGGCGCTACCTGCTGACGCTGGAATCGCTCGGCTACGTGTACACCGACGGCAAGCTGTACGGCCTTACGCCGCGCGTGCTTCGGGTCGGCTGGTCGTACTTCGATTCGGCGCGGCTGCCGCGCACGGTCCAGCCTTATCTGCAGCAGCTGAGCGCGTCGCTGAACGAATCGGCGTACGTCAGCGTGCTCGACGGCTGGGAACTCGTGTTCATCGCCCGCAACGGCGTGTCGCGCGTGATGACGACCGGCTTCGTGCTCGGCGCGCGCGTGCCGGCGCCGTTGACGTCGCCCGGTGTCGTGCTGCTCGCCCATCATCCCGATCGCGAAGCCGTGCGCGCGTGGCTCGACGAGACCGAACTGCCGCCGTTCACGCCGCACACGATCACCAACAAGGCGCGGTTGCTCGAACAGGTCGACCAGGCGCGCGACGCCGGCTACGCGGCGATCGAGCAGCAATTGCAGGTGGGCGTGCGCGGCATCGCGGTGCCGCTGAAGAACCGTCACGGCGAAGTCGTCGCCGCGCTGAGCACCAACATGCCGATCGGCGCGGAAACGACCGACGCGGCCGTGCGGCGCGTGCTGCCGCACCTTCAGGAAGCCGCGCTCGCGATGCTCAACGTGCTGTAGCGACGACCGGCAACGCCGTCACCCGATCCGCCACCACCGCGGCAGCAGATTGCGCACTTCGCGTCGCCGGTAACGGTCGTCGATCAGATGCACGACGCCCTCGTCGTGCTCGGTGCGGATCACGCGCCCGGCCGCCTGCACGACCTTCTGCAGCCCCGGATACAGGTACATGTAGTCGTAGCCGTTGCCGAAGCGCGCGTCCATCGCGCGCCGCATCTGCTCGTTGACGTCGTTGACCTGCGGCAGCCCGAGCGTCGCGATGAACGCGCCGATCAGCCGCTCGCCGACCAGGTCGACGCCTTCCGAGAACGCCCCGCCCAGCACCGCGAAACCGACGCCGCGTCCGCCCGCGTCGAAGCGCGCGAGAAACGCATCGCGCTCGCTTTCGGCCATGCCGGGCGCCTGCGCCCACACGGGGACGTCCGGATGGCGCGTCTGCATCAGCGCGACCACGCGCCCGAGATAGTCGAAGCTGCTCAGGAAGCCGAGATAGTTGCCGGGGCGCGTCGCATATTGCGCGGCGATCAGGTCGGCGATCGGTTCGAGCGAGCGATCGCGGTCGCGCCAGCGGGTCGACACGTGGCTCGCCACGCGCACCGTCAGTTGCTCGGCGCGGAACGGCCCATCGACGTCGAGCCAGCCCGTATCGCCGGGCAGCCCCAGCGTGTCGCGGTAGAAATGGAACGGGCTCAGCGTGCCGGAGAACAGCACGGTCGCGCGCGCGGCGGCGTAGCGCGGCGCCAGGAAACCGGCCGGGATCACGTTGCGCACGCACAGCGTCGACTGGACGCGGCGCCGGCGGCCGGCCGCCGCGACGCCGTCGAGCACGGGCTGGCGCGGCATCGGTTCGCCGTGCAGCGTCGCGTCGAAGATCGACGCGCTGTCGAACGCTTCGGCCAGCACGCCGAACTGGATTGCTTCGAAGTGAAAGCGCAGCAGCGCGTCGCCGTTCGCGCGCGGCGCGTCGGTCAGGTGTTCGCCGATCGCCGCGACGAGGTTCTGCACGGCCGACACGATCGGGCCCGGCACGTCGGGATAGGCCGCATAGCGTTCGGCCTGCGCACGATTGAGCGTGCCCCACGCGCGGGCGAGCCGGTCGAACGCCTTGCGCAACGCGGCGGGCGCGGCTTCCCGCGCGGCCGCGAACGCGAACGGATCGAGCGACGCGCTGTACATCTTGCGGGCGCGATCGAGCAGGTTGTGCGCTTCGTCGACGAGCACGCCGACGCGCCACTGGTTCTGCTGCGCGAGCGTGTGCAGCATCGCGCTGCCGTCGTAGTAGTAGTTGTAGTCGCCGATCACCATGTCCGACCAGCGCGCGAGTTCCTGTGCCAGGTAGTACGGACAGACGTCGTGCGCGAGCGCCGCGGTGCGCACCGTATCGCGATCGAGCAGTCCGGCCTCGATCGCCGCATCGCGCGCGGCCGGCAGCCGGTCGTAGAAGCCTTTCGCGAGCGGGCACGATTCGCCGTGACACGCGTTGTCCGGATGCTCGCACGCCTTGTCGCGCGCGACGAGTTCCAGCACGCGCAGCGGCAGCGCGGACGTGCCGGCGCCGAGCGTCGTTGCCGCTTCGAGCGCGAGCGCGCGGCCGGGTGTTTTCGCGGTCAGGAAAAACACGTGGTCGAGCTCGCCCTCGCCGCATGCCTTCAGCAGCGGGAACACGGTGCCGAGCGTCTTGCCGATGCCGGTCGGCGCTTGCGCCATCAGGCACTGCTCGTCGCGTGCCGCGCGATAGATGGCCACCGCCAGTTCGCGCTGGCCGCTGCGGAACTGTCCGTGCGGAAACGCGAGCGCACGCAGCGCCGCGTCGCGCGCGGCGCGATGGGCCGTCTCGCGTTCGGCCCAGCCGACGAAGCACGCGCACTGCTCGGCGAAGAACGTCGCGAGCGTGCCGGCGTCCAGCGTCTCCGTCAGCACGGTCTCGCGCTCGGACACGATGTCGAAATACACGAGCGCGACGTCGATTTCCGCGAGATCGCGCGCGGCGCACATCAGGTGCGCATAGACCTTCGCCTGCGCCCAGTGCAGCGCGCGATGGTTGGCCGGCATCGCGTCGAGGCTGCCGCGATAGGTCTTGATTTCCTCGAGCCGGTTCGCCACCGGATCGTAGCCGTCCGCGCGGCCGCGCACGGTGAGCGTGCCCCACGTGCCGGTCAGCGCGATTTCGGTTTCGTAGCGCGCGCCGCGCTTCGACGTGACCGCGCCGTGCCCGGCAATGCCTTCGAGCGCGGTCGGCGCGGGCGTGAAGCGCAGGTCGAGATCGCCGCGCCGCGCGGTGAACTCGCACATCGCCCGCACCGCGACGACGTAGCTCATGCGGACAACCCCGCCGCCTCGGCGTGCGCAACGCCCTCGCCGGCCCACTCGACGTCGACGACGCGCACCGGCATGCGGTGGGCGATGCAGTACGCGAGCCAGCGCGTCTGGTTGTCCTGCAGCCGGTCGCCCGGGCCCTTCACCTCGATCAGCTCGTAGCGGCGTTCGGCGGGCCAGAAGCGGACGAGATCGGGCAAGCCGGACCGGTTGCTGCGGATATCCGCGAGCAGGCGCGTGAACCACAGCCGCAGGTGTTCGGGCGGCAGGCAGGCGAGCGCTTCGTCGAGCAGGGCGTCCGTCAGCACGCCCCAGAACACGAACGGCGATTGCAGCCCGGCCTTCGTCGCGAAATGCCGGCGGATCGTGTCGCGGTACGCGCCCGAATCGAGCTGCGCGAAGCAGGCATCGAAGGCCGCCGCGCGGCGCACGGCGAAATCGGGCGCATGCAGGTCGGCTGGGCCGCGCTGGAACGGGTGAAAGAACGCGCCGGGCACGGCCGCGAACACGGGCTCCCAGCACAGCAGCCCGAACAGCGAATTGATCAGCGTGTTTTCGACGTAGTGGACCGGCGACGCCGGCTGCGCGAGGTGGTCGCGCACCGCGAACTCGACGCTGACGAACGCGTCGGGACGCGCGAGCACGAGCGTCTCGCGCGGCACGTCGACCGCAGCGGCCGCGCGTTCGACGCGCTGGCCGGCGCGACGCTGCAGGCGCGGCAGCATGCGCTCGACGCGCTGCCGCTCCTCGTCACTCTCGAAGCCGCCGCGCGCGGCGAGCGCCAGCGCGAGCGCGTCGTCGTCGCGCCCGCAGCGTTCGAGCACGCGGATGCGCCGGTGCCGGCTGCCGGGCCACGCGCTGCGCGTGTACGCGTCGAGCGCGGCGTCCCAGTCGGCACGGCGTTCGCACGCCTGGCCGAGCGCGAACAGCAGCTTCGCGCGGCGCGTCGCGAGCCACGGCTGCGCGCAGTCGACTGCGTCCAGCGCGCGGATCAGGTCGTCGAACGGCAGATCGTCGGGCCACGCGTCGAGCGCGTCGCGGCACATCTGCAGCGCGAGATACGCGTCGACGTCACCGCGCTGCTGGAACGCGCGCGACGACGGCGCGATCGGCACGCTTTCGTACTGGAACACGCCGAGATCGGCGAGCACGAATTCACTCCAGTCCTGATGCAGATTGCCGAAGAACATCAGCCGCAGCCGGTCGCACAGCGCGCCGACCGTCACACGCAGCACGCGGTCGTCGCACTGCGCGCACCACGCGTCGAGCGGTTGCGCGACGTCGTGCGCGGGCCGCAGCCGGTCGAGCCAGTCGGACTTGCGCTCGCCCGCATGCGCGGCGAGCGACGGAAAGATGCGCAGCAGATCGGCCTTGGTCGACAGCGCGAACAGTTCGTCGAGCGTGAGCGCCGGCGCCGGATCGACCCAGCCGAGCGCGACGAGCGGCGCAGCGGCGTCGAGCGGGCAGCCGATCTCGTCGTACACGAGCTTGCTCGCGCGGAAATCGGACCCGTTGCGCATCAGCATCCGCACGAGCAGCGCGCGCGACGCCTGCGGCAGCGCCGCGAACTGCCGGACGAACGCGTGCTCGTGCGCATCGAACAGGTCGTCGTAACGCTCGCCGAGCCAGGTCAGCGCGCGTTCGAAATTGGTCAGGTAGTAAAACGCCGGGGGCGTGGGCGAGGCAGGCGTCACGGGGATCGATCACTGTACATTTGTACAGGTCGCAATCATATCAAATGTGACGGACGATGCCGCACGCGGCATCGCCCTTTCGCTGCCCGCCACGGGTCAGAACTGGTAATTCACCGACATGTCGAACACGCCGTTGGTCGACTGCTGCGTGATCGGGCTGCGCGCCGCGCGGCCGACGAGCTGCTCGATCGCGCCGTCCATCGTCACGAACCAGTGCTTGTTCACGAACCACACCATCGTCACGCCGAGGCCGGCCGACTTGATCCCCGCCCCCGACGAATAGGTCGGCAACCCCGAGCGAGCGGCCGCGCCCGGGTTCACGCCGAACCAGCTGTTCATGTAGCGGGAATCGGCGAACGTCACGGTCGGCCCCGCGAACCAGAAGAAGTGTTCGTTGCTGCCCGGCATCGGCATGTACGCGGAGAAATCGCCGGTCCAGCCGTTCGACCCGCCGATGCTGCGCCGGACGTCCGCGCGCAGCACGAGCGGGAAATCCTTCGACACCACGTAGTCGGCCGCGAGCTTCATCACGGGCGCCGCGTTGATGTTGTCGAGACCGTTCAGGTGGCCGAGATCGTCGGCCGAACGGCGTCCGAGGTCATAGCCGACCGACAGGCTCACGCGCCAGTTCGGCCCGCGCAACACGTTCGCGCCGAGCCCCTCGCCGGTCGACAGGAAGAACAGGTCGCGATAGCGGATGTCGAAGTTCGGGCCGCCCATCACGCGATAGCGGTCGGAGCCCGCATAGCGCGGCTGCAGCGTCATCGCGGCGCCGACGCTCACTTGCCAGGTGGGGATATTCGGATCGAAGAGTTTCTGGAGCGGTACGCCCGCCGTGTATTGCCATTCGCCGAGCGGCGAAGGCGTCTGGGCCGACGCGTCGCGGGCGCCGGCGGCGGCGAGCGCGGCGAAGGCCGACAGGCCGGATACGAACCGGCGTGCGCCGGGGGACAGCAACAGGCGAGCAACAGGGGTCAAGGCGGTCTCCGTCGGTTGCGCGAAACGAACCTGAAGGAAAGCGCGTCGCGCTTCATCGGCCGCAACAGCCGGCGGCCTGCCGCGCGAACGTAGCGTGCGCTGAATTAACGGACATCCTACGCGACACGCGCGCAGACGCAAAGCGCCCGTTGTACACGGGCACTTTGCCGAAATCCGGCATGAGCCGGCGAATGATTGCGGAATCAGAAACGCTCGACGTGATAGTCGCCGGCGAGCGCGGCCGGACTGCGCGTCGACATCATCCGCGAGAAGCCGTCGGCGAGCCGGCCGAGCGCGAGCTGCTTCTGGCTCGCGTCCCAGTGCGTGTAGGTGTCGTACGCGGCATCGTCGAACGAAACGGTGACGGCGACCGGGCGGCCGCTGGCGCGAAAGCCGATCTGCAGCACGCCGCCCGGCAGTTCCTCGATGTGATAGTGCAGCGAGCGCGATTCGAAATAGCGGCCCAGTACCTGAGCGATCGCGCGCTTGTCTGGCGATTGCACGTGAATGTCCATGTCGGTCCTCCTTTTCAAGGTTCGCGCGGCCGCTCGCGGCGCATGGCCTCCGCCCGGCATCCGCATCGGCGGCGGGTTCGACGGCGGATCGCCCTGCGGCAGCCCGTCGGGCACGGGCGGATCGACCGGGTCGTCGTGTCCGGGCGGTGGCGGATCCGGATCGACGTCGGGTGTCGTCGGTTCGGGGCGATGCAGCATGGATGGCGTGTTCATGTCACTCCCGCGCGACGGCGCGCGCATCTCGATGGCGAGGCGAGCGCCCGCAAGCACCGTGCCTGCTCTCGCGCCGCGGCCATCGGGCGTTTGGTTCATCGGTCATTCGTCGTAAGCCGCCATGACGAGCCACATCGTGCGCCCCTCGGCGCTCAGTTGCACGGCGAGCGCGAACGGATCGGACGGCTCGCATCGCGCGATGAGCGCCTGCTGCGCGCGCTCCGGGCCGTCGTAGACGGTGTCGTTCAGTGCGCGTACCTCGTCCTTGCCGTCGAACATGCGGCGCTCCGGCCGATAGACCAGCGATTCGCGTTTCCACGTCGCGAAGCGTTCGCGCACGTGGCCGAAGTCGCCGCCGCAGACGTTCGCGTCGTAACGTATCCTTTCCCTGGCTGCATTCATCACGATGTCCTCTCGTCCATACCGGACGCGTGCGCGTCGTATCCGCATGCCCGGCCCTCGCCGGCTTGCAAGCGCCGTGCCGCGGACACCGCGGGTACGGCGCTTGCGCCTTCTCATCGACAAGGAGGTTGACCATGACCGTTCACGCCCCCGGCCGCCGCGACGCCGTGTCACCGGCTGCCGGACTGCTCCGGCTCGCCACGTCGCGCCCGCCGTCCGAAGACAAGACGGAGGAGCGCATCGACGAAGGGCTCGAGGAGACGTTCCCGGCCAGCGATCCGCCCGCCGTCGGCGGTGCGACGCGTATCGACCCCGCCAAGCCGTCCGGCGAGCACGAACGTCGTGCGCCGCACGTCCCTTCCCCGCCCCGCGATCACGGCTGACGGCGGCACCCGGCGCGCGGTGCATGGCAGCAGCGGCGCGCCGGCGAAATCAGGAGCGATCCGATGAAAGTCCTTGAACGCAGATGGCATGAAATCAGCGGCGCGGCCGGCGTCGCGGCGCTCGCCGCGATCGAAAGCGCGGTGGTGCTGGCAATCGTCACGGTGACGGGTATCGGTCACTGACGTCCCGCACCGACCGGCCGCGGCGCCGCCGTGGAAGATGTACAAGCGCGGTGGCAAATTTCTCCGTCGCCCGGCCGCCCAGGCCCGGCGTGCGCGCCGCGCGCGCGGCACGCGGCCTGCTCCCGTATCGTTCCGATCACGAAGGAGGCGTTCATGTATCGCGTCAACGAGATCATGTCGCGCGACGTAGTGTGCGTCGCGCCGACCGACACGATCCGCCATGCGGCCGAATTGATGCAGCGCTTCGATATCGGCGTGCTGCCCGTGTGCGACGGCACCGAACTCGTCGCGATCGTGACCGACCGCGACCTCGCGGTGCGGGCGCTGTCGCACGGTCATTCGCCCGATACGCCGGTGCAGGCGGTCGCGTCCCGACCCGTGCAGTGGTGCGTCGAGGACGATGGCGTCGGCGACGTCCAGCAGCGGATGGCCGACGTGCAGTTGCACCGGTTGCCGGTGCTCGACCGCAGCCTGAAGCTGGTCGGCATGGTGTCGCTCGGCGACATCGCGACGCGCGCCGGCGGTCCGGCGCGCGACGAGCTGGCCAATACGCTCGAGGACGTATCGCTGCCGCGCCGCCGTTGATCGGCGTCCCTCATCACCTCGCGGCCCGTTCTCCCGGCGCATTGCCCGCGCAGCGAATTCGCATGCGCACCGGGTTGCCGCTACGACCAGGAGGTTTTCGATGACAACGGACAAACCGTCGCGCGATCCCGCGCGCATCGTCGGCACCCGTCCGCGCACGGCCGCCGGCGGGCCGGGGCCCGACGTGATGGCCGCCCGCACGTTCGAAGGCGATCGCGTGCTGACGATGGACGGCGACGACGTCGGCAAGCTCACCCACATCATGCTCGACGTGCGCGCCGGGCGGGTCGCGTATGCGGTCGTGTCGTCGGGCGGCCTGCTCGGGTTCGGCGACAAGCTGCTCGCGGTGCCGTGGAACGCGCTCGTCCTCGATGCCGAGCGCGAGTGTTTCGTGCTGCCGGTCAACACCGAACGTGTGCGCGAGGCGCCCGGTTTCGACAAGAGCCGGTGGCCCGCGATGGCGGACCCCGAATGGGCCGAAGCACTGCATGCGTACTACGGCCGCTCGCCGTACTGGCTGATCGAGGAAGGCGAAACGGCGCTCGATTCGCCGCCGTACGAGGCGTCGCCAGGCGGCCCCGAGGACGGCACGCGGCAGCACTGACACCTGCCCGCCGGAAAGCCGATCACTGCGCGGCGGCCACCGTCTTCGCGAGTTGCCGCGCGGCACTCAGGTGCGCGTTCAGCGTCGGCAGCGTGCGGGCCGCGAATGCGCGAAGCTGCGGGTCGCGGCCTTCTTTCGCCTCGGTTTCGTAAAGCCGGACCGCCGCTTCGTGCGCGCGGGGCCCGGCCAGCGCCACGTACGCGGCATCGAACGCGCGCCCGTCCTTCGCCCGCAATGCCGTTACCTCTGGATCGACGAGCATGCGCGTCTGCACCGGCACGCCCTTTTGCGCACCGATATGCCGCAATTCGTCCGCGATACGCGCGTGATCGTCGACCATCCTGCGGGCGAACGCCTTCACGTCCGCGTTCGACGAGCGGTCGAGCGCGAGCTGGCCGGCCTGCCGTTCCACCTTGCCGATCATGCCCGCCTTGTCGACGAATTCGGCATCGATACCGATCGGTCGTTGGGTCAGGCCAGGCTCGTCGGCGGTCGGGCCGGGGCGGATGACGCCGGGCGCGACCTGCGCGGATGACGCGGGCGGCGCCTGCGCGTGCGACAGCGCGGATGTCAGGATACTGACGGCGGCCGTCAGCACGATGGCCATCGGCCGCCGCGTGCCGGGTTTCATTCGGTGGAGTGTCGTCATCCGGGCCTCCGTGTCGGGCGACGGAGCGGGCCGGCCGCCCGGTTTGCCGTCACGCGGGACGATGGGCCGACGTGAAGAAATCGGTCCACGCGCCGTTGTGCCACGCGCCCTCGGTACGCTCGACCGACAGCGCGCCGGCCGCGAGCATCGTCCGCTCGGCGAACGTGATCGTGCGCCGCGTCACGTGCGCGGCCAGCACGACGCCGTTCTCGCATTGCTTGAGCGCGCCATGCCCCTCCGGCGCATCGCCGCGCATCCGGCCGAGCGCGCCGCACAACGCGCCGACATAGCCGCCGACGAGCGGCACCCCGATCCACGCGAGCGGCGAATGAAGCCCGACCAGATAGAGCAGCGCGGCCCCGGCGAGCCCGACGACCGCACCGATGGCCACGCCTTCCAGCGCGCCGAGGCCGCCCGGCCGCGCGGCGGAGTCCGCATAGACGTCGCCGCCGAGCCAGAACAGCGCGTGCTGTCCGGGCGGATTGAGAAAGAAGACCTTCACGTCGTCCCGATGCATGGCGTGGCCGCGCAACTGTTCCGCGCAGCGTTCCGCCTGTTCGAGCCGCGAGAAACGGCCCGCGATGATGGTGTCCATGTCGAACCTCCTGCCCGGTGACGCGCAGGGCCGCGGGCGTGCGACGCCCGGTCGGCCCGGCGCTGGCCCGCGCATCACGTTACTTCCGGCGGATCTGCAGCTTGTCGCGCACGCCGCTCACGCCGTCGACGTCGTGCGCGACGCGGATCGCGGTCGCGCGTTGCCGCTCGTCGGGCACGTTGCCCGTCAGTTCGACCACGCGATCGTGAACCTGCACGTCGATGTCCGCGGAAGCCAGCCCGCGTTCGGCGACGAGCGCGGCCCGGACGCGGGACGCGAGCGTCGCATCGCGGATCTGGCCCCCGACGGCCGACGCCTGGCTCGCGAGCTTCGCACGCGTGCCCTCCTCGGCGGCTGCGTGGCGGGGTGTCGCGATCCATGCACACGACAGCATCAGTATGCTCGCGATCGGCACGACCGGCGTCCTGCGTCGGCCGCGTGCAGGTCGGCGGCAGCCGCCGTCGCGCCGCATGCTTTCCGTTGCGTCCATCGCGTCTCCTTTTCGTATGCGGCCGAGTGGCCAGGGGGCCGGCCGGCCGGGCCGCGTGCTCGCCGCTATCGGTCGCGCGGCTTCCCGTCGCCGGCGTCGTCCGGTACGACGTCGACGATCACGCTCGCGAGCGTCGGCATGTCGACCGGCTTGCACAGATACGCATCGAACCCGGCGGCCATCACGCGACGCCGGTCGGCCGTGCCGGCGTGCGCGGTCACCGCCACGACCGGCAGATGCCCGCCGCCGTTCGGCAAATGCCGGATCTGGTCGAGCAGCCAGTAGCCGTCGCCGTCCGGCATCGCGAGATCCGACAGCACGACGCTCGGCTGTTGCCGCTCCACCGCCGCGAGCGCGTCGTGCCCCGAACGCGCGGTCGATACCTGTGCGCCCATCGTCTTGAGCGCCGCCGCGAGGCTGGTCCGCGACGTTGCGTCGTCGTCGACCACCAGCACGCGCTGGCCGTCGAGCGCGACCGTATCGGGAGCGCCTCGCGCGCGCGACGTCTGCCCCACCGGATCGTCGGCGTCCCAGCCGGCCGGCAGCGTCACCGTGACGGTCGTTCCGCGCCCGGCGCCCGCGCTCGTCGCGACGACCTCGCCGCCGTGCAGCTGCGCGATATTGCGCACGATCGACAGGCCGAGCCCGAGGCCGCGCTTGGGCGACGTGAACGCGCCTTCCGGCCGGCTGAACGTCTCGAACAGATGCGGCAGGCGTTCCGGTGCAATGCCTTGTCCGGTGTCGGAGACCGACAGCCGCACGCGTTCGCCCGCGCGCGTCAGCGAAACGTTGATGCGGCCACCCGGCGGCGTGAACTTGATCGCATTCGACAGCAGGTTGGACAGGACCTGACGCAGGCGTTCGCCGTCCGCCGGAATCACGCAGGCGGGCATCGCGTATTCCGTCGACAGCACGAGCCCGTTCGCCTGCGCGGTCGCGTCGAGTTCACGCGCGGCGTCGCGCACGATCCGCACGAGATCGACCGGCACGCGCTCGAGGCGCAGCCGGCCGGTCGCGAGCGACGATGCGTCGAGCAGGTCGGCGACCATGTGCGACAACGACCGTGCGCTGCGATCGATCGCGGCGACCGCCTGCTGCACGAAACCCGGCCCGTCGGCATTGCGCAGTACCTCGACCCAGCCGTAGATCACGTTCAGCGGCGTGCGCAGTTCGTGCGACACCGTCGCCAGCAGCTCGTCCTTCAGCCGGTTCGACGCGTCGGCCTGTACGCGCGCGTCGCGGGCGCCGCGCAGCGAACGGAGGTGGTGGCGTTCGTCGCGGCGGCGTTCGCCCGCTTCGCGCAGCGTCAATGACAGGCCCGTGCAGTTGCCCTGCGCGTCGACGATCGGCGACGCGGCGAACGTAGCGCGAAAACGGCCGCCGTCAGGGCGCACGCACAGTACGTCGAGCGGCCCGACCGGCGCGCGCAGGTCCGCGAACGATGCGGGCACCGGATGCCGGCGCAACCAGCGCGGCGCGATCATCGTGACGATGTCCCGTCCGTTCGCCTGGGTCGTATCGATGCCGAAGATGCTTGCCGCGGCCGGATTCCAGCTGGTGATCCGGCGCGCGGCGTCGGTCCCGACGATGGCATCGGGCGACGCGTCGACCACGCGGCGCAGCAGCCCGTCGTCGGGCGCAGCCGCGACGGACGACGGCTCGAGGTGCGGCGGGTACGAGCCGCCGTCGTCGTCATCGATCTCGCGCAGACGATCGTTCGCGAGCAGCGGCTTCACGGCCGTCACCAGCACGCATTCGACGAAACTGATCGCGACGAACGCGCCGGCTTGCGCCAGCAGCGTCGCCAGCGGCGCGTCGCGCCACCACAATGCGCCGATCACGCCGACGCTCGCGGCGGTCGCGACGAGTCCGCCGGCGAACGACGTCAGCCATGCGGCAGCCGCCACGCCTGCGTAGAAAGGCAGCGGCGCAAAGGGCGCGTGCTGGCCGACAGCCCGAATCGCCCACGCCTGCAGCGCGGACGCCAGCCCGACGGCCAGCACGACCCATGCACCCTGCCGCAACACCTCAC
This sequence comes from Burkholderia sp. 28_3, assembly GCF_003253915.1. Taxonomy (NCBI): domain Bacteria; kingdom Pseudomonadati; phylum Pseudomonadota; class Betaproteobacteria; order Burkholderiales; family Burkholderiaceae; genus Burkholderia; species Burkholderia sp. 28_3. The sequence continues at coordinate 588,942 of NZ_QKZF01000001.1, forward strand.
GGGTCAGAGTCCTCATTGCATCCTTGCATCGCACCGGCTGCCGTCGTGCGGGGCATGCCGCCAGTCGGCCATCCGGCATGCCGTCGAACGCGCCGGGCGAGCGTGAACGCGTCAGCAAACGGCGTGCCTGGCCGGGGCTGGCAGTCGGGTTCGCGGCAACGGCAGGCGGGACCGTGCGCCCGCTCGGCGCCGTGGCCGATCAGGTCGTCGCCGATCTCACGGCGCGCGCGGGCGCACCGTGCGGCCGGCCACTTTTTTCATCGACTTCCTGTAAAAAAGCGCCGGTAGCGACCGGATGGAGCGTCGCGCGCCGAATGCGCGGAAAACCGATGGGCGATTCCTTTCGTGCCGCTCGCCCGCATTGGAAATTCCTATTCAGCGGCACCTTCGTGGTCGTTTCGCTGTCGATGATAAATATTGCAATCAACGGGATGCGTGATGCCGTTTTTCAAAACGGCCCGCGAACGCCTATGGGTGAATCCGCCAACCGGACGAAGCAGCGCGCAGACGACCGCCGGCTGTCCGGCCGGTCCGCCGCGATGCGCACGCTGCTCGGCCGTATCGAGAAAATCGCGCCGACCCGCGCGAGCGTGATGATTGCCGGCGAAAGCGGGGTCGGCAAGGATATCGTCGCGCGCCGGCTGCACGATCTGAGCGCCCGGCGCGACGGCCCGTTCGTGCCGATGAACTGCGGCGCGATTCCGCCTGACCTGGCCGAGGCGCAATTGTTCGGGCACGAGAAAGGCAGCTTTACCGGCGCGGTCACGCAGCGTGAAGGGTTCTTCGAAGCCGCGCGCGGCGGCACGCTGCTGCTCGACGAGATCGCGGAGATGCCCGCGGCGCTGCAGGTGAAGCTGCTGCGGGCGATCGAGTCGAACACGATCGTGCGGGTGGGCGGCACCGAATCGATTCCGCTCGACGTGCGGTTCGTGTCGGCCACCCGCCACAATCCGGCCGACGCCGTGCGCGACGGCCGGTTGCGCGAGGACCTGTTCTACCGGCTCGCCGCGTTCGCGATCTACGTGCCGCCGCTGCGCCAGCGCGACGGCGACGTCGAGACGATCGCGCGGGAATTCGTCGACACGCTGAACGCACGGCATCGCTCGCACAAGCGGCTGACCGACGCGGCGATCGCCGCGTTGCGCGCGTATTCGTGGCCCGGCAACGTGCGCGAGCTGCACAACACGATCGAGCGCGCGTACATCCTGTCGGACGAAGGCATCGAGGTCGCGCTGCCGAAGCAGCCGGTGCCGGCCGTCGACAGCACGTCGGAAGGCGCGATGGCGCTGCCGCTCGGCGCGACGCTGCACCACGCGCAGCAACACTTCATCGCGGCGACGCTGCGTCACTTCGACGGCAACAAGCCGCGCGCGGCCAAGGCCCTCGGCATCAGCCTGAAGACGCTCTACAACCGGCTCGCGCTGATGCGCGACCAGGACGGTTCGTGAGCGGCGCGGCCCGCGAGCCGCGGGCCGCGAGCCGCCGCTGCGTCAGGCGACCTTGAACTGGCCGACCGTCGTCGCCAGCGCGTTCGCCTGCGACTGCAGCGCGGTGGCCGCCGCGGTCGACTGTTCGACGAGCGCCGCGTTCTGCTGCACCATTTCGTCGAGCTGCGTGACCGCGCGGTTCACTTCCTGGATGCCGCGCGTCTGCTCGTTCGCCGCGTGCGTGATCTCGGAGATGATGGTCGTCACGTTCGACACGTTGGACACGATCTCGCGCATCGTGTCGCCGGCCTGGCGTACCTGGCCGGACCCGGCCGACACGCTCGCGACCGTCGATTCGACCAGCACCTTCACTTCGCGCGCGGCTTGCGCGCTGCGCTGCGCGAGGCTGCGCACTTCCTGTGCGACGACCGCGAAGCCGCGGCCCTGTTCGCCCGCGCGGGCCGCTTCGACGGCCGCGTTCAGCGCGAGGATGTTGGTCTGGAACGCGATCCCGTCGATCACGCCGATGATGTCGCCGATCCGGCCCGACGCCTCCTCGATCTTCCCCATCGTCGCGACCACGTCCGACACGACCACGCCGCCGTGCGACGCGATCCGCGACGCGGCCGCCGCGCGTTCGTCGGCCTGGCTCGCGGCCGCCGCCGACTGACCGACGGTCGCGGTGATCTCTTCCATCGACGCGGCGGTTTGCTCGAGGCTTGCCGCCGCCGATTCGGTCCGCGACGACAGGTCCTGGTTGCCCGCCGCGATCTCGTTCGCGGCCGTGCGCACCGATTCGCTGGCGTCGCGGATCTGGCGCATCACGTGGTTCAGCTTGTCGACGAAGCTGTTGAACGAGCGCGCGATGTCGGCGACTTCGTCGCGGCCGTCGGCCGGCAGGCGCTGCGTCAGGTCGCCGGCGCCCGAGCCGATCGCGGCCATCGCCTGGCGCACCTGCGACAGGCGGCGGAACGCGGTTGCGGTGATCGCGCCGATGATCAGCGACGCCACGCCGACGATCACGATCAGCGTGATCAGCGACGCGGTCAGCAGCGAACGCATCCCGGCCGTCGCTTCGGTCTTGTCGAGCAGCACCAGCGCGTACCAGTCGGTGCCCGGCACCGGTTTCGCGCGCACCAGCTTCGCGTCGCCGCCGACGCCGACCTCGACCGGCGCATTCGCCGCCGCGATCGACGCCACGCCCAGCGAGCCGAGTTCGGGCGAGACGTCGGCGACCGGCTTCAGCGTGAGCTTCGCGTCCGGGTGCGCGACCACGTGGCCGCTGCTGTCGATCAGCATCCCGAAGCTCGCCGGCGTCGGGCGGATCGACTTGACGTTGGCGATCACGCTGTCCATCGACACGTCCGCGGCGACGACGCCCTTCAGCGCGCCGTCGCGCAGGATCGGCACCGCGAACGTGACGACGAGGTTGCCGGTGCCGGCATCGACGTACGGCGGCGTGACGACCGGCTTGCCGGCCTGCGCGGCCTGCTTGTACCACGGGCGGCCGGTCGGGTCGTAGTCGGGCGGGATGCCGGTCGGGTCGGAGAAGTGGAACGCCTTGTCGGCGTAGCCGGCGTAGACGTTGGTGAAGCCGCCGGCCGCGGCCATCTGCTTGAACACCGGCAGCGGATCGGGGGTCAGCGCGGCATCCTGCAGCGACGCGATCATCCGGCTGCGGGTCGCGACCCAGTCTGCGATCCCGACCACGTGACCGCTGGCGACGGAGGTCAGGTTGCGGTCGATCGCGTCGTCGTTGTACGAGCGTGCGATGAAATAGTTGATCAGGGTCGTGGCGACGAGCGCGAATACGACGATGGCGACGCACGCGGCGAGAATGCGGGCGCGAATGGACGAGAACATGGCAACGACTCGGTAAGGGAGCGCGAACGCCCGGTGGACGAATTCACCGGGTAAACGGCAATCGCGCCGCTTACTTGAGGTCGTTGTGACAATTCAGTGAAACGTATGACGAAAGGCGCCGGCGACTGTCGGCGGATCGTCAGGATGGCCGGCGCCAACGGGCATGCGGCATGTCGGTGCGGCACCCGGCCGCCGCGCGTTACAGCCGATGGCTCGGGCGCGGATCGGCGTCCGCGGGCGCCGCGTCGGCGCGGGTGTCGCGGTCGAACTCGTCCTTCTGGCGCATCCGCTCGCGCAGGTTGCGGATCGCGAACACGTGGATGTAGTCGTGCACGCGCGCACCGGACGACAGCGCGCGCACTTCGTCGTCGAGCATCGCGCGCAGCTGATCCGCGCCGATTGCACGCTGTTCGGCGGCTTCCTTGAGTGAATCGAGCAAATTGTCCTTGGACATCGACGGACTCCTGACGGACGAGGAACGAAAAGATGACGGTACTGGAAGCTTAAAGACTAGACAGATACGCGGCGTACGATGCGCCGGCACGTGTTTGCGCGTGATCAACGGCACGTTGCGTGCCGCCGCGCCGATCCGTTTCCGAACCGACCCCGCGCGGGGTTCGCGGTGCACGTGGCCCGCGAACGAGACTGGAAGCCCTGCCACGCCACCCCGGGGCGCGGCACTGACGACGGGCGGCAGGTGAAACGCACGCGCGACGCCGATGCAGACGCGAACTTAGACCGGCCGAAATCATGCGTCAAGCGGCGCCCCGCGTGTGCCGTCCATTCGTCGAACGAACCTGCCGGCCCGGCCGGTCGACTGCCGCGCGTGTCAGCGGATTCCGATACGCGTCGCGCAATTTCCTGACAGCGACTTCAGCGCGCGCCGCTTGGCAGCGCACCGTCGCCGCACGATACTGATCACATGAACCAGGCGTTCATACCGGAACATCGCTCAGCTGGCCATCGAGCCGGCACGCGGGGTTCCGCGCAGGAGACCAATCATGGCACATCGCAACTTGCCGGGCCGGGACGGCCAGCGGCGCGCGTCGGGCAACGCGCGCGCCCTGCCCGCCCGGGCCGCGTCGGCCGGCAACCGTCCGTCCGACGATCTCGACACCCTGCTCGCGCTCGCCCGCGAGGCCGGGTTGCTCGTCACGCTCGACGGGCAGATCGGCCGCGAAAAGTATCAGAGCGTCGTGGGGTCGGTTCTCGCGTTGCAGCGGTTCGCCGCGGCGCTCAGCGCGCGAACCGAAGCCGACGCGCCGGCCGTGTCCGAGCCGCGTCGCAAGGCGCGCCCGGGCTGGCCGCATGCGAATCGTCTGCGCAGCCGCACGTGCAGCGCATGCGCGCCGCTCCGTGTCGCTCATCCGCATTCGCGGGTACGGCGCGGCGCGGGCCGCCGGCACGACCTGCGATCGGTTCTTCGTATCCTCTGATCTGAGCGCGTCACCGACGCACGGCACGAGGCGACTGCCATGCCCGCGCGCTGCCGTGCAGGCTTCCAGGTTCGCCGTGGTCCGTGCCGAAGCGACCGCGCGATGACGCGCCGCTCGACGCGGCCGCGTTCAAAACCATTCCTGCGGGAAAGTGAATTCGACGGGGCCAGGCGGAAAGCGGACGGGGTGACTTGCACCCCGCCCGTCCTCCAAGGCAACCGTCGGTTGCCTACCCTCGTGCCAGAGAGTTCCCGGTCGGATGACGCGCCGGACGAACACGTGGCGCGGCTCCCGAAAATGATGTGACGGCGGCGCGTGCGACGGTGATCGTCACTCGCATACCGGCGCGGTTGCCGTCGCGACTGCACGACCAACCCGCCGCGTCGCCGGATGTTCCATCACTGTCTCACGCGATGTGCGTCGCGTTTCTGATGCAGGTCAATCCAAACCCGCTTCGGTCGCGATGACGCGCGATTCAGTCCGCGCCACGCACCAGCAACACGGGCACCTGCGCGAGATGCGCGACGCGCCGCGCGACGCTGCCGATCAGCCAGGCGGCGATGCCGCGACGGCCATGCGTGCCGACCACCAGCAACTCCGCGCGCCAGTGCACGGCATCGCGCATCAGCGCATGGGCCACGTCGTCGCTGGTCGGGCGCGTTTCGACGATGCCGCGCTTGGTCGGATTGCCGGTCGCATGGAACAGCGGGCCGATCTTCGCGAGCGCATCCTCGCCCTCCGCGCGGTACGCATCCTCGAGCGCGCGCACGGGCACGACATCGGTCAGACGAACCGCGCGATCGATCACGTACGCCGCATACAGCAACGTCGTCGGCGCCGCGAAGCCGAGCCCGACGCGCACCGCGTGCAGCGACGGCTCGCTGCCGTCGACCGCGAACATCAGCCGCTGCAGCGCGCCGTCCGACGGCCGCGCATAGGTGCCCGGCACGATCAGCAGCGCGCAGCGCGCGCGTTTCGTCAGCGTGTCCGACATCGCGCCTTCGACGAGCCGCAACAGCCCGTGATGCGGATTCGCGCCGATCACCAGCACGTCCGCATGCCACGTCGACGTATCGTTCACCAGTGCGTCCGCCACCGAGCCGCCCGTGACCGACGTATCGACGACCGTCTGTTCGACGTCGATGCCGTTGTCGGCGAACAGCGCCGCGATCCGCTCGCAGGTGGCGTGCGCTTCGCGCGTCATGTCCTCGCGCGCGGACGTCAGCAGCGCATCGATGCGCGGAATGTCGGGCAACACGAGGCGCGGATTGTCGATCGCGCAAATGATGCGCAATCGCATGCCGGGGCTCAGCAGCGTACGCACGTAGCGCGCGGCGGTCAGCGATTCGGGCGTCGGGTCGACGGCCAGCGCGATCCGCGCGAGCGTCGGGATGGGCTGGGCAGGCTGCATGGCGAAGGCCTCCGTGCGTGCACGTCGTCGCTGAACGACGACGGGCGCTTCGCGCGGCAGCGGCGCGCGGCGGCCGGACAGCCGCCGCGGTCGCAGGGATCGGCGGATGCCACGCGAAGCGCGGACAAGCAATGCGTTCGTTCAGCATAGGCCGTCCGGCCCGCGCGTGCATGATCGCGATCAACGATCGCGCGGCACCCTGCCCGCGCCGGCTTACGACTTCGTCGGCATCGATGCGGCCGGACGGTTCGCGTAGAACAGCGCGTACGCGATGCCGAGCAGCACGATCCACACCGGCCCGATCACGAGCGCGACGCGCGTATCGGGCGTGAACGCCATCAGCACGACGACCAGCGCGAGAAACCCGAGCGCGACGAACGAACCGAGCGGATAGAACGGCACGCGAATCGGCAGGCGCGCGATCTTGTCGGCCGACAGCGTGCGGCGAAAACGCATCTGCGCGATCAGGATCACGCACCACGTCCAGATCGCGCCGAACGTCGACACCGACGTGAGCCACGTGAACACGTGCTGCGGCGCGAGATAGTTGAGCAACACGCCGATCAGCAGCAGCGCGACCGACACGGCCACGCCGTACACGGGCACGCCGCTGCGGTTCACGCGACCGAGCGCGGCCGGCGCCTGGCCTTGCTGCGCGAGGTTGTAGAGCATCCGCGCGGTGCTGAACAGGCCGCTGTTGCACGACGACAGCGCCGCGGTCAGCACGACGAAGTTGATGATGCCGGCGGCGGCGGGAATGCCGAGCCGCGAGAACGTCATCACGAACGGGCTGCCCTGCGTGCCGATCTGGTCCCACGGATAGAGCGACATGATCACGAACAGCGCGCCGATGTAGAAAATCAGCACGCGCCAGAACACCGAGTTCACGGCCTTGGTCAGCGACTTCTCCGGGTTGCGCGCCTCGCCGGCCGTGAGGCCGAGCATCTCGACGCCGAGATACGCGAACATCACGATCGGCAGCGCGGCGATCACGCCGTTGATCCCGTTCGGCATGAAGCCGCCGTGCGACCACAGGTTCGAGATGCCGGTCGCGATGCCGCCGTTGCCGATGCCGAACGCGATCATCAGCCCGCCGCCGATGATCATCAGCACGATCGTGACGATCTTGATCAGCGCGAACCAGAATTCGAATTCGCCATACAGCTTGACCGCGATGAAGTTCACCGAGCCCATCGCCATCAGGGCCGCGAGCGCCCAGATCCAGTTCGGCACGCCGGGAAACCACATGTGCATGTAGACGCCGACCGCCGTGATTTCCGCCATGCAGGTGACGATCCACACGAACCAGTAGGTCCAGCCGGTCAGGTACCCGGCGAGCGGGCCGAGGTAGTCGCGCGCATAGCGGCTGAAGGCGCCGGCGACCGGGTTGGTGATCGCCATTTCGCCGAGCGCGCGCATGATCAGGAAGATCGCGAGGCCGCCCAGCAGATAGGTCAGCAGAATGGCCGGGCCGGCCGTGCGGATTGCGGTGGCGGAGCCGAGGAACAGGCCGACGCCGATCGTCGCGCCGAGCGCCATCAGGTTGATGTGCCGTTCTTCCAGCCCGCGGTGCAACTGGTCTTCTGGTTGTTTCAAATCCGTCTCCTGGCAGCCGCGAGCGGGCCGCCGTCATTGTGTCGATGACAAGGCGCGCCCGTTCATGCCGAGTGTGGCAGCCGAAAACGAAATAATCGCCGCTGTCGATTTCCGAATAAGAAACGACACGGATACCGCGTCAATCCGGTTGGAATTGCCGCGGATTATCCGAATTTCCCGGAACAATCCGGAAAAACGGATCGAGCCCTTCACGGAATACACCCGAGCGGCCCGCGCGACGCGGCTGTGCGCGTGGCGAGCGGCAACGGGATCCATCGCTTTCGGCGCGAACGACCGCGCGTCGAATGTGCGCAATTTCGCGCACGCAATATGCAGGCGGGATTATAGGGAGGATCGGCGATTTAACGCCAGGTGATTTTGGGGAAAATCGCGGTGCGTGAAAGCGGTGATCGGATTCGAATGCGCGCGGCGCAGCGCGCGCATTTATTTCGACAACGTCGCCCGCACCGTATATTCGCCGTCGAGCCGGCCCTGCTCGGGCCGCACGAAATAACGCGACGAATCCAGATCGGCCGGCAGCGGCTCGACCGGATAACCGTGCTTTTCCCACGCATCGAGGCCGCCCTTCAGCGCGCGGATGTTGTGGATCATCTTCTTGCGCTGCATCTTCGCGATCAGGCGCTTCGCGGTCGCCTCGTTCGGGCACACGCAATAGACGACGATCGGCCGTTTCAGCACTTCCGGATCGAGCAGATCGGGCGAATCGAGATCGACCGGCACCGCGCCCGCAATCCGGTACGGCTCGCGTTCGCGAATCGCCTTGGGCCGCGCGTCGAAGATCAGCGGCGGTTCGCTGGACGTCATCATCTCGACGAGCTGCGGCGGCGAAATGCGCACCTGCGCGAGATAGCGGCGGAACTGCACGCGGCGCACCCAGCGGTACAGCAGGAACGTGATGAAGATCGCGAGGAACGCGTCGAGGATCGTGCCGCCGCTCGCGCGCACCCACAGCACGAACTGGACGATCTGGTCGTGAATCGCTGCGCCGCCGATCAGCCAGAACGCCGCCCACAGCGACGCGCCGGCCAGATCCCAGAACAGGAACACGCCGATGCCGATCGCGGTCGTGCCGAGCAGCGGCGCCGACACGAGGCCGAGGCCCGGCAGGAATTTCGACAGCACGAGCAGCGGCGCGCCGTATCTTTCGAACACGTTACGCGCGAAGCGCAGCGTCGTGTCGAGCGACAGCGAGAAGCGCACGAGGCCGTTCAGCAGACGCCGGCCGCGCGTGCGGCCCATGAAGAACCACAGCGAATCGGCCAGCATCGTCGCGCCGATCGCCGCCGCGAACATGCTGACCCAGGACGCCTGCCCCATCGCCGCCATCGTGCCGCCGAGAATCAGCATCGGCACGGCCGGCACCGGCACGCCGAGCTGCGTGATCAACACGCTCGCGAACACGGCCCACGGGCCGAGCGACGATGGAATAGCAATGGGAAAGTGCCACACGGCGGCGCTCCTGAAAGACATGCAGGCCGCGCGACGGGGCCGTCGGTACGGCGGCGCAACGGCTGCCGCGGCACGTCCGCGACCGACCGGTGCATCATGCGCATTCTAAACGGGTTTGGCCTCGACCGCGCGGAACGCGGGCCGTCGGCACGGGCTTTGCGCCGGGCGTGACGCGCCCGTGACAGTCACGCGTCGGAGCGCTGCGCGAGCTGGGCGACGTGTTCCGCGTAGTCGGGAAACTCGGCCGCCAGCGCGGCCGCATCGGCCAGCTCGAATTCCGCGAACTCGAACCCCGGCGCAACCGTGCAGCCGACGAGCGCGACGTGCTGCGGCGACGCGCAGCGCGCGCCGAACCAGCTTCCGGCCGGCACGACCGCCTGGAACACGGTGCCGGGATGCGTGAGCGGATTGCCGAGCCGGTGGATCGTCAACCCGTCGCGCGCGTCGAGTACCCACACTTCGATCGGGTCGCCCGCATAGAAATGCCAGACCTCGTCGGAGCGGATGCGGTGCCACGACGAATACGCGCCGTCGCACAGCAGGTAGTAGATCGCGGTCGACGCGGCACGGGGCGCGCCGTCGGCCGGACGCACGACCGAATCGGTCGCGCGGTAGGTTTCACGGAAATAGCCGCCTTCGGGATGCGGCTGCAGGTCGAACTGGCGAATCAGGTCGGGCGCGGAAATCGGCATGGCAGATGACGTCGGTAAGGTAGGAAACCGGCATCCGGCGGCCTGCCCGATCTCGATTTACGCGCTCGGATGCCGCCGGATGTCCCTGCGTCGATCGCCGCGGCCATGCGCGCGGCGATCGAGCGGACACCGGCCGATGCTGCCAGAACTGCGTGCCGGGATGCAACCGTCGACGCGCAATCGCGCACCGGCGAGCGTATCGGCAGTGCGGCGCCGCGCGCCGGATCGCTCGCGCCGACGGCCGGCCCGGCGCGCGGCGCTCGGCCGACCGCGGATGTGTGCGCCGCGTCGGCCGCCGTACCGCCCGTCGTCGATCATGCGGCCGCCGACGCCCCCGCCTCGCCATGCCGCACCAGCAGCACGGGCCGGTCGGCCGCGCGCAGCAACGATTCCGCCACGCTGCCGAGCAACAGCCTGCGCAGGCCGTGTCGCCCGCTCGTGCCCATCACGATCAGATCGGCGTCGGCTTCGGCCGCCGTGCGCATCAGCACCGTCGCGATGTCCTCGCCGTACGCGTCGAGCGCGCGCACCGTGCCGCGCACATGCTGCCGCGCGAGCGCCGCTTTCGCATCGTCGAGCACCGGCGTCGCGGCATCGGCCGCGGCGGCATCGCCGTCGCGCTCGGCCGCGAAGCCGGCGTCGACGTCGACGAGCTGCGGCCGATGCTCGACGACGTACGCACAAGTCACTTCGCCGCCGGACGCCGTCGCGATCCGGATCGCCTCGTTCAGCGCGAGACGCGCGCTCGGGCTGCCGTCGAGCCCGACGAAAATCCGCTTGTACATGGTCCGTCCCTCCGACCGGGCGCGCGTCGCGCACTGCGCCGCCACGACCCGTTACCGCAAGCCGGCCCGGCGCCGGCTTGTCTGCCGAACAGTCTGCCCCACGTGCCGACGCGCGCGTTGACGCGCGTCAAGCGCGCCTCGCGCGCCCGCTGCCCCACGCCGTTTGCCGCAATTTCAACCGACCCCATTACAAAAAATGTGTAAAACGCGCACAATTTCATCTTGAAAATAGTCGTTGCACGCAGCCGGTGCGAGTTTTCCCGGTTTTGCCGCGCTGCCCGAGTGCCCCGGGTAGCCCGAATAACAGAATGGCCATCGAATGACCGCCAGTGGAACCCCGACGCGTGACGCCCGAGGGCCCACGCGCCTCCAGACCATGTTACGCCAGCCGTTCGCGGCCGGCGTCGTCGCCCTGTGCGCGGGCGCCGTGCTGTCGCTCGGCGTCGCGCTGCTGGTGCGCGAGCAGTGGCAAGGCGCCGTTCACACGCGTTTCGAACGCCGCACGTCGCACGTGACCGCGATGCTGCGCCACGAACTGCAGGCCGGTGTCGCCGTGCTCGAAGGCGCGCGCGGCGCGTTCGGCCTCGTCCCGGACATGACGCCCGGCCAATGGCGCCGGTATGCGGAGACGCTCGATCTCGACAGCGGCCGCTCGCCGGTCCGGCAGATCGGCTATGCGCCGCTGACGCCCGCGGCGCGCGCCGCGCTGGCCGGCGCGAAGCCGTTGCCGGCCGATCCGCTCGCGGCTGCGACGCTCAGCGCGCCCGTCTCGAACTCGCCGGTCGTGCGCTTCGGTGCGTCCGACGCGGCGCCGCTCACGCGCGCGCTGCGCACCGGCGATATCGCGCTCGGGGTTCACCCTGCCGACGACGACACTTCCCGCGACGCCCGTACCCTGACGCTGTTCCTGCCCGTGGCGTCTTCGCCGCTGGCGGCCGCCAAGCCCTCCGGCACGCGGGAAGGCGGCGCCGACGGGATGCTGTTCGCGGCGCTGAGCCCGCGGCGCCTGATCGAGCGGGCGCTCGATGCGGAGCGCGGAATCGACCTGTGGATGACCGCCGGCGGCGATGCGCGCGCGATCGCCAGCGTCGAGACGACGACCGACGAAGCATCGGCGTCACCCGACCTGATGCGGCGCACCGATGTGCTGAATTTCGGCGGCACCGCGCTGACGCTCGCCTATTCCGCGGACGGCCGGCCGAGCGCGACCGGCGCGCAGCGCGCGGCCGGCACCGTGCTCGCCGCCGGGCTGATCGCGTCGTTCGCGTTCGCGGCGCTCGTCCATGCGTTGCTGCGCGGGCGCGCCGACGCCGGTGCAAGCAGCCGCGGCATCCTCAACGAGGCGCGGATGATGGGCATCATCCGTTCGTCGATGGAAGCGATCATCACGATCGACGAGAAGCAGACGGTGGTGATCTTCAACCCGATGGCCGAACAGGTGTTCGGCGTGTCCGCGATGGAAGCGATCGGCGCGCCGCTGTCGCGCTTCATTCCCGAACGGTTCCGCGCCGCGCACGCGAAGCACGTCGACCAGTTCGGCGTGACGGGCGTGTCTGAGCGGCAGATGGGCCGCCAGCGCGTGCTGTTCGGGCTGCGGGCCAACGGCGAGGAATTCCCGATCGAAGCGTCGATCTCGCAGATCCGCGACGCGTCGGGCAAGCTGTATACGGTGATGCTGCGCGACATCACCGAGCGGCAACGGGCCGAGAATGCGTTGAAGCAATCGCGCGAGGAATTGCGCGAATTGTCCGCGAACCTGCAGAACGTGCGCGAGGAGGAAAAGACCCGTATCGCGCGCGAACTGCACGACGACCTCGGGCAACAGCTCACCGCATTGAAGATGGACCTGTCGGTCGTCGAGCAGCAATTGCGGATGCCCGGGCGCGCGCAACCCGATGAAGGCGTGCAGACGCATCTGCAAGGCATGCGGCGGCTGATCGACGCGACGGTCGCGTCGGTGCGGCGCATCGCGGCCGACCTGCGGCCGGTGATGCTCGACGATCTCGGCCTCGTGCCCGCGATCGAATGGCTCGCGAACGATTTCACGAACCGCTACGGGATCGATGTCGAGCGCCACATCGAAACCGGCGGCCTCACATTCACCAGCGCGGGCGCGACCACGCTGTTCCGTATCGTCCAGGAAGCGCTGACGAACGTCGCGCGCCATGCGGATGCGACGCGCGTGGCGTTGCGGCTCGACATCGAGGAAGGCTTTTGCGTGCTGCGCGTCGCGGACAACGGCCGCGGCGCGGCGCCCGGCGGCCCGGCCCACGAGGACAAATCGTTCGGCCTGATCGGCATTCGTGAACGCGCCCACATGCTGGGCGGCACCGTGACGATCGACACCGCGCTCGCGCGCGGCTTCTCGATTACCGTCGCCTTTCCGCTCGCCACCGTTCAACAGGACACGCTCATCACATGATCAAGGTGCTCATCGCCGACGACCATACGCTCGTACGCGACGGTCTGCGGCACATCCTCCAGAACGCCACCGGATTCGAGGTGGCCGGCGAAGCCTGCGACGGCCCGTCGACGATCGCGCTGGTGCGTGCGACGCCCGCGCAGGTGCTCGTGCTCGACCTGTCGATGCCCGGCCGCAACGGCGTCGAGCTGATCAAGCAGATCAAGGACGAAAAGCCCGCGCTGCGCGTGCTGGTGCTCACCATGCACGCGGAGCAGCAATACGCGGTGCGGGCGTTCCGCGCGGGCGCGTCGGGGTATCTGACGAAGGAAAGCGCGAGCGCGGAGCTGGTCGGCGCGGTCACGAAAGTGGCGTCGGGCGGTGTCTACGTGAGCCTCGCGATGGCCGAGCAGTTCGCGCAGAGCCTGAACGAGCCGGCCGAAACGCTGCCGCACCAGCGGCTGTCCGACCGCGAATTCGACGTGTTCCGGCGGATCGCCGCCGGCCAGACGCTGACCGAGATCGCGAATGCGCTGTGCGTGAGCGCGAAGACGGTCAGCACCTACAAGACCCGGATCCTGGAAAAGATGCAGATGCCGCACGAAGCGGCGCTCGTGCGCTACGCGATGCGGCACAAGCTGCTCGACGAGACGGACGACGTCTGAGCCGGCGTCGTGCAGGCCCGGTCGGGCCCGCGCGTGATCGTTACTTCGCGGGCACCGGGCACGCGAGGTCGCCTTCCTCGCAGGACAGATAGCCCTTCAGGGTGTCGGTGCGCGCTTTCGTCAGATCGTCGAGACAGGTCGATACGACCATCGGGTATGCACTGCCGTCCTCGGCATTCGCGCTCGAGAAACGGCATTCGGCGTCGCGGTACGCGATCCACGCGCGCTGCGCATTCACGAGCTTGTCGGCAAGCGGCCGCGCGTCGCGCAGGCGCGCGGTGACGGCCTGGTAAGTCCGGTTCAGTTCCCCGTCGGATTTCTTGTACGCGCGATCGGCACACGCCGTCATCGTCGCCTGATCCGTCGCGTCCGCACAATTCGCCTGCGCATGGGCGACGCTCGCCACCAGCGCCAGCGAGCCCAGCAGACCGGTCAAGACACGCATGGATGCTCCTTGTCGTTCGTTGAAGTGTGGAACCCGGCGCCCTGCTGCGCCCCGTGTGAATGGGCCGCGCCACGCGCCGCGGCGACATCGACCGCGATGCTAGCGCACGCGCGGCGGATTGTCAGCGGGGTGCGGCGCGGCGAGTGACGTGATCATGCACGCCAAGGTATCGCGCGGATCCCGCGCCGATCGGCATCCGGCGTTTCGCTCATGCGCGCCGCAGGCTATCCTGCGACCGATTCGGCCGACCTCGTGCATCGGGCCGCCCAATGAAGAAGACGCAAAAAAGCCTGCACGCGATACGCGTGCAGGCTTTCTCGATACGGCTTCAATCGCGGCCGGCGAGGGCCGCGCGGCAACGGCCGGCTCAGTGGCCGAAGTACACCGACGAGCGGTCGCTCACGGCCGGCACGGCCGCACGCTGGCCCGACTGCGACGTCGCGACCGGGTTCGCACCGTAGCCGGTGGCGTCGGCTTGCGCGCCGGCATTCTGCGCGGCGGCGATCTTGGCCTGGGCGGCCTGGATGTTTTCCGGGTAGTTGATCCAGTCGTTCGGGTTGTAGCCGGCCTTTTCGAGCTGGACCAGTTCGGCGCGCACTTGCGCGCGGGTCAGCGGCTGCTGGTTCGATTGGGCGAACGAGACGACCGGTGCGGCCACCAGGGTGGCCAGTGCAACTGCCTTGATCAGCGATTTCATGATGCGTTACCTCCAGGATTGTTTTGTCAGGCGCTTCGGACTCGAGGTCGTTGCGCATGAGTAGAAGTCTAGGAGGCGCGGCTATCAGGGTAAATACTTAAATCGCAAATTCACTGTTGACCGAAACCGTACAATCCAGCGGGAATAAGTCGTTTCGTCAGACGATTATCGGCGTTCGTGCACCGAATGCCGCGATACGGCAACCGGCACGCGCGGGTCGCGCGTTCAACGCAGGCGATCGGTATCCGCCGACGCCATCTGCCTGTCGAACAGCAGCGCCTTGAGGCGAATCAGGTCGTCGGCATCGATGTCGCCGAACGCCGCATGATGGAGCGTCAGCGCGGGCGGCGCCGGGTCGGCATGCACGGCCCGCACGGTGCCATCGAGCGCAAGCCGCTCGATGCGACCGGCGGTTTCGTACGGAAGCAGCACGCGCAACGGCTCGCCGGTCGCCGCGATCGGCCGGTCGACGGCGATCGACAGCCCGCTCAGGCTGATGTCGTGCACCACCCCGATGCCTTCCGTCCCTTCCGCTCCGCCGCTGCAGCAGGCCGCGATGCGCACCGGCACGCGCGGCTCCGCGCGCGTGCGCAGCCGGTCGACGAACCCTGGCGGCGACAGGACCATGAACGGCGCGGCGCCCGACGCCTGCACCGATTCCACCGTCGCGCCGAAACGCGATACCGCGGCCCGGCCGATCGCCACTGCTTCGACGTCGTCGCCGCGGGCGAAATCGAGCACGGTGGCGGGCTGCGGCTCGACGAACAGCGCACCCGCCGCGCCGACGCCGATCAGCCGGCAGCGCTGCAGCGCGCGCGTCGTGCCGACCCGGCGGCGGATGCCGATCGCGGCGCCCGCCGACAAGCCCATGCGCGTGGCGGGCGCGGCCGCCGTCGCGGACCCGCGCGGACCGGTGTCGGCGTCCTCGCGCCGGCGCACGGGGCGGAAATGGTCGAACAGGAAAGCGTGCTGCGCCGGGTCGCGCAGCGTCGTGCCGGCCGGCAGCAGCGCGGCGCCGTCGGCGTCGTAGAGGTCGAAGCCGAGCGGGACCTCGGCGGAAAGATCGTCGCGTGCGAGCGCGACGTAATCGGTGGAAAGCAGCATCGGAGAAGCGCGGAGCGACCGCGCGAGCTGTCGTGACAACTTGATTACGGCAGCATCGCGCGGAATCTGAACGGCTTCGTTACTGCGACGCGCCGGTCGCATCGGGCGCGGCCGGCACCGGCATCGGCGGCGGAGTCGGCACGGCGGAAGGCGCGGCGCCGCTACCGGCGCTGCTTCCGCTCGTCGTACTGGCGCCTGCCGGCGGCTGCGCAGGCGGTTGCGACGCGCCGGACGACAGCGCCGCGGCCGATGCGGCCACTTCGGACGCCGGCACCCATTCCTCGACGATGCCGCCGGAAGCGGCATCCGGCGCCGACGCAGTGGAGGCTGCCGACGCCGCGCCCTCGTCGACCTCGGCCGGACGCTCGATACGTTGCGTCCTGACCGGCGTGGGCGCCTTCTTCGGCTCGGGCGGGAACCACGTATCGAACAGGTCGGTCGCGCGCTCGCGCAGCGACGCGAACCAGCCCGGCGACGGTTCGGTATCGAATTTCGCCTTGGTATCGACGATCCGGGCGCGCTGCGCGCGCTGGAAGAAATCGCCGACGATCGGCAGCGCGCTGTGCGCGCCCTGCCCCCAGTAATCGCTGCGCAGCGTCACGCGGCCGTCGTCGAATCCGACCCACGCGCCGGCGACGAGGCCCGGCTGCATCAGGATGAACCAGCCGTCCGCGTTGTCCTGCGTGGTGCCGGTCTTGCCGGCCACGTCGCCGCGGATGCCGAACCGCGTGCGGATGCTGCCGCCCGTGCCGCGCGTCACGACGTCGCGCATCACGTCGAGCAGCGTCTTGTCGGTTTCGGCGTCGAGCGCGCGCTCGGGCGGCGCCGGTGCGTATTCGGCGAGCACCTCGCCCTGGCGATTCTCGATGCGCGTCACCATCTGCGGCTCGACGTACAGCCCGCCGTTCGCGATCGTCGCGTACGACGCGACCATTTCCTTCAGCGTGACCGGGCTCGTGCCGAGCGCGAGCGACGGCACGCGTTCGAGCGGGCTTTCGCGCACGCCCATGTCGCGCGCCAGCCGCGCGACGGCGCCCGGCCCGACCTTCTCCATCACCTGCGCGGTGATCCGGTTGCGCGACAGCGCGACCGCGTCGCGCAGCGTCATCGGCTTGCCCGTAGGCGGCACGTCGTCGTTCGGCCGCCAGATCTCGCCGCCCTTCAGCGGGATCTCGACCGGCTGGTCGACGAACGTATCTTCCGGCTTCATCCCGTTCGCGAACGCGACGCCATAGACGAACGGCTTGAACGTCGAGCCCGGCTGGCGCCGCGCCTGCGCGACGTGATCGAACGGCTCGCGGGTGAAGTCGCGACTGCCGACCCACGCGCGGATCTGCCCGTCACGCGGATCGATCGCGAGGAAGCCGGCCTGCACGTCGGTCTTGGCCTTGCACAAGGCATGCATGAAACCGCGATCGGCCGCGAGCATCTTCATCGCGGCCGCGTCGTCCTTGCCGGCCTCCTGCGCGGCCTTGTACTCGGGCGACTCACGCATGAAGGTGCGAAACACCTCGTTGTCGGTGCCGCAGCCGTCGCGGCCGCTCCACGCGTTGTTCGCGATGCCCTGCAGCTGATTGCCCTGCAACGTGAGCGCCTGCGTCGCCATCTGCTGGAGCCGCGAGTCGATCGTCGTGCGCACGATCAGCCCGTCCGAGTAGATGTTGTAGTCGTTGCGGTCGGCCCACGCGATCAGCCATTTGCGCAACTGCTGCGCGAAATGCGGCGCCGGCCCGGGCGGCTCCTTCTGGCGCTCGAAGTCGATGCGCAGCGGCCGGCGCTGCAACTGCGCGAACTGCGCCGGCGACAGCTTGCCGTACTTGACCATCTGGCCGAGCACCGTGTTGCGTCGCTGCAGCGCGCGCTCGGGGTTCAGCACCGGGTTGTAGTAGCTGTTGCCCTTCAGCATCCCGACGAGCGTCGCGCTGTCGAGCACGTCGAGTTCGTCGGCCGACTTGTCGAAATAGGTGCGCGCGGCCATCTCGACGCCGTACGCGTTGTACAGGAACGGCACCGTGTTCAGGTAGGTCTCGAGGATCTGGTCCTTGCTGTAGACGGCCTCGATCTTCAGCGCGGTGATCGCCTCCTTCACCTTGCGCGTGAGCGTCGGCGCGCGGCCGATCTCGTCCGGATACAGGTTGCGCGCGAGCTGCTGCGTGATCGTCGAGCCGCCCTGGCGGCTGCCCGAGAACGTATGCAGCGCGGCCGACGCCGTGCGCTTCCAGTCCAGCCCGTGGTGTTCGTAGAAGCGGCGATCCTCGGTCGCGATCAGCGCGTCGACCATGCGCGGCGAGATCTGCTTGAGCGGCACCCATTCGCGGTTCGACGGCTTGAATTCGGCCAGCAGCTTGCCGTCGGCGGACAGCACCTGCGCGGGCTGGTCGACGCGTGCCTTGCGGATGTCGCCGATCCCCGGCGTGAACGGGATGAGCACGATCACGTACCCCGCGAACAGCGCCGGCACGGCGGCGGCCGTGAGCAGCACGCCACGGCGCGTCGGGTGGCGGACATGGTGCCACGCGGTGGCGGCGAGAGGCTTGGCCCGCGCGACGGCGGCCGCCGCGACGGGTTGGGCGCGCGCGACCCATCTGGCACACAAGGCACGCACTGACGACACGTTTCGGCGATTCACGCGGGTGGAGCTCGGCTGAAAAGGCTGCATCGTACCAAACTCGCGCGGCCGGCCGGCCCGCGGCGGCCTTGCGCCGGCACACGCGGTGCGGTTTCGCCGCAACGCTCACGCAAAAAAGGCGCGTGCCCCGCAACCGGAGCGACGCGCCAAACCTGGTACGACAACCTGAACGCCGCGCGACGGGGACGCGGCAGCGGCGCGACCGACGCTGCGGGTCAGCGCACGAGAAACCCGTACGTGAGCGGATCGCGTTCGTCGACGATCCAGTTCGCGAACCCGCAGACATGCGCGCTGCCTTCCACTTCCGGGATCACGGCCGGGATGTCGCCGACCGTCGTTTCGCGCAGCACGCGCCCCTTGAAGACCGTGCCGACGATCGATTCGTTGACGAGCGTGTCGCCCGCCGCGAGCAGCCCGCGCAGGTACAGCTGCGCGACGCGCCCGCCGGTGCCGGAGCCGGTCGGCGAGCGGTCGACCTCGCGATCCGCGAACACGCAGCAGTTCGCCTGCGTCGAACCCGCGTGGCGCGGCGCGTTCGCGATGATCGTGCCGTAGATATGGTTGATTTCCGGGATCTCCGGATGGACGACCGGATACTTCGCGTTCGCGGCCGCCTTCACTTCCGCGCCGAAGCGAATCAGTTTCTCGACCGCCGATTCGCGCACCGGCAAGTCGAACGGCGCGCCGTCGACATAAAAATAAAACGCGCCGCCATAAGCGATGTCGCCGGTCACGGTGCCGAACGACGGCGTGTCGACCGACACGTCGCGCTGCCAGATGAACGACGGCACGTTGACGAAGCGCACCGGCCCCGCGTGCTCGCCGTCCCACTGGACGAACGCCTCGATGAACCCGCACGGCGCATCGATGCCGACCCGCGTCTCGGGCACGGTGCGCTGCACCCAGCCGAGCTCGACGGCCGCCGTCGACAGCGCGATCACGCCGTGACCGCAATGGTCGCTGTAGCCTTCGTTGTGCACGAAGATCACGCCGAAATCGGCGTTCGGCGACACCGGCTCGGTCAGATAGCCGCCGTACATGTCGGCATGGCCGCGCGGTTCGAACATCAGCGCGCGGCGGATCTCGTCGGCGTGCTCCTTGAGCCACGCGCGGCGCTGGACGATCGTGTCGCCGGGCAGGCGCGGCAGCCCGCTCGTGACGATGCGGAACGCCTCGCCGCCGGTGTGCACTTCGACGGTGGACAGGGATCGGGAAATTTTCATGGCGGATCGAATGCGTTGAAACGAAGGACGGCGGCCGGGCCGCCGTCCGGTGACGGGCGATGCGGCAATTACTTCGCGTACGGTTCCGGCAGGCCGTTGCGGATCACGTAGACGGTGGTCGGCGCGCCTTTCAGGTCGCCGTTCGCGTCGAACGAATAGGTGCCCGCGACGCCCGCGTAGTTCGACTTCGCGAGCTGCGCGCTCAGCTTCGCCTTGTCGGTGGTCGTGCCGGCCTTGACCATCGCGTCGGCGAGCAGCTTCATCCCGTCGTAGTAGTTGACGCCATAGACCTGCGTATCGGTGTGATAGGCGTCGTGGTACTTCTTCAGGAATTCGCGGCCGGCCGCCGTCTTCTCGAGCGCGACCCCGCCCTGCGCGCAGTAGACGATCGACGCGGCCTCGCCCGCGACCTTGCCCATGTCGGCCGAGCAGATGCCGTCGCCGCCGAGCAGCTTCGCGCGCAAGCCCCGCTGCTTCATCTGCTTGGCCATCGGCGCGCCCTGCGCCGCATAGCCGCCGAGGAAGATCACGTCGGGGTTGCTGGCCTTGATCTTGGTGAGGATGCCGAGGAAATCGGTGGCCGACGAGTTCGTGTATTCCTGGTCGACGATCTTGATGCCGTTCGCCTTCGCGACGTTCATGAACTGCTCGGCGACGCCCTGCCCGTACGCGGTGCGATCGTCGATCACGGCGGCGGTTTTCGCGTTCAGCGTCTTCGCGGCGAACGTGGCCATCGTGCCGCCGAGCTGCTCGTCGCTCGCGCCGATCCGGAAGATGTTCTTGAAGCCCTGCTTCGTCAGCGCCGGGTTCGACGCGACCGGCAGGATCGGCACGCCGGCAGTCGAATACACGCGCGAGGCCGGAATCGCGACGCCCGAGTTGTACGGCCCGAGCACCGCGACGACGCCCTTGTCGACGAGATTCTGCGCGACCTGCACGCCGGCCTTCGGGTCGGCCTGGTCGTCTTCGGAAACCAGTTTGAACGTGACGGCCTTGCCGGCGACCTTGATGCCGGCCTTGTTGAGCTCGTCCACCGCGAGCCGCGCGCCGTTTTCGTTGTCCTTGCCGTTGGCGGCCTGCGGGCCGGTGAGCGGCGCCGAATGGCCGATCATCACGACTTCCTGCGCGTGCGCGGAAGTCAGCGCGCCGGCGGCAACAGCCACCGAGAGCGCGGTCAAGAAGTGTCGCATGATGTCTCCTGATTGGTTTTGTGTGAAACCAATGTAGGACACACGTGGTCACATCGCAAGCAATTTCAAAATAATTGTCGGGATTTTGGTCATATTGAAGACCAGAACGACTTCGCGCGCAGGCCGGTCACTTCGGCGCGATGTCGCGCCGCACGCGGCGGATGTGCTGTTCGACATAGAACGCAGCCGCATCGGCATCGCCGGACACGATCGCCTCGTAGATCAGCCGGTGCTCGGACACGTAGAGCCGGATCCGGCCCGCGTCGTAGATGCCGTCGTCCTTCAGCCGCTTCCACAGCGGCTGGTCCATCGTCTTCGCGACTTCGTCCGCGATCTTCACGATCAGCGCATCGCCGGTCATCAGCGCGAGCTGCCGATGGAACAGCCGGTCGCTCTCGTTCCACAGCGCGCGCTGGTGCGGATCGTCGACGTCGGTGATGGTTTCCATCTGCGCGAGATAGCGTTCGGCGCCGGGGTCGGCGCGGCCATGGGCGGCCGCGAGGCGCGCGATCGCGGGCTCCAGGATCAATCGCACGTCGAGCGTCGACGTCGGGCTGAAGTCGGCCTCGGACGCTGTGTGCGGATCGCCGCGCTGCGCGAGCACGTCGAGCGGCGCCGCGACGACGTAGGTGCCCGAATTGCGTTTCGTGCACACGAGCCCTTCGTTCTGCAGCGCGCCGAGCGCCTCGCGCACCGCCGGCCGGCCGACCTGGAACAGCGCCGCCAGCTCGCGCTCGGACGGCAGCCGCGACTCGGCCGCGTAGCGCCCCGCGCGGATCTCGTCGCGGATCTTTTCGGCTACCTGCTCGTAGATCTGCAGCGGGCGGAAACCGCCTTCGAGTGAGTCGGGACGCGCGGACATCATCGGATGGCTCCTGCCCGTTCGAGGGCGTGGATCTGGAATGGGTTCGCACTATACCGGAGCCGCGCGGGCGGCACGGCAGCGGCGCGCTTCTGGCCAGATATTAGAACCAAAATCCCCACAGCGCTTTATTTTCTGGGTTGCAGGCGCGCCAGCAAGTGGTATAGATTCGATCCACACTGCCCTGTGTCACGGTATCCGGCAGACCTGTGGCGGGCGCGGCATGCGTCCGCCGTTCACGCTCACCGACGCCCACGACGTACACGATGACCGCCTCTTCCCCGATTCCCGTTTTCGACGCGGCCGACACGGCCGCGCTGCTCGACTACCCGGCGCTGCTCGCCACGCTCAAGCAAGCCGTCGCCGAGTACGCGGCGGGCGACATCGTCAGCCCCGAACGCCTGGTCGTGCCGCTGCAAGGCGGCGGCGTGATGCTGTCGATGCCGTCGAGCGCCCGCGACCTGGCGAGCCACAAGCTCGTCAACGTGTGCCCCGGCAACGGCGCGCGCGGGCTGCCGACGATCCTCGGCCAGGTCACCGCGTACGACGCGACGACCGGAGAAATGCGCTTCGCGCTCGACGGCCCGACCGTCACCGGTCGCCGCACGGCGGCGATCACCGCGCTCGGCATCCAGGCGCTGCACGGCGCCGCGCCGCGCGACATCCTGCTGATCGGCACCGGCAAGCAGGCGGCCAATCACGCGGAAGCGCTCGCGGCCATCTTTCCGGATGCGCGGCTGCACGTGCGCGGCACGACCGCGGAGCGCGCGGCCGCCTTCTGCGCCGCTCATCGCGCCCATGCGCCGCGGCTCGCGCCGCTCGACGGCGACGCGATTCCCGAGGCGATCGACGTGGTCGTCACGCTGACCACCAGTCGCACGCCCGTCTACCGCGAAGCCGCGCGCGAAGGCCGTCTCGTGGTCGGCGTCGGCGCGTTCACCGCGGATGCCGCCGAGATCGATGCGAACACGGTGCATGGCAGCCGGCTCGTCGTCGACGATCCGGCCGGCGCGCGCCACGAAGCCGGCGACCTGATCGTCGCGCGGGTCGACTGGCAGCACGTCGCATCGCTCGCCGACGTGCTGAACGGCGTCTTCGCCCGCGGCGGCCCGCTGCTGTTCAAGAGCGTCGGCTGCGCCGCGTGGGATCTGGCCGCGTGCCGCACCGCGCGCGACGCGCTGGCCGCGCGCCGCGCCGGCTGATCCGGCCGCGCAACCATTCCAGCCGCTCGCGCGGCATCGCCGCAGCCGCATCGTCCCGGCGATTTCCCGTACGCGGTGTAGGAAATGCCCTACACCGCGTCGAAGCGGCCTACACGAAGTTCCAATTCGGCCGATTTCAATTTCGGCGGCGCAACACGATACTGCCGGCATGAATGCCAGCCTGTCACCCGCCGCGCTCAGGGTGTTCCTCGTCGATCACGCCGTCGCCGTTCGCCAGCGGATCGCGCTGCTCGTCGGCGCGATCCGCGGCGTTGCCGTCGTGGGCGAAGCGGAAGACGGCCAGGACGCGTGGTCGCATATCCGTAGCAGTCGCGCGGACGTGGTGATCGTCGACGTGCGGCTCGCGGACGGCAGTGGTCTCGACCTGATCGGGATGCTGTCGAAGGCCGCACCGCGCATCGTCACGATCGTACTGACGAACCACTCGGCACCGGCATTCAGAGAGGCATGCGCGACGGCGGGAGCCGACTACTTCTTCGACAAGACCGTCGAATTCGACGCCGCATGCCGTGTCATCGAATCCCTGGTGCACGCTCGCGTGCGCCGCCCCTGACGAGCCGGAGCGACTCATGTCCACCGCCACCGCCTTCGCCGCCGACGTGTCCGTCGTACCCCGGCCAACGATTGCCCTGCGCCCGGTCGCGCGCGCCGACGCCGCCAAGCATCCGGCCGCACGCTGTTCGGCCTGCGCGATGCGCTCGATGTGCCTGCCGCCGCATCTGACGGCCGCCGAATACGGCCGCCTCGACGCGATCATCTGCACGACGCGACAGGTGCGCCAGGGCGACGCGCTGTTTCGCACCGACGATCCGTTCCAGAGCATCTATGCAGTGCGCGCGGGTTCGTTCAAAACGGTGATGATGCATCGCGACGGCCGCGAGCACGTGACGGGCTTCCAGATCGCCGGCGAAACGCTCGGGATGGACGGCATCGGCGGCGGCCAGCACTGCTGCGACGCGATCGCGCTGGAGGACAGCGTGGTGTGCATCATCCCGTTCGGCGCGCTCGAAGCCGCGTGCCGCGAGATGAAGCCGATGCAGCACTTCCTCTACCAGATGCTGAGCAGCGAGATCGTCCGCGAGTCGAGCCAGATGCTGCTGCTCGGCACGATGTCGGCCGAGCAGCGCGTCGCGCATTTCCTGCTGAACCTGTCGTCGCGGTTCGAGGCGCGCGGCTATTCGGCGACCGAATTCAATCTGCGGATGACGCGCGAGGAAATCGGCTGCTATCTCGGGATGAAGCTCGAAACCGTCAGCCGGATGTTCTCGCGGTTCCATCGCGAAGCGCTCGTCGAGACGCGCGGCAAGCGCGTGCGCATCATCGACGCGCAAGCGCTCGCACGGGTCTGACACACGGCGCCGGCGCGCCGGCGCGCGGCATTACCGGATCGCATCGCCGGTCGCCGCGTCGCGCAGCGCCACCGTCGCGGCGCCCGCCTGCCACGCGATCAGCGCCTGTTCGGCCTGCGCGAACGCGCGGCGCAGCGCATCGTCCACGTCGACGCCGACGCACGGCGGCAGCGACCTGAGCGTCGCGTCGTGCATCACCAGGTCGAGCCGCACGTCGTACAGGCACGCGCCATCGGCCACCGTGCGCGCGTCGATCACGAGATGGCAGCCGTCGATCAACGCGCGAAACCGTTCGAGCCGCACCAGTTGCGCGCCGGCTTCGGCCTCGACCGCTGCCGAAACCGTGAATCCGAGGCAGGCGATCTGCATGCCCACGCCCATGTCGTGTCTCCTGACGGGGCCGCCCGCTCGTCGACCGCCTTGCATGTGCCGGCCGCCTCGCGATGGAGGCGGCACGTGTTTCCCATCGCGCGGCGCGCAGGATTCGATCGCGGCCGGCCGACGGTCTGCCCGCGCCTGGCTGGCGCGGGGCCATTCATACGTTGAAGGTCTGCGACGCCTTCATCTCGATCCACGTCATGCCGGCCCGCAGCCCTTCGATCATCGCCTCGCGCTCCGTCGGATACGCGTGACTGTGCTCGAACGTATGATGAAACCGCGCGGCGCCGGCGCCGTGCTCGACCGACACGCGGCAGCGGAACTCGCCCGATTCGCACGGGCGCGTCTCCACCTCGACCGACCAGTCGCGTTCGTGAATGTTGCCCTGCAGTGTCATGCGCCCTCCTGCGGTATCAGTCTTCGAGCCGGAAGTGCCCACTGTGCAGCAGCACCGGCCGGCCGCCGATTTCCTCGAGCATTCGCCGTGCCATCGCCTCGATTGCCGACCGGTGCGCGTCGAATGCGTGCAGCAGATCGCGTTCGAGCAGCGACCGCGCGCCGAAATGGTCTTCCAGCGCCTCGGCCGTGACCGCGCACTGGACGCAACGCCCGTCGACCAGCGCCGAAAACGCGACGACCAGATCGCGCGCGCAGTATTCCGGCGGCTCGGGCGGGAAAGTAATGTGCATCTGTCGGCCTGTCATCGTCGTGATGGCTCCATGACGAGAGCATAGTGGCGCGCGCGGCCGCGCGCTTGACCCACGTCAACCGGTTCGCTGCACCGCACGATCGCGGCGCGGCGCGGCCGCGCGACGCCGCGTCAGGCCGCGTCGGGCTCGATCACCGCGCCGCGTTCCGCGAGCAGCTCGCGCAGCACGCTGCGGTGGCAATGGCCCTCGTCTTCGCAGTAGCAGCCGATCGACAGCGCGGTGGTCGCCGACAGCGCGGCCAGCAGGTCCAGCACCTTCGCCGGATCGCCGTGCGTCATCTCCGCGCGGAAGTGACGCTTGAACGCTTTCCATTCGGCGTCGGTTTCGGCGGCCTGCGCCTGCGCGACGAGTTCGGGGCTCGGCGACAGCGTCGGCAGCCATACATCATAGTAGTTGCGCGACGCGAATTCCGCCTTCGGCACACCGCGCGGCGGCCGCCGCACCGTGCCGATCCGCAGCCCTTCGCCGGCCGCGCGCGGCGTGCCGAGCTGGATGATCCGGATGCCCATGTCGCTCCTCTGTCGTGCATGCGATCCCGTGATCGTACCGCCGCGCCTGCCCGTGCGTCAGCCGGGCACCGCACATGATCGACGCCCAACAAAAAAGTGCCGGTGTCAATTCTTTCGCGCAAATCAAGAAGGACTTGAAACCGTATATGGGACAGTAGGTTAGCTCCTTTCGGGGCCGCTTAGAAGAAGAGCGGCGTTGTCGGCTAGGAGCGACATAGGAGCGTTGGGAGAGAAAGCCGCATCGCACTGTGTAGTGCTGGATTGCCGAGGAACGGCGGGCCTGTCGCATCATCATAGCCCAACAGGCTCGGCGGCATCCAGAATGAAGAACGCGCAGCCTGGGCTGCGCGTTCGATGGATGCCGTTGAATAGCATGCGGTGCAATCATGGCGGCTTCGGTGGTGTGCTGCGGGTCGCCGTGCCCTTCCTGAATCCTCGATCCCCCGCCATGAACGCTTCCAGCATATGCGGGATCAGCGTCGCCGCATCAACGGCCTCGCCATACGCCTGCGCGTGTAGCGCGGCGTAGCGGTCGAGGTCGACTTTCAAGCTGGTCGGGCAAACGAAAGTCAGCTTGGTGCTCTCGGTCTTCGGCAGCGGGCCGAGCCGCAGCTTCTTGGTCGTGCTCATCGTGAAGTCCCCCGGTTGAAGAACAGCGGCTGGTACGGCCGCAGCACCAGATCCCGGTTGACGATGATGCGAACCGGCAGGCCCGGCCGTTGCGTTAAGGTCGGCTGGATGTTGAGGTTGCGCCGGGTCATCTCCTGGCCGACCTGATTGATGCTGTCCTGCGCGCTGTCGCGCCCAGCGATGATGACGCGATCACCATCCTGCCGGTTCTCCGGCGCGGCCAGCTCGGCACCGACGCCCAGCAGCGTGGTGAGTGCCGCACCGGCAAAGATGCGGCCCCAGTGGTAGTCCACATCGTCCTCCAGCCCGGCATAGCCGGCTGGGTCGGTGCCGGCCAGGTTGTCGAGCGTGAGCGAAGACGTGTCCGGCAGGATGATCCGGTTCCAGACGACTTGAACGCGGCTCTGCCCGTAGCTGACCTGGCTGTTGTATTTGCCCAGGATGCGCGAACCCTGCGGAATCAGCAGGAAGCGCCCGGTGGCTGTGTCATAGACCGGCTCCGTCACCGTGGCGATCACGTCGCCGGGCAAGTCCGACTTGATGCCCGTCACCAAGGCACCTGCGACCACTGTTCCGGCCATAACCTGATACGGCGAAATTGGCAGAGTCAGATTGCCGGAATTACGGGTTTCAGTGGGGCCAGCTTTCATGAAAGCCTCTTTCTGGTCTTGCCGGTTTTGCACCGCTGTCGGGTCAGCAGGTTGGGCCGCCGTGGAGGCCGGCCCGGCCGCCAGCGGGTCAAACGCCGCATTGGCGGCGAAGCCCGGCGCAGCGGCCACCTGTGTCTGCGCTACCGGCGCCGCATTCTGCCCACCCGAGCGGAAGAACACGGACGAGGCCGCGGCCGCCTCGGCTTCTTTTCGCAGGGCATCGTTCGGGTCGTGACCGGGGGCCGCGTAGGCAGCCGTCGCCGGTTGCTGCGACTTCACGATAGCCGGGCCAAGATCGCCCGGCAGCGGTGGCCCTAGTTCGGGAACGGCAGGCAGCAACGCCGGCGGCAGCTTGGAATAGTCCGTCGGCAGCGCATCCAGTCCTTCCGACTTTGACACGCGATCGACGTTGTAAAGCTCGGTCTGCTCGCCTGTGCTGCGTCGATGAGGTTGCAGCGACCACATCAGCGC
Source organism: Burkholderia sp. 28_3 (assembly GCF_003253915.1). Taxonomy (NCBI): domain Bacteria; kingdom Pseudomonadati; phylum Pseudomonadota; class Betaproteobacteria; order Burkholderiales; family Burkholderiaceae; genus Burkholderia; species Burkholderia sp. 28_3. The sequence goes on from NZ_QKZF01000001.1 coordinate 616,758, forward strand.
GCCGAGCACGGCGACCGCTAGGACGCCGGCAAGGATGGCCAGCGAGCGCCGGTTCAGGCGTGTGACTGGACGCGGCTGGGCGCGCAGCGCCACTGCCTCCGGCGCCACCTTGTCCGCCTGCGGCGCGGCAAGGTCGGGAGTGTCATCCTGGCTCATGGTCAGTTCCTCCGTGCAACACCATCGGTGCGCTCGATCCGCACCACGTCGCCGCCATCGCCGCCCAGCCGCAGTTCGGCCGCGCCGAACAGGCGATCCACGACGTAGTACGGCGAGCGAAAACGGTAGTTCACCAGTTGCCCGTCGCCCTGCGCGCCGATGACAAACAGCGGCGGCAGCTCGCCCTGGGCGATGCCCGGCGGGAACTGGATATAGACCTTCTCTCCATCATCGAAGGCGCGCAGAGGCTTCCACGGCGGGTTGCTGCCCGATACCGCGTAGCGGAAGCGGATCTTGTCCAGCGACAGGCCCGTATCGACAGGCGTTGTTGCCTGCGCTGCCTGCGCCTGGCGCTGCAACGCGAGCATTCGGTCTTTCGGATAGTCCCAGGACACCGACGCCATCCATGCCCTCTCGGTCGAGGTCAGCTCCAGCAGGTAGGTGCGCCGACTGGTGGTGATGACGAGATTGGTTTTCAGACCGGAGCGGATAGGCTTGACCAGCACATTGACGCGCAGATCGGCCCCGCCGCCGCTGGACGTGTCGCCCACGATCCAGCGCACGGTATCGCCGGCGGCGACCGTTACCAGTTCCTCGCCCGGTTGAAGCGAAACCACCGTCACGCGCCCCGGCGACGCATAGACCTGATAAAGCGCGCCATCGGTGAACGGCCACACCTGAATCGCGTTGACGTAGCCCTCACGGGTAGGCGCGATACGCGCTTCTGCATTGGCACGGGAAACGCGCACCTTTTCGTCGGCCGGCTCCGGCGCAACGGGGGCCTCATCGAGTTCCGGCAGGGGCTTCAACTGCGCCGGCAGCGCCAGCGGTTCAGGGACGGCGACGACTTCGACGGGCTTGGGCGGTTCGGGCAACGGCTGGGCCAGCACCGTCTCGTCGAGCGAGATGGATGGCGGCGGCTTCCCCTGCGAGGCGCAGCCCGCGAGGGCCAGCAGCGTCAAAGGAACAACGTAAAGGCGGAAACGAAGTTTCATGGTTTGGCTCCTTCGGAAGAATCCAGTTCGCGGCTCCATGACAGGCCGTTGACGTAGATACCCAATGGGTTCTTGAGCAGGCGCTGTTCAGTACGCGGGGTTTGCAGGACGGTCGAAAGCACGGCGTTCCAGCGTTCGGTGCCGGCGGGCGCACCGTTGACATAGCGCTGCTCTGTCCAGCGCACGTTGAAAGACGTGTCGCTCGCGCGAACCACGCTGGTGATTTGCACCGTTACCGATTCCTTGCCGATGCGGGCGAATGGGTCATTGGTGCGGGCGTAGTCGTTGAGCACCGCCGCGCCCTTGTCGGTGGTGTAGTCGTAGGCATCGAGCCAGTTCTGCCGCACCACGATGGGGTCGATGGACAGCGAGCGAACCAGCGTCACGAAGCGCGCCAGGTGGTGCGCGATCTGCGCGTCGCCGGGCCGGTACGGCGTGGCGGCCTCTCCCACGGCGCGCACCTGCCCGGCTTGATCGACCTCGATGACATAGGGCGTCACGATGGACTGCGCCGAGCGCCACACCAGGCCGCCGGCCATCAACAGCGCGAGCACTAGGCAGCCGAAGGCCATCAGGCGCCAATTCTTCGCCTGCACGCGGGCGGAGCCGATACGGTCGTCCCACACCTGGGCGGCGGCTTGATACGGGGTGGCAGGCTGCGGCGTATCGGCGTAGCGCACCTGCGGTCGTTTGAATCGCATGGGTGTTCTCCTTGAAGGTTAGGTATCGGAATCCCGCAGGCTCGGGCCTTGCCCGGAGCCGCCGCCGTCGCCGCCGCGCAGCGTGTGGGCGGCAGTGGTCGCGGCATGGGTAGCCTGCTGGCGGCGGTGCATCCGCTTGGCCCAGGCCGGTTGCTGTTGCTTCTGCGAGCCTGCGGTGCCGTCTGCGGTCTGGCCGGGGCCAGCACCGTCGCTGCCGGCTTCTGTGCCGTTCCAGCCAGCGCGGAAGGAGTCGGCCACCTTCTGCCCAACAGCGGAAGCACCAGAGGTGACGCTGCGGCCTGCGGCTTGTGCGCCAGTCTTGGCGACATTGCCGAGGCCAGCCGCCGCGCCCTTGGCACCGCCGCCGGCCGCAGCGGAACCGGCCTGGAACGCCGATCGGGCACTGCCGGCCGCCGAAGTCGCGGCACGCGCACCGGCACCGGCCAGCTTTGCGGCCGCCGGGGCCATTCGTGCCCCGGCCATGACGGCGCCGCCCACGCCCGTTACGGCGGCGCCGATGGCAACGCCGGTGCCGACAGCCCCGACCGCAGCACCAGCCATCGCGCCCGCACCAAGCTGTGGCGCACCGGACACCAGGCCGGTGGCGATACCGGGGCCGAAAATGCCCAGCGCCAGCAGCGCGAGCGAGGCCAGCATCACGACCAGCGCGTGGTCGATGGATGGTTCGTCGGGATGCACCTGGAACTCGGCGAACAGGCCTGAACCGATGCCGACGATGACGGCCAGCACCAAGACCTTGATGCCTGACGACACCACGTTGCCTAGCACCTTTTCCGCGAGGAACGAGGTCTTGTTCCAGAGTGCAAACGGGATCAAGACGAAGCCGGCGAGCGTAGTCAGTTTGAACTCGATCAGCGTGATGAAAAGCTGTACGGCCAGCACGAAGAAGCAGAGGATCACCACCAGCCAGGCGATGAACAGAACCACGATAGGGTCGATGTTCACGAACACCTCGGGGAACCCAGCCATGTCCCCGATCTGTTCCAGAATCGGCGCGGCTGCGTCGATGCCGGTCTTCGCCAGCCGGCCCGGCTGAAGGAAGTTCTCCATCGTGATGGCCGAGCCGGTAGCGGTAATTCCCAAGCCGGCGAACGAGCGGAACACGATGCTCGCCAGCCAGTTGAAGTTGCCGATGATGTAGGCGAACGCGCCGACACAGAGCACCTTGCGCAGCAGCTTGGCGATCACGTCGTCGCCCTGGCCGGTGGCGTGGCTCATGGCCCAATACAGGCCAGCGATCGTCATGTCGATGACGATGAGCGTGGCGGTGAGAAATGCCACTTCGCCCTGCAATAAGCCGAAGCCCGAGTCGATGTAGCGCGAGAACGTATCGAGGAAACGGTCGATGATGGTCACGTCGTTCATGGCGAATCCTCGGGCGGAGTGAGCGGAACGGCGCCCTCTGGCAATTCATCTGCGGGCGTATCGAAGCTCGGCGGAATCGGCGGGAGTTCAGCCAGCGAGTTGTATTCATCCGGCCCGGTATGGCCGGCGAAGAAGCGCCGCCGGAAGGCTTCAGCGGCGGCGCGGCAGGCATCCTCGCCCACGGCCTGCCGGTCGGCCGCGCATTGCCCGCGCAACGCCTTGAGCCGCACCGGATCTGCGGCCAGGGCGTCGGCCAGGTTCTCGGCCGGCTGCTGGCCGCACGCGGTCAGCAGCACGGCCATCAGGACGGAAGCGCATCGCATGGCCGCCTCCGGTCAGTTGTTATAGAAGTTGACGGACTGCGGCGTGTACGGCGTGCCGGTGCCCAGAAAGCGCCGCCGCACTTCGCGGGCGCGCTCCATAGCCGCCGCTTGCCGCGCCAGTTCCAGTGAAGCGGCCCGGTCTTGCGTGATCTGGAGCTGCTGCGCCTGGATCGACTGCTTGGCCTGCAAAGCCAGGAGCTGGTTCGTCGCCTGCATCGCTTGCAGCGCGCCGGTGGCCGACTGGCTCTGGCTCACGAGATCGGCCAGCGCGCTTTCGTCTTGGGCGAGGTTCTGCGACACCTGCGCCTGCATCCGCATCGCGGTGTGCAAGCCGTTCAAGGTGTTCTGCCAGCGTTCGCGGGCGTCCTGTGCCATGCGGTCGCCGCTGATGGTGGCGGCGTACTGTTCCGGGTACAGGCGGGCGAACGTGGCATCCATGCTCTGCACGTCGTAGGCCAAGCCGCGCGCCTCGGCGATCAGGCGCTCGGTGGTGGCGAGCGTCGAGCGCAGGCGGTTGACGATGTTGAAGTCGAGATTTGCCAGGTTCCTGGCCTGGTTCATCAACATCTGCGCCTCGTTCTGAAGCTGGTTGATCTGGTTGTTGATCTGTTCCAGCGTGCGCACGGCGGTCAGCGTGTTCTGCACGAAGTTGGACGGGTCGAACACCGTCAGCGCGGATGCGGGCTGCACGGCCAGCAGCGATACCGACAGCACGGCAGCGAGTGAGACAGAGAGCAAACGGGGCTTGGTCTTCATGGTGAAACCTCCAGCGGTTGAGAAGCGAGAAAGGAAGCTGCCGCCGGAGCGGACGGCAGCAGGTCGGCGGCCCAGCCGAGGCCGCGATGGCGCAGCCACGCGCCGGCGAAGCCGGGAGCGCCGGCCTGCGTCAGCACGCGGTCAATATCGCGTTGGTCTTGAGGGGTGGATGCGCCCGCGAATGCGAGCGCGACAGGCCCCAGGTCGAGGTCGAACAGGCGATTGCCGAGGCGCGACTGGTAGTAGTAATCGCGCTTGGGCTGTGCGGTCGCCACGATCTCAATCTGGCGGCTGTTCAAGCCGAAGCCTTCGTAGATCGTGCGAATCTGCGGCTCGGTGGCCTGCGGGTTAGGTAAGAAGATCCTGCTCGCGCAGCTTTCGATGATGGCTGGCGCGATGGTCGAGTCCTTGATGTCGGCCAGCGACTGCGTGGCAAAGATGACGCTGACGTTCTTTTTTCTGAGCGTCTTGAGCCATTGCCGGATGCGGGCCGCGAAGGACGGCTCATCGAGGAACAGCCACGCTTCATCGAGGATCAGCAGCGTGGGCGCGCCGTCAAAACGTTCGTCGAAGCGGGCGAACAGGTAGCGCAGCACTGCTTGCACGGCGGCGGGGCTGTGCATCAGTTCTTCCATCTCAAAGCCCTGCACGTCGGCCATGCCCAGCCGGTCGTGGTCAGCGTCCAGCAGCTTGCCGTGGGCGCCGCCCAACACATAGGGCGCGAGCGCTTGGCGCAGCGCGTTGGACTGCAATAACACCGACAAGCCGGTCATGGTGCGCTGCTCCACTGGCGCACCGGCAAGGCTTCGCAGCGCCGACCAAATGGCAGCCTTCTCGTCCGGGCCGACCGTCACGCCTTCGTGCAGCAGCCGGCCCTCCACCCATTCGGCGGCCCAGGTGCGGTAGCCCTCGTGGGCTATTCGCGCGAGTGGCTGGAAGGCGATGCCGCCATCGGCACCGAGGTCGTAGTGCTCACCGCCAAGGCCGAGGATGGTGGCGCGCATCGAGCGCCCCATGTCGAAGGCGAAGATCCGCGAGCCGAAGTAGCGCCGGAACTGCATGGCCAATATGGCGAGCAGCACCGACTTGCCCATGCCGGTCGGCCCGGCGACAAGGGTGTGCCCCACGTCGCCGATGTGCGTCACCAGCCGGAACGGCGTCGCGCCATCGGTGCGGGTGACGATCAGCGGCGGGCCATCGAGGTGTTCGTTCTTCTCCGGCCCAGCCCATACCGCTGACATCGGCATCATGTGCGCCAGGTTCAGCGTCGAAACGATGGGCTGACGCACGTTCGCGTATGCGTTGCCGGGGACGGACGACAGCCAGGCATCGACTGCGTTGAGGGTTTCGGGGATGGTCACGAAACCCCGGCCCTGGATGACGCGCTCCACCATGCGCAGCTTCTCGTCGGCCACGGCCGGGTCGGCGTCGAGCACCGTCACCGTGGCGGTGAGGTAGCCGAAGGCGACTTGATCGCTGCCCAGCTCCTGCAAGGCGGCATCGGCGTCGGCGGCCTTGTTGCTGGCATCGGTATCGACCAGCGGGCTTTCCTGCTGAAAGATCGTTTCGCGCAGCAGCGCGATGACGTTCTTGCGCTTGGCGAACCATTGGCGCCGCAAGCGCCCCAATTCCCGTTCCGCCTCGGCTTTGTCCAGGCACAGGAAGCGCGTACTCCAGCGATACGCAAAGCCCAGGCGGTTGAGGTCGTCCAAGATCCCCGGCCAGGTCGAGGTCGGGAAGCCTCGTACCGACACCACGCGCAGGTGCTGATCGCCCAGCATGGGCGCCAGGCCGCCGACCAGCGCGGCATCGGCCAGCAGTGCGTCGATATGGAACGGCACGTCGGGCACGCCGACGCGATAGCGCCGCGTGGAGACTGTGGCATGCAGGTAGGTCAGCGTCTGGCTATCGTCCAGCCAGGCAATCTCCGGCATCACACCATCGAGCAGGTCGAACACGCGATCGGTCTCTGCCACGAAGGAATCAAGCCGACCACGCCAGTCCACACCCTCAGTGGGCCGGTTCTCGTACAGCATCCCAGCCGCACGGGCGCGAGACTCTTGCGGCGGTAGGTGTTGCAACGTGAAGTGATAGACGCTCTCGAAATGGCCATCCGACTCCTCGAACGCCGCGCGTCGCTCCTCATCCACCAGCCAGGACAGTGGTTCGGGAAAGGAGGATTGCGGATAGCTCGATGCCCGCATCCGCTCGGCCTCGATATAGAAGGCCCAGCCAGACCCGGTACGGCGAAGCGCGTTGTTCTGCCGCGCCGACGTGGCAATCAGCTCGCCCTGTGTCGCACTGTCCAAGTCGGGGCCGCGAAACTGGAACGTGCGTTGAAACGAACCATCTTTGTTCAGCACAACGCCCGGCGCGACCAGCCCGGCCCAGGGCAGCCAGTCGGCAAGCAAGGCCGGGCGCTGACGATATTCGGCAAGGTTCAGCATGGCGTCCTCCCCTCACACGTCCAGAAGCGGGCGGTGTTTGATATGCCGCGCGAAGACCTGCATGAACTGCGGATCGACGCGCGCACCCCATACGGCCAGCGAGTGGCCGACGATCCAGAGCACCACGCCGGGAATCCACAGTTGCAGGCCCAGCCCGACGGCGGCGGCTAGCGTGCCGTTGGCAATCGCCACGGTGCGCGGCGCACCGCCCAGCAGGATCGGCTCGGTCAGCGAGCGATGCAGCGGCACTTCAAAGCCCGGAAGATCGGTGGCCTTACTCATACGACGGCCCCTCCGGAGAAGCTGAAGAACGACAGGAAGAACGAGGACGCGGCGAACGCGATGGACAGGCCGAACACGATCTGGATCAGCTTGCGAAAGCCGCCGCTGGTATCACCGAACGCCAGCGCAAGCCCCGTCGAGATGATGATGATCACCGCCACGATCCGGGCGACTGGCCCTTGGATGGATTCGAGGATGGAGGTCAGCGGCCCTTCCCACGGCATCGAGGAACCGGCGGCCTGCGCCGTGCCCGCCAGCAACAGCATCAGCGCGGCCAGCAGCAGCCCTTGCCCTGCGGGACGGGCCAGGTGGCGCAGCCGCGCCATGCTGGACAGGCGAGAAATAGGATTTACGGAAAGACGGAAAGCATCAACGTGCGTCATGGCAGTTCTCCAGGTTGGTCAGGGGTCGAGGAAGGCGCAGCGGCAGCGGCTGCAAGAGGAACCGGCGGCAGCTCGGGAAACGGCGTTTCCAGCGCATCTGTCAGGCGATAGCCCGCACCGTCGAAGCCGACGACACGGGAGATGGTTTCGACGTGACGTTTGCGGCCACGGCCTGCGATGTGAATCACCACGTTGACCGCCTCGGCGATCAGGGCGCGGGGCGGATTCACTGCCACTTCGAGGATCAGTTGCTCCAGACGCAGCAGTGCGCCCAAGGCGGAGCCGGCATGGATGGTGGCAATGCCGCCGGGGTGGCCGGTGCCCCAGACCTTCACCAAGTCCAGGGCTTCGCCGCCACGCACTTCGCCGACGATCACGCGGTCAGGCCGCAGGCGCATCGTGGCCCGCACCAGCTCGGTCATTGTGACGACGCCGGCGCGGGTGCGCAGCGGCACATGGTCGCGGGCCGCGCATTGCAGCTCGATGGTGTCTTCGAGCACCAGCACGCGGTCGCCTGTGGCGGCGATCTCGGCCAGCAGCGCGTTCGCCAGCGTGGTCTTGCCGGTGCTGGTGCCGCCGGCGATCAGGATGTTCTGCCGCTCGCGCACGGCGCGGCGCAGGAACTCGGCCTGCCCGGCGGTCAGGATGCCGTCGGCCACGTAGCGATCCAGGCCGATGATGCTCACGGCCCGCTTGCGTAGCGCGAAGGCTGGCCCCGGGGCGGCCGGAGGCAGGATGCCCTCGAAACGCTCGCCGGTTTCCGGCAACTCGGCGGTCAAGAGCGGCTGGCCGCGATGCACCTCCGCGCCGACATGCGCGGCGACCAGGCGGATGATGCGTTCACCATCGGCCTCGGGCATCTCCACGCCCAGCGGCGAGCGACCCGACGACAGCCGATCCACCCACAGGGTGCGATCGGGGTTGAGCATGATTTCCACAACATCCGGATCTTCGAGCGCAGCGGCGATCAGCGGCCCCATCGCCGTGCGCAGCATCTGGATGCGGCGATCCTGGGACGCCGCGGCGGATGAGCGAGATTCAGGCGGAATCTGCGGAACGGCACTCATGACGCACGCTCTGCAGCTCGCTCATCGGCGGACGCCATCGCTGCTGCGTCATCCATCCGCATCGGATCGGGGTGCAGTTCCTCCACCACGTCGCGCACCAGACTGCGGCCACGCAGCAGGTGGCGACCCAACTGCTCGACGAACTGCTCGAAGCGCGCTTTGCCCTGGGCGCGGGCCGCGTCCTTGTGGGCTTCTGGCACCGGCGTGCTGATGGTCAAGAAATAGCGGATGAACAGCGCCAGCGTTTCGATCTGGATGTTCTGGTCGCGCTCCATGCGTTCGGTCTGCCGCGACAGTCGATCCAGCCGCTTGGCAATGGCGGCCTCACGCTGGTCGCCCGCATCGGGTGACAGCCAGGACGCCAAGGCCGCTGCGACGATGGAGGACTTGGACACGCCTTTCTTGGCGGCAAGTTCATCCAGGCGCTTGGCGTGCTCGGGCTGGATGAAAAGATTGAGGCGGTATTGGCTCATAGGTCGATTCCGTCGTTGGGGTCGAGAGAAGCCAGCCGGGCCGTGCGCTGCATGGCCGGGTCGAGCTGGCCGGGAAGCGGGAGCGCCAGGTCGTCGTCATCGAGCAGCTCCAGGTCGTTCGCACACGCGTCCAACTCGGGCTCGTAGGCGACGGTTTCGGAGAGTTCGAGCTGGCGGCGCGGGCCGCCGTCATCGGTGCCGCCCGGACCATCGGCGGATACCGAGGTCGGCGCCGTAGGTACGGCCGGGATCGCCAAGCCGCTCCAGTCGTCGGGGCGGGCTGGCGGCGCGTCGGCGTACCTCCCGACTGCGAGCACGGGCGGTGGCAGGACGCGATCCTTGAAATTGGCGTCGACGTAGTAACGCAGCTTCTTCGCGCGGATCGGGGCAACGCTGGACACCATGACTACGGCGTCCTCAGGTGGAAGCTGCATCACCTCGCCGGGCGTCAGCAGCGGACGTGCAGTTTCCTGACGCGACACCATCAGGTGCCCCAGCCACGGAGCGAGGCGGTGGCCCGCGTAGTTGCGCTGCGCGCGAAGCTCGGTGGCGGTGCCGAGGGTTTCGGAAATCCTTTTCGCCGTCCTTTCGTCGTTGGTGGCGAAAGTCACCCGGACATGGCAGTTGTCGAGGATGGAATGGTTCTGCCCATACGCCTTGTCGATCTGGTTCAGGCTTTGAGCGATGAGAAAGCTGCGGATGCCGTAGCCGGCCATGAAGGCAAGCGCGGACTCGAAAAAATCGAGGCGACCCAGCGCCGGAAACTCGTCCAGCATCAGCAGCAGCTTGTGCCGGCGCGCGATGCCATCGCTGCCGTCGAGCGATTCGGTCAGCCGCCGCCCGATCTGGTTCAAGATGAGCCGGATCAGCGGCTTGGTGCGGCTTATGTCGGAGGGCGGCACCACCAGATAGAGCGATACCGGGTGCTCGGCGGAAATCAGGTCGGCGATGCGCCAATCGCAGCGCGATGTGACTTCGGCCACGGTCGGGTCGCGGTACAGGCCGAGAAACGACATGGCGGTGGAGAGCACGCCCGATCGCTCGTTGTCCGACTTGTTGAGCACTTCGCGGGCAGCGGATGCGACAACCGGGTGAGGCGCATCGCCCAGGTGCTTCGTCGTCATCATCCGGTGCAGCGTCAGCTCGAACGGACACGCCGGGTCGCTGAGGAAGTTGGCGACGCCGCGCAGCGTCTTGTCCTCGCCTGCGTACAGAACATGCAAGATTGCACCGACCAGTAGCGCGTGGCTGGTCTTCTCCCAATGATTGCGCTTCTCTAACGCACCTTCAGGGTCAACCAGAATGTCGGCGATGTTCTGCACGTCGCGCACTTCATGTGCGCCGCGCCGGACTTCAAGCAGCGGGTTGTAGGCGGCCGACTGCCTATCGGTGGGGTTGAAAAGCAGGCAGTGCGAAAAGCGCGAACGCCAGCCCGCCGTGATCTTCCAGTTCTCTCCCTTAATGTCGTGAATGACGGCGGACGCCGGCCACGAAAGCAACGTAGGCACCACCAAGCCCACGCCCTTGCCCGAGCGCGTGGGTGCGAAGCTCAGGACATGTTCCGGCCCCTCATGTCGGAGGTATTGGTCGTCGTGTTGGCCGAGGAAGACGCCCGCCGGGAGGGTCAGTCCAGCTTTGCGGATGTCGACGGCATCGGCCCAGCGTGCCGAACCATAAGTCGTAACCAGCCGCGACTGCCGAGAACGCCATACCGACATGGCGATGGCGACGAGTAAAGCGAACAAACCGCTACCACCCGCAATCGCACCGCCTGTGTCGAAGACGTGCGGCGCGTAGGCATCAAAGAAGAACCACCATTCGAACAAGCGCCACGGGTGATAAACCGGTACACCTAGAAGATCGAACCAGGGCGATCCGAGGCGTACTTGATAGCCAAGGGTCGCTGCTGTCCATTGTGTGGCGCCCCAGACGCCGGCGATCACGATGCCGATTACCACAGCGATCTGGCCGAACAGAACGTTCGTCCCTTGCATGACCTGTCCTCCGATTTCTCCTGCGCTGGTGTCTCATTGAAAGCGTTGCACAGGGGGTGTCGCAGGCGTCAGGATCGGTTCTGGGCTAGTGCCGGTCAAAGACCGTTCGCAGCACAATGGTCGAGGGAAAAGAAAGAATGAGCGCGGTGGCGAGTCAAAGAAAAGCGCCGCAAGCGAAAGCGCACTGCGGCGCATACAGAGTTCCAAGCAAGTTACCCAAAAAAAGCCGTCAATGGGCCTTGCTTCCACTCATAGGCAATATTTAGATATCATGAAAAACGATGATATTTAAGATTGGAATAAAAATGAAAAATATCAAGAGTATGGATCTCAACTTGCTCAAGGCGCTGGACGCATTGTTAGACGAACGCAATGTGACACGGGCGGCGGCCCGTCTGGGACTAACCCAGCCGGCCTTGAGTGGCATGCTGACGCGGTTGCGCGAGAGCTTCGGTGACCCGCTTTTCGCGCGCTCGCAGCGGGGTATCGTTCCAACGCAGCGGGCGCTGGATCTAGGGATGCCTGTCAAGCAGGTGCTCGCCGAAATCGACGCGCTGCTCCAGCCACCTTCCTTCAATCCGGCCACCGCACAACTGACCTTCTCCATCGCCGCGACGGACTATGCGCTGCGTGCCGTTGCTGTCCCATTTCTATCGGCACTTAAACGGCACGCACCGCGTGTACGAGTCTCATTAGTGCCAGTCGAGAGCGGGCAGCTACAGAACCAGCTTGAGCGCGGTCAGATCGATTTAGCCCTCCTGACGCCAGAGATCACTCCGCCAAATCTGCATGCCCGAGAGCTGTTCAAGGAACACTATGTGTGTGTCCTGCGGGAAGACCATCCTGCGGCTATGGGGCGCAAGCTGACCGTTAAACAGTTCTGTGCTCTCGACCATGCGCTTGTTTCCTACGATGGTGGAGGTTTCCGCGGCGTCACCGACGATGCGCTAGAACAGTTGGGCAAACGACGCAGCGTCACACTGTCGGTCAAGAGCTTTCTGATCTTGCCAGACATCCTGCGTGCCAGTGACATGGTTGCGATCTTGCCGAGCCGCTTGGTCGCCGGTATGGACAAGCTGGCTATCTCCCTGCCGCCGGTGAAGATACCGGGGTTCACCAAGACGGCTGCTTGGCACGAACGCACCCATCACGATCCAGCACATCGCTGGATACGAGCACTGCTGTTCACTTCCTGTGCTAACAACAAGTAGGCAAGATCGCTCCTATCGTCATGCTCAGCACAACTCTACCTCGCACTACAAATAAGCAATCAGTCGGCTCAATTGGAGACGCGCCCTTTCGTAGCGCCGCTGCGAGATAGCCTAGTCGGTGGATGGCAGAACCTAGGCCTTGATATCATATTTTATGATATCAAAAATAGAAACTTAGGATTTCACTTATTGCAGATGGAGGCTCATGATTTGCTCCATGACCACTTGAATGACGCAGCCACCCCTGTTGCGTCATCGACATTTTGTGAAGGAGCTTCGATATGAGCAAGCAACAGAACGCCATCCTCTGGCCCGAAGGCTACACGCCGGGCTTTACTGAGAATTTCGCCTCCAATGAGATCATCGCCGCCGGCTTGAGCGCGGCCGACGTATGGCCTCTACTCGTCACACCATCGCTGTGGCCAAGCTACTACGCCAACTCGGCTAACGTGTGCTTTCATGACGGCAAAGGCCCGGTACTGGCCGACGGCGATCGGTTTTACTTCGAGACCTTCGGCTTCCCGGTAGAGGGGCAGTGCAACGAATACGTGCCACCTGCGGATGGGCAACCCGGCCGCGTGGCCTGGCACGGCTGGTCCGGCGAGGAAGGCACAGATACGCGCCTGGATGTGCATCACGCCTGGCTGGTTGAGAACCTGGACGGCAGGCGCGTGCGCATCCTCACGCAGGAAACTCAGAAGGGCAAACCGGCCGAGGAGCTGCACAACGCCAAACCCAACCCGATGATCAACGGCCATCAGGACTGGCTCGACAGCTTGGTCGATGCAGCGCGCAAAGCCAAGCAGGCGTAGTGGTCTCCGGCCGCTTGATCCCAAGCGTCTGAACGGAGAAAACCATGATGAGAACTCCCCTCAGGATTCTGCTGGTCCTGACTTCGCAGGCAACGATGGGCGACGAACTGCTCAACCGCGAATGGTTCCGCAGTCGGACCGAAGCGAAGGTGCTGATCGAACGTTGGCGACAGTTCTACAACGAGCAGCGGCCGCATAGCGCGCATGCTTACAAACCGCCGGCGACGATCCGGCGCAACTGGATCCAATCCGATAGCATCCCCTCCGAACTCACTGCCTGACTGGCTACAAAGTTCGTACTCAGGTCACCTTGGCGCAGGCACTGAAGGTGGAGCCACCCGGAATGGGTGCTCCCACCGCCTTACGCGCACTGGCTCGAACTCTCCCGAGGCGCCGGCAAGCTCGTCACATAGCGACTAGAGAGAGGAGGTGACCGTACGAGTTCCCAGCGCCCGATCCACTCTGGGAGCTGGGTCGCCTAGCGACTACGCTACCAATGGAGCTAGCGATCAACTCGATAACTTGAGCGTGATAACGCCCAGGATGATCAACGCCACGCCAAGGTATCGCATCAGGGAGGTTGGGTCGCCATAGAAATGAATTCCGACTAAGAAAGTTCCCGCCGCTCCGATACCCGTCCACACCGCATAAGCAGTCCCAATCGGTATCTGACGCTGAGCAAGCCATAGGAAGGCGCCGCTAATTGTCATGAAAGAGACGGCTACTGCGACCCCACTCCAACGCGATGTTGGCTCTTGCGCCATTTTCAGCCCGACCGGCCATCCGATTTCAAACAATCCAGCCAAAACAAGATAGATCCAACCCATTGCGATTCTCCTTCAAATTTTTCATATCCGGCATACATACTCCGGCATGACCACCAGCTTAGAACTTCGGCGGCTCTTTAGGCGTGGTGTGGGGCACATCGCCATCTTCGTAAAAGCGCTTTCGCGTAGCCTCGGCAACCCGGTTACATAGTTGGTCGCCCAGCATTGGTCGATCCAACTTGCATTGCTTGCGCAACTCTTTCAGACGCTCAGGATTGAGCGCTAATTCATCGACTGTCGGAAGGTTGGCTTTATCTGGTTTCCCAGATGGGCTGCAGGCTGCCAATGTCGAGGAAAGCAATATGAGAGCAATCTTCTTCATGGTTAATTTTCTTTGGGAGATTGTGTGATGGTTTACCGCCGACCTTTGGCATCTGGAGATTTGATCGAATGAACGCGTTCCATGAAGCGAGTCAGCATTTCTGACGGCTCGCTGGCCGGCCGTAGTAGATAGGTCGTGAGCATTGGCGAACGTCCAGTCAGCGGCCGTGCGACCACCCCCTGTTCCCTGCTGGCTGTGATATGCGCGCCTCCTGTGAGGCCTAGTGCAAGTCCCGCCGAAACCAGGACCATCATTAGATCGCTGGAAGTCACGCGTTCGGCAATCAGTGGCTCTATGTCCACGCGACGTAGCACCCGTTCAACTTGCCGAGCATGGCCCTCACACGCCACCGCGTCGCAGAGCACCAGCGGATACCGCAACAGCTCTTCTAGGGGAATCTGTTTGTGGGATAGCAAGGGGTGCCGTGCGGGCACAGCTACCATCAGAGGGTCACTCCACACCGGCACGGCGATGATGCCTTCGCCGACTTCATCCGATTGAGCGAAGCCGAGATCGTACAGTTCGCCACACAATCCCTTGATTTGCTGTGCCAAAGGCACCTCGAAGAAGCGAACTTCCACTTCCGGCTCTTCCTGCCGGCAGAGCGCCAACAACGCAGGCAGGCGCGATGGCGTGATTCCATCAGACAATGCAATACGGAGCTGGCAATGAAAGCCATTGGCTGCGGCGTTCACACTGTCGCGCGCCTGCTGCAAAGCTGCGAAGACACGCGGCACGCTCTCAAAGAAGAGCCTGCCCGCACGAGTCAAGCGGGTGCTCCGAGTGGTTCTCGCAAATAGCGCTACGCCCAACTCTTCCTCAAGTTCCTTGATGGCGCGCGACAGCGGCGATGTCTCTATGTGGAGGCGCTCTGCGGCTCGGGCAAAGTGCAGCTCCTCTGCCACCGCCAGAAAGTAGCGCAGGTGTCGAATTTCCATGTTCGCATTCCTCATCACTCAGGCCTCACCACCTTCGCCTTGCGTCACGCTATTTAGCTAGCCTTCGCAAGCTGCTCCAGCATGTTTCTGCGATCAAACAGGAGAGCCGGATAATGCTTTTGCCAGGACGCCCCATTGCATGGCTGTCTCGGCCCGCGTGCGGATCAGCGAAGCCTGCGCTGACAGCACCCCGGCCTCAGCCTCGGCCACCACCGTGGCGTCCACTTGTCCCGCCTCGAACAGACGTCGGCTGCGATCGAGCTGACGCTCCGCGACTGCGACACCCTCGGCCTGATGCTCCAGTGCTGCGTGCTGCGTATGCCAACCGAGATATGCGTTCTCTACGTCCTGCAAAGCACTCAACAAAGTGCGCTCGAACTCCGCACGGGCAGCTCGGCTGCGCGCCTCTCCGGTCTCGATGCCGGCACGGATCGCGCCACCATCGAAGATCGGCAACGACACCCCGGCCCCAAGTGAAAAAATGTTTCCAGTGATGCGGGTTCCCACACTCTCTACGCGCTGCCGTCCGCCGCTCAGGTCCAACACCAGCCTGGGGAAGCGTTCGCCTTCGGCTGCGTTCCAGCGCGCGGTTTCGGCGGCGAACTTCGCTTCGGCGGCGCGCACGTCGGGCCGCTCACTCAGCAGGTCCGCAGGTATGCGTGTCGGTGTCCAGTCCGGGACGGCGAGCGACGCAAGAGTTGGGGAAGCTGCAGGCGCTCCGGGCGTTTGTCCCACTAGTACATCGAGTGCATGCGTCGCCTCGCCGCGCGCACGCCGCAGTTGCTCTTGCTCCACGCGCAGTGCGACGACGCCGGCGCGGGTACGCTCGATGTCGAAGCCGGTAGCTTGTCCGGCCTCGAACTTCCGTTGCATCAGCAAGACGAGTCGTTCTGCGGATGCCAGCCGCGCCGCGGCTAGCGCTTCGAGCTCACTGGCTTGGCGCTGCTGCACAGCCGCCGACACTGTTTCAAACGCGACCTGCCACCGCGTGGCAACCCACGCTTGTTCGGCTGCCACCGCATCCAGGCGCGCACCTTCTGCTGCCTGCGAAAGCCGTCCCGACAGGTCTGCCTCCCACGATGCGGACAACGTGGCGCGGCCATCATTGCCGATTGCAACGTTCTCTGAATAGTCGCGTCCTCGAGTTGCCTGCGTGCCCGCGGACAACGAGGGGAGCAGGGAGGCCCGTGCTCGCCGCGTGGCGGCCGATGCCTCGTCCACGCGCGCTCGCGCAATCGTCAGTTCGGTATTGCGCTCCAGCGCCGCCCGGACCAAGGCATTGAGGTGCGGATCGCCGTAGGCCGTCCACCAATCGACGGGAAGAGTACGGCGGGACGATTTGTCCAAGATGCCTTCACCTCCCTCTTCATTTGAGAAATGGGCCGGTACATCCAGGCGAGGTGGATCGGCAGAGTGCGGGGCATGGCTGCAGGCCGCAAGAAGCAGTAGCGGAGAAATCATGGCAATGAGGCGATAGCGTTCAAGAATTTGAGACATGGCAGCTCCTTGCGCTCCGAAAAAGTCTTGACGGACTGTTGTATGGCTTCTACTATACCGTCTGGACTGTATATGACTCAAGCTTTTTTGGAGCACGACCATGCCGCCCCGCGCGAAAACAAAGTTGCCCCCCCCGTCCACTGCCCATAGCAGCGCCGATGCGCAGCCCGGCCTCCAGCAAGGAGCCCAGCGAACTCGCGACCGCATCCTGCAGGCCGCCCGCGAACTGGTGCTGGAGGAAGGTGCCAGTCGCTTGACACTGGACGCCGTCGTTGTGCGGGCCGGGTTGAGCAAAGGGGCGTTTCTCTATCACTTCAAGACCAAACGCGATTTGTTCGTGACACTGATCGACGAGATGATCCGGGCGTTCGACGCGGTACAAGCCAATCACGAGCGCAGGTTTGCCGGAGATCCGGACCCCTGGCTGTCGAGCCAGGTGGAAGCGATGCCCGACGACGAGATGCAGAAGATGGGCGCAGCGCTGCTCGCGGCAGCTGCGGAAGATCCAACACTTCTCGACCCACTGCGCGAGTGGTACCGCGTGCAGTACGAACGCGTGCGTCGATCCCCGCGTGGCACCGAGACCGCGGCACTCATCATGCTGGCATTGGATGGCGCCCTGTTCGCCGATCTTCTGGGTTTGCCAATACTCGCACCCGCAGAGCGGCGGCATTTCTTTCGGGCGCTCCAGGATCTCGCCTCGGGCCATCTCGAACTTGTCCCGGCAAAAGGACGCACATGAGTCGCGTCCGTAGCGGTGTCATGACCGCGTGCGCACCGCGCTCCTTGGCGGTTGCTTGCACACTATCCATTTCGACTCTGCTCTCAGGGTGCGGAAACTCGCAATCCACCGTATCCGAGCCTCCGCGCGCAGTGAAGCTCGCCGCCGCGCAGTCGGATCTCCCGCATAGCTCTCGCATCGAATTGACTGGCTCGGCGCGAGCAACCGAGCGCAGCATCCTAGGATTTGAAACAGGAGGACGGATCGCCAAGTTGAACGTCGACGTGGGTGAACGGTTCTCCCGCGGCCAAGTCCTGGCAGAACTTGATGCGCAACCTGACCGGCTTCGCGTGACACAAGCGCAAGCATCCCTGGCGGCCGCCGAAGCCGGCCTGATGGATCGACGTGTACAGACAGATCAACAGCGCCGGTTGCTCGAAAGCGAAGTCATCTCCCCTGCTGCGTTCGAGAGCGCGAAGGCGCAGCTAGCGGTCGCAGAGGGTCAAGCGCGCACTGCCAAGGCGGCGCTTGGCCTGGCCGAACGAGCACAACGTGGCACGATGATCGTCGCTCCTTTCGATGGTGTCGTGGCGGAAAAGCTGGCTTTGGCGTTCACCGACATTGCTGCTGGTGCGCCGGTATTTCAGGTCGACGGCGTGCGCAGTGGCACTGAGATCATCGCGAACGCGTCTACTACACAGGCACCTCACATAGATGTCGGCCAACGCGCAGAACTGAGCTGGAGCGGAGCCGAACAACCAATCCGAGCGGTGGTACGTCGTGTCGGTCTGCGCGCCGAAAATGGCTCGCTCCTACCCGTGGTGCTAGTGCCTGAAGATAACGCGCAAGCGCGCGCACTTCGGCCAGGTATTCCCGTACAGGTCGTGCTCGACGCACCTGCGGCAACCTCCAAGACCTCTCGGCCCGAGACTGTATCCATACCTTATGCCTCGCTGGTGCTCGGCACGAAGCCGGGCGAGGCTTCCGTCTTCGTCTACACCCCTGAAGATAAGAAGGTGCACCGTCGCGCGGTGCGCTTCACGCCGGTACAGGAAGGAGACAGCGCGCGCGTCCTCGCTGGACTCAAGCCCGGCGAGACGGTGGTTGCCGCCGGAGGAGGATGGCTCACCGATGGACAGCCAGTGACACCACTGGAAGCCACCACTCAATTGACCAAGCGCTAACGCGATCCACCAGGTTACTTCATCATGAAGATCACCGAGATGGCGCTGCGCGCCAGTCGACTTACCTACTTTGTAGCGCTCATCATTTTCGTCGCCGGCATCGCGACCTTCCTGAATTTTCCTTCTCAGGAGGAGCCGACTGTCACGGTCCGCGATGCGATGGTCACGGCGTTGAACCCGGGGCTGCCCGCCGAACGCGTTGAGCAACTCATTGCCCGGCCGATCGAGGAGCGCTTGCGCGAACTGGCAGAGGTCAAGCGCGTGACGAGCACCGTGCGCGCAGGCAGCGCCATGATCCAGGTCACGATCTGGGACCGCTACACCGACTTGGCACCGATCTGGCAGCGCGTCCGGGCCAAGGTCGCCGATTCGAAGGATGCCTTACCACAGAGCACGATGGGGCCTTTCGTCGACGAAGACTTCGGCCGCGTCGCGGTTGCCTCGATTGCGGTCACTGCACCAGGTTACTCCATGAGCGAGATGCGCGTCGCGCTCAAGCAGATGCGCGACCGCCTGTACACCGTGCCTGGTATTGAGCGCATCACTTTCTACGGCCTGCAGGAAGAGCGCGTCTATCTCGAATTCGATCGGCCTAGGCTCGCGCGATTGGAGCTGACACCACAGGGGGTGATCGACCAACTCGTCAAACAGAACGTCGTCGCTTCGGGTGGACAAATTGTTGTCGGCGGCATCAATGCAACCTTGGCGGTCAGTGGCGAAGTGCGTGACGCTCCCTCCCTGCGAGCAATGCCGATCACGCTGCCACGACCGCAAAGTAGTACGGCGCCCGTGCCGACGATCGCATTGGGTGAACTGGCGCAGGTGAGTGTGCGGCCAGCCGATCCGCCGGAATCTGCTGCCATCTACAAAGGCCAGCCCGCTGTCGTCATGGCGGTTTCGATGGCCTCCGGTCAGAACGTGGAGCAGTTCGGAAAAGCGCTCAAAGCACGGGTTGCAGACCAGGAGAAGCTGCTGCCGGCGGGTTTCGATCTGTCATACGTCACTTTCCAGGCCGATGTCGTCAAGCACGAGATGGGCAAAATGAACCACGTCATGATGGAGACGATCATCGTCGTCCTCGGTGTCGTCGTGCTATTTCTCGGTTGGCGCACCGGGATCATCGTGGGCATGATCGTGCCGTTGACGATCCTCAGTGCACTCATCGTCATGCGCGCGATGAACATCGAGCTTCAGAACGTCTCGATGGGCGCCATCATCATTGCGCTCGGCTTGTTGGTGGACAACGGCATTGTGATTGCCGAAGACATCGAACGCCGCCTGGCCGGTGGCGAAGATCGTAAGCATGCCTGCCTCGAGGCGGGCCGCACGCTCGCCATTCCGCTGCTCACGTCCTCGCTCGTGATCGTGATCGTGTTCTCGCCGTTCTTTTTTGGCCAGAACGCCACGAGCGAGTATCTGCACAATCTCGTGGTCGTGCTGGCACTGACGTTGTTCGCTTCGTGGCTGCTGTGCCTGACTGTCACGCCCCTATTGTGCTACCACTTCGCCAAACCCCATCACAAGCAGGAGCAGGGCGACGCCTATGACACCCGCTTCTACCGTGGCTACCGGCGCGTACTGGAGTGGGTGCTCCACCATAAGGCGGTCTATGTAGCGTCGATGATCGCGGCGCTTGCCATTGCGCTGTATGGCTTCACCACCCTGCCGTACGATTTCATGCCCAAGTCCGACCGGCTTCAGTTCCAGATTCCGGTGCAGCTCGCCCCCGGTACCGACTCGCGCGAAACGCTCGCCCGCGTGAAGCAGATCAGTGGTTGGCTGGGCGACACGAACATCAATCCAGAAGTCTCCGATCACATCGGCTACGTCGCCGATGGTGGCCCGCGCTTCATCCTTAGCCTGAATCCACCACTGCCGGCATCGAACATCGCGTACTTCGTTGTCACATTGAAGCCGAAGAGCGACATCGACGCCGTCCTCGCCCGCACCCGCAGCTACTTTGCGCAAGCACATGGCGACGTGCGCGCCGAGCCCAAGCGTTTCTCGCTCGGTGCGACCGAGTCAGGGACTGCCATTTATCGCGTCAGCGGTCCGGATGAGGAGGTATTGTTGGGGGCCGCGTCCAAAATCGAAGCAGCGCTGCGCAAGCTGCCCGGCACCATCAACGTCAAGAACGATTGGGATACGCGCGTTGGCCGCATCGACGTACGGGTCGACCAGGACCGCGCGCGTCGGGCGGGCGTGACGACTGAAGACATCGCTGGCGGGCTGGATGTCCGCTACAGCGGCAGATCGATCTCGGTTATTCGCGACGGTGACACCTCCGTCCCGATCGTCCTGCGCAGTATCGTAAGCGAGCGTCGCAGCACGGCAGACGTAGGCGCGACGCTCATCTATCCCACCAACGGCGGTCCAGCGGTGACGCTGGCTCAGGTCGCAGACGTATCGCTCGCGAGCGAGCCCTCGGTCATCCAACGGCGCAATCTCATCCGCACGATCACCGTGCAAGGACAGAACACCTCTTACACCGCCCAGGAGATCATCAACCGCCTGGCGCCTAGCGTCGCTGCCCTGGACCTGCCCGCGGGCTACTCGGTTGAACTTGGCGGCGAGATCGAGGAAGCCGCCGAATCGAACGCCGCGCTGTCGACCTACATGCCCCTCGCATTTCTGGCGATGCTGATGCTGTTCGTATGGCAGTTCAATTCTTTCCGCAAGCTCGGTGTGATCCTCGCGACGATCCCTTTCACGCTTATCGGCGTGGTATTGGCTCTGAAGCTGACCGGCACACCTTTCAGCTTCATGGCGACCTTCGGCGTACTGGCCCTGTTCGGGATCATTGTCAACAACGCCGTGCTCTTGCTGGAACGCATCGACCAGGGGCTAGCGGAAGGCCTGCCACGCCATGAAGCCTTGGTTGGGGCCGCGATACAACGGCTTCGTCCAATCGTGATGACCAAGGTCACCTGCATTTCGGGACTGGTGCCACTCATGCTCTTCTCCGGACCATTATGGAAAGGGATGGCGATCGCGATGATCGGTGGGCTGGCACTCGGAACGCTGGTGACGTTGGGCTTGATTCCGCTGCTTTACGAAGTCCTGTTTGGAATCAAGCGAATTGGGCCGTGGAACCTGAGTGTCGCCACCGCGCATGGAGATCGCTCATGAGTCTCTTGCGAGCCGCCGCGTGCTGCGCATTCTCAGAATTCGTATGCACCCACGCTTCATGCGTATGTCTCGCTAGGCTTATGCGATTCAGCACCCATCCGCTGATCTGGAAATCCTGGTCGATTGTCATTGCCGCAGGGGTTCTAGGAGCGGGCTATCCACTGGGCCTGCGGGCCATCACGGCGGGCGGTCCGATGCGCTGGGTCGGCCTCTGTGTGGCAGTGACGTGCATGGCGGCCAGCGGCGCACTTTTGTGGTTCGCGCTCAAGCGGATTCCGATCAGCGCGGCCTCTGCAGCCTGGGCAGGAATCGGGCTACTTGGAAACTTGGGCGTCGGCGCCCTCCTACTAGGCGATGTCGCATCGGTAACGCGCTGGTCTGGCACCGCCCTCATCGCAGCAGGCATTGCCTGTCTTAGTTTCGTTTGATCAAGGAGACCCATTATGAAGAGCAAAACTGCATTGATCCGCGGCGGCATCTTTTTTTGCGTAGCAGGCGCGCTCTCTGGATGCGCGACCAACAGCATGACGCGCTCCGGATTTCTCGGCGACTACGAGAAGTTATCGCCGACACGATACGAGAACGTACTGATGTACCGCGCAGCGGGATTCGAGCCCAAGCGTTATGCCGCTGTCGTGGTGGAAGAAGCGCAGATCAAGACCGCCTCGGGTCGCATCGATGGGCTCGATGACGCGCAGCAGCGCGAAGTGCTAGACCATGTGACGAGCGAACTGAAACGCCAGGAAGGCAAAAGTCCCGCCCCCCCAGGTGGCGCGGGACAGGTTCGGGTGCGTGTAGCGGTCACCGAACTGCAGACACCGAATCGGGCAGTCAATGCAATGACGACCCTGCTGGTTGGACCCGTGACGACGGGTGGTGCCAGCCTAGAGTTCGAAGCAGTCGATTTAAGGACGGGACGCCGGGTTGCTGCCGCCAGTTGCTTCGAGCGCGGCAACGTCATTAAAGAGTTCGCCGGTTCGTACACATTGCTGGGTCATGCCAAAGCGGCGATCACGAACTGCATCGAGCGCATCGACAGCGCTTGGCGGGACACGCAGCCATGAGCAACGCTTCACAGGCTTGGCTCCGGCAGGATGCCATGGTCGGCGGTGATCACAAATGGCTGGCGGGTGGCGACTGGACGATAGAGCACTACGCCAGTCTGGCAAAATCCGTGTCCGCCGCCCGCATCAGTCATGCCGAGGGGTACGCCACTCCCTTACTCGACTGGACGCAAGTCCAGAGACTGGACACCGCCGGCGCGGCTCTGCTGGTGGAAATTCTCGGGCCAGACTCGATACTCGACCGGCCGGAGGCAGCTCCAAATCTGTCCTCGGATCGCCTCGCCCTAATGAGAGCGCTGGCCGCCGCTGCTACCGATCAGCAGAAGACGGAGAAAGCAGCGGTGAGCGGGAATCCTCTGCTCCGCGGTCTGGGACGCATAGGCCTGACCTTGGAACAGGGCTGTCGTGCGTGTCTTGGTCTGGCCGGGTTCGTGGGCCAGATCATCGAAACATGGAGCCGTACCGTTCGTCACCCGCGTCGCTGGCGCGCGACCTCGGTGATCGCTCAAATCCAGCGATCAGCGGTGGACGCCATTCCCATCGTGGCGCTACTGAGCTTCATGGTAGGAATGGTGGTGGCGTTCCTGGGAGCAACGGTGCTGGCCAACTTCGGTGCGAGCATCTTCTCGGTGCATCTGGTCGCCTTCTCGTTCATGCGCGAGTTCGGAGTGCTGCTCCCGGCCATATTGATTGCAGGCCGTACCGCAAGCGCGTACACCGCCCAAATCGGTTCGATGAAGGCAAATGAAGAGATCGATGCGCTTCGCTCCAACGCGCTCGACCCCATCGAGTTACTGGTGCTGCCACGCGTGCTGGCGCTTCTTGTGTCCTTGCCACTGCTCACCTTAGTAGGCATCTTGGCTGGCATTGCGGGCGGCGCCACCGTATGCGCACTGAGCTTGGAAATTCCTCCCGCACAGTTCCTTGCCATCGTGCAGGAAAAAATCGAGGTGCGCCATTTTCTTGTCGGAATGAGCAAGTCCCCGCTCTTCGCGGTGATGATCGCCGCTATCGGCTGCCATGAAGGGTTCAAGGTCGCCGGTAGCGCTGAGTCGGTAGGCGACCACACGACGTCTAGTGTCGTGCAATCAATCTTCATGGTGATCCTGATAGACGCCATCGCTGCACTGTTCTTCATGGAGATGGGCTGGTGAGCGCGGTGAAGCAAGACACCGACAACGGTGTGCGACACGCTATTGAAGTGCGCGGCCTGGACAACAGGTTTGGAACCCAGCAGGTCCATCAGGACCTAGACCTGGACGTGCGGCGCGGGGAAATCCTTGGCGTGGTGGGAGGGTCAGGCACCGGGAAATCCGTGCTCTTGCGTAGCGTCGTCGGGCTGCAGAAGCCGCATTCGGGCGTGGTCCGTATCGGGGGGCGCGACCTACTGCGAGCCCAATGGCTTGCGCGCGCGCGTATGGAGCGAAGGTTCGGCATTCTGTTCCAGAAGGGCGCGTTGTATTCATCGCTGACCGTCTTGGAGAACGTCGCTCTTCCTTTGATCGAGCATGTCGGTCTGGCGCGGCCTCTTGCCGAGCGTTTGGCAAGAAGCAAGCTGGGCTTGGTGGGGTTGCCTGCCGGAGCGGGAGACAAGTATCCGGCCTCGTTGTCCGGAGGCATGGTGAAACGAGCAGCACTGGCGAGAGCCTTGGCGCTTGATGCGAACATCCTGTTTCTTGACGAACCCACCGCAGGACTGGATCCAATCGGGGCTGCATCTTTCGACCAATTGATTCTGACCCTGCGCAATGCACTGGGCCTCACGGTGTTTCTGGTAACCCACGACCTCGATACGCTGTACACCATATGCGACCGTGTCGCGGTCCTGGCGAACCAGAAGGTACTCATCAACGACGGCATCGAGGCAGTCGAGCGCTTCAAGCACCCGTGGATACAGGAATACTTTCACGGCCCCCGTGGCCGTGCGGCCGCACAGGCCACTGGTGCTTCCAGCCAAGAGACGCAGCCATGAAACCCCTCCGCATCTGCATCATTCTTCCGTCGCGCACGCATTGGGCTGGGCGCACGCAATATTTAAACTCTGAGAACGAGGTGGTCTGATCATGGAACCACGTGCCCATCATGTATTCATTGGTCTGTTCGTCGTGCTGCTCGGTGCGATTGGTATTGGCTTCGCGCTTTGGCTCAGCGACACACGTTCCGACCACGATTACCAGTATTACCGGATTATGTTCGATGAGCCAGTGACCGGGCTTACGCCCGGCAGCCAGGTTCAGTACAGCGGAATCACGATTGGCGAAGTCGTTGCACTTTCTCTTTCACCGCGAGACCCAAGGCGGGCGATAGCGCGCGTACGCATCAATGCCACCATCCCGGTCCGGCAGGATACCCGCGCTGAATTGGTCATCACGGGAATTACCGGCAACGCGGTGATCGAGTTGAGCGACGGTGGGCCAAACGTGCCATTGCTGGATCGGAGAGAGGACGAGGAACCGTTGATCCTCGCACCACGTTCGGCGATGGCATCCCTGGTCTCCGGTGAGGGGAACAGCATGACGACACTCAACGGCATCTTGCTGCGCACGCAGGAGTTACTGTCGAAGGAGAATTTGGCTCTTGTGCACCGCAGTCTGGTGAATCTTGAACAGACCACGGGCGCGGTCGCTGACCAGAGGGCCGAGATCGCGACGTTAATCAGCAATCTGACCGAAGCAAGCAGAGAATCGACAGCTGCCGTGCGCCAAGCAAATAGCACTCTTCGCGATGCCAACCTGCTACTAAATAACGATGGTAAGCAAATCATGGTGAACACGCGTGATGCAACGGCATCCCTCGAACGCGCCGCTTTCAGGGTTGAGACGCTACTGCAAAACAATCAGGAATCGCTGAACCAGGGCTTGGCCGCCACAGGTCCTGCCATGCACGAACTCCAGCAGGCGCTGGCCAATCTAAACACCGTGCTGCGCCGACTGGATCGCAATCCGGCGCAATACCTGCTCGGTGGAGAGAACATTGAGGAAACCAAGCCGTGAACACTTCCGCCAGGATGATTCCCGTCGCTGCCGTGACTATGACGCTAGTACTCGGCTTGTCCGCGTGCAGTGTGCTTCCCAAAGCAGCTCCAATGGTCACCTACAAATTGCCCGACTATCACATCGCCCAGGCGGAGAGTACGCCGCGCGCCGTTCCGGGACCCGGGGCGCTGCGCGTCTACGCCCCTGAGAGTAGTCGCGTCCTGGATTCGGAGCGGCTGTTCATTGCGCAGCCCGATGGTCGCTTGTCGGCTTGGCAAGGAGTGCGTTGGGCCGACCCCGCACCGGTGCTGCTGCGTGACCGAATCGTCGAAGCCTTCATGCGCGATGGGCGGTCGACTTCCGTGATTACCGATAGCACCCCAATGAGCGCCGATATGGAGTTGCGCAGTACGCTGCGGGCGTTCCAGCTCGAATACCGCGGCACTGAAGCGATCGCCGCGGTTCGGCTCGATGTGCAACTGGTCGATCCGGCCAAACGGACTGCTATTGCCAGTAGACGCTTCGAAGCAATCCAAGCCACAGGCAGCAAGCGAGAGGCCGATGTGGTGAGCGCGTTCGGTGTCGCCACGGATATATTGGCCGGGCAGATCGTTGAATGGGCAGTTCAGGTCGGGGCAGCGCGTTTGCGAGTTGCACCGGAATTGGCAAGCAACCATGCACCCACAGCGTCGTCGATAAGCACAGACTAGTCGTCTTAACGGAGCACAGAAGCTAGGGCCAAAACGCTGCTCGACACCTTAACTCGGTACGACAGCCTACGGCCCCGATCCAATCCCAGGACCTC
Organism: Burkholderia sp. 28_3; assembly: GCF_003253915.1. Taxonomy (NCBI): domain Bacteria; kingdom Pseudomonadati; phylum Pseudomonadota; class Betaproteobacteria; order Burkholderiales; family Burkholderiaceae; genus Burkholderia; species Burkholderia sp. 28_3. The sequence continues at coordinate 643,206 of NZ_QKZF01000001.1, forward strand.
TTTGCCGTCCAACCTCCCATGACACACCGCCGCCGCGTACAGTCGCGGCGATCTGCTGCCCCAGTCGTGGCTCGATTATCGGCCGCCAAGGCACCAGACTGAATCCCATGCCGTCATCGAGCAGCGCATAGCGACCGCTGGCGAGCATGACCGAGCGCCGGTAGATGCCGGCTACGCGCTGCCCGTCTGTGACGTGCCGATGCTCCAATCCGCTATCGGCGGCAATGTGCTGGGCGGCCTGCGCCAGCTCCCGATTGCGCAGCGTTTCCAGCAGATTCCGGGAGAGAATCAGCCGCTGCCCGCGCCGCTGGGCCAGCCCCTGTTCTTCGAGGAAGTCGGCGCGCTGCTGCAAGGCTTGCCTAGCATCGCCGCCAAAGCCCAGGTCGCCCAGTCCCTTGCCGCCGCCGATCAACTGCTGATCCAGCCAGGTCGCGCCGATGACGCGGGCCTGCCGTTCAATCGGCAGATGCGATTTCAGTTCGACCGCCACGCCGCCCAGCCGCTGCGCGTCGTACTGGCGGCCACGCTCGGCCAAGTCGTCCGGCACCTTCCATAACCCCTCGGCCACGCGCTCCACGATGCCGGCCCGCCGTAGGGCTTCCAGCCGGCGGATATGGGCCGCCACAGCCTCTTGCGGGTCGCGGCCGGGCTTGGCTCGGCCTTGCTCGATCGCCAGGTGGTGATCGGTGCGGTACAGGCCATTGCTCGCCAGCGTGGCGATGTTCTTGTCGGCCGCCCGCACCTCGGCGGAACCGCGTACCTCCACCACCGCGCCGATGGGATAGTTCGCCAGCTCGTCGCGGGCGTCCAACGCGACGTAGTGGGCTTTGCCGTCCAACCCGTCGATGACCAGATAGCCGCGGTCGTGCAGCTCGTCGGCCAGACCCTTAGCAGCCACGCGACCGACGATAGTGCGGCCGTCGTCGCCCGGCTCGAACACCGCCAGCTCGCGAGGCTTGCCGCTCATGGCCCGCTGCATCGTTCGGATGATGTCGCCACGCTCGCCCAGGGCACGCAAGGTCTTCTCCGCGTCCGCATGGACGGCCCAGGTGCCGGGCTGCACCTCGTCGGCCAGGCCCAGGCGCTGCAAGTGTTGCAGGCGGCCGATCAGCAGCAGGCGCTGGCGTTGCAGCCGGGGTTCGTTGAAGCGTTCGATCTGCACCCGGCCATCCTCGCCGGCCTCGCGCTGCAACGTGCGGTCGAGGCTCGTCCACCGCTCTTGCTCCACCTCGCGCTGCAAGGTCTGCTGGATCTCCAGTTCGGTGCGCGGCCCCAGCCATTCCGTCGCCAGCTCGGCGGCGCGATGGCGGAAGCCGTGGGCGATGTAGTCGCCCGCGATGATGAGGTCTTTGCCGGTATCGTCGCGTCCGCGCACGATCAGGTGCGTGTGCGGGTTGTCGGTGTTCCAGTGATCGACCGCCACCCAATCCAGCCGCGTCCCCAGGTCGGCCTCCATCCGGTTCATCAGGTGCCGGGTGTAGGTGCGCAGGTCGTCCAGCTCCGCACTGTCTTCAGGTGAGACGATGAAGCGGAAATGATGTCGGTCGTCCTGGCAGCGTTCCTTGAAGGCATCGAGGTCGGCTTCGTCGGTCTGCGGCCCGTAGGCACGGCCCGGCTCGCCGTTCCGGCCGGCACCGTCGCGCTCGATGTAGCGCAGGTGCTTGGCGAGCGACTGCGGACTGGCGTTGCGCTGGTTGACCAGCAGCGTCTTGATGGTCACGCGCCGTGACATAGGGGTCAGCTTTGCGCCTGCGAAGCGCGCCGCCGTATGGCCGCGTCCAAGCCGTGAGCCGGGCCGCTGGCCGGCGTGCTGGCCGCTCCCGCCAGCGGTAGGACGGCGCACCGCCGACTTGCCGCCGCTGGCCTTGCCAGCCTGCTTGAGCACCTTGGAAACGAAGCTCTGGCCCTGGCCTTTGCCTCGGTTCTTCGGCGCGCCAGGGCGCACCCAGAAATCATGGTCGCCGCGGTCGGTCATGGCTGTGCTCCCTGCAAGCTCCGGCGTGTCCGAGCGTGCGAAGCACGCGGACATGCCTGCATCGGCGCGTGCCTCGCGCCCCACGCGGCACGGCGGCGAAGCCGCGCCGTGCCGCGCCACCCCCACGTGCAGACTGGCTTTGCGGGCGGCAGAGTGCCGAACCCTTTTGTCTTGCCTTCCGCCTTTGCCCCTCGCTCCCGCTCCGGGCATCGGCGGCCCGGCGGCGCTGCTGCACGAGCAGCCAGCCCGCCGGCGAACACGCCAATGGCCGCAGGCCAGGCGCGTTCGAGGCAAGACGCCTGCACGTTGGGCGGCTGCGCCGAAGGCAGCGCGAAGTGCGGTGCGAATGCACCCGCACTGCACGCGCGACGACACGGCGACGAACAGTAGAACGACATGCCCGATGGCACGATGAGAGGCGCGGCAAAGTGCAGCGAATCGGCGGCCATCATGGACGTGTCTCCAGCCAGATCGGATGCGCAACGCCGATCACGGCGAACGCGCTGACCGGCCCGAAATAGCGGCTGTCGAACGACGCCGGGTTGGTCGCGCTCAACAGGAACAGTTCGCCCGGTTGGAGACGGCGGCAAAGCTGCAAGGATGGCAGCGGCCGGCCCAGCCGGTCGGCAGGCAGGGCGGCGGCCACCGGCACGCCGTCGATGCGAACCTGGCCGGCGACGATGCAAACGTGTTGTGGCGCGACTGCGCCCACACGTTTGAGCAGCGGAACGCGGGTCGGCAGGTAGCCGCGCTGCGCAGCCAGCATGGCGGCCCTGTCGGGCAGCGGCATCAGCACGATGCTGTCCACGGACAGCGGACGTGGCCGCGAGGCGGTGCGCGGGTCGAACGGTTCGATGCGATACCAACCGACCGCCACGCTGTCGGACGGGTTGTAGGCCATTCGCGGCAGGGGCTGCACGAACGCCGCCCAGGCCAGCGCAGCGAGGCCGACGGTGGCGAAGCCTGCCAGCACGAGGCGAGCGCGCAGGCGCGAGCGAGGATGCGGCACGGGGCCGGTCGTGGAAATCGTGGTCATGGCAATGCCCTCCCGGCCAGCCAGGCGGCGTGCCGTTCTGCGGTGTATGTGGGTAGCGCCGAGCGCGCTGCGAGCCGGTTCGCGAGCGTGCGCCAGTACGCGGGCGATGTGTCTGCGGCTGCGATGCCCAGCGCCTCGATGCCGTCGATGCGTTCCAGCACGGCGCGCACGTTGGCATCGCCTTCGGCGTGCAGCAGCAGACGCGCGCCCGGCTGCACGCCGGGGATGCGCTGCACGGCGTCCAGCGGCGTGGCGGTCTGCATCACCATGAGCTGCCAGCGGATCGTGCCGTAGTCGTTGGCCTGCCAACGGATGCGGCACAGAACCGCGTTCGGCAGGAACACGGCGCAGCGCCGCCAGCGGTCGAGCTGGAGCGTGCGCGCCGGTTCGCCGAAGCGCAGGTAGAGCTTGAAGCGCGGTTCGATGTAGGCCAGCGCCACGCGCGTCAGCGGCACGTTGCCGGCCTGGCCGGCGAGTGTCGAAGGCGCCGGCGGCGGCGCAGCCGTGGGCGCACTTGCTTTGGGGGTGTGGGCGGTCGAAGCGGATGCGTTCACGGCGTGCCCTCCGGGGGAAACTCCCGCTCCAGCAGGTCGCGCAGCAGTTCGGCTACGGTCACGCCTCGCGTGAAGGCCGACACCTTGATGCGCGCCCGCATGGCGGGCGTGATGTCGAGCGTCAGTCGAGCGGTGTAGAGGTCGCCTTTCTGCACGGCATCTGCGTCGCCCTGGCGAATCCACGCTTCGGCGTGCGGATTCGCTGGGGGACGCGCACCGATGCCGACGCGCTTGCTGCGTGGTGGTGGCTTCCCAGTCATGTCGGCCACCGCAGCAGTTCGTCGGTGAGCGCGGCGATCTCGCGGGCAGCGGCGCTGTCGGGCGCGGTTTCGCGGGCGAGCCGGCCAGCGGCTACGCTGTCGGCAAAGACGATGCGCTGGTGGATCTCCGAGCGCAGCGCGGGCAGCGGCTGTTCGGCCAGCGATTGCCGTGCCTCCCTGCCGATGATGGTGGTGCTGACGCGCCGGTTGATGACGAAGGCCGCGCGCAGCGCTGGCCGGAACACCTGTGCTTCGCGGATCAGTGCGACCATCTCGGCAGAAGCCCATACGTCGTAGGGGCTGGGCTGCACGGGGATCAGCACGCGCTCGGCCGCCAGCAGCGCGGAACGCGCGAGGGCGGCGATGCGCGGCGGGCCGTCGATGATGATGTGATCGGCCCGCCTGGCGAGTTCTGGCGCTTCCTGATGCAGCGTTTCGCGGGCAAGGCCCACGGCGCTGAACAGACGGGGCAGGCCCTGCTGGCTACGCCGCTGCGTCCAGTCGAGCGATGACCCCTGCGGGTCGGCATCCAGCAGGATGACATGCAGGCCGCGCATCGCCAGTTCGCCGGCGATGTGCGTGGCGAGCGTGGTCTTGCCGACGCCGCCTTTCTGGTTGAGAAACGCGAAGATCATGGCGCGGCCCTCCGAGCTGGAAAGCCGGCCTGGCCGTGCCGTTTCGTGGTTGTCCACCGAAACGGCGCGCTTCTACTAAAAGTTATGTATTTCTTGTTAGGTAAGTTAGAGGGAACGCAAACCCGCGCCGTTGTTGGCTTTCCGGCGTTTTCGTACTCCTGATAGCACGAGGGTCGTACTCCTGATAGCACGATACCCGGTACTCCTGATAGCACGAGGCCGTCCACAGGTTCTCCCGCAGTTATCCCCGTGCCGCGTGCGGCACGGGCCGGAAGGTCAGCAGCTCGGTGTTGTCGTCCGGCATCCGCTCGATGCCGAGGACGTAGCCGGGCAACGACTGCCGCGCCACCAGGGCGCGCACGTCGTAGGCGAAGTCCGAGAAGCGGGCCGCGCTGCCGGATTTGCGGTACAGGTGTCGGAAGTCGAATTGCCAGCCGTGCTCCTGCCGCCCGCCATGCTTGCGCACCAGGCGGTACAGCCAGCGTTCGATACCGCCCTTCAAGCGGAAATAGGCCGGGTCGATGGTCAGCACCAGGGCGGCGTCGAGCACGCCGGCATAGAACCAGTCCGGCAAGATCAGCTCGATGCCCAGCGGGGTGCCGCTGGCGTCGGCGAGTTCCTTCCACTCGTTGATCCACGAGAAGCGATGCAAGCGCCTTCCCGTGGTTTCGCGGATGGACGTGGCCACCGTGGTCGATTGCAGCCGGTCGAGGGCGGCCTTCAGGCGCTGGTAGTCGTTGAGGGACGTGCCGCGCCCGATGAAGCGCAAAATCTCGTAAGGCGTGGCGCGTATCCAGCGCGACGGGCGCAGGCCCGCGTCGCGCGCCTCCACGATCTGCGAGGCGGCCCATATCAGCACGTCGGCATCCCATATCGTTGCGATGCCGTGCTCCTGCGTGCCTTCCACGCGAATGGTGACGTTCCCGCTGCGGAAGTCGATCGGCGCCGTGCGCCGCGACTTGGCAAGCGAGAAGAACGGAAAGGCCATCAAGTCCTGGGAATCGCGTGGCGCCATGTCGCCCGGCAGCGCGCGGAACAGATCGAGCTGTTCGCGCTGCGGCAAGGCTTGCCCTGGCGGGCTGGACATGGCGAAGGCCACCCACGCGCCGACGATCAGCGGCCATCACGGTAGTCGCCCGCGTGGCGCTCGGCGTATTCGGGATCGGACGTGGCCTCGTAGCTGCGCTGGTCGGCCCAGGCATCGAGGTCGGACACCGCGTACATGACGCGGCGGCCGAACTTGCGGAACTTGGGGCCGCCGCCGATCACCCGCTGCTTCTCCAGCGTGCGCGGCGACAGCCGCAGGTAGTCGGCGGCTTCGTCGTTTGTCAGGTAGCGTTGAGGCTGCGAGGTCGCAGTGACGGCAGCGGCGGCAGGCCGCGAGGGAGCAGGTCGCATGGGATGTACCTCCATCAAGCCCGGCCACACCACGCGGCCGGATAGAGGCACTCTCAAGAAAGCAAGGCTTCTTGCTAAGGGACGATTCGCACGGGTCGAGAAACGTCCCCCCTAATGCGACGGGAACATTGGAAGCTGCGCTAGTCGGCGGTAGCCGCCGTGCATCAGCTCATCGCCGCGGCGTACCAGCCGCCGTACGCGGGCACGCAATGCACTGTCTTTGTGCCAGTCGGCCGCGACGGCATCCGCGCCGAACAGACCTTCGCCCACCTCGCGCAAGGAGGCTCCCGCGAGGGTCGCGTCGAGCGCTTGCAAGGTATGCAGTTCCAGCAGCGCGGCGGGCGTGGGGCGGGAGCGGGCTGTTGCCACAGGCGTGGCCACGGTTGCGGCAGATAGCGCATCCAGCTTCGCAGCGAGCGTGCGGTAGCGCGCACAGGGCGTGGCGCAGGCGCGTGTGGCGTAGAGATAGGCCGAACCATCTTCCAGGTCGGGTGCGAGTGCCAGCCGAACGCAGCAGCCTGGCCAATGCGATACGAGCACCAGGCGCTTGCCGTCGTGGGTCAGTTGCTTGCGCCCAGGAATGCGCCAGAACTCGAAGGTATGCGCATCGGGTGGTGGGTCGGCGTCGGGGTATAGCTGCACCACGGCATCGTGATCGGGGAACCAAGCAGGATGTGCGTCGCGCGCATCCAGGCCGGGATCTTCCAGCAGGCGCAGGCCCCAGGCCTGCGCCGCATCAGGCTTGCGACGCCGGCGTAGCCAGTCGCGCCGGTAGCTTGGATTCCTGCGCAAATACTCCCAAGCCAGCGCTGGGCCATCGAGGTGCAGCGTGTAGAGATACGCGGCCGTGGGATACCAGTGTTGGCTGCTGCGGTCAGTCATGGCGAAACCTCCCTGTTTCTGGGAACGTCGCCACAATTCCGCTGTGCGGGAGCTATCGAATCGCCATCAAGTGGTCATCAAACTCGGGTTACGCTTTAACTGCTGGTGTCAAGACAGATTCGCTCCAGTGCATTGCCGAAATCGTCTAAATGCGACGACTGCACCGCCCGGAAATGGGGTGCAGCATTGAACACCGTGCCGAATCTCGCGCCTGGCATCATGACTGTTTTGGTCAGGAGCGCACCACCCTGGTGCAAGCATGCGGATCAAGACTTGCCAGGTCTTGGCTAAGACCGAAATAGTCACAATGCGATACTTTTTGCCTGGTCGCGCTGGAATGCGTCAATCGGTGATCGAACCGTTTTCCTGAGCCAGTCGAACGTATTCCGACAGCGGCCGCGTCGGCTGGAAATACCGATCTCGTATCACGGGCTGCTTGAGCGGCCCGACGATGGACGCCAGATCGGACAGCTTCACCGTCGCCAGGGCAGGCATCCCGATCCCGAGGTCGATCAGGCCGTAGGCCGTATCGCCATCGGTCGGATCGAGCGCGGCCAATAGCCAGGTCGCATGTGCGTCCGGTGTGAACAGGCGCACCACGGGCAGCGGGTCACATTCCTGGCCTGCGGCGCGGGTGAGGCCGTGGGCCAGTAGGTGCACCCGGTCTTCCTCGGTGACAAGCGTGGTCAAGGCCGCGCCCCTTCCACGAACACACGCAATCGCCGAGGCGCATCTGTGCCTGCGGACGGATGCACGTATGCGCAAGCGCACGAAGCCGCAAAAGCGGAGAGGCACGAAGGCGTATTGGTGGAAGTCAGGAAAGACACGGATGCGGTTCCCTGGGTCTGAGGAAATCCGCAGATGCGGATCTCCGTAAAAGCACGGAAAAGGAAAACATCACCACCAAATGAACACTATAGATTGTAGTCCTATAGGGCGCAATGGGCTGTCATCTTGGTTTTTTGGGGAAACCATAGGTGGCAGCGAAGAACTCATTGGCAGCGGCGATTCGGACGGTAAGGAAGGCGCGTGGTTTGAGCCAGGAAGCGTTCTCCAACGTGTCCAGTCGCACCTACATGAGCACGCTGGAGCGCGACCTGAAAAGCCCAACCATCCAGAAGCTGGCCGATCTGTGCGAGGTCATGGAAGTGCATCCGCTCACGCTGCTCACATTGGCTTATGCCGGTGACAGCACCCGCGAAGCTGATGAATTGCTGGCACAGGTGCGCCAGGAACTCAGGGCGATATTGGAAGAGCCCGACACGCCTTAGCGCGTTGGCGTGTGGTACTGAATTGCAGCAAGCGGAGCGCGCAGCGCCGCAGGCGCGAAGGCGTGAGGGATTGAAGCCGGATGGCCGTGACGGCTTGCCGGCACGGGGCGAAGCCCGAAAGCCCGGCGGCGCTTACAGCGCCGACACGCCACACACCGCTCGTTGACACGGATTGCGAGCCACAAGGCACGCATGCAGGCCCGCCGTGACGGGCGTATCCAGCACGCGGCAGCAGCAGAAATCCTGCGCGTGCGGTGCTGCGATCAGCAGCATCGCGCCCCGCCGCAGTGGGCGGGACGCGGTAAGCGGCTGTCAGGCCGCCTTCGGCTTGTTGCGCGACCAGATCAGGTCGTGCGTGCCGTCCTCGTTCTCGATCAGGCGGGCATAGACCGTCGCCGGGAACGAAGGGTCGTCGATGGATACGGACAGGTATTCCCGCCCGGCCTCGCTGGTCTTCTTCCACGCTGCGCCGACTTCGTGGCCAGCCGCTTGCAGGTGGAAGTCGGGGGCGTTCTCGGTGTCGCCCTTGTCGTTGGGAACCAGCTTGACCTTGACGTTGAGCGTCAGGGTGCGAAGCGTGCCGGTGAAGCCGTCTTTCTCTGCGGTGAAGGTGCCGATGTTAGCCATGATGTTTCTCCTTTCGGGTTGAACAAGGTCGCGCCAGTGCGTCCTTGTTGTGATCCGGCCGGCGGGGGATGGGCTGGTCGCACCGCACAGCGGTCGCAACAACGTGGAGAACCTGGAAGCGAAAAGAATTTGTCCCGCGAGGAATGCGCGCAGCGCAGGGGAAATTGTTTTCGCTGCAAGGTTGCGGCCATCAAGCACAAGGCGCAGCCGCGCCACCGCCAGGATTCACAACAAGACAAGGACGCACAGGCCGCCCGCTCCCGAATGGAGACGTGGCCAACTCGGCATCCCCGCGTGACGGCTGCACCGGCTTGCGCCCTGACGCGGGCCAGGTCAATGCCCCGACGACAAGGCCAGAGCGCCCCTGCCGCAGCTCACGGCCACATACTGAGGCGTGGTGTGGAAGCTCCATAGAAGCGAGGCTGGGCGGCGTGTCGGTGAACCGTCTTTCGTGACGTACAGACAACGAACCGCCAGCGTCGGGGACGGCACGCTTTCGTGCAACCTGCCGCAGCAAGCCGGGGCGTAGCCACACCAGCCCCGCCCATTGCGGCGGGGCTCGGTCGAATCGTTGGCGGCGCGATGCGCCGCCACACTTGCTGGCTTCGTGGATTTCGCGCACGAGCGCCCTTGTGCGTGGCCCCATCGCCGCCTGTCCGAAGGCGGCGATGGGGCGTTTTGGCTTTGAGCAGTGAAACCGGGCGCGGCCACCGCCGCGCCCGGAGTTTTCGACCACCGGCCCCAAGGCGGCACGGCTTGGGGCCGGTGCGGCTCGTTATTCCTTGGTTTCGATGATCCACCACACGGCGCGCGGCAAGGCGCGGCCCGTGAGGGGATGCAGATCGGTCAGGTCGGCGCGGGCCGTCCAGCCACGCGGCGGACGGTAGCCGCGCACGTCGCCGTCGCCGTGCCAGCGGCGGGCGCGCACCGTGCCGGAGGCATAGGTCGCAGCTATGCGGGGGCGGTTTGCGGGTTGGTGGGTCATGGCAGGCATCCTCAACATGAAGCGCCCCGGCCGGAACCGGGGCGCTATCTACGGTGCGAAGTCACGCGGCCAAAGCCTCGGCCTGCGGCTGGTCATCCGCCACGGCGGCCACTTCTTCCTGTGCTTCGGCTTCGCCATCCGCCGGCGCGTCCTGCCCGGTCTGCTGCGGGCCTTCGGAGCGGAAGATGGCGGGCATCCAGCCGGTGCCAGCGGCCAGCCGTTCGGCTTCGCTGGCAATGTCGCCCTTCTTCAACTTCGCCAGTCGGGTGACGTGCGAGGGCGCGAACCCGCCAACGGCTTCCAGAATCGCGGCCTTCGGCACATGCCGGAAGTAACCCTCATTGGTGGGCTGCCACCACGCGGCCATATCCAGCCCCACGGCCTGCGCCAGTTCCGCGCCGGGCTGGTGCGGCGTGGCGCGAGGCGTCACCACGTCCACCGTGGAAGCTAAGCACACGGCCAACAGCCGCACCAGTTCATCCTGTGATTTCGCCAGCAGCGCGGCGAACAGTTCGGCGCTGTCCTCCGGCAAGGTTTCGCCTGCCACCTGTTGCAGTTCGCGCAGCGCCACGGCGGCGGGTGATTCCGGCCAGTCCGGGGCCATGCCTTCCAGCCGGTCTTGCACCGTGAGGCGCACACCCAGCGGCAGGTCGTGCCCGTAGTGCCTTTCCTGCAAGACGGTCTGCACCATGCCATGCACCACGGCGGCCAGCGCTGCTTGCGGATGCCGTGCAACTTCGATTTGCAGCGCAGCGGTACGGTGCGCGCTCAACCGCTGCGCCAGTCGGTCAGACATGGCGGCGGTCTTGGGCTGCTCGTCGTCCTCGCCTGCGTCCTCGTTCGCGGCTTCGCCTTCGCTGCCGAAACCCTGCCGCAGCCGCTCCAGCGTGCGCAGTGCCTTGGCCTCCGCTTCGCGCAGCAGCCCGCGATGAATCGCGGCCTGCCCGTCGCGGTCGATGGTGACAATGGCACCGGCTGCGGCCTTCACGTTGGCCGCATAGTCCAGCAAGCCATCTTCCAGCGCCTGCAACTGCTCGCCCAGGCGTTCGCCTTCTTCCTGCAAGGCATCGGCCTTTTCCTCGTCCTCGTCGTCCAGCGCGGCATCCACCGCCTCGGCCAGTTCGTGCAGCTTGGTTTGCAGCTTCTCGATGCGCTGCGCGTCGCGCTTGTTCGGACTGCGGCGTTCCCTTGGCGCACGCTGGAAGGCTTGCAGATCGGCATGGGTCATGCCCGGCGTGGCATCCACCCACGCCCAGCCCTCGGCCTGCACCTTGGCGGCGATACCTGCCAGCTTGTCCTGCGCCAGCCGTTCCAGCAGTGCGGCATCGGTCAGATACACGCCTTTGTCGCCCTCCGCGAACAGGTCGCGGCGGATGCCACCGCCTTCCTGCTCGTAGCCGTCCAGCCCGACAAAGCGCACCAGCGGATGCCGGTAGGCGTCGATTTCGCGTTCGGTCAGGCGGTCGCGCAGGTTGTGCGGGCCGCGCTGCCATGTGGGCGCATCGTAGAACGCGGCTTCCTGCGCAGCATGGTCGTCGGTGATGGCGAGGGCCATCAACTGGTCAAGGCTCACGGCCTCGGCCCGGTAGTCGGCCAGCAGGCGCGGCGACACGTTGGCGAGTTTCAGACGGCGCTGCACCACCAGCGGCGTGACGCTGAAATCCGCTGCAATGTCCTCGATGCTGCGGCCTTCGGCCACGAGCGCGGCGAACGCCTCGAACTGGTCGGCGGGGTGCATGGCTTCGCGCTGCACGTTCTCGGTGAGGCTGGCCGTGCGGGCGGTGCCATCGGCCACCAGCAGGCAAGGCACCTCCCATTCCTTGCTAATGCGGTGCTTTTTCGCCAGCAGCTTCAACGCTGCGAGGCGACGGTCACCGGCCACGACCTCGTAATGCTCGCCATCGGCGGCGGCAATCACGATGAGGTTTTGCAGCAGGCCGACACGCTGGATGCTGGCGGCGAGTTCGGGAATGGACATGCGCGGGGTCTTGCGCACGTTGCGGCCAGTGGGACGCGACACCAGCCGCGACAGCGGAACCAGAATCAGGTTCTTGGTCGGATCAGCGGCTTCCAGCGGGATAGCGGCGGCGGTGTTGATGGCGCGGGCTTCGGTTTGGGTAACGGCGTTCATGGTGATAACTCCTATCGGTTCAGGGATGCAGCAGCGAAGAAAGCGACAAGGGCTGCTGCCTGCCCCTGCCGCGTGGGGATTCAGGCTTTCAACTGGCGCATGCCATCGGCCAGCAGCCAGAGGGCGCGATTTAGTCGGATGTTTTGGTCGATGCCCTGCACCGGGCGGGTTTGCTGTCGGCGCCCGTTGGCGCTGCGGCCACGCAGCCCGCCTTGGGTCAGGTTTTCTTGGGTGCGGTTGAACACGCTCCACAGGTCGGGGCGGCGGTCGTCGAAGCGGCGCGGCATCAGGATTTGCGATTCCGTGATGGGCGCGGGCTTGTCGGGGTCGTCGTACTTGAGGGCGAGCGCGGCGCGGGCGAACACTTCGGATTCGCCATCGTCCAAGGTGATGCCGCGCATGGCATCGCGCGATTCCTTCACCCGATCGAAACCGCTCAAGACTTCGTAAGCCCCCTCAATGACCAGACCGGCCACGTCGCCTTTATGGGGCACTCGCACATCGGCCACGGTGTTGCCGCAGACAAGGCCATTGCTGCACACGAACCGGAACATTCCGGCCAGCATCTGATAGCTGCTGGTGCCGTCGTGCGAGTTCAGCAGCACGATTTCGTTGGCCTCCGCGCCGTTGATCTGGCTGGCATGGCGCAAGCGAATCATGTGTTTGGTGTGCTCGCGCTTGCCTTCGTCGCGCACGCGGGTTTGCGTCACCATGAAAGGCTGGAAGCCTTCTTTGCGAAGCTCGGTCAGCACGGCGGCGGTGGGGATATAGGCGTACCGCTGCGAACGGCTCTCGTGCGGGGCATCCGCGAAGATGGACGGGGCCACGCGGTGAATCTGGTCGTCGGACAGCGGGTAATCGCTGCGCAGCGAGGGGGAGCGGAAAGCGAAACGGGATGCGAGTTGCATGGTCTTTCTCCTGACAAAAGAGGTTTGCTGTTCACACCGCACACCGGATTTCTAGATTCGGAGCCCAGCCTTTCGGCTGTTTGGTGCGGTCGGCACGAGGAACCCGGTTGGCCCTGTTGCCACCGTCTTTCCTGAGTTCATCGCCCGCGCCCAAAGGAGCGCGCGGACGGGGGCCGTCAAGGAGCCAAGCGCAGGGTTGGTGCGGCCCGCAGGCGCAGCCGAGGACACGGCCCTGCGCGCCTTGACGGCACACGGTCGCGGGCTACGGTCGCGGGTAAGGTGATGAAGTCAGGGGAGACGGCTGGACAAGGCAACGGCCATCCCTTTGTGCTGACCGCACGCAAGCGAAGCGCGCAGGCCCGAAGCTGGAAGCCGGGCCGTAGGCGTCAGCGATGCGGAAGGCTGGCGAAGCCAGTCCCGCCAGGGATGAGCGACTAGCGAACCTGGAGCAGCGCGATCCGCGAAGCGGAGACGCAAGAGGACTCTTCGTTTACCATTTGTTTCGCAAGCAAATGATGGGAAAGCAAGAACACGGAGATATAGAGATGATTGTCTGCATCAACCGCCTCAAACAGTTCGGAATCTTCAGCGACTTCAATGGAACGAAGATCCAAAAGTTCGGCCGGTACAACCTGGTCTATGGTTGGAATGGAACAGGCAAGTCAACGTTATCGAATCTATTCTCTTGCTTTGAGCTTCGCTCGATGGTTCCCCGCTTCAGCACGGGCCAATTTTCAGTAGTTCTGGAGGATGGCTCAACGATCACGGAATCCACACTCCACTCATCCCAATTGAATATTCATGTTTTCAATCAACGCTTCGTGCATGAGAACATTGATTGGGACAAATCCGTAAAGAGCATCCTTCTTATTGCGAAAGAGAAGATTGATGACTTGCAGAAGCTGGAGAAGCTGAAGAGCGAGCTTCAGTCGAAAAAGAAGGCTCACGACGACAAGCAAAGCGATATCAAGAAGCAGCGTGAGGCATTAGAGAAGTTCCTGACCAATGCTGCCAAGAAAATGAAGCTTGGACTTCAGGCGATTGATACGAGCGACAGTTATTACTTGAATTACGACCGCCGCAAGCTCTTCAACTTCATACAGAATAACGGCGAGACAATTATCAAGGCGGAGTCGGTTCTTCCAGATGAGAGGGTTATCGACCTTACGAATGCCGCCAAGCCAGATCAGCTTCCAAGCATTGCTTTCGCCTCAACGGCCATTGAGCCGGACTACTTTAAGAAAGCGGCGGGCCGCATCAGAGATTTGATTGGGACTACGGCGGTCAATCAAGCAATCCAGCGGCTGACCGATAACCCGGAAATCCGCGAATGGGTTCAAGCAGGCTTGGAAATCCATAAAAACCACGACTCGCAATCCTGCGAGTTCTGCGGCTCTCCGTTCGCCCAGCTTCGTGCCGAGGCGCTTGCTGCCCACTTCAGCAAGGAGTTCACGGAGTTTCAGAGCCGACTTCAGAACGCGGCGACATGGATTGAATCTCAAGGCGCTCCAGCTAATCAGTTTCCCGCATCGACCGAGTTTTATAAAGAACTATCGGCCGAGGCAGAGAAGCTTCAAAAGGACTACGCAACTGCTGCTGAAAAGATCGACCAGCAAATCGACGCCTGGCGGGAAGCCCTGAAGGCCAAGATCACAGACCCTGGGAAGACAGACATTCAGATCTCGGATGTGGTTGAAGACGATGTCACCAATTTCAATGACATCCTGAAATCGATTGTTGCTCTCGTTGGAAAGCACAACAATAAGACTTCAAATTTCAAATCTGAGACCTCAAAAAGCAAGGTGGCACTGGAGCTTCACTTTGCTGCGGCTGAGGTGCAAGAGTTTGACTATGCTGGAAGTGAGAAGAAGTGCAATGACCTTGAGTCAGAAGCAAAGAACGACCATAAGGAAATTGAAAAAATTAGTCTAGAGGTCGGAGCCATAGAAGCGGCGCTCTCGAATGAAACGGTCGGGGCAAAGGAGTTCAATGACATCCTGCATCGCTTCATTGGCCGCTCTGAGCTTTGCCTGAACTTCAATCAGAAGAAGAAAGGCTATGAGATCATCAGAAACGGGGTTGGTGAGCACGATGGGAATTTGAGCGAAGGTGAGAAAACTGCGATTGCATTTGTCTATTTCATCACGAAGCTCAAAGAAAATGGAAATAACATCAAGGATACGATCGTCGTCGTTGACGATCCGGTCTCAAGCTTTGATTCTAATCACTTGTTTCACGCCTACTCGTTTTTGAGAACGCAATGCACTGAAGCCAAGCAACTTTTTGTGCTGACTCACAACTTCACTTACTTTAAGCTAGTGAGAGACTGGTTCACTGGCACCAATAGGAATCGAGTCAAAAAAGGCAACGCCGAGAATTGCTTCTTTTATCGCCTGGATGCGCCACCTGGCTCCCCTCGTCACTCCCTACTTGTGGATGCCGACGACTCACTCAAGAACTACGGTTCCGAGTACCACTATATCTTCAAGAAGCTCTACGAATATAGGGCGCACACAACACTCAATCGAGATGAGGCGTTCTTGACCGCCAACCTCGCCCGAAAGCTTGTTGAATCGTTTTTCACCTTCAAATATCCAAGGCGTCGAAGCGACATTAGTCAATTGATGGAGGCTGGCCTAAAAGATTGCACCATCACGACACCAGAGCTTAAAGAAAAAATCTACCGCTTTATCAATAAGTATTCACATAGCGACGTTATTGAGATAACAGAGGAATCCGCAGAAAACTTGGCAGGCGAAAGCCACAGCGTCATCGGGAACATCTTCCAGTGGCTGGAAGAGGTGGACAAGAAACATTACGACGAGATGATTCAGGTTGCGACGGCCTGAGCATCAGGCCGCGAGGGCCATAGCTATGCCACCAGGCGCAGCAAAAAGGGGCCGAAGCCCCTTGGGCTAGATCAGCCCATGCTCGGCGAACGATGCCGTTTCGTTGCCCGCAACGATGATGTGATCGAGCACGCGCACGTCCACCAGACCCAACGCTTCCTTGAGCCGCTGGGTCAGCGCCCGGTCAGCCGCGCTCGGCTCGGGGTTTCCGCTCGGATGGTTGTGCGAAACGACGACCGCCGCCGCATTGAGCCGCAGCGCCTCCTTGACCACTTCGCGCGGATACACCGACGCACCGTCAATAGTGCCGTGGAACATCTCCCTGTATTCGATCAGACGATGGCGCGTATCCATGAACAGCACTACGAACACCTCATGCTCGAAGCTGGCCAACTTTGTACGCAAGTATTCCTTGACCGCCGCCGGCGAAGTGAACTCTGCTCCGCGCCGCATTTTCCGGTCAATGACCTGGCGCGCAGCTTCCAGAATGTCGTCGGCCGATGCCGGTAGATAGCGCCCGTGCGCGTCGCGCACCAGCAGACAGGAATCGAACGAGGGAAAGGACAGTTGCGACATGATCGTGCTCCGGTTGCTCGGGCGGAATTGCCCGGAACCGGCGGCAGCACGGCGCAGCGCAAGCAGTCAGGGGTCGCAGACGGCCGCCAGGACGCAAGCGCGCATGGCGCGCGCCGCCCTTGACGGCGAGAACGCCGTGATACGGTGAAGGGAACAGCAAGACCGCCCACACCCGCCCACTGCACAGAGTCGATTTTTGGCAAGCGGAGCGCGCAGGCCCGGATCAACGAGCCGGGACGGAGGCGTCAGTGATGGAAGCCCGACAGGGGCGAGACTCGCGCAGCGAAGCTCGATGCGCAGCACGACAGCGCGACGGCGGCACGCCGGGACGCCCGACTGCTTGGGACAGGACTACTCGTTGTCCGTCTTGCGCTGCTCGATTTGCAACTGCGCCCGTTGCGTTGCCTGTTGCAGCCGCTCCACCAGCACGCCCCTCGGCGGCAAGGCGGTCAGATACTCGGCAACGTGGATGCCGGACTTGTCCAGCTCCAGCAATTCGATCTGCTCGCGCTTCTTGCCGGTGCAAAGGATGATCCCGAGCGGCGAGGCTTCCTCCGGCTCCCGTTCGTGCTTGTCTAGCCACCGAAGGTAAAGCTCCATCTGCCCTTTGTAGGCCGCCTTGAAGTCACCTACCTTCAACTCCACCGCAACCAGCCGCCGCAGCTTGCGGTTGTAGAACAGAAGGTCAAGGTGGAAATCCTCGTCGTCGATCGGAATGCGCTTCTGCCGGGCGACGAATGAGAAGCCCGCGCCCAGCTCCAGCAGGAAGGACTCCATTTCACGGATGATCGCCGCTTCCAAGTCGCCTTCCTGCCAAGTGTCCCGCAGGCCCAGGAAGTCGAGGATGTACGGGTCGCGCATGACCAGGGCCGGCGACATGCGCTGCGCATCGCGCAGGGTCGCCAACTCCTGCGCTATGGTTTCTTCCGGCTTTTGGGAAAGCGCCGTGCGCTCGTACAGCATCGAGTCGATACGCTCGCGCAGCGTCCGCACGCTCCAGCGTTGGGTGCTGGCCATCTGTGCGTAGTAGTCCCGCTGGAGCGGGTCTTTCAGCGGCATCAGGGCGATGAAGTGCGTCCAGCTCAATTCTCGTATCAGTGATACGAGAATTCGCTCGTCGGGGAAGGTGGCGGCGAACTGCACCATGCGGCGCAAGTTCTGCTCTGCAAAGCTGCTGCCGTACTCCTCCACCAACTGCGCAGCCAAGGTGGGCAGAACTTCCTTGCCGTAGGCGCCCCGGCGCCTGTCCAAGACCTGCGTGTGGATGCGTTGGCCGATGCGCCAGTAGAGCATCGTAAGCTCGCTATTCACCGTCGAGGCGGCGCGCAAGCGCGCCGCCTCGATCAGTGCCCGAATGTCGCCCAGCAGCGCCGCGGGCGCTGCGAGCGATGCTGCTGATGGCCGGCGCCCGTTCATGCCACCGCCTCCGCAAGCTGCCGCGCGCCCGTGATGGCTTGGCGGCGGCTGGCCACCAGCTCGGCCGCCTCGCGCACCGGCTTGTCCTCGGTGTGGACGTAGTGCATGAACATCGCCACGGTCTTGTGGCCCGTCAGCTTCATTCCCACTTTGGTCGGCACACCGGAATTGGCAATGTCGGTGGTCGAGCGATGACGGATGCCGTGCGTGCCTACGTGCGGCACGCTGGCGGCCTTGAGCGTCCGGCACCAGCCGCCATAGTGCTCGCCAAAGGTCAGGTGCTTGGCCGGGTCGTTCGGCGACGGCAGGACGTAAGGGCAGCCTTCCAGACGCGGCGCCGTCGAAAGCAGCCGATAGGCTTCCTCGCTCATGGGCTTGGAAATGCCGCCAACCTTGCTGTCGGGCCACACCACGCGCCGGTTCTCGAAGTCCAGCCAGCTCCATTCGAGCGGGCAGATTTCGGAGCGCCGCGCCGCAAACTCGAATTGCAGCCGGATCGCCAACGGGATGACGTAGTTCTCCAGCCCCTCCGCCTCCAGTTTCTCCAACTGGCGGAAGATCCGCACCATTTCCTCGTCCACGATGAGCCGGGTTTCCTTGCCCGGCGGGTACATCGGGACGTGGCGGCACGGATTCGTGCCGTCCGGGCGGAAGCCCCAGACTTCGGCCAAGTTGAACATCTTGCGCAGCACGCCGAAGGTCTTGTTGGCCTCGGTCGGCTTGTAGGCCAGCTTTTCCATGAGCCCCGCAATGTCGGGCCGCTTCACGTCATGCACCTTCTTGCGGCCCAGCAGCGGGATGATGTTGCGGTCGATGACGCCCTGGTAGCCGTCCTGCGTGCTGACCTTGTTGCGCTTCTTGGAGTAGTCCTCCATGAACTTTTTGCACAACTCGGCCATCGTGGGCGCCTTGCGCGCCTCGGCCTTGGCACCGCCGGGATCACCACCCCGGCGAACCTCGGCCAGCCAGTCCTGCGCTTTGACCCGCGCCTGTTCGACGGTTAGCTCCCCGTAGAGTCCCAGCGAGGGCTTGCGGGGCTGGCCAGAGTTCGTGCGGTACTGGAGCATGAACACCCGGCGTCCCGTCGAGGTAATCTTGCAAAGGAAGCCGGGCACGACGGTATCCCGTAGTTCGATGTCCTTCGCCTGGGGTTGCGCCGACTCTACGGCGGTCTTGGTGAGCTTGATCTTTGCCATGATGACTCCTTGGAACGACCCGGATTCCAGGAGCCAGATAGGAGCGGCGCGAGGGAGAACCGGGTCAAGTTTCAGAAAGCACCGGCATATGATGGAAGCGCGTAAGCTATTGATAAACCTGCTGTATCGGGCTACGTCGCAGTCCAGCGAACTACCGGGCTGGAGTCATCGTGAAACAAAAAACCGGCTGCTCCCGTGACGGGACACAGCCGGTTGTGCATCGTGGCGCGCCGCGGCGCCGCGGTCAGGCGCCGCTCTTCAGCACCTTGCCGATCGCGTCCGCGACGATGCCGACGTTCGAGTCGTTCAGGCCCGCCACGCACATCCGGCCCGAGCGCAGGATGTACACGCCGTGCACCTCGCGCAGCGCGTCGACCTGCGATTCGGTCAGGCCCGTGTACGTGAACATCCCGCGCTGCTTCACGTAGCGCGTGAGCGCTTCGCCGCTCACGTGGTCGCGCAGGCCGTCGTGGATCGACTGGCGCATCCGCGCGATGCGGCGGCACATCGCCGACAGTTCCTCTTCCCACTGCTTGCGCAGCGCCGGCGTGCCGAGCACGGCCGCGACGACCTTCGCGCCGTAGGTCTGCGGATTGCTGTAGTTCGAGCGCACGGCGCCGGCCAGCTGGCCGAGCACGCGCTCGGCCGCGGCCGCGTCTTCGCAGACGACGCTCAACCCGCCCACGCGCTCGCCATACAGCGAGAAGTTCTTCGAGAACGAGTTCGCGACGAGCGTCGGCACGCCGCGGCGGGCCAGCTCGCGCACCGCGAACGCATCCGCGTCGAGGCCCGCGCCGAAGCCCTGGTACGCCATGTCGACGAACGGCAGCAGCCCGCGCGCCTCGATCACGTCGATCAGCTTCTCCCACTGGCCTTCGTCGAGGTCGACGCCGGTCGGGTTGTGGCAGCACGCGTGCAGCAGCACGATGCTGCGCGCCGGCAGCGCGTCGATCGCCGCGAGCATCGCGTCGAACTTCAGGCCGCCCGTCGCCTCGTCGTAGTACGGATACGTGTTCACCGTGAAGCCGGCGCGCTCGAAGATGAAGCGATGGTTTTCCCAGCTCGGGTCGCTCAGCCACACTTGCGAATCCGGGAAATAGCGCTTCAGGAAATCGGCGCCGACCTTCAGCGCGCCCGAGCCGCCGAGCGTCTGCAGCGTCGCGATGCGGCCGGCCGCGCGGGCCGGGTGATCGGCACCGAACACCAGCGACTGCACGGCATCGCGATACGCGGCCAGGCCGACCATCGGCAGGTACGGCTTCGGGCCGCTGTCGCGCTGCAGCGCGGTCTCGGCTTCGCGCACCGCGCCCATCACCGGAATCCGGCCTTCGGCGTCGAAATAGATCCCGATGCTCAGGTTGACCTTCTGGTCGCGCGGATCTTTCTGGAAGTTCTCGTTGAGCGTCAGGATCGGGTCGCCCGGGTACGCGTCGATGTGTTCGAACATGGCTTGAGTCGGTCTCGTTTGGAAGAATGGTCGGTCGTGGCCTGCGTCAGCGTGCGGAGACGCCATCATGCACCGCAAAGCCGGCATTCTTCTGACGGAAGCGATACCCGACCGCGAGCACCGCGAGCCATACCGGGATCAGGTACACCGACAGGCGGAGATCCGGCGTCAGGTACATCACGACGAGAATGCCGGCCATGAATGCCAGGCACAGGTAATTCGTGAAAGGATAGCCCAGACTGCGGAAGGAAGTCTCCTCCCCGGCAGCGCGCTTGGCCTGGCGGAACTTCAGGTGGATCAGGCTGATCATCGCCCAGTTGATGATCAGCGCCGACACGACGAGGCCCATCAGCACCTCGAACGCCTTGCCCGGCATGAAGTAGTTGACCAGCACGCACACGCCGGTCGCGAGCGCCGATGCGCCGAGCGCCGCGAGCGGGATGCCGCGCTTGTTCACCGAGCACAGCACCTTCGGCGCGTTGCCCTGCTGCGCGAGGCCGAACAGCATCCGGCTGTTGCAGTACACGCCGCTGTTGTAGACCGACAGCGCGGCCGTCAGCACGACGACGTTCAGCACGTTCGCGACCAGGTTGCTGCTGAGCGCGTGGAAGATCAGCACGAACGGGCTGCCGCCGCTGACGACCTTCTCCCACGGATACAGCGATAGCAGCACGGCCAGCGCGCCGATGTAGAAAATCAGGATGCGGTAGATGACCTGGTTGGTCGCGCGCGGGATGCTGCGCTTCGGATCGTCGGCCTCGGCCGCGGTGATGCCGACCAGCTCGAGCCCGCCGAACGAGAACATGATCGCGGCCATCGACATCACGAGGCCCGACACGCCGTTCGGGAAGAAGCCGCCGTGCTGCCACAGGTTCCGGACGGTGGCTTCCGGCCCGGCGTGGCCGCTCGCGAGCAGCCAGCCGCCGAAGCCGATCATCCCGACGATCGCGGCGACCTTGATGATCGAGAACCAGAATTCCGTCTCGCCGTACGACTTCACGCTGGTCAGGTTGATCAGGTTGATCGCGACGAAGAACACGAGCGCCGACACCCAGGTCGGCACGCCCGGCCACCAGTACTGCACGTAGATCCCGACGGCCGACAGTTCGGCCATGCTGACGAGGATGTACAGCACCCAGTAGTTCCAGCCGGACAGGAAGCCCGTGAAGTGGCCGAAGTACTTGTTCGCGAAATAGCTGAACGACCCCGCGACGGGCTCGTCGACGACCATCTCGCCGAGCTGGCGCATGATGAAGAACGCCACGACGCCGGCTACCGCGTAGCCGAGCAGCACGGACGGGCCGGCCATCTTGATCGTCTGCGCGATGCCGAGAAACAGCCCCGTGCCGAGCGCGCCGCCGAGCGCAATCAGCTGGATGTGCCGGTTCTTCAGCCCGCGCTTCAGGCCGTCGCTCTCGTTTCCAGAAACCATGTCTTCTCCACTCTGTCCGCTTCCGCCTGGAGCGGTGCGGCGCGCCTCGGTGTGCCGGGCGCTGTTTTGCTGTGCCGGCGGCCGTTCGTGGAGCCGCCGGGTTGGGGACTGCAATCTTCGCGTGCCGGCATTCGATCCGCGTCGGCGTGCCGGCCAGACCCGCCGCCGACTCGTCGCCCACGCCGCATTGCTGCGGCCGCACACGAAAATCCGGCGTCAGTTTAGCGTCGCGACGGCGAAATCGGGTTGCGTAACCCGCTCATGCAAACCCTACATTATGAGATAAGATTGCATCCAGGAGACAGATGAGGAAACAAAAATGCCTGAACCGGTTCTCGATCGCATCGATCGCCACTTGCTGTCGGTGTTGCAGGAGAACGGCCGCGCGTCGAACCTCGACCTGGCGAAGGCCGTCGGCCTGTCGCCCGCGCAGACCTTGCGACGCCACCGCCGGCTGGAGGAAATCGGCGCGATCCGCCGTTACGAAACCCGGCTCTGCCCCGACACGCTCGGCTTCGGCGTCACCGCGTTCGTGCACGTGACGATGGAGCGCGGACATATCCGCGATCTGTCGAAGTTCCAGAAACTCGTGTCGGATCTCGCGCAGATCCAGGAGTGTTTCTCGGTGACGGGCGACATCGACTATGTGCTGAAAGTCGTCGCGCACGACCTGAAGGGGCTGTCGACGTTCCTGCTCGAAACGCTGATGCGCATTCCCGGCGTGAGCGGCGTGCATTCGAGCGTGTGCCTCGACGAGATCAAGTGTACGAGTGCGATGCCGGTGGAAAGCTGACACGCCCGGCGCACCGCGGTGATCCTTTACCCCACCGCCTCGAACGCACTGATCAACAACGCCCCCGCCGCGATCACCACGCAACCGGCCGCCCGGCGCGGCGTCAGCCGCTCGCCGAGATACACGCGCGCGATCAGCGCCGCGAACACCACGCTCGTCTCCCGCAGCGCCGAGACCGGCCCCATCGGCGCGCGATCCATCGCCCAGATCACGATGCCGTACGCGAGCGCCGCGAATACGCCGCCGCAGGCGGCCTTCGCGGTTTCGCCGACATCCTGCGTCAACCGCAACGATCCCGCCCGCAGCCGGTAGTACCCGGCCATCAGCACACCCGTCAGCACGAACATCCACGCGGTATAGCCGACCGTGCTGCCACTCTCGCGTACACCGATCCCGTCGACCACGCTGTACGCGGCGATCGACACGCCGGTCGCGAACGCCGTCGGCAGCACCTGCGTCATCCGGTGTCGGGCGCCGCGTCCGCGCTCCAGCCCGATCGCCATGATCCCCGCGCAGATCAGCACGAGCCCGCCTTGCGCACCGAAGTTCAGGCGCTCGCCGACGAACGCCGCCGCGCCGAGCGTGACGAGCAGCGGCGCCGTGCCGCGCGCGACCGGGTATGCGACGGTCAGGTCGCCGTGTTCGTACGCGCGGACGAGCAGCAGCGTATAGACGACGTGGATCACGGCCGACGCGACGACGCACAGCCAGCTCGTCGGCGTGATCGGCGCGGCGGCCGGCAGGAACAGCAGCGCGAACAGCCCGATCGCGATCTGCAGCACCGTGGCCGAGCGCAGCCGGTCGCCGCTGCTGCGCACCAGCGCATTCCATGACGCGTGCAGGAACGCCGCGCACAGAACGGCAAACAGAACGGGGATCGGCACGCTGAACACTCCCTGACGGTCGGAGGCCGCGCGGTGCGCGGCAGCCGTTCATCCTATGAATGCGTCACCGGATTGTCAAAAAAGCGACGCACGAGACTCCGGACGTGAGCCGGCCGCCACGCGCCCTGCCGCTCCCGCGCCGGATGCCGCCACCGCAGTACGCCCGTGGCGGTATGTGACGTGGAGATTGCACACGGTCCGCCCCTTTCCGTTCTCTTTCGCATCGCCCTGCGTCGTAATGAAACCGATACCGGAGCGCAACCATCGCGAAATCACTCCGTCCCCATATCTTCATACGCGGCTGGTCCAATGCGCGTGCTCCCTCACGAGCTTCGCGCCGAACCGACACGGCGACGGGGCCGTTCTCCACCATCGAAGACCTTACCCTGGAGTTTCCCGATGTTCCGTCAAGCCTTGCTCGTCACTGCCTGCGCAGCCGCAGCGCTGGCGCTGTTCGCCTGCGGCGGCAGCGACGATTCCACGCCGACGCCCGCCGTGTCGTCGCAGGATGCGCTGCAGACCGCCACGCCGATCAAGCACGTCGTCGTGATCTACGGCGAAAACATCTCGTTCGACCACTACTTCGGCACCTACCCGAACGCGACGAACCCGTCGGGCGAACCGGCGTTCACCGCGAAATCCGGCACGCCGACGCCGAACGGCCTGACGGGCACGCTGCTGACCGCGAACCCGAACTTCACGAACACGGCCAACGGCACCGACGCCGCGAACCCGTTCCGTCTCGACCGCACGCAGGCCGCGACCGCCGACCAGAACCACGCGTACACGGCCGAAGAGCAGGCCGAGGACAACGGTCTGGCGGACCTGTTCCCGAAGTACACGGGCAAGGGCTCGTCCGGCGGCGCCGGCGCGTTCGGCACGAAGGGCCAGGTGATGGGCTACTTCGACGGCAACACGGTGACCGCGCTGTGGAACTACGCGCAGCGCTTCGCGATGAGCGACAACACGTTCACGACGTCGTACGGCCCGTCGACGCCGGGCGCGCTGAACGTCGTGTCGGGGCAGACCAACGGGATGCAGATCGTCAAGACGTCGAAGCAGCCGTCGACGCTCGCCGCCAGCTCGTACTACATCAATGACGGCCAGGGCGGCTTCACGATGATCAACGACGTCGACCCGGGCTTCGACGTGTGTTCGAGCCCGACCGACCAGGCGATGATGACCGGCAAGAACATCGGCGACCTGCTGAACGGCGCGAACATCACGTGGGGCGGCTTCATGGGCGGCTTCAACCTGTCGACGACCAACGGCAACGGCACGACGGGCTGCGCGCGCAGCACGGTCGCCACCGCCGTGAACGCCGCGACGGCCGACTACATCCCGCACCACAACTGGTTCCAGTACTACGCGTCGACCGCGAACCCGCAGCACACGCGCCCGAGCTCGATCGCGGCGATCGGTTCGAGCGTCGAGACCGACGGCAAGACTCCCGAACCGGCGAACCACCAGTACGACACGGACGACTTCTTCGCCGCCGTGAAGGCCGGCAACTTCCCGTCGGTCAGCTACCTGAAGGCGCCGGCCGCGCAGGACGGCCACGCGGGCTATTCGGATCCGCTCGACGAGCAGGCGTTCGTGACCAAGGTCGTCAACTTCCTGCAGCAGCAGCCGGACTGGCAGAACACCGCGGTGATCGTCACCTATGACGACTCGGACGGCTGGTACGACCACGTGTACACGGCGCCGACGCGCGCATCGTCGGACCCGGTCGATCAGCTCAACGGCGCCGGCAAGTGCGGCACGGGCGGCACCACCGGCGTGAACGGCGCGACCGTGAACGGCCGCTGCGGCCCGGGCGTGCGCATCCCGCTGGTCGTGATCTCGCCGTATGCGAAGCAGAACTACGTCGATCACACGATGCTCGACCAGTCGTCCGTCGTGCGCTTCATCGAGGACAACTGGCTCGGCGGCCAGCGTATCGGCGGCGGTTCGTTCGATGCGACGGCGGGCGACCTGCGCAACCTGTTCGACTTCACGTCGAAGCCGAACACGACGCCGCTGTATCTCGACCCGACGCTCGGCACCGTATTGAGCGCCGCACCGTCGATCTGACCGTGCCGGCATGACCGCAAGGCCGGCGCGTCACGCGCCGGCCGTTTCCGTTTCAACGCGCCGCTTCGCGCGACGCCCGATTTTCGACCGACAGCATGACAGCTCGCCCCGCATTTCCGTCTCCCGATGCCGCCGGCACGCCCGCGCCGCGCCCCCCTTCCCGCCTGCTGCGCCGCGCGGCGTTCGTGCTCGGCGCGGCCGTGATCGGCTATGGCGCGTTCGCGATCGCGTTTCCCGCGCAGGTGCCGGCGGCGATCGGCACCGTGGTCGCCGACTGGACCGGCGCGAACCCGCATCCGGTCGTGCTGCAGCGGCCCGCGGCGCAGCCACTGTCGGCGGTCGCGCAGCTCGGGCGCGCACTGTTCCACGATCCGTCGCTGTCGGCGTCGGGCAAGCAGTCGTGCGCGTCGTGTCACAGCCCCGATCACGCGTACGGCCCGCCGAATGCGCTCGACGTGCAGCCGGGCGGCCTCGCGATGACGCAGCAGGGCTATCGTCCACCGCCGTCGCTGATGTACCTGTACCGCCAGCCGAATTTCAGCATCGGCCCCGACGCCGGCGAAAACGACGCCGCGCCGAGCGTCGCGCAGCAGGCCGCGGCGGCGGCCGGCGTCGTCAAGGCGCAGAAGGTGGCCGGCACGTCGGCCGCGCCGCAGCTCGTGCCGCAGGGCGGGATGTTCTGGGACGGCCGCGCCGATACGCTGCAGCAACAGGCGTTCGGCCCGCTGCTGAATCCGGTCGAAATGGCGAACGCGAGCGTCGACGACGTCGCGCACAAGCTCGCGCAATCGTCGCATCGTGCGCAACTGGAGCAATTATTCGGCGCGCGCGTGTTCGACCGCCCGCAGCTCGCGGTATCGGAAGCGATGTTCGCGATCGCGCGCTATCAGGTCGAGGATCCGTCGTTCCATCCGTACGACAGCAAGTACGATCGCTGGCTCGAGGGCCGCGCCCGCCTGACGCAGGCCGAACTGCGCGGGCTGCGCCTGTTCAACGATCCGGACAAGGCGAATTGCGCGGGCTGCCACTTGTCGAAACCCGGCAAGGACGGGCTGCCGCCGATGTTTACCGATTACCAGTACGAGGCGCTGGGCGCGCCGCGCAATCGAGCGCTCGCGCAGAACCGCAATCCGGCGTTCTACGATCTCGGCGTGTGCGGGCCGTTCCGCGACGACCTGAAGGACCAGACACAGTATTGCGGAATGTTTCTGACGCCGACGCTGCGCAACGCGGCGACGCGCCACGTGTTCTTCCACAACGGCGTGTTCCACACGCTCGATCAGGTGATGGCGTTCTACAACGAACGCAGCATCTCGCCGCAGAAGTTCTACTCGCGCGGCGCGGACGGCAAGGTCGACGAATACGACGACATTCCGCCGAAATATCGCGCGAACGTGGACGTGACCGACGCGCCGTTCGATCGCAAGCCCGGCGACAAGCCCGCGATGACCGCGCAGGACATCAAGGATATCGAGGCGTTCCTGAATACGCTTACCGACCCGCCTGCGCGGTAAACGACACGCGCCCCGCCGAAGCGGGGCGCGTCACGCCGCCAGGACATCGGCCGTCAGCCGGCGCGCTGCATGCCCTCGCCCGATGGCGCCCGAAACCGGCTTGCGCGTTTCACGCGAATCGCCTCGATGCACGCATCGAGCCGCCGGTTGCTTTCCGCAATGCCGAAGCGTGCCGCCCGCTCGAACGCCCGGGCGGCCAGGTCGGCACGCAGTCGGTCGTCGGTCAGCAATTGCGCCATCGCGCGGGCCAACGCATCGACATTCCCGACTTCCACCAGCAATCCCGCGCGGCCGTGGTCGAGAATCTCGCGCGGCCCGGTCGGGCAATCCGTCGATACGATCGCCTTGCCGAGGGCGAGTGCCTCGATCAGCACCATCGGCATCCCTTCGTTCTTCGAACTCAGCACCATGATCGACGCGCCCGCCATCAGCGGATGCGGGTTGTCCATCTGCCCCATGAAATGCACTCGCGCGCCGATGCCGAGCTCGTGCGCGAGACGCATGAGCTCGTCGCGATGGGCGCCGTCGCCGGCAAGCACGAGATGCTCCGCCAAATCGCGCTGTGCGACGAGTTGCGCATACGCGCGCAGCAACGTGCGGTGATCTTTCTGGAGTTCATCGAGCCGGGCGACGGAGACGATGTAAGGCACATCGCTTGGCAACGGGGGACGCGCGGCAGTCGCGTTCTCGCGAATGGCGTCGATGTCGATCGCGTTGGGCAGGACGGTGACTTGCTGCAGCCGGTCGCCGAACATCCGGTCGGCTTCGTCGCCCATCTGCGGGTTCAATGCGGCAATACTGTCGTAGCGGCTGTACTGCTCGAGCAGGCGGCGCATGCGCCGGCCGCGGCCGCCGAGCCGGGCGACGAAGCTGAAGTGGTTGACGCCGATCCAGGCCACCCCGAAGCGGCCGGCAAGGCGCCGCAGCGACAAGTCGTAGTCGACGATGACGTCTACGTCGCGCGCCAGTTCGGCGACACGCCGCCCGATGTACGGACGCACCGCGAGCGCGCCGTGAAGGTCACGAGCAATCCGGCCCACTTTGTCGAGCTTGCGTGCGTGGCGGCGGTCCTGGAAATAGCGAAGCCACTGCGGACGCACCAGGATTTCAATGGGGATGTCATCCGGAATCAGGGCGCGAAAGCGCTGCGCCAGCATCGGCGACGCGTACGTGACCGACAATGTGGCCCTGAAAC
Organism: Burkholderia sp. 28_3; assembly: GCF_003253915.1. Taxonomy (NCBI): domain Bacteria; kingdom Pseudomonadati; phylum Pseudomonadota; class Betaproteobacteria; order Burkholderiales; family Burkholderiaceae; genus Burkholderia; species Burkholderia sp. 28_3. The sequence continues at coordinate 671,243 of NZ_QKZF01000001.1, forward strand.
GCTTGCGATCGAGGATGCGCAGCCACTGGATCAGAGACGATTCGATCCCGCCGTTCCCGAAATCGGTTACGTGAAACAACACGCGAACACGCGTGTCCGCACTTTCGGTATACCCCGCGTCGGCCATGATTTCTATTATGTTGTCTATTGTTGGACTATGCACCTGATTTGGGCGCGGCCTTTTATAACATAGGGTATTCCAATAGCCAAGCAAGGACGGGGCGCAGTCGATTTTTCCCTATTGCCGGAATCAGGTAGGGGCGACAGTCGCCGATTGCGAAGCCATCCGCCGGCATCTCGCGCAAACGTCGGAGCACGCGATGCGCGGTTCAACCGCCCACCTGCGTCAGGACAGGCTGTCGAGCAACCGATACCAGGCGACCCCGGCCGCGATATAGAAGCGCTGCAGCCCGTGCAACGGAATCGGCCGGATCGGCGACACGCGGAACGGCAACGGCAGTTGCGCATCGCCCGACAGATGCGCGGCCAGATGCTTGCCGAGCGTCGTCGCCATCGCGATGCCGCGGCCGTTGTAACCGAGCGCGATCGTCACGCCCGGTGCGGGCTCGTGCACGTGCGGCAGAAAATCCGCGGTGATCGCGACGCGTCCGGCCCAGCGGTATTCGAACCGGACGCCCTTCAGTTGCGGATACAACAGCGTCGTCGCGCGTTCCAGATGGCGCCAGTCACCCGGCGCGCGCGGTTCAGCGAACGGGCCGCGGCCGCCCATCAGCAGTCGCCCGGCCGCATCGCGGCGAAAGTACAGCAGCAGGCGCCGCGCATCGGATGCGACCTCGCCGCCGGCGAGGATGTCGCGACCGAGTTCCGGCGCGAGCGGTTGCGTCGCGACGATGAAACTGTTCGCGGCGATCACCGACTGGCGCAAGCCGGGCCATAGCCCATCGGTGTAGCCGTTGGTCGCGATCACGACGCGCGCGGCCGACAGCGTCGCGCCGCCGGACGTCGCGACCTGCCAGCGGCCGTCGGCACGCGTCAGCCCGACGGCGCGGGTCAAGCCGTGCACGACCGCACCGCTCGCCTGTGCGGCGCGCACGAGGCCGCGCGTATAGCTGAGCGGGTGCACGCTGCCCGCGCGGCGATCGATCCAGCCACCCGCATACGCGGGCGTGCCGAGCCGTCGCGCGACGTCGTCGCGGCCGAGCACCTCGACCGGCGCGCCGCGCGCGGCCCACTGCTGCGCGCGGCGGGCGACCGTGTCGAGCATCGCGGCGGTCGGCGCGGGCTGGATCCAGCCCTGGCGACGCGCATCGCAGTCGATCGCGTGCCGCGCGATCAGGTCGAACACGGTATCGGCCGCGCCGCCGACGATACCGGCAAGCTGCTCGCCGGCCGCGTCGCCGAACCGGCGAACGAGTTCGTCGGGGTCGTATTTCAGCCCGGGAATGACCTGCCCGCCGTTACGGCCGGACGCGCCCCAGCCCGGCTGCGCGCCGTCGATCACGCGGACGTTCACGCCGCGTTCGGCCAGGTGAAGTGCGGTCGACAGGCCCGTGAAGCCGGCGCCGACGATCGCCACGTCGCACGATACGGACGCGTCGAGCGCGGGCGTATCGGGCGCCGGCGCGGCGGTCGCCGCCCACAGCGAATCCGGCCACGGCGAGTCGGGCCATCCGGGTGCCGCGTTCGTTGCGCTCATGTTCGATCCGGGTTGTCGGCGCCGTCCGACGCCAGCAGGCGACGCAGGAATTCCTGCGTGCGGGGATGAGTCGGCTGCGTGAGCACGTCGCGCGCCGGTCCGCTTTCGCAGATCGTGCCGTCGTGCAGGAAGCACACGCGATCGGCCACCTCGCGCGCGAATGCCATTTCGTGCGTGACGACCACCATGGTCATTCCGTCGCGGGCCAGCCCGCGCATCACGCCGAGCACTTCGCCGACGAGTTCGGGGTCGAGCGCCGACGTCGGCTCGTCGAACAGGATCGCCTGCGGCTCCATCGCAAGCGCGCGTGCGATCGCGACGCGCTGCTGCTGCCCGCCCGACAGCTCGGACGGATACGCATTCATCCGGTGCGCGAGGCCGACCTTGTCGAGCAGCGCGCGGGCCTGCTCGCGCGCCTGCGCGACCGGCACGCGCCGCACGTGCACCGGCCCTTCCATCACGTTCTCGAGCGCCGTGCGGTGGGCAAACAGGTTGAAGCGCTGGAACACCATGCCGACCCGCATCCGCAGCTCGTGAATCCGCTTCGAATGCGCGTCGACCTTCACGCCGTCGATCGTGATCGACCCTTCGTCGTAGGTCTCGAAGCCGTTGATACAGCGCAGCACGGTCGACTTGCCGGAACCGGACGGCCCGATCAGGCACACGACTTCACCCGGCTGCACGTCGAGGCTCACGCCCTTCAGCACCGCGTGCTGCTGAAACCGCTTGTGTATCGAATCGATCCGGATCATGCGCCCCTCCTCAATGCGAGCCGCTTGCCGAGCCGGTTCACGCCGAACATCAGCGGCAGGCCGAGCGCGAGATACAGCAGCGCGACGAGCGTATACACGCTCATGTTCTGGAACGTCGACGACGCGATCAGCTGGCCGGCGCGCGTGATCTCCGCGACGGTGATCGTCGACGCGACCGACGAATCCTTCAGCAGCATCACGAGCGTGTTGCCGTACGGCGGCAGCGCGATGCGAAACGCCTGCGGCAGCACCACGCGCCGCATGATCATCGGGCCGCGCATGCCGATGGCGTGCGCGGCTTCGATCTGGCCGCGGTCGATCGCCTCGATGCCGGCGCGGAAGTTCTCGGCCTGGTACGCCGAATACGCGATGCCGAGCCCGAGCACGCCGGCCTGGAACGCCGACAGTTGGACGCCGAGATCGGGCAGCACGAAGTACATGTAGAACAGCTGCACGATGATCGGCAGCCCGCGGATCACGTTGACGATCGTGCTGCCGGCGGTCGATACCGCCCGATTGCGCGACACCTTCAGCAGCGCGAGGATCAGCCCGAGCACCGAGCTGAGCACGAACGCGCATGCGGTGATCTCGATCGTGACCACCGCGCCCTTCAGCAGGATCGGCAGAAAATCGATCGCATTCTGGAAAAACATGAGGTCTCCTATGCGACGTCGGGACGGCGCGCCGCGGTGGATGCCCGCGACGCGCGGGCGATGCCGGTCGGGAATCGCGCGCCGGCGCTCAGCTCATGTGCCACTTCTGCAGGATCTGCTGCAGCGTGCCGTCGCCCTTCATCTTGCGGATCGCGCCGTTGAGCTGTTCGAGCGTCGCGGTGTCGCCCTTGCGCACGATGAAGCAGACCTGCCCCTTCACGACGCTCTGGTATTCGGGCACGAGCCGCAGCTGGCGATTGACGCCGTGCTCGATCTGGTACGCGACGATCGGCTGGTCGGCGAAGCCGGCCTTGATGCGCCCGAGCGCGACGTCGCGCATGATGTCGGCGATCGAATCGTAGGTCCGCACTTCCTTGAAGATGCCCTTCTTGTTGAGCGCGTCGACGAACGCCGTGCCGACCTGCGCGCCGACCACTTGCCCCTTGAAATCGTCCATCGACGTATAGCGGCCGGAGTCGTCGGCCTTCACGATCAGGCCTTCGCCGAACGTGTAGACGGTGTCGGAGAAATCGACGACCTGCTGGCGCGCCGGCGTCTTCAGCATCGCGGCCGAGATGATGTCGATCTTCTGCGTGGTGAGCGACGGGATCAGCGCGGAGAACACGGTCTGCTGCACGTCGACGCGAAACCCGGCCGACTTCCCGGCCGCGGTGATCGCATCGACCATCATCCCCTGGATCGAATTGCTCTTGACGTCGAGAAACGTGAACGGCACGCCGGTGGCGGTCGCGCCGACCTTCAGCGTCGGCTCGGCCGCAACGACGCCCGCCGAGGCCGTGGAGAGTGCGATACAGGTGGCGAAACCGGCGGCCAGTGCGCCGAACCGCTTGATGAACGGAACCATGGTGTCTCCTTCTCGAATAATCCGGGCGCCGGCCGGTCGCTGATCGACACTGCGACGATGGCTCGATCTTAAAACGAATCAAAAATATCGTAAAAAGATTTTTCAGTATCGATATGCGATACGATATGATGCGATATCGAATCGATCCCGCCTCATGCCATGGAAACGTCGCCCGATCAGTCAAACGACCTGCTGTTCAACCAGTCGCTCGAAAAAGGGCTCAACGTGCTGCGCGCGTTCAGCGCGAAGCGGCGCACGATGACGCTGGCGGAAGTGGCCGACGCGGCCGGGATGACGAAAAGCTCGGCGCAGCGGATGGTCTATACGCTCGAGAAGCTCGGCTACATCCGCAAGCATCCGGTCACGCGGCGTTACCAACTCACGCCGCACGTGATGCGGATCGGCTTCAACTATCTCGCGGCCGATACGCTGATCGACGTCGCGAATCCGTTCCTGTCCGAGCTCACGAACCTGACCGGCGAAACCACCAACCTCACCGAGCCGGACGAGGACGAAATGGTGTACGTCGCGCGTTTCGTGTCGACCAAGTTCGTGCCGATCCACATGCCGATCGGCAGCCGTATCCCGATGTACTGCACCGGCAGCGGGCGCGCGTTCCTGAGCGCGTTGCCGCCGGCCGACGCGCGTGCACGGCTCGACGACATGGTGCGCACGCCGCATACGCCGCGCACGGTCACGGCGCTCGACGAACTCGTCGCGTTGCTCGACAGTGCGCGGCGCGAAGGCTACGCGACCAACCAGGAAGAACTGTTCATCGGCGACATGTCGATCGCCGCGCCCGTGCTCGGCAGCCAGGGGCAGCCGGTCGCGGCCGTGCACGTGGTCGCGCCGACGAGCCGCTGGACGTTCGACGATGCGCGCCGCAAGCTCGCGCCGGCGGTGATCGACTGCGCGCGCGGGATCAGCAATTCGATTCGGACGCTCGAATAGCGTCGACGAAATGGCATGCGGCGCGCCGTTGCATTGCGTAGCGGCGCTTGATCGCTACCGCGGCTTCGGCGAATGCCCGGTCCGATAGGTACGGTTCGGACGCGATACGAGCTGCTTCGCTGCAGCGTCCAGTTCCTTGCCGTGATACAGATCGACGCACTTCAGGAAGTCGAACTTCACATCCGCGACTTCCGATTCGACAACCGGACTCCGATAGTCGCGAGCCAGATACTTCGCGACCAGCGCGTGAATGACGTCCGGCGCACGTTCCATGTCGTAGTAGGTCCAGTCGCGCAAAGCGCTGATGCTGCTGCCGATGTCCTTGCTCGCGCCGGGCGCCTGCTTGTATGCGGTAGCCAGGCACTCCGCGAGCACCATGTCCTTGAAGTTCTGGAGGTAAGTTCGTGAGCCGGCCTCGGGCGAAGTTTGTGCGACGTCCTTCGCCACGGCCATCGTCGGTTGAAACGCGATGCACGCCAACGCGGCAGCGATCCGGACTCCCCTCATGACAGGCTCCAAAAATTTGCGCGATCGGTACGATACCGCGCGCCCGGTTCGTTGAAGTAACAATGGTCGTAACACGTCCGCCCATTGAACAGCGTGGCGTGGCCCTGTGCATCGCTCCACCCCGACACCTCGAACAGGATGACGCCCTGCCGACCCGCAAGCAGCCCTCCGTTCGACGGCGGGTATTTGACGCCCTCAGCCTTCCCCCAGCGTTGCTCGAGAAAACGAATCAAGTCCCGGACACGAAAAAAATATTGCCGATTGTCTCTGCCCGAGACCGTTTGCTCGGGGATTCTCGGTATCACCATACCGGCTTCACCCAGGATATAACTCATCCTCACCGCGCAAGTATTGCTCCATCGCTCTGTCGGATTCGGATTGTTGACGTTCTTCTCGACGTATCCACCTATCACTTTCGCAACGCGCTCACCGGAATTTGCCGGGTCGTAGATTCGCTGAGATGCCGCCCATGCAACGGCAAATGATGGACGTTTCACTTTGGCTCCTTGTTGTTGAGATGAATTCGACTCGAGGGCAAACGCATCGAAAACTCGCGACGGCTCATGTGCTCCGGGAACCTTCGAATCCATCGAATCAGGGCGTCATGATGCGTGATTTGAAAGTTTTTTGTAATGACGCCAGCTTCCCGGACGCCGCCCATCTTCTATTGCCCCCCTCGTTTTCCCCAATCCCGTTCGCCTTGACTCCGCTCCTCCGATCGTCAAAACTTCGCATATCGTCAGTGTGATCACAGATCGCAGATCAAACCCAGGAGAGCCCGCCTTGCCGCCTCGTATCGCCCCGCCCGCACTGAAGGTCATCGAACAGGAAACGATGGCCGACAAGGTCTACCAGCAACTGCGCGAAGCGCTGATGAGCGGCCGCTTCGCGCCTGGCCAGGCGCTGAGCCTGCGCAGCGTGGCCGAGGCGGTCGGCTCGTCGACGATGCCGGTGCGTGCCGCGCTCACGCGGCTGAGCGCCGAACGCGCGCTGGTCGACGGCCCGAATCGGGCGCTCGTCGTCCCGCCGATGACGCTCGACATGCTCGACGAACTGCGCGACGTGCGGATCGCCCTCGAAGGCTGCATCGCCGAGCGCGCGTGCGCACGGATGACCGACGCGCAGATCGCGGCCGTACGCAAGACCTGCGAGACGATGCAGGCACACGCCGAGGCCGGCCGCTCGCGCGCCTACCTGCAAAGCAATTTTGCGTTCCACAGCGCGATCTATGCGCACGGCGCCAGCGAAAGCACGCTCGCGATCGTCGAGAACCTGTGGATGCGCGTCGGCCCGTTCCTCAACATGGTCGCGCTCGACATCCCGCACATGCGGCGCTCGATGGATGCGCACCGCGCGATCGTCGATGCGCTCGAGCGGCGCGACGGCGCGGGCGTGCGGGCCGGCATCGCGCTCGACATCGGCGGCGCCGCGCACGACCTCGCCGAGACGCTGCGCGCCGAACAGACACCGCGGACCGTGAACGCGAAGCCGTAGCGACCGCCTGCCACGGCCGCCCGATACCCAAGCGGCCGTCATCCCACAACATCAACGATGGAGACAACCCGGCATGACAGCTTCCGACCTGCTGAAACCCTATGACGGCCTGCGCGTCCTCGTGACCGGCGGCGCATCGGGCATCGGTCTCGAAATCGCCGACGCGTTCGCCGAATGCGGCGCGCGCGTGCACGTGTGCGACGCATCGCAAGCCGCGATCGCGGCGCTCGCCGACCGGCCGCCGCGTGCCGCGGCCGGCGCGATCAGCGCGACGCTGGCCGACGTATCCGACCCGGCCGCCGTCGAGCGTGTATTCGCCGACGTGTCGTCCCGGCTCGGCGGCCTCGACGTGCTGGTCAACAACGCGGGGATCGCCGGCCCGACCGGCGGCATCGACGAAATCGACCCCGTGCAATGGGAGCAGACCGTCGCGATCAACCTGAACGCGCAATTCCAGTTCGCGCGCCGCGCGGTGCCGCTGCTGCGCGAGTCGAAACACGGCGGCGCGATCATTGCGCTGTCGTCGGTCGCCGGCCGGCTCGGCTACGCGTTCCGCACGCCGTATGCGGCCACCAAATGGGCGGTGGTCGGTCTCGTGAAAAGCCTCGCGATCGAACTCGGGCCGCTCGGCATCCGCGTGAACGCGATCCAGCCCGGCATCGTGCGCGGCCCGCGGATGCGCCGCGTGATCGAGGCGCGCGCGCAGCAGCTCGGCATCGGCTACGACGAAATGGAGCAGCGCTATCTGGAGAAGATCTCGCTGCGGCGCATGACCGATCCGGCCGAGATCGCCGCGACCGCGCTGTTCCTGTGCTCGCCGGGCGGGCACGGAATCACCGGGCAGGCGATCTCCGTCTGCGGCAACGTCGAAGTGCTCTGACGCCTCCTGCATCGTTCATCGAAAGGAATCCATCCGTGGCAAACGCTCGCAAAGTCATCATCACCTGTGCGCCGACCGGCGCGATCCATACGCCGTCGATGTCGCCGTACCTGCCCGTCACGCCGCACGAAATCGAAACGGCCGCGGTCGCGGCCGCGCAGGCCGGCGCGGCGATCCTGCATCTGCACGCACGCAACCCGTCGGACGGCAAACCGACGCAGGATCCGGCCGTGTTCGCCGAATTCCTGCCGCGCATCAAGGCACAGACCGACGCCGTGATCAACCTCACATCCGGCGGCAGCCCGCACATGACGGTCGACGAACGGCTGCAGCCCGCGCTGCATTTCCAGCCCGAGGTCGCGTCGCTGAACATGGGCTCGATGAACTTCGGGCTGTACCCGATGCTCGAGCGCTTCCGCGAGCTGAAGCATCCGTGGGAGCGCGAACATCTCGAGAAAAGCCGCGATCTCGTCTTCAAGAACACGTTCGCCGACATCGAGACGATCCTCACGCGCTGCGGCGCGAACGGCACGCGGTTCGAATTCGAGTGCTACGACATCTCGCACCTGTACAACCTCGCGCACTTCGTCGATCGCGGGCTCGCGAAACCGCCGTTCTTCGTGCAGAGCGTGTTCGGCCTGCTCGGCGGGATCGGCGCGCATCCGGAGGACCTGATGCACATGGGCCGGACGGCCGACCGCCTGTTCGGCAGCGATTACGTATGGTCGATCCTCGGCGCCGGGCGCAACCAGATTCCGCTCGCGACGATCGGCGCCGCGCAAGGCGCGAACGTGCGCGTCGGGCTCGAGGATTCGCTGTGGATCGCGCCCGGCAAGCTCGCGGAATCGAGTGCCGCGCAAGTCCTGAAAATGCGTCAGGTGCTCGAAGGCCTGTCGCTCGAGATCGCGACGCCGGCCGAGGCGCGCGCGATGCTCGCGCTCAAGGGCGGCGACGCGGTGAATTTCTGATCGCCGGGTCGCCACCCCAACACCAGAATCCGCAAGCGCAGTGACAAGGCGCCGGCCCGAGCCGGCCGGCGCCAGGACGCCCTTCATCGCCCCGCTCCGTTCGAGCGCCGCCGGCGCGGCTCCGTCGTCTGCCCATCCGCTGCCCACACCGCAGCGGCATTTGCCGAACGCGGCGCGCCGTGCTTGCCGTGCGCGCCGGTTCGCCCTTACCGGAGTCGTCCGCATGTCCACTCATCACGCTCAGGCCCTGTCGTCCGCCGCCGGCGACGCGAACGCGTCGCTGAACCGGCTGCTGTTCCGCAAACTCATGCCGCTGCTGATCGCCGCGTATGTGATCAGCTTTCTCGACCGCACCAACATCGCGTTCGCCAAACACTCGATGGGCGTCGATCTCGGCATCTCATCGGCCGCGTACGGACTCGGCGCGGGGCTGTTTTTCCTGACCTACGCGCTCTTCGAGATCCCGAGCAACCTGATCATGCATCGCGTCGGTGCACGCTTCTGGATCACGCGGATCATGATCACGTGGGGCGCGCTGTCGGTCGCGATGGCGTTCGTCAGCGGCGAAACGTCGTTCTACGTGATGCGCCTGCTGCTCGGCGTGGCCGAAGCCGGCCTGTTTCCCGGCGTGATGCTGTATTTGACGTACTGGTTCGGCCGCGAGGAACGTGCGCGCGCCACCGGCTATTTCCTGCTCGGCGTGTGCATCGCCAACATCGTCGGCGGACCGCTGGCCGGCGCGCTGATCGAGCTCGACGGCACGCTCGGCTTCCACGGCTGGCAATGGCTGTTCGTCGTCGAAGGCATTCCGGCGATCCTGCTCGCGTTCGTCGTATGGATGCGATTGCCGGACCGGCCGAGCGCCGCGCCGTGGCTCGCTCCGGAAACCGGCCGCGCGCTCGAGCGCAAGCTGGCCGCCGAACAGGACGCGGGCGTCGCCGCGCACGGCGGCCATGCGTTCGGCGCCGCGCTGCGCGATCCGCAGATCTGGCTCGCGATCTTCGTGTACTTCTGCCACCAGTTGACCATCTACACGGTGATCTTTTTCCTGCCGGGCATCATCGGTGCGTCGGGGCGCCTCTCGCCGTTCGCGGTCGGGTTGCTGACTTCGCTGCCGTGGCTCGCCGCCGCGCTCGGGGCCGGCACGCTGCCGCGCTTCGCCCGTGAATCGCGTCATTCGCGCCGCATGCTGTGCGCGGGGCTGGTGGTCATGGCGGCCGGGATGGTCGGCGCCGCGCATGCGTCGCCGTTGGCGGGGCTGCTCTGCGTGTGCGTGGCGGCGTCGATGTTCTTCGTCGTCCAGTCGATCGTGTTCACGTTTCCGGCGTCGCGGCTGGCGGGCAGCGCGCTGGCCGGCGGGCTCGGGCTCGTGAATACGTGCGGGTTGCTCGGCGGCTTCGTCGGGCCGACCGTCGTCGGCGCGATCGAACAGGCGACCGGCAATGCAAAGAACGGGTTGACGCTGCTCGCGGCCGCGCTCGTGATCGCAGCGTTCGCGAGCCTCGCTTTGCGGCACGGGCACGAGCGCGCCGGCGTGCGGTCGCGCGGCTGAAGGCAGGCTGAAAAAATCCAGCGGACAGGATGCGGGCCTCGCGCCCGCCTCTCGTCTCACTTCGTCAGAACAGATACATCCCGGCGACGAACACCACGCCCGAGAACAGCAGGGTCGTCACGCAGTACCCCATGATGTCGCGTACGCCGAGCCCCGCGATCGCCAGCGCGGGCAGCGCCCAGAACGGCTGCGCCATGTTGGTCCACGCCTCGCCGTACGCAATCGCCATGGCCGCCTTGCCGAGATCGGCGCCGAGCGCCTGCGCGGCCGGCATCACGAACGGCCCCTGCACGACCCAGTGGCCACCGCCCGACGGCACCGCGAAATTGATCACGGCCGAGCTCAGGAATGCGAGCAGCGGGAACGTGTGCACGTTCGCGATATCGACGAACCACTTCGTGATCACGCCCGCGAGCCCCGAGTGATCCATCAGTGCCTGGATGCCGGCGTAGAACGGGAACTGGATCATGATCCCGGACGCGCCGCGCGCCGCGCCGGCCACCGCGCGTGCATAGGCCATCGGCGTCCGGTGCAGCAGGATGCCGGCCGCGAGGAACGCGAGGTTCACCGTGTCGATGTCGAGCGCGAAGCCCTTCTGCGCGAAACGCAGCACGAGGAACGCCGCGCACAGCGCCGCGACGAGCATCGACAGCACGCGGCTCTCCTCCATCCGCTCCGCGAACGTCGCGTCGGGCCCGAGCTTGCGCTCGACGCTCGGCGGCTCGGCGAGCAGCGCCGGATCGACGCTGACGACGTCGCCCGGCTTCGGCATCATCATTCGCGCGAGAAACGGCAGCATCACGATCAGCCCGATCGTGACGAACGCGTTGTAGCCGGTGAAGATCGTGTCGGACACCGGAATCAGGCCGATGGTCTTTTCCATCGGATTGCCTTTCGTCGCCGCGACGAGCGGGATCGAACCCGACAGCCCGCCGTGCCAGCTCAGGAAGCCCATGTAGGCGGACGCGACGAGCAGCCGGTAGTCGCTGCCGGCCACGCGGCGCGCGACTTCGCGCGCCAGCATCGCGCCGAGCACGAGCCCGAAGCCCCAGTTGATCGCACAGGCCAGCGCGCCGACGAACGCGACGAGCATCACGCCCTGGCCGGGCGTGCGCGCGGTGCTCGCGAGCGCGACGAGCAGGCGCCGCACGGGCGGCGAACTCGCCAGCGCGTGGCCGGTGACGAGGATCATGACCATCTGCATCGAGAACGCGAGCAGGTTCCAGAAGCCCGAACCCCACATCGTCGTGAGTTGCACGGGTGTGTTCGGCGTGAGGCCGAACGCGAGCGCGAACGTGACGATCGTCAGCAGGATCGCGAAAATCAACGGGTCGGGCAACACGCGGTGGACCACCTGCGTGAAGAAGCGGGAAATGCGCTGGATCAACTTGAGCTCCTCGTTTCCTGATAGGGACATCCGCGCGTATCGTTGTTGGTTGAGGCGCGGAAACGCGCGGATTCTTGCACAGAACCGGCGGACGCGCTTCGGCGCGCAAAATCACGCTCGCGTCGTGTCAGGACAGGGAAACGGGGAAAAACGGAGAAAGGCGGCACGATCCGCGCCGCCTTCGAGGGTAATGGCCGCCGCGCGTCAACGCGCCGTCGTCACTTCACTGGCTCGCTCAGCGTCGCCACGTCCGTCACCCGCCGCTCAGCGAGCCGCTGCGCGAACCGATACGCGACGAGCGATCCCGCCACCGCCAGCAGCATCGGCACGAGGCTGTCGTGATTCGCACGCGTGAATTCGAGCAGCAGCACGACGGCCGTGACCGGCATCTGCATCGATGCGGCGAGAAACGCGGTCGCGCCGATCAGCGCGCATCCGCCGAGCGATGCGCCGGGCCACACGGCGCTCCACAGCCCGCCGAGCACGATCCCGAGCAGCGCACCGTTCGCGAGACCCGGCGTCAGCAGCCCGCCCTCCGCGCCGGCCCGCAGGCTGCCGGCCTCGATCAGCACCTTCAGCACGAGCAGCGCCGCCGCGAGGCCGATCGTCAGCGTGCCGTCGAAACCCAGCGACGCCGGCCCCTTGCCGTTGCCGAGCAATTGCGGAAACCGCATCGCCAGCACGCCGATCACCGCGAAGTTGAGCAGCGCGAACACCGGCAGCCGCCAGTCCTTCGGCGCGTTCGCCCGCGCGCGGGTGGTGAGCCGCACGAACCCGTACGCGGCGAAGCCGAACAGCGGCCCGCAGACGACCGACCATGCGACGAGCGGCGTGCTCAGCACGAACGCCGGCACCGTGTACTGGTGTTCGTTGCCGAGACCGAGCCACGCGACGATCGCCGCGATCGCGGATGTCACGACCGCCACGACCAGCGCACGCAGTTCGAACGTGCCGAGCAGCACCTCGAGCACGAAGATCGCGCCGCCGAGCGGCACGTTGTAGACGGCCGCGAGCCCCGCGCCGGCGCCGCATGCGACCATCAGCCGGCAGTCGTCGGGCGTGAGTCCCGCCGCATGGGCAAGCCGCCCGGCGAGCAGCGAACCGATCTCGCGCGGCGCGACTTCGCGGCCGAGCGGCGAGCCGAGCGCGACGGTGACGATCTGCAGCAGCGCGTGAACCATCGTGCTGACGAACGGCATCCGCGGATCGGCCGCGCGCACCGCGCGGCGGATGCTGACGAGCGGCCGGCCATACCGGTAAAGCGCCCACCAGCCGCCGCCCGCGACGATCCCGCAGACGACCAGCACCGCCAACCGGCGCAGCGGCTCGGCGCCGGTCACGCCACTGAGGAAGCTCTCGGCGCCGATCACGTGCGCGACGCTGTAGCCGTACGCGACGTGCTGGATCGCATGCAGCAGCAACGCGAGCAGCATGCCGCCGAGCCCCGCGCCGATACCGGTCAGGACCGTGACGACCGCCACGCGCGCGAACGGGCTGGCGGTTGGCGAGGATGCCGCGGGAGGGGACGGAAGATCGAGGCGCATAAGTTCGGCGAACGGGGAATCGAAAAAACGGCATGCAACCCGCACGCCGTCGTCAGCACCGCATCGTAGGCCTGCACCTCTCATGAGACAAACGTATTTTTCGAATCGACTCATGCATTTCATGAATGCACGGCGTCCGGCGGGCCGGAATGGCCCGCCTCCTCGTCAATCCGGATACGTGATCCGCTCCGGTTCGCGCCGCATGATGACCTGCCCGTGGCGCATCGACAGCGTGGCCTTCGCCTGCCGGCGCACGGCTTCGTAGTCGCTGTCCGCATCCAGCACGACGAGATTCGCCGGACGTCCGACCGCGATGCCGTACCCGTCGCCGAGGTGTAGCGCCGTCGCGCTGTGATCGGTCACGAAGTCGAGGCAGCGCTGCAGGTCCTGGTAGCCCATCATGTGGCAGATATGGAGGCCCGCGTCGAGCACGCGCAGGATGTTGCCGTTGCCGAGCGGATACCACGGGTCCTTGATCGAATCCTGCCCGAAGCACACGTTGAGGCCGGCACGGTCGAGTTCCGCGACGCGCGTGACGCCGCGCCGCTTCGGAAACGTGTCGAAGCGGCCCTGCAGATGGATGCTCTCGGTCGGGCACGAGATGAAGTTCAGCCCTGCCCGTTTCAGCAGCCGGAACAGCTTCGAGCAGTACGCGTTGTCGTACGAGCCCATCGCGGTCGTATGGCTCGCGGTCACGCGTGCCCCCATGCCGCGCACGCGTGCCTCTTCCGCAAGCACTTCGAGAAAGCGCGAATGCGGATCGTCGGTCTCGTCGCAGTGCACGTCGACGAGGCAGCCCGTGCGCTCCGCGAGGTCCATCAGGAAGCGGATCGAGCTGACGCCCTGCTCCCGCGTGTTCTCGAAATGCGGAATCCCGCCAACGACGTCCGCGCCGAGTTCGATCGCCCGCTCCATCAGCGCGCGGCCGCCGTCGAACGATTCGATGCCCTCCTGCGGGAACGCGACGATCTGCAGATCGATCAGCCCGCGCGCCTCGTCCTTCACTTCCAGCATCGCCTTCAGCGCGGCGAGCGTCGGATCGGTCACGTCGACGTGCGTGCGTACGTGCTGGATCCCGTGGTCGCGCAGCATGCCGATCGCCGCATGCGCGCGCGTTTTGGTGTCCTCGTGCGTGATCGTCGCCTTGCGCTCGGCCCAGCGCTCGATGCCCTCGAACAGCGTGCCGCTCATGTTCCACGCGGGCTCGCCGGCCGTCAGCACGGCATCAAGGTGGATATGCGGTTCGACGAGCGGCGGAATCGCGAGACGGCCGCCGCCGTCGATATGGTCGGGGTTCGTCGACGCGATCGGCGCGGTTTGCGCGTCGATGCGCGCGATCTTGCCGGCATCGATGCCGATCGTGAACAGGCCGTCGCGGCCGCGCAGGCGTACGTTGAACAGGTTCATGGGGAGGCCTCTTGTCGTGCATGCGTGAACACGGCCGCGCGATCTGCGTCGACGACCGTGCGGTCCGGGCAATCAGTATGGAGGAAAAGCGGCGACGCGCGCACCTGCCGCGCATGTTGCATCGACGCGACAGCCGGGCTGCGCGGGACGGCAGCCGCATGCCGGCCGTCACGCAGGAACCGCCGGCCCGACGCGCGCGCGACGCCGCGTGTCAGTTTTGTGAAGGACTCTTGCCGGATCAGGAACAGTGCGCTCGCGGCCCCAAGGCCCTTGCGCGTGCGGCGCATTCCTATACTTGCGCCGAACTTTGGTTTCCAGTCCCACACGCAGGAGCTTCCCGATGAAAAAAACCCTGATCGCCGGCGCGTGCGCCGCCACCCTGTTCGCGCCGCTCGCCCACGCGCAAAGCTCGGTCACGCTGTACGGCCTGATCGACGCCGGCATCGCCTATACCAACAACGTGAACGGCGCGTCGCAGTGGCGCATGGCGACCGGCACGATCAACGGCAGCCGCTTCGGCCTGCGCGGCACCGAGGATCTCGGCGGCGGGCTGAAGGCGCTGTTCGTGCTCGAGAACGGCTTCAACGTGAACAACGGCGGGCTCGGCCAGGACGGCAAGCTGTTCGGCCGCCACGCGTATGTCGGCCTGAGCCGCGCCGGCTACGGCACGCTGACGCTCGGCCGCCAGTACGACACGATGGTCGACTTCGTCGCGCCGCTGTCCGCGACGGCCGGCGATCTCGGCGATGCGGGCTTCGCGCATCCGTTCGACAACGACAACCTGAACCACTCGCTGCGCATCAACAACGCGGTCAAGTACACGAGCGACACGATCGCGGGCTTCAAGGTCGGCGCGCTGTACGCGTTCTCCAACTCGGCGAATTTCAGCGCCAACCGCGCGTACAGCGTGGCCGCGAGCTACACGAACGGCCCGCTGAAGCTGGCCGGCGCCTACCTGCAGATGAACGGCACGAAGGGCTCGACGAGCGCGAGCCCCGGCGCGACCGATTCGGCCGAGGCGAAGAGCCTGAACCAGGGGGGCTGGTCGATCGGCTCGGACCGCATGCGCACGTACGGCGGCGGCGTCAGCTACGTATTCGGGCCGGCGACCGTCGGCTTCGTCTACACGCGCTCGCAGTACGACAACACCGGCTCGTTCGGCTCCAGCGGCCAGATCGCGTTCAACAACTACGACGTGAACGTGCGCTATGCGGTCACGCCGGCCGTCAGCCTCGGCGCCGCCTATGTGTACACGGACGCCAGCGTGTCGAATCCCGACAGCAAGCACGGCACCGATCCGAAGTGGCATCAGGTCGACCTGCAGGCCGTGTACAAGCTGTCGCGCCGCACCGACCTGTACGCGGAAGCGATGTTCCAGCATGCGTCCGGCCGCGGCTACCAGGCGTTCATCAACACGTCGGGCGGCGCATCGAGCACGGCGAACCAGGTCGTCGGCACGATCGGCATGCGCACGCGCTTCTGACCGGCAGCGCGCAACGTCGCCCGCCTGTACCGCGCCCGTGTGCACGGCGCCCGTGTTTGCTCACGGGTCCGGCCGCGGCGGGCGACAGCGCCAATGTTGTTGCTTCTGGAACGCAGCCCTCCTGGAATCGGGGTGTTTGCGCATCGGCCCGCTGCGTAGACTGACGTCGAAGGTCGGAGCCGCGCGTCGCGCGTCGATCCGGCCACCCACCCCGTATTCAGGAGAACCTCGTGAAATCGCTCGTCGTTACCGCCGCCGCTGCCATCCTGCTTGCCGCACCGGCCCTGTCGTTCGCCCAGCAGGCGAAGTCGCCCGTCACGCGCGCGCAGGTGCTGCAGGAACTGATCGATCTCGAGTCAGTCGGCTACAACCCCGCGCGCGGTGAAGTCGGCAACTATCCGGAGGACATCCTGGCGGCGCAGGAACGACTGCAGGCGAAGCGTCTCGCCGAGCGGAAAGCGGCGCAGGCCGCCTACGGCCCGGCCGGGGCGCCTGCAACCGAATCGGGCGCGGCGGCCAAGCCCGCGCTGTGATGACGTGCGTCGCTCGCATCGAGCATGCATGGCGAGCGACGCGTAGTGGATGTTTGCAGGAAACAACCCGCCGCGCGCCGATGCGCGCACGGGGTTCAGGCGGCCTGCGCTCAGGCGGCCTGCGGTTCGCGGTCGATCGCGTTCAGCATCTCGACGTCGCGCGCGATCATTCCCGGCACTTGCGCACGCAACATCTCGACCCAGGTCCGCACCTTCGCATCGACGAAACGGCGCGACGGGTACAGCGCATACACGTTCATCTTCTGCAGGATATGCGCGGGCAGCACACGGACCAGCGTGCCGTCGCGCAGCGCGTCGATCGCCGAATACAGCGGCAGCATGCCGATCCCGATGCCGTCGCGGATCGCGAGCGCGAGCGATTCGGCGGTATTGGTCTGCACCGGCCCGGCGACGTGGATCTGCTCGACGCCTTCGGGCCCTTCGAGCACCCATTCGTGCGTCGGAAACGCCGGCGTGCACAGCGTCAGGCACGCGTGCGCGGCGAGATCCTGCGGGCGGGCCGGCACGCCGTGCCGTTTCACGTAGTCGGGTGACGCACACAGAATGCTGAAGGTCGACCCGAGCAGGTGCGACACGAGTTCCGAATCGGGCAGCGACGACGCGGTGACGACGGCCATGTCACTCGTGCCGTCGAACAGGTCGGGCATGCGCTGCGACAGCGACAGCTCGATCGACACGTCCGGGTACTGCGTGTGATAGCGCGTCAGCGCGGGCATCACGTAGTGGTGACCGACGCTCGCGAAGCTGTGCATGCGCAGCACGCCGGCCGGGCGCTCGTGCGCGCAGCTCGCTTCTTCTTCCGCGCGGTCGACGTCGGCGAGGATCTGGCGGCAGCGCCGCAGATAGCTTTCGCCGGCCGACGTCAGCGCGAGACGGCGGGTCGAGCGATTCATCAGACGGGTGCGCAGGCGCGCCTCGAGCTCCGACACCGCGCGCGACATCGCGCCGGTCGTCGAATTCAGCGATTGCGCGGCGGCGGTGAAGCTGCCCGTCTCGACGACGCGCGAAAACACCCGCATGTTTTGTAGGGTATCCATTCCTGTGAGCAACCTGTAGCGGAGCCGCCATTTTCCTCCACTGGATGCGACAGATTGTTACTTCGGCTGCAACTATCGTTTCCCCGCAACTGCGTTAATGCGCGGGCGCCGCGCTCCTACAATCGGCGCCTCACCAGTCGAACGGGCCGTTCGGACGCGCCGCGGCACCGCGCCGGCCCCCTCTTTTCATGAAGCCACAACCTGCGATCGAGCGATCTTCCATCGAACCGGCACGATGGAGGCCATGGCTCGATCCGCTCGGCAACGCGGCGCGCGACTGGGCCGCGACCGACGGGCTGATCTGGCTGCATCTCGCGAAAACGGTGCTCGCGGCGCTGCTGGCGATGGGCATCGCGATGCGTCTCGAGATGTCGCAGCCGCGCACCGCGATGACGACCGTGTTCGTGCTGATGCAGCCGCTGTCGGGCATGGTGTTCGCGAAGAGCTTCTATCGCGTGCTCGGCACGGCGGCCGGCCTCGTCGGCGCGCTCGCGCTCGGCGGGCTGTTCGCGCAGCAGCCGGAGCTGTACATGGCCGGCATCACGCTGTGGATCGGCGGCTGCATCGCCCTCGCGGTGCGCAACCGCCACTTCCGCTGGTACGGCTTCGTGCTCGCCGGCTACACGGCCGCGCTGATCGGCCTGCCGGCCGTGATGACGCCGCAGACGCTGTTCCAGTCCGCGCTCACGCGCGCCGCGGAAGTCGCACTCGGCATCGCGTGCTCGGGCGCGGTCAGCGCGCTGATCCTGCCGTTGAGTTCCGCGAAGGCGCTGATGCGCTCGTTGAGCGCGCGCCACGCGACGTTCGCGGCGTTCACGGCCGGCGCGCTGGCGGGCGACGTCGCGCGCGGCGATTTCGAACGGCGCTTCGCCGATTTCGTCGACGACATCGTCGGCTTCGAAGCCAACCGCGCGTTCGCGTCGTTCGAGGACCCGCACATCCGCGCGCGCAGCCGCCGGCTCGCGCGGCTGAACAGCGAGTTCATGAACGCATGCACGCGGCTGCATGCGCTGCACCAGCTCGTCAAACGGCTGCGCGCGAATCATTCGGACGCGGTGCTCGACGCGCTGGCGCCGCACGTCGACGCGCTCGCGCTGCGCTTCGCCGCGTTGCGCGACGAACGCCAGCACGGCATCGCACCGGCCACCGGCGCGCTGCTCGAACTGCGCCGCTTCCATGGTGCGTTGCCGAAGGCCGCGCGCGCGTCGCGACGGGCCATCGAGGACCATGCGGCCGGCGGCCTGCTCGACTTCGATACCGCGATCGAGCTGCTGTACCGGTTCATCGGCGAATATCTCGGCTACGTCGATACCTACGCGTCGCTCGATCAGGACGACCACGCATTCGAGCGCTCGGTCACGCATTACGCGGTGAAGACCAATGCGTTCTTCGTCGGCTTCGCCTTCCTGCGCACGGTGGTGGCCGTCGGTGCGATGAGCGCATTCTGGATCGCGTCCGAATGGCCGAGCGGCTCGCTCGCGGTGATCGCCACCGCGATCGCATGCGCGCTCAGCTCGACCTCGCCGCGCGCGCCGAAATTCGTCGCGCAGATGAGCGTCGGCGCGGCGTTCGCGACCGCGGTCGGCTACCTGTTCCTGTGCTACGTGTATCCGAACATCGACGGCTTTCCGCTGCTGTGCGCGGCGCTCGCGCCGGTGCTCGGCCTCGGCGCGTTCCTCGCGATGCGGCCGGGCCTGTCCGGCTACGGGATCGGCTTCGCGGTGTTTTTCTGCCTGCTCGCGGGCCCCGACAACGCGATCGCGTATACGCCGGAAGTGCTGGTCAACAACGGGCTGGCGATCGTCGTCGCGATGCTCGCGTGCTCGCTCGTGTTCGCCGTCGTGTTCCCGACCCACATGCCCTGGCTCACCGGCCGGATCGCGCACGACTTGCGCCGCCAGGTGACGCTCGCATGCGAAGGCGCGCCGGACGGCCTCGCGCAGCGCTTCCAGTCGAGCACGCACGACCTGATGGCGCAACTGCGGACGCTGCTGGTGCGCCGCACGCGGCAGCATCGCGATGCGATGCGCTGGATGCTGTCGACGCTCGAGGTCGGCCATGCGGTGATCGACCTGCGCGACGAACTGCACGCGTTCTGCGCGTCCAAACCGCCGCAGACGCTGCGCTGGACCGGTTCGATCGACGCGGTGCTGAACGAACTGCCACGCTTCTTCGACGATCCGACGCCCGGCCACCATGCACGCACGCTGAAATCCGTGAATCTCGCGATCCGCGCGGCGCAGCACACGCTGCAGGCGTGGTACGCGGTGCCCGACGCGCGTCGCAGCATGCAGCGGATCGTCGGCTGCCTGCACTTCATGCGCAGCGCGCTGCTCGACAAGGACGCGCCGTTCAACCGGCACCGCCATTGAAGGCCGATGCGCGCGCAACGGGATCGTTGTTCCGGATGGAAATAAGCTCTACAGCCGCGGTGATTAATCTTTAAGCAGTGCGAGCCTATAGTTTCCTCACTGCCAGCGAGACTGGCACTCACCCAGGAGAACTCAAATGAAGCCGCTGCACCTCGCCCTCGTTGCCCTGTCGCTCACCGCTGCTGTCGCCCACGCACAGCCGGCGCCGGCAGACGTCGCACCGCAACAGGCGAACCGCGCCGAGGCGATCAAGGCCGCCGGCCGCGTCGATCGTGCGCAATCGAAGCAGGAAGACCCGAATGCCTGCGTCGGCCCCGTCAGCTTCTGCAACATCTATTTCGGCAGCTGAGCATGACGCCGCGTCGTCACGGCCAGGCCCGTATCGCCCGCACCGCGCGCATGACCTGCGCGGGCGGACGGCGGTCCGGCCGATCGCCGCATCGCCGTTCCGCCCCACGCCGCTTCGATTGAAGCGGCGCTTGCCGTTTCAGGCGCCGCGCCCCGGTCGCCAACCCACTTCGCGCAACGCATCCAGCAAGCGCGCCGGCCCGAGCCCCTCGACCCGCGCCCCGCGCGACGCGACGTCGCCGCCCGCGACCAGCGCATTCACGATCGCCTCCTCCACTGCTTCGGCCGCCGCGACGAACAGCGCGGAAATATGGTCGTTGTTGACCATTTGCACGCCGGTGGTCGGCGTACCCTTGCTGCCGTAGTTCGCGGCCGGCAAGCCGTCGTTGCCGGTGGCGAACGCGAGGAAGATGTCGCCGCTCGAATCCTCGGTGCCGCCGCCGACGCGGGCGAGCCCGACGCTCGCGCGCTGCGCGAGACGCGTGCATTGATGCGGCAGCAACGGTGCGTCGGTCGCGATCGTGACGACGATCGAACCCATGCCGGGCTCGCCTTTCGCGTCCGCGTCGCGGAACGGCGAATGCACGTGCCGCAGCACTTCGCCGACCGGGTAGCCGGCCACGCGCAGCATCTCGCGTACGCCGTAGTTCGCCTGCACGAGCGCGCCGACGGTCCAGCCGCCCGCCTCGTCCGCCAGCACGCGCGATGCGGTGCCGATGCCGCCCTTGAACTCGTGGCAGATCATGCCGGTGCCGCCGCCCACGCCGCCTTCGGCGACCGGCCCCGATTGCGCGGCGGCCAGCGCGCGCTGCACGTGCGCGGCGTTCACGTGCTGCCCCCAGATGTCGTTCAGCAGTCCGTCGTAGGTTTCCATCACGACCGGCATGCACCAGTACACGCGGCCGGCCGCCGCTTCGCGTTCGTTCGCGACCAGCGCGTCGCGTACCGCACCGACGCTGTGCGTGTTCGTATAGGCGATCGGCGTCGTCAGCAGGCCCGCTTCGCGGATCCATTCGAGCCCGGTCGCGTCGCCGTTGCCGTTCAGCACGTGCACGCCCGCGAAGCACGGCGAATCGTGCACGGCGCCCGCGCGCGGCTCGATCACGGTGACGCCGGTGCGGATCGACGCGTCGCCGTTCTCGACGTTCAGCGTGCAATGTCCGACCCGCACGCCCGGTACGTCCGTGATCGCGTTGAAGCGGCCCGGCGTGCCGAGTCCGATGCGGATGCCGAGATCTCTCGTGCGCATGATGCAATTCCTCCCGTCTTTCAATGGTTCGGTATATCGGTGCTGCAAGGTGTCGATCCGGTGCTCAGAGCGCGCGGAACGCTTCGCTGTGGCGCGCCCAGGCCACGTACATCACGAGTGCCGCGACCAGCAGCCCCGCGATGATGATCAGGTCGGTCGGCTTCGTCGCGGTGGCCAACGTCGTGACCAGCGTATACGCGGCGCCCGCCACCGCGACGAGCGGCGTCACGGGCCACAGCGGCATCCGGTAGTGATGTTCGACGTCGCGGCGCACGAACCGGCTCGCGAGCGCGGCCAGCCCGACGACGAGGTAGATCAGCAGCAACAGGTCGACCGTGAACGCGGTGAGCTCGTCGAGGCTCGACACGAACACGAGCCCGGCCGACGGTATCGCGAGCGCGATCGTCGCCAGCCACGGCGATTCGAGGCGCGGATGGATCGCCGAGAACGCGCGGTTGCAGGTGCGCGACCAGAGCGCATGCCGGCCGCTGCTGTACAGCAGGCGACCCATCGTGATCACGATCGCGATGATCGCGTTGAACACCGACAGGAAGATCCCGCCGCTGACCACCCGCGACACGGCCGGATTGCTCAGCGAGCGCACGACATAGCCGATCGGATCGGCACTCTTCGTCAGTTCCGTCAGCGACGGCGCACCCAGCACGATCGCGGTGAGCGGAACCAGTTCGACGACGAGGATCACGAGCAGCGAATAGATCACCGCCTTCGCGACGTTGCGGTTGCCGCCGCGCAGGTCTTCCGCGAGATACGCGGCCGAGCCGAAGCCGTTGTAGCAGAAGATCGCGGTGCCGATCGCGGGCACGATGGCCGCGAGCGTCGCCGGCACGAGCGCATTGCCGCTCGCGACGACCGGTGCGATCAGCACTTCGGCGCCGCGATGCGGCGACCCGAAGCCGAGCCCCGCGATCAGCATCAGCACGCCGATTTCGACGACCAGGAACGCGCCGGTGATCCAGGCGTTCGTCTTGATGTTCAGCATGCCGAGCAGATAGCTGAGCAGCACGATCGTCAGCGCGACCGACTGGTTGCTGAAGTGCGTGCCGAGCGCATTGTTCAGGTACGGCGCGGCGCCGCTCGCGAGCACGGCGGGGATGAACACGCTGACCGACAGCACCGTGATGAAGGTCAGGTAGCCGGGCAGCGTGCCGAACACGCGCTTGGCCATCACGTATTCGCCGCCCGCGCTGCGATGCGCGGCGCTGAGTTCCGCATAGCAGAGCGCGAACGCGAGCGCGAGCACGCCGCCGAGCACGAACGACAGCACGGCGCCGCTGCCGGCCTGCTGGATCGCGAACGGCGCGATCACGAAGATCGAGCTGGCCGGTGTCACGCCCGATACGGTGATCATCACTGCGTCGCGCACGCTGAGCGTCTGCGACAGCGCGCGCGGCGCGTCTTCCATTGCGGGCGCCGCTTGCACGGTGCCCGTCGATTCCGACATCATCGCCATTTCGTTCTCCTGCGCCTATGCTGCTCTTTTTTGACAACCCATACTCGGGCCCGATTGATTGCGTGGCAGTCTAGGAAGCCAATTTCAGGACCGCTATTCCCCCTTCGTGTTACGCCCTTCCGGTGGTGGTATGGATCGTCTCTTTTCGGAAATCGCAATGCACCAGGCGCTTGGCCGCGCAATCGATCATCTCGGCCAGCCGCGCTTCTGGCGGTTCCTGGTGCTGCTGCTCAATGAAATGGTGCCGTTCGACAACGCGCTCGCGACCGCGGTCGGCAGCGACGGCGTGCCGCTCGTGCTCGACGAATACGACACCGGCGGCACCGACAGCGCGTCGCCCGTGCCGCTCTACCTGAACGGCGTCTATCTGCTCGATCCGTTCCTGCAGGCCGCGCACGACGGGCTCGCCGACGGTTGCTACCGGCTCGAGGAAGTCGCGCCCGACCTGTTCCGGCAGAGCGAGTATTTCCTCAGCTATTTCCGCGACGCGGTCGGCGACGACGAGATCCAGATTCTCGTGCGGCCGAATGCCGACACGCTGCTGTCGCTGTCGCTCGGTGCGTCGACGCGCTTCGACGTCGAGCCGCTCGGCAAGCTGACGGCCGCGATGCCGTGGGTGCTCGCGGCGATCCGGCAGCACTGGCGGCTGGTGGGCGACGCCGCGCGCGTGATGCCCGACGCCGATCTCGGCGCACGTGTCGAGCAGGCACTCGCGCGCTTCGGCGCGGGCGTGCTGACCGACCGCGAGATGTCGATCGCACGCATGGTGCTGCGCGGCAATTCGTCGAAGGCGATCGCCGAGCGGCTCGCGATTTCACCGGAAACGGTGAAGGTGCATCGACGGCATGTGTATGCAAAGCTCGGAATTTCGTCGCAACCGGAGCTGTTTTCGCGGTTCATCCAGGCGCTGGGTGAGGACGCGGCGGGATGAGTGCGCCGATGCACGCGACTGCCTTCACCCGCCCGCCTCGATGAACCCGCCATCGGGCGCCTGGTGCGGCACGTACCAGCCGAAATACACCTCGGCCTCGACGATCCGGCCGTCGCGTACGCGCAATCGCTCGGCGTTGCGAAACCGCCGTCCGGCGGTCGTGACGGCTTCGTACACGACGAACACGTATTCGCCATGCACCGCCACGTCGACGAACTCGAATCCTGCGAGCATCGCGCTGTTCGGCCAGCAGCGCGCCAGATACGCGTCGCGGTCGAGCCGGTTGTCGAGCGGGCTCGTGAAATGGAAGTCCGGCGCGATCAGCGCTTCGATCGCGTCGCGGTTCTTGTCGACATACGCGCGATAGCTCGCACGCGCGACTTCACCGGGATCGTCTGGCATCGTCGTTACCTCCGCGAAGGGTCGGGGTGACCGCAACGGCTCGCGTCGCCCCGGCGCATCGATGAAACGGACACGGGCGGCACGCACGGCCGCGGCCGCTCACGCGTGCGCGGACCGGCGTGCATGTCCGGCACGACGCCATGCATGAGAAAACACGCACCGGCCGATCCGCCGGTCCCGCACCGCGCCTTTCGGCGCAGGCCGGGGCGCGCGTCGGTTGCCCGTTTCCGCACGCACGGGCATGATGTCCGCCAGCGTGCCGGCGCCAGCCGTCCGCTTCGGCGGTCGTCGACACCCCGAGCGGCATGCCGCCACTGCGCCGCCGGCATCGTCGAGCAATCCGCGTGCCGGCCCCGTTCGTCCATCTCACCGAGCCCATGTCACTCCGCGCCTTCAGAACGCTCGTCGCCATCGCCCGCTACCGGACCTTCGCGCGCGCCGGCGAAGCCATCGGCCTCACCCAATCGGCGGTGAGCCTGCAGATCAAGACGCTCGAAAGCGAATACAACGTGCAGTTGTTCGACCGTTCGCGCCGGCAGCCGGTGCTCACCGAAGCCGGCAACATCCTGCTCGCGCAGGCCGAGCAGGTGCTCGCGATGGTCGACCGGATTCCCGATGCGCTCAGCGACGAGAAGAAGCTGGTCGGCCGGCTGCGGATCGGCGCGATCCAGACCGCGTTGTCCGGCCCGCTGCCCGACGCGCTGCTCGCGCTGCGTGCCGCGCATCCGTCGTTGCGCGTGCACGTGTCGGCCGGCATGTCGGTGGAACTCGCGAACCGCGTCGCGGCCGGCGAGCTCGACGCAGCGATCACGACGCGCCCGGTGCGCCCGCATCCGGCGGAACTGACGTGGACCACGCTGTACGAGGATCGCTTCTGGCTGCTCGCGCCGCCCGGTCATGCGGAACGCGACGCGGGCGCGCTGCTCGATGCGCTGCCGTTCATCCGCTTCGACGCGCAGGCGTGGGCCGGCCGGATGATCGCCGCCGAGCTGCGCCGCATCGGCGTGCGGGTGCGCGAGGAGATGGTGCTGGACAGCGCGGAAACGATCGCGCGCATGGTGGCGCGCGGGCTCGGTGCGGCGATCGTCGCGCTCCCCGACGCGACGCTTGCGCGTCTGCCGCCGGTCACGCGCTTGCCGTTCGGCCGGCCGCAGATGGGCCGCGCGGTCGTCCTGCTCGAACACCAGTCGCGTCCGGCCGAACGTTTCGCCCGCGCGCTGGCCGCCGAAGTGACCGCGTCATCGATGAGAATTTCTCATTGAACACCCGATAATTCACCATTATTCCTGTTGCTTGCGCGTGTTAACTTGGCGGCATCGTCACTCTTTCGATTGCATGTCGCCATGTCGTCCGCCGGATGGATTCCCGCGTCGTTCCGCTGCGTTGCCTGCCGGCCGCGCCGGCGCTCCGGCACGACCCGCATGAAGGCGCGCCGATGATCGGCCCGATCCTGCTCGCGCTCGCGCCGGTCGCGCTGCTGGTCGCGTTCGGTCATGGCCTGCGGCGCACCGGCTTCATCGCCGCAGCGTTCTGGCCGCACGCCGAGCGGCTCTGCTACTACGTACTGCTGCCCGCGCTGTTCGCGGACGGCCTCGCGAATGCGCGGCTGCAATCGTTGCCCGTTTTACCGCTCGCGGCGGCGCTGGTCGGTTCGACCGCATTCGCCGCGGCGCTTCTTCTGCTGGTCCGCCAGTTCGTGCGGGTCGACGGCGCCGGCTTCACGTCGGTGTTCCAGGGCGCCGTGCGTTTCAACAACTATGTCGGCACCGCGCTCGCCGCCGGGCTGTTCGGTGCGAAGGGCATTGCACTCGCGGCCGTCTGCGTCGCGGCGATCGTGCCGACCGTCAACCTGATGTGCGTGCTGGTCTTCGCGCGCTACGGCGACACGCGGCTCGGCGCGGCGGCGCTCGTGCGGCAGATCCTGTCGAATCCGCTCGTCGTCGCCTGCGCGCTCGGGATGGCGATGCAGGCCGGCGGCGTGGCGTTTCCGGCCGCCGTCGAGCCGGCCGTGCGGGCGCTCGGCGCCGCGTCGATGCCGCTCGGCCTGCTGTGCGTGGGCGCGGCGCTGACATTCGATGCGGCCCGCGCATGGTGGCAGCCGGTGTGCGTCGCATCGGCGTTCAAATTCGTGGCGATGCCGCTCATCACGCTTGCGGCCGGCCGGCTGTTCGGGCTCGGCGATGCGGCGCTGACCGTCGCGCTGCTGTTCCAGGCGCTGCCGACCTCGTCGGCGTCGTACATCATGGCGCGCCAGCTCGGCGGCGACGCGCCGCTGATGGCCGGCATCACCGCGTTCCAGACGATCGCCGCCGCGCTCGCGATGCCGGCCGTGCTCACCGCGCTCGCGTCGGCGCCCGCGTTCCGCTGACGACGCCCGCCCGGCCCCCTTCCCTGAATCGGCCCGCAGGCCGGCCATCGCGCGGCTCGGCATCGTTTAGCCGCGCGCGGCCACGCACGCCTCGCGGCACACGCTTCCTTTCGAGATTGCACGCCACATGAATGCTCCCGCCCCGCCCGCCAGCGTCGTCGCCCCCCCGCCGCACGCGGCCATCTACGTGAAGCTCACGCTCGTCGCGCTGTTCTGGGGCGGCACGTTCATCGCAGGCCGGATCCTCGCCGCGACGATGTCCGCGACCTCGGCGGCCACCGGACGCTTCGCGATCGCCGCGCTGCTGCTGGTCGTGCTGACCTGGCAGGTCGAAGGCGGGCTGCCGACACTCAGCGGACGCCAGATCGTGACGACGTTCGGCCTCGGCGCGACCGGCATCTTCCTGTACAACGTGTGTTTTTTCGCGGCGCTCGCGCGGATGCCGGCCGGGCGCACCGCGCTGTTCGTCGCACTGAATCCGGTCGCCACCGCCGTGCTGCTGTCGGTCGTCGTGCGCGAACGCCTGTCGCTGTCGCGCTGGGCCGGCATCGCGGTCGCGCTGTGCGGCGCGCTGGTCGTGATCAGCCGCGGCGATTGGCTGCGCGTGCTGACCGATCTCGGCAATACGTTCGGCGCCGGCGAACGCTTCATGCTGTGCGCGGTGCTGAGCTGGGCCGCCTACACCGTGATCGGCCGGCGCGCGCTCGACGGGCTGTCGCCGCTCGCGGCCACCACGTACGCGGCGCTCTGGGGCCTCGCGCTGCTGCTCGTCGCGCACCTGTTCGACGCGACGGCGACTGGCGGCACGCCGCTGACGTGGCAGGCCGTCGCATCGATGCTCTATCTCGGCGCCGTCGGCACGGTGATCGCGTTCGTCTGGTATTCGCAGGGCATCCGCCTCCTCGGGCCGGCCCGCGCGGCCGTGTTCACCAACCTGGTGCCGGTGT
Organism: Burkholderia sp. 28_3; assembly: GCF_003253915.1. Taxonomy (NCBI): domain Bacteria; kingdom Pseudomonadati; phylum Pseudomonadota; class Betaproteobacteria; order Burkholderiales; family Burkholderiaceae; genus Burkholderia; species Burkholderia sp. 28_3. Next base: position 699,022 of record NZ_QKZF01000001.1, read on the forward strand.
TCGGCGTGCTGCTGTCGGTCGTGCTGCTCGGCGAGCCGCTGTCGCCGTCGATGCTCGCCGGCGGCGCACTCGTGATCGCGGGCGTCGCACTGACCAATCGCGCGAACCGCTGATGCGTCGGCGTGCGCCGCGTTCGGGGACGGATGCCGAATACCGGATGCAGGCGCCCGCCATGCCGTTGCGTGCTGCATACGTCGGGCCGATACGCCCCCCGATCTTCTCGCAGCCCCGCCAAAAACCGCCTATCGTGAATGAAGCGCCCCCGTTTGCCGCCGTTCGACCGTGCGTCGCCCGCCGCGGCAACGGCCTTGCGTTCCGGCGCCATTCACCGCGGTCGTCGCGCACGCTCGCCCGTGCACGCGATCGCGCCCGCCCACCGACTACCAGGAGGCACACATGAAAGCTGCGCTGCTCGTCAGCTCCGTCCTGCTCGCCATGGCGTCCGCCTCGGCCTCGGCCCAAGGTTCGATCACGAAAGTCGAGAACGGCGCGCTCGTCGCCGCCAACGGCATGACCGTCTACGCATTCGACAAGGACAAGCCCAACGCCGGCACCAGCGCCTGTACAGGCCCATGCGAAACCCTGTGGCCACCCTACAAGGCCAGCGCGACCGACGTACCGGTCGGGCCCTACACGATCGTCAAGCGCGACGACGGCAGCCCGCAATGGGCGTACAAGGGCAAGCCGCTGTACTTCTTCTCGAAGGACATGAAACAGGGCGAGCGCAACGGCGACAACTTCAAGAACGTGTGGCACGTGGTCGCGCCGTAAGCCTTCTTTCGCCGCCTTCCGCGCATTTCGTGAGGACGTAAAAAAAGCCCGCCCCCGATCGCCGATCGGGGCGGGCTCCGGCCGCTTCGCACGTCGCACCGGCCGCATGCAGCCGGTGCGCGCGTGGGCTCAGCGGCTCGACGGGAAGCTGAACACCGTCCCCTCGCGCACGCCGGCCGACGGCCAGCGTTGCGTGATCGTCTTGCGCTTCGTGTAGAACCGCACGGCGTCCGGACCATAGGCATGCAGGTCGCCGAACAGCGAACGCTTCCAGCCGCCGAACGAGTGGTATGCGACCGGCACCGGCAGCGGCACGTTGATGCCGACCATGCCGATCTGGATGTTGTCGCCGAAATAGCGCGCAGCCTCGCCGTCGCGCGTGAACAGGCACGTGCCGTTGCCGTACTCGTGCGCATCGATCAGCGCCATCGCCTCGTCGAGCGACTTCAGGCGGATCACGCCGAGCACCGGCCCGAAGATCTCGTGCTGGTAGATCGGCATGCCGGGCTTCACGTTGTCGAACAGGCACGGGCCGAGGTAGTAGCCGCCGTCATGGCCGTCGACCTTCACGCCGCGACCGTCGACGACGAGCGTCGCGCCGGCTGCCACGCCCGCTTCGACGAAACCCGTCACCTTCTCGAAATGCTGCTTCGTGACGAGCGGGCCCATGTCGACGCCCGCGCCGTTGCCCGGGCCGACCTTCATCTTCTCGATCTCGGCCTTCAACCCCGCGACGACCTTGTCGCCCGTTTCGTCGCCGATCGCGACGACGAGCGGAATCGCCATGCAGCGCTCGCCGCACGAGCCGTACGCGGCGCCCATCAGCGCGTTCACCGCATTGCCGATGTCCGCATCCGGCATCACGACCGCGAAGTTCTTCGCGCCGCCGAGCGCCTGCACGCGCTTGCCGTGCGCGCAGCCGGTCGAGTAGATGTATTCGGCGATCGGCGTCGAGCCGACGAAGCTCACGGCCTTCACGCGCGGATCGGTCAGGATCGTGTCGACCGCTTCCTTGTCGCCGTTCACGACGTTCAGCACGCCCGGCGGCAGGCCGGCCTCGAGCGCGAGCTCGGCCATGCGCAGCGTGGACGACGGCGTACGCTCGGACGGCTTCAGCACGAACGTGTTGCCGCAGGCGACGGCCATCGGCCACATCCACAGCGGCACCATCACCGGGAAGTTGAACGGCGTGATGCCGGCCGCGACGCCCAGCGCCTGGAACTCGCTCCACGAATCGATCGCGGGGCCGACGTTCTTGCTGTGCTCGCCTTTCAGCAACTCGGGCACGTAGGTCGCGTATTCGACGTTCTCGATCCCGCGCTGCAGTTCGCCCATCGCATCGGCGAGCACCTTGCCGTGCTCGGCCGTGATCAGCGCGCACAGCTCGTCGGCGTGTTCCTCGAGCAGCGTCTTGAAGCGGCTCATCACGCGGGCACGCTTCAGCGGCGGCGTGTTGCGCCACGCCGGGAACGCGGCCTGCGCGGACGCGATCGCGGCTTCGACGGTCAGCTTGTCGGCGAGCGCGACGCTCTTGTGCGATTCGCCGGTGGCCGGGTCGAACACCGGCTGGACGCGGCTGCCGCCGTCGACGCGCTTGCCGTCGATCAGGTGGCCGACGGTGGAAGTCACATTGCTGTCGTGTTTCATGTTTCGGGCTCTTTCGTGAATTCGGTTATCGCTGCGGGCGAGCGGTGGCTCAGTCCACTTCGTTCAGTGCGTCGGACAGCGCGTTGACCAGGTTGTCGATCTCGCGCTTCTCGGCGATGAACGGCGGCGCGAGCTGGATCGTGTCGCCGCCGTAACGCACGTAGAAGCCCTTCGCCCAGCAGCGCATCGCGATCTCGTACGGGCGCCGTGCCGGCTCGCCCGGCAGCGCGGCGATCGTCAGGCCGGCCGCCAGCCCGTAGTTGCGGATGTCCGCGATGTGGCGCTGGCCCTTCAGCCCGTGCACGGCCGCCTCGAAATGCGGCGCGAGATCGCGCACGCGGGCCACCGCGTCTTCCTTCACCAGCAGGTCGAGCGCCGCGACGCCGGCCGCGCACGCGACCGGATGCGCCGAATACGTGTAGCCGTGCGGGAACTCGAGCATGTACTCGGGGCCGCCCGCGGCCATGAACGTGTCGTAGATTTCCTTCGTCGCGATCACGCCGCCGAGCGGCTGCACGCCGTTCGTCACCTGCTTCGCGAAGTTCATGATGTCCGGCACCACGCCGAATGCGTCGGCGCCCGTCATCGCGCCGGCGCGGCCGAAGCCCGTGATGACCTCGTCGAAGATCAGCAGGATGTCGTGCGCGGTACAGATGTCGCGCAGGCGCTTCAGATAGCCCTTCGGCGGCACGACCACGCCCGCCGAACCGGAGAACGGCTCGACGATCACGGCCGCGATGTTCGACGCGTCGTGCAGCGCGATCAGCTCGAGCAGGCGGTCGGCCAGCTCGGCGCCGTGCTCGGGCATGCCGCGCGAGAACCTGTTCTCGGCCAGTTGCGTATGCGGCAGGAAATCGGCATCGAGGCCCTGACCGAACAGCTTGCGGTTCGGTCCGATCCCGCCGACCGAGATGCCGCCGAAGTTCACGCCGTGATACCCCTTCTCGCGACCGATCAGGCGCGTTTTCGTGCCCTTGCCCTTTGCGCGCCAGTACGCGCGGGCCAGCTTCAGCGACGTGTCGGCCGCTTCCGAGCCCGAACCCGTGAAGAATACGTAGTCGAGGCCGGCCGGCGTCAGCTCCTTGATCTTGTTGGCGAGTTCGAACGATTTCGGATGGCCGAACTGGAAGGCCGGCGCGTAGTCGAGCTGCGCGACCTGGCGGCTCACGGCCTCGACGATTTCCGTGCGGCCGTGACCGAGGCCCGTGCACCAGAGGCCCGACAGGCCGTCGAAGATCTTGCGGCCTTCGGCGTCGGTGTAATACGCGCCCTTGCCGGACACGATCATGCGCGGATCGGCCTTGAACTGACGGTTGGCCGTGAACGGCATCCAGTGCGCATCGAGCCAGGCGGCGTCGGTGCGGAGGTTCGTGTCGTCGTGCTGGGCGGTGGTGATGTCGGTCATGTCGGTCGGCGCGGCGCGCCCCTCCTCCTTGTGATGATGTTGCACATTGTCGGGACGCCAATTAGTCTTTTGAATATCGCAATATCAATGTTCACTTGCTCAACTATGCAAGCAAAGAAACCGAAGAGCCGCGCGCTGCTCGGGCAGCTCAGCGACATGGATCTCCGTTTGCTGCGGGTCTTCAAGGGCGTCGTGCAGTGCGGCGGGATGGCGGCGGCCGAACTGGAACTGAATATCGGCATCTCGACGATCAGCCGGCACGTGAAGGATCTGGAAACGCGGCTCGGCCTCGTGCTGTGCCGGCGCGGCCGCGCGGGCTTCACGCTGACGCCCGAGGGGCAGACGGTGTACGAGGAGACGCTGCGGCTGCTCGCATCGATGGAAGCATTTCGCAGCAGGATCGACGGCATTCACGACCGGATGGGCGGAGAACTGCACATCGCGGTATTCGACAAGACGGCCACCAACGCGAATGCCCGCCTCGGCGACGCGATCCGCCAGTTCGCCGACGAAGCGCCCGACGTCGCGCTGAACCTGCACGTCGCGTCGATCAACGAGGTCGAGCGCGGGATCATCGACGGCAGTTACCAGGTCGGGATCATTCCCGTGCACCGCAACTCGGGCAGCCTCGTGTATTCGGAGCTGTTCGACGAACGGATGCTGCTCTACTGCGGCCGCCAGCATCCGCTGTTCGATGCGCCGCACGGCAAGCTTACGTGGACGACGATCCGCAACCACGCGTTCGCCGGGCTGGGTTTCCATTCGCCGAACATGGAGCTGAGCCATCGCGCAAAGCTCACCCGCAGCGCGACCGCATCGGACCAGGAATCGATCGCGACGCTGATTCTGTCGGGCCGCTATCTCGGCTTCCTGCCCGATCACTATGCGGAGAGTTTCGAAAACAAGGGGCTGATGCAGCCGATCGCGCCGCACCGGTTCAATTACCGTTGCCGGTTCGTGAGCCTGCTGCGGCGCTCGCCGCGGCCGTCGCGGGCGGCGCTGCTGTTCCAGTCGTGCCTCGACGCCGCGCATGCGGCGGCACGGCCGGCGGCGTAGCGGCGGCTTGCGGTCCGGTCAGGCGGCGTCGCCGCCCGTACGCGGCTGTGCCCGCTTGCGCGCGACGAAATGGGTCGCGACGAGCGCGGCCGCAAAGCCGGACGCCGCGCCGACGCCGAGCGCCCAGCGCGGGCCGAGATGGTTTGCCACCCAGCCGGCCACCGGCGCGCCGATCGGCGTGCCGCCCAACGCGACCGCGAGGCGCAGCGCCATCACGCGGCCGCGCATCGCCGGCTCGGTGGACAGCTGCATCAGGCTGTTGGTCGAGTTCATGAAGGTGATCGCGGCGATGCCCGTCAGCACCAGCGCCGCGGCGAACGACCAGTAGCCGGGCGCCAGCGCGGCGAACGTGCAGCCGAGCCCGAACAGCGTCGCGCCGATCCACAGATGACGAAACCGCGGCTGCTCGCGGCGCGCGGCGAGCAGCGCGCCCGAGATCGTGCCGACCGCCATCATCGACGACAGGAACCCGAACCCGCGCGCGTCGACGTGAAACACGCTGGCGGCCATCGTCGAAATGAACAGCTGGAAATTGAGCCCGAACGTGCCGATCAGGAACAGCATCACGAGGATCGCCGTCAGGTCCGGGCGACGCCACACGTAGCGGAACCCGTCGAGCAGGCTGCTGCGCGCGCGATCCGCCCGCACGTTCGCGCGCAGTTCGTCCTCCCGCAGCCGCGACAGCGACGCCAGCACCGCGAAGAAGCTGAGCCCGTTCGCGAGGAACGCCCAGCCGGTGCCGACCGATGCGATCAGGAACCCGGCCGCCGCCGGGCCGACCATCCGCGCGGCATTGAACGACGTCGAATTGAGCGCGACCGCGTTCGCGAGCTCGCGGTCGCCAACCAGTTCCGCGACGAAGGTCTGCCGCACCGGCGCGTCGAACGCCGACGCGCAGCCGAACAGGAACGCGAACACATACACGTGCTCGAGCCGCACGGCGCCGGTGACCGTCAGCACGCCGAGCACGAGCGCCAGCGCGCCCATCAGCGCCTGCGTCGCCATCAGCAGCTTGCGCTGGTCGAAGCGGTCGGCCGCGTAGCCGGTCCACGGCAACAGCAGCAGTTGCGGCCCGAACTGCAGCGCCATCACCGTGCCGACCGCCGAGGCATCGTGATGCGTGAGTTGCGTGAGGACGAGCCAGTCCTGCGCGGTGCGCTGGATCCACGTGCCGATGTTCGACACCAGCGAACCGATCGCCCACACGCGATAGTTGAAACTGCGAAGCGAGCGAAATACGCCCGCGGCCGGCACGCTCATGGCCGCTCCCGGTCCGGCTCGTTGCCGCCGTGCAGCGCGCCGAAGCGCCGCGCGAGGAACAGGCCGAGCACCAGGATGCCGAGGCCGAGCGCCGCGGCGTCGGCCGTGCGCTTCAGGTCGAAATCGCCGACCCGGCACACGAGCGCATACGCGATGACGAGGTTCACGACGCCCCACACCACGTTCACGGTGGACGACGACAGCCCGCGGCCGGGCGGATTCGCGAACGGCGTCTGGAACGGCTCGCCGCGCAGCCCGCTGACGAGATGCGGCACGACGTTCGCGAGAAACGCACCGCCGAAGAAGTACGACACGAGAGGCAGGAAGTTCATGCGCGGATTGTCCTTGCGGCGAGTGGATCGGCGCGGTTCACGGACGCGCCGGGTCCTGGAATTCGGCGAGCCGCTGCAGCAGCTTCACGGCCGCCGCGAGCTCGGCCTGTTCCGCCGCCGACAGTTGCGCGTGCAGCGCGCGGAACAGCCAGTCGTCCTTGGCCGCGCGGTTGGCTTGCAGCACCTTGCGGAAACCGGGCGTGAGCGCGATCAGCGTCTGCCGGCCGTCGCTCGGATCGGGCGCGCCGGCGACCGCGCCGAGCGCCTCGAGCGTCGCGACCGTCACGCGCATCGATTGCGGGCGCACGCTTTCGGCACGCGCAAGCGCCGACACGGTCGCCGGGCCGTCGCGGTCGAGCCGCAGCAACACCGATTTCTGCGAGGACGTGAGGTCGTTCGGATGAGTCTGCTCCCGCAGCCGCCGCATCAGCTTGCCGACCGAGATGCGGAGTTCGCCGGCGAGACCGGCCAGCGGGAGTGGGTCGGGGGGAGACGATGGCGCGTTCATGAATTCAAGATAGCACATCGACAGTCAAACTGTACAGTTTGACTGTATATTTCAGCGTGTAAGGATCGCCCCCGCCGTGCCGGCCTTCGCCGCGGCGCCGACTCCGTTCGGCCGCGTGATCCGGCTCTGCGATAATGCGGGCTTCTTTCCGTTTCCGCTCCGCCTTCCGCCATGACGCAGCCGTCCGCCCCGCTCTCCACCGACCTGCCGCCGATCTCCTGCCTGCCCGGCGACGCGCTGCCGTGGCTGCCGATGAGCGCCGACCTGCCGGGGCTCGCGATCAAGTACCTGCACATCAATGCGGCCGAGGACACGCTGACCGCGCTGCTGAAGATGCCGGCCGGCGGCACGCTGCCGCGCCATCGTCACGACGGCGAGGTGTTCGTCCATACGCTGCAGGGTGCGTGGCGTTACCGCGAATACGACTGGATCGCGCACGCCGGCTCGACGGTGCTCGAACCGGCCGGCTCGGTGCACACGCCGGAAACCCTCGGCGCGCCGGGCGAGGACGTGATCACGCTGAACGTGATGCGCGGCGACCTCGTGCTGCTCGACGACGACGGCCGCGAAACGGCGCGCGAGAACTGCCGCGTCGCGCTGCTGCGCCAGCGCAAGCATGCGCGTACGGCGCCGGATGCGGCCACGGCGTTCGTCACGCGATAAGACACGCGGCGGCGGCGCGACGCGATTCGCATCGCGCCGGCTCCCGTCACGCCTGAACCGCGCGAGCGCCCTGCGGCCCAGGTTTCCGCCGAGCGGGCTGCCCGCCCGTTACCGGAAACGCCGGAAAAACCGCCGAATATCGTCGGCGAGCAAGTCCGGCTCCTCCAGCGCCGCGAAATGGCCGCCGCTCGGCATGTCGGTCCACTGCACCACGTCGAACACGCGTTCGAGCCAACTGCGCGGCGGACGGCTGATCTCCTTCGGAAAGCGCGCGAAGCCGACGGGCGCCGCCACGCGTTGCCCCGGCGCGAAGCGCATCGGCTGCAGCCGGTTTTCCCAATACATCTGCATCGACGAGCCAATGCAGCCGGTGAACCAGTAGAGCGATATGCCCGTCAGCAGCGTGTCGTGCGAAAACCGCCGCCCGACGTCGCCGTCGCAATCGCTCCACGTGCGGAATTTCTCGGCGATCCAGGCGGCCAGCCCGGCCGGCGAATCGTTGAGCGCGACGGCCAGCGTCTGCGGTTTCGTCGCGTGCACGTGCGCGTATCCGCCTTCCATCGCGACCCAGTCGGTGCGCTGCTTCAGGAATGCCTGCTCGTCGTCGGTCAGCGGCGCGGCCGGGTCGATCGCCGGCTCGTAGCTGCCGGGCAGGTAGTTCAGATGGACACCGTCCACCCTGTCTGCATGTCGCGCGCCGAGCGCCACCGACACGGCCGCGCCGATATCGCCGCCCTGCGCGCCGAAGCGTCGATACCCGAGGCCGGCCATCAACCCGGCCCAGCGATCGGCGACCTGAAACGCCGACATGCCGGGGGCCGCCGGCGCCGGCGAGAACAGGAAACCGGGCAGCGAGGGCACGACGACGTCGAACGCGTCGTCAGGATCGCCGCCGAATGCCGCCGGGTCGCACAGCCGATCGAGCAGCGCATCGAATTCGAACACGGAGCCCGGCCAGCCGTGCGTGATGACGAGCGGATAAGGTGTCGGTCCCGCGCCACGCCGATGGATGAAATGCACGCGCTGCCCGTCCACGTCCGCGACGAACTGCGGCAGCCGGTTCAGCGCACGCTCGAGCGCACGCCAGTCGAAGCCCCCGGCCCAGTACGCGACCAGCTCGCGCAGCCATGCGCCGTCCACTCCCTGCTGCCAGGGCTCGGCGGGGGTCAGCGTCGGCGGGCGCGCGTCGCGCAGGCGCCGGCGCAGATCATCGAGCGCTTGATCAGGTATCGCAATGTCGAACGGTACGGCGTGCATCGTGTCTCCTCGCGAAGCATGTCGACGAGATTCTGCGCGCTTTTTCCGACTCGCGCCGGCGGCGGGCGGCCACGCTCGTCAGCCCGTTTCCCGCTCGTCGGCCCGCGCGTCGCGCCGCAGCGCCTGCGGCGGCACGCCGAACCCGCGCACGAACGCCTCGCGCATGTGCCGGCGGTCGCGAAAACCGTTCTCCTGCGCGATCACGTCAAGCGGATGGCGGCTCTGTTCGATCATCAGCCGCGCCGCTTCGAGCCGCAGCCGCTCGATCGCCTTCGCCGGCGACTGTCCGGTTTCGAGCGTAAATATGCGGCTGAACTGGCGCGGGCTCAGGTGCACGGCCTCGGCCAGATCCTCGACGGTCAGCGCGCGGCCGAGGTTTTGCCGCGCGTAGTTGAGCGCGTTCTGGATCCGGTCGGATTTCGGCGCGAGATCGAGCATTTCCGAATGCTGCGACTGGCCGCCGGCCCGGCGCTGGTGCATCACCAGCTTGTGCGCGACCGACCGCGCGGCATCGGCGCCGAGATCCTTTTCCACCATGGCGAGCGCGAGATCGAGCCCGGCCGTCATCCCGGCCGACGTCCAGATCGGGCCGTCGACGATATAGATCCGGTCGTCCTCGACGCGAATCTCCGGGTAATGCCGCTGCATGTCGCGGCCGAACGCCCAGTGCGTGGTCGCGCGACGCTGCGCGAGCAGCCCGGCCTCGGCCAGCACGAACGCCCCCGTGCAGATGCCGGCGATCCGCCGCGCACGCGTACTCGCGCGGCGCAGATAGGCGACGACGCCGGCCGGCGCCGGCGCGGCGAGCGGATCGTTGACGCCCGCGACGATCCACGTGTCGACGCCGATCCGCCCGCGCAGCGCGCGCGTGGCGACCGGCAGCCCGAGCGACGAGCGCACGTCGCCGCCGTCGACCGAATAGTTGTCCATCGCGTAGAACGGCTTCTCCAGACCCATGTTCGCGTACTCGAACACCGACTGCGCGGCGAGCGCCATGATCTGGAAGCCGTCGCTGATCAAAAAGCCGATTCGGTGCATGTGCGTCCTCCGGTCCCGTGTCGATCGCTGCGATGTCCGGAATCATACCCATCTACGTCATTTGTGTCGAAGCGCTTCGAGGCCAGAATGCTTTCACGCCATCCGGCCATCCTCATCGAAACGGAGTACATCATGACGCAAGCCCATCGCGGTACCGCCCTCATTACCGGCGCGTCGTCGGGCATCGGCGCCGTCTACGCGGACCGCCTCGCGCGCCGCGGCTACGACCTGATCCTGGTCGCGCGCAGCCGCGAGCGCCTGAGCGCCCTCGCCGAGCGCATCACGAACGACACGCAGCGCAGCGTCGAGATCGTCGACGCGGACCTCAACGACCGCGCAGCGCTCGCCGCCGTCGAAGCCAAGCTGAAACAGGACGCGAGCATCACGCTGCTGGTGAACAACGCGGGCATCGGCACGCATGCGCCGCTGCTCGACAGCGACGTCGACGCGATGACGCGGATGATCGACCTGAACGTGACCGCGCTCACGCGCCTGACCTATGCGGCGGTGCCCGGCTTCGTCGCACGCGGCCGCGGCGCGGTGATCAACATTTCGTCGATCGTCGCGATTTCGCCGGAAACGCTGAACGGCGTGTACGGCGGCAGCAAGGCGTTCGTGCTCGCGTTCAGCCAGTCGCTGCATCACGAGCTCGCCGGCAAGGGCGTGCAGGTGCAGGCCGTGCTGCCCGGCGCGACGGCCACCGATTTCTGGCAGACGGGCGGCCTGCCGCTCGAGCACCTGCCGAAGGAAATCGTGATGACCGCGCACGACATGGTCGATGCGGCGCTGGTCGGGTTCGAGCGCGGCGAACTCGTGACGATCCCGTCGCTGCACGCGGGCGACGAATGGGACGCATACGAGGCCGCGCGCCGCACGATGGCGCCGCACCTGTCGGCCGATACGCCCGCGCCGCGCTACACCGCGGCGCGCTGATTGCCGGCGGGACCCGCGTCGCGCGGTGCGGCACGCACGCCCAGCAGCATCGCGACCGCGCACGCGGCCAGCAATCCGGCGATCATCAGCATCGCCGAATCCATGCTGCCGGTGCGCGTGCGGATCACGCCGACGATCCACGGCGTGATCATCCCGCTCGATACGCCGATGCTGCTGATCAGCGCAATGCCGCCTGCCGCACCGGCACCCGCGAAATACGCGGACGGCACGGCCCAGAACACCGGATGCGCGGCGAAGATCAGCATCGCCGCGATCGACAGCAGCGCCATCATCGCGACGATGCTCGGCAGATGCAGCGTCAGCAACGCGAGCGCCACCGCGCCGCCGAACGCGCATGCGGCGAAATGCCGGCGGCGTTCGCGCTTGCGGTCCGAGCGCCGCGCGATCGCGATCAGCCCGGCCGCGCCGATCGCGTTCGGCACGATCGACAGCAGGCTGATGTGAACCACGTCGTGAATGCCGAATTCGCGAATCATCAGCGGCATCCAGAACAGCAGCATCAGCAGCGCGGTCGTCAGCGAGAAATAGATGAACGCGAACAGATAGGTGCGCGGCTCGGCCAGCACCTGCCGCAGCGACGAAGCCGCGTGCGCGGGTGCCTCCGCGCGATCGGCAGCGAGGTCGGCCGCGAGCCGCCGCCGGTCGTCGTCGGACAGCCAGCGCGCGTGTTCGGGGCGATCGCACAGCCAGAACCACGCCGTCACGCCGAGCACGAGCGCCGGCGCGCCCTCGATCGCGAACATCCATTGCCAGCCGTGCAGACCGAGCACGCCGGACATCCCGCGCATCAGCCAGCCCGACAGCAGTCCACCGACCATCCCGGCCACCGCGACGCCCGCATAGAAGATCGACAGCACCGACGCGCGACGGCGCGCGGGATACCAGTACGTCAGGTAGAACACGACGCCCGGGAAAAAGCCGGCCTCGAAAAGCCCGAGCAGGAAGCGCAGCACGTAGAACTGCCTTGCGCTGTCGACGGTGATCATCGCGACCGACACCGCGCCCCACAGGAACATGATCCGCGCGAACGTGCGTCTTGCGCCGAAGCGGCGCAGCAACGCGTTGCTCGGCACCTCGAACAGCACGTAGCCGACGAAGAACAGCACCGCGCCGAGGCTGTACATCGCGTCGGTGAGGCCGAGATCCTGCCGCATCTGCAACTGCGCGAAGCCGATGTTGCTGCGATCGAGGATCGACACGATGTAGCAGACGAACAGGAACGGCACGATGCGCATGCCGATGCGGCGGTACAGCGCGTCGTGGTCCGACGCACGAGGGCCGGACGCTGCGGCATGCGCGGCGTCTGCCGGGAGAGGGGCTGACATCGATCGTCTCCTCCACGGAGGTCAACAGGGAGCGCGCAGGACGTGCAACGCCGGTCGCCGCCGCCCGCCGACGGCGACCGGCCGAAGCCGACGTTCAGCCGCGCCGCGCGCCCTCGCCCTTCACGCCGAGCATCAGCGCCACGCCGCTCGCCACCAGCAGCGCGGCCAGCAGGTACACGGCGAGATCCATGCTGCCGGTGCGTGTGCGGATCATCCCGATCACCCACGGACTGACGATGCCGCTCGTGATCCCGATGCTGCTGATCAACGCGATCCCGGCCGCGGCGGCATTGCCGGACAGGTAGCGGGTCGGCACGGCCCAGAAGATCGGCAGCGCGGCGAAGATCAGCGTGGCCGCGATCGACAGGCACGCGAGCATCGCCGCGAAGCTGTGCAGGTGCAGCGTCAGCGCCGCGAGCGCGAGGCCGCCGCCGATCGTGCAGCACGCGAAGTGCTTGCGGCGTTCGCCGGTGCGGTCCGAGCGGCGCGCGATCAGCACCAGCCCGACCGCGCCCACCGCATTCGGCACGACCGTGTAGAGGCTCACGGCGACGACGTCGGTCACGCCGAAGTCGCGGATCATCAGCGGCATCCAGAAGTTGAGCGTCAGCGACGCGCAGGTCAGCGAGAAATAGATGAACGCGAACAGATACACGCGCGGATTCGCGAGCGCGGTCATCACGCTGCGGCCGTCGTGCGCATTGCCGTGTGCGCGGCCTTCGGCGCACAGCGCGGCGACGCGCGCCTTTTCGTCGGACGTGAGCCACGGCGCGTCCTGCGGCCTGTCGACGAGCAACGTGAACGCAACGAACGCGAGCAGGATCGCCGGCGCCCCTTCGATCGCGAACATCCATTGCCAGCCGTGCAGCCCGAGCACGCCGCTCATGTCGCGCATGATCCAGCCGGACAACAAGCCGCCGAGCACACCGGCCACCGCGACGCCCGCGAAGAACACCGAGATCGCCGCCGCACGCCGGTTCGCGGGGAACCAGTAGGTCAGGTACAGCACGATGCCGGGGAAGAAGCCGGCCTCGAACACGCCGAGCAGGAAGCGCAGCACGTAGAAATGCGACGGCTGCGACACGAACATCATCCCGGTCGACGCGAGGCCCCACAGCAGCATGATCCGCGTGAACGTGCGGCGCGCGCCGAAGCGCGCGAGCAGCATGTTGCTCGGCACTTCGCAGCACACGTAGCCGACGTAGAACACCGCGGCGCCGAGGCCGTACATCGCATCGCTGAAGCCGAGATCGTGCTTCATCTGCAACTGCGCGAAGCCGATGTTGATGCGGTCGAGGAACGACACGACGTAGCAGAGGAACAGGAACGGGACGATCCGCCACGCGATCTTGCGGAACAGCAGCGCGTCGCTGAATGCGGATGCGGAAGTCGGCGCCGACGCGCTCGCGTGCGCGAGCGTCGCTTCGGCGGGAAGCGATTGGGGCATGTCTCTCTCCAAACGGGCCGCGCGATGTCGAGCGCGCGGCAGTCTCCGAGGGCGTGCATGCGCCCTGCTTTCTTGTGAGACCGGATACGGTTGCCGGCACCGCGGCGCGATGCCGCCGCGACTGCCGCAACCTTCAGGGAAACGGCGAGGCGATCATGTGAGCGCCGCCCCGCCGCCGTGTGCCGCTCAGTCCTGCAGCGCGGCCCACATGTCCTTGTCGCGCTGCGCGGTCCAGATGCGCGGATGCGCGATGCCGCTCGCCTCGTCGAACGCACGCGACACGTCGAACGGCAGACAGTGCTCGTAGATGAACACGTGGCCGAACTTCGGGTCCATCGCTTCGCGCGTGAGCGCCATCGCGGCCTTCAGGTCGAGATTGCGCTCGACGGCCTTGCGGCCCTGCGCGAGCAGCGTCGTGACGAAATCCTTCGTGTAGTCGAGGCCCTTGTTCACTTCCGCCGGATTCAGCAGCGCGGGGCCGCGGCCCGGCACGAGCTTCTCGGCGCCGAGCGCGCGCAGCGCCTCGAGCGTGGCCGGCCACTGTTCGAGCTGCGCGTCGCCGCAATAGCACGCGGCGTCGTATTCGACGAGGTCGCCCGAGAACAGCACCTTCTGCGATGGCAGCCAGACGATCGTGTCGCCCTTCGTGTGGCCCGAGCCGACGTGCATGATCTTCACTTCGAGCTTGCCGAGGAACAGCGTGATCTCGCGCTCGAACACGAGCGTCGGCCAGGTCAGGCCCGGCACCGTCTCGACGCCGGCGAACAGGCGCGGGAAGCGCTCGATCTCCGACTTCATGTCGGCCTCGCCGCGCTCGACGATCATCTCGTACGTGCCGCGGCTCGCGATCACGTGCTGCGCGCCTTCGTCGAAATACGCGGACGCGCCGAGCACGCGCACCGCGTGGTAGTGCGACAGCACCACGTGCTTGATCGGCTTGTCGGTGACGCTGCGGATCTTCGCGATCAGGTCCTGCGCCATCGCGGGCGTCGCGGTCGTGTCGACGATCAGCACGCTGTCGTCGCCGATGATCACGCCCGAGTTCGGGTCGCCTTCGGCTGTGTACGCGTAGGCGTTCTCGGACAGCTTCGTCCAGGTGACTTTCTTCTCTTCCAGATCGGCTTGGGAGGCGAATGCTTTGGCCATTGTGCGTTCCGTGGCTGCGAGCCATGTGTTGAGGGGTGTCAGCGGATCATCTGCTCGCGCCGAATATTTGTCAATGGCAAACGTGCTTGTTATTGTCTAATACGGGTAAACCTGCGGGCTGGCGCGAGAAATGGCGTCGGATACCATGCGGGGTTTCGTCAACGGAAGAATCATCGCGTGCAGAACCACGAAGTCAGCGCGGACGATGCGCCGCCCAAGGCGCAGCGCGGCATCCAGAGTGTCGAGGTCGGCGGCCGGCTGCTCGACGCGCTCGCGCGCCGGCGCAAGCCGCTCGGGCTGTCGGAGCTGGCCGCGGCGGCCGATCTCTCCACCGCTCAGGCGCACACCTATCTCGTGAGCCTGACGCGACTCGCGCTCGTGAAACGCGACGCGCTCACCGGCAACTACGAGCCGGGCCCGCTGTCGCTGCGGCTCGGGTTGATGTCGATCGAGCGCCAGCCGGCCTACCGCGCGACGCTTCCGCACGCGGTGCGGCTCGCGGAAACGGTCGGCCTGAGCGTCGCGCTGTCCGTGCCGGGCGTGCTCGGCCCGACGATCGTGCGCATCGAGCACGGCGGCTATCCGTTGCACGTGAACCTGCACGTCGGTTCGGTGATGTCGCTCGACACGACGGCGACCGGCCGCGTGTTCCGCGCGTTCGGCGACGCCGCGCAACTCGACGCGATGGCGGCCAGCCAGGCCGGCGCGGGCGATACGCTGGCAGGCGCCGAAGGCGCGCCGGTCGCGCCGGACGCCGATGCGCAACCCGCCGAACTCGACGCGATACGCATGCGCGGCATCGAACGCAGCATCGACCGGCCGAGCCCCGGCGTCAGCGGGATGTGCGTGCCCGTTTTCGATGCGCAGGGGCGCCTGCAACTCGCGTTGACGGTGATCGGTTCGACGGGATCGATCGATGTCGACTGGGACGGCCCGATCGCCGTGGCCTTGCGCGACGCGGCGCGGCAGGCGACCGCGTCGCTCGGCGCCGCAGGTGCGGACCCGGCGCCGGCGTCCGCGCCCGCGCCGGCCGCCGCGCGCGTACCGCCCGCGCTGGCCGACGACGCAAAAGCGCAGCGCGGGATCAATGCGCTCGACAGCACCGGCGAGTTGCTGCTCGCGCTGGTGTCGGCGGGCCGCGCGCTGCCGCTGCGCGATCTCGCGACGGCGGCCGGCATGCCGGCCGCGAAGGCGTTTCCGCATCTGGTCAGCCTGCAGAAGATCGGCCTGCTGAGCCGCGACGACGCCGGCTGCTTCGACGGCGGTCCGCTCGCGCAGGCGCTCGGCCTGATCGCGATGCAGCGCGTGTCGCCGACCCGCGATGCGGAAGCCGAGATCGTCGCGCTCGCCGGCGCGACCGACATGAGCGTGGCCGCCGCGACGCTCGGGCCGCTCGGGCCGACCGTGATCCGGCTCGAAGAATCGGCGCGGCCGCAGCACGTGAGCCTGCAAGTCGGCACCGTGATGTCGCTCGTCAATACGGCGATCGGCCGGATTTTCGCGTCCGGCATGTCCGACGACGTGCTGGCCGACCTGCTCGCCAACGAGCCGGTGCGCCTCGCCGGCGCGCACGCCGCGCCGGACGATGCGGCCTTCCGCGCCCGGCTCGCCGCGATCCGCGCGGACGAACTCGATTTCGCGTTCGACGCGCCGGTGCCCGGCATCGGGACGATCGCCGCGCCCGTATTCGATCACACCGGCAGCATCCGGCTCGTGATCGCGATCATCGGCTCGTCGCGCGGCTTCCCGCGCGGGCCGGACAGCGCGCTGGCGCAAGCGCTGCGGGCCGCGACGCGGCGGCTGTCGTGGCGCTTCGGGTGGATCGGCCGGTAAGCGCACTTTTTTTCCTACGCCCGACTTCGTTGTTTCTCCACGCAAGGCCGTGCCGGCACGGCCTCGTCACGCCTGCCCGGCGTGCCCGGGTGGCCGACATTCATGTTGCGCAGCAGCAACACAAATTGTCAGTAATTCTCATATAACGAAATCGCATTTCACAAGACGGTGCTGCTTCGCTATGATTAGGGTTATCCCTAACTCGCCACCTATATGGGGCTTCGTCATGCAAACGTCTAATGTCTCCGATCGTTCCACCCAATCCACTGGCTGGCTCGCACGTGTTGGCGAGCTGCTGGCAGAGGCCTGGGCGCTCCACCTCGAGAACTGCGAAGTCATCGCTGAAGCACACGCGCGTCTGCCGCGCTGAGCGAACGGCCGGCCGGCTGACGCGTTTGCGCTGACGCACGCCGACCGCGGCGGTCGCGCGGCGTACCCGACGGGCGCGCCGGGCATGTAGAAAGAGGCCGGGGTTCATCCTTCCCGGCCGGATACGCGCACCGCATCGGAAGCGTTTCAAGGTCGTCTCGAGGCCGTGTTTCAGGCCGAGACCGGCGCCGATTCGTGTCGGCGCGGACCGTCAGCCGGTTGCGGCCCGGACGGGATGCCATTCTTCTCGACTTGCGCGCGCTTGCGCCGGGCCATGCCGGACGGAAGATTCATCCGTTTTTGTGCCCGGCGGGCCGTCTGCCCAGCACGCCCTTCCTGTCAACCGTTCGCCGGCTTTCCTCCGCGCCTGCGTCCGATCGCACCCGCCGTCGCTGCAGCGACGGCCGTGCGCCCGTCTCCGCTCCCTCACACCTGAATCGAAGGCACGTCCTTCATGCATCGCAGCGCGAACATCGAGCGGCTGTGGCGGATGCTCGAAATCCGGTACAGCTTTTCGCGCAGGAAGCGCTCGTAGCCGGCCGTGCCGTCCACCGCGACCTTGATCCAGTAGTCGTACTCGCCCGACACCAGATACGCCTCGAGCACCTCCGGCAGCGCCGCCAGTTCGGCGCCGAAGCGCGCCAGCGCGTCGTCTTCATGGCGATCGAGCGTGACTTCGAGGATCACGATGTCCGCGTAGCCGAGCTTGCGCTGGTTGACCAGCGCGACATAGCCGTCGATGTAGCCGTCGAGTTCGAGTTGCCGCGTGCGGTTCCAGCAGGCGGTGGTCGACATGCCGATCTGTTCGGCCAGTTCGGCGTTCGACAGACGCGCATTTTTCTGCAATGCCCCCAGGATCTTGCGGTCCTGATTGTCGAGCGTTTTCGGCGTGCGTTCGCGGGTAGCCATGATGAGAAGAATCTTCTACTGAAAATCGGCATTCTATCTGAACGGGATTCCGGTTTCAGGCGTGTTTTGCTGGAAAACAGGAAGCCTTTTAACCAGGCCGCTTGATACATTTTCTCCATGCCTGCTGCCCGGCACGCTCCCCGCGACAACCCCTCGCAGCGGGACGCACGGCCGCAATCACGAGTTGCGGTGCCGGCCGGCAGGCATGCGATTCCCCGCCGCCCGCACGCCTATCCGACCGCGTGCGGGGCCGGTGCCTGCTTCCCCGTTCCTGCCCGTCCGTCATGTCGTTCAAGCTTTATCTGTCGTTCCTCGCCGCTTCCGTCGTCCTCATCTACGCGCCCGGCCCCGTCAACCTGCTCGCGATGAACCAGGCGCTGCGCACCGGCTGGCGCCGCGCGCTGCCGTGCGTCTGGGGCGGCACGCTCGCCGTGCTGCTGCAACTCGCGCTGACCGCGCTGTGCCTCAATTCGCTGGTCCACCTCGACGAACACGCGCTGACCGTGCTGCGCTGGGCCGGTGCCGCGTATCTCGTCTGGCTCGGCGGCAAGCAATGGCTGAGCCGCGCGCCGGCCGGCGCAGCCGCGGCACCGGCCGACGTCGACGCGGGAACGGCGATCGCCGCGCCGGACGCCGACTCCGGACGCGCGCTGTTCTGGCGCGGCGTCGCGACTTCCGGGCTGAATCCGAAGACGCTGCTGTTCTTTCCGTCGTTCTTTCCGCAGTTCATCAGCCCGACTGCCGACTGGAGCCTGAACCTTCAATACCTGCTGCTCGCCGCGACGTTCGCGCTGCTGTTCGCGGGCGGCGTCGCGTCGATGGCGCTGTTCTCGCACCGGCTGAGCCGCGCGCTGCAGCGGCCGGCGCGGATGCGGGCCATGAACCGCGTGACGGGCGGGCTGCTCGTCGGGATGGGCGCGATCATGGTCGGCTGGAACTGAACGGCCGGCGTGCCGGCTCCGTGGCGGCGACCATCGGGCCCCGCGAAAAAGCAGCCGAACGCCGAATGCTTTAGGGTAGCGGCTGGTTCGTTGGACATGCCCTGCCGGGCGACTGAATGAAGCACGTCACTACCCGCCTGCGGCGCCTGTTCGCGCCGATCGGCCTGCACTGGTATCTCGCCCTCCTGCTCGCGCTCGATGCACTCATGGTGCTGCGCCCCGTCGTCGAGCACGCGCGGCTCGGCCTGCATCGCGCCTGGCTCGCCGATGCGCTGAACCTCGTCGACAACATGGGGCTCGTCGTGCTGCCGCAGGTGGTCGTAGCGGCCGGCCTCGCGACGATGGCCATCGGCATCGTGCTGCGCGCCCGCGTCGCGTGGGTGCTGTCGATCCTGCTGCTGGTCGCGGCGGCCGCCATCAGCGTGCTCGGCGGCTATCGCAGCCACGCGGTGTTCGTCTATACGGCCGTGCTGGTCGTCGCGCTGCTGTACTACTGGCGGCACTTCGACCGCGCGAGCATCGCCGCCAGCAGCCTGTTCGCGTTGCTGAGCATCGTGTCGCTGCTGATCTACGCGACCTTCGGCGTGCTCTATCTCGGCGACGAATTCACGCCGCCCGTCCACGATCTCGCCACCGCCGTCTATTTCTCCATCGTATCGATGTCGACCGTCGGCTACGGCGACATCGTCCCGCACGCGCCGACCGCACGCCTGTTCACCGCGTCGGTGATCGTGCTCGGCATCACGGTGTTCGCGACGTCGATCAGCGCGGTCGTCGGCCCGGTGATCGGCGGCAATCTGAAACGGATCGTCAAGGGAGGCATTTCGAACGTGATCCGCAAGCATCATTTCCTGATCGTCGGCGCGACGCCCGTCGCGCATGCGGTGCACGACGGGCTGCGCAAGCGCGGCTACGCGGTGACCGTCGTCGTGCCGGCCGGCGTCGAGCACAACTATCCGGCCGCGACCGACCTGATCGTCGGCGATGCGACCGACCATGCGGTGCTGGAGAGCGCCGGCGCGGCGACCGCCCGCGCGGTGCTCGCGCTGCGTTCGGACGACGCCGAAAACGCATTCATCATCCTCGCGATTCGCGAGATCGCACCGTCGGTGCGCACGGTCGCGCTCGTGAACCAGCAGCGCAACCTCGAACGGCTGCGGCTGTTGAAGCCCGACATGGTGTTCTCGCCGCAGCAGCTCGCGGGCGAACTGCTCGCCAGCACGCTCAACGACGAACCGGTCGACAAGTCGGTGATCTCGCACCTGCTGTTCGGCACGACGGATGCCGCATGAGATCGTGAGCCGATGACCGCGTGACCGGAGCCGGCCGCCGCATGGCCGGTACAATCGCGCGATGTCCGAATTGCTCACTTACGGCGGCCTGTTCGCCGTGTCGATGGTCGCCGCGACCCTGTTTCCGCTCCAGTCCGAAGCCGTGCTCGCCGGCCTGCTGCTCGCCGGGCGCGAACCCGCGTGGGCGCTGGTGCTGGTCGCGAGCGTCGGCAACGTCGCCGGCTCGGCGATCAACTGGGCGCTCGGCCGCGGCATCGAGCATTTTCGCGAGCGCCGCTGGTTTCCGGTCAAACCGTCCGCGCTCGCGCGCGCCGAGCGCTGGTATGCGCGCTACGGCCGCTGGTCGCTGCTGCTGAGCTGGGCGCCGGTGATCGGCGATCCGCTGACGATGATCGCCGGCGTGCTGCGCGAGCCGCTGCCGACCTTTCTCGTCATCGTGACGATCGCGAAAGTCGGCCGCTATCTGGCCGTCGCGTGGCTCGTCACGCACTGACCTCCGCTTCCCCTTCGCCCGCCTGCGGGCCCGTGATCCGCGACATCCGCTAAAGATTTCGCGAAAGTTGCCGTATTAACGGGACCACGAGCGGTGACGCGTGCGTTCCGCCTCCTCTCACTCCCACTCAGGATGTCTCATGAGAATGACCCAATTGGGCCGAGTGAGCGTCGGCGCGCGTCTGGCCGCGCTCGCGTGCGCGCTCGTCGCCTTGCTGTTTACCGTGTTTGCGTGGACGCTCGCCCATTTCGCCGGCCAGCAGCTCGCCGATGAAGCGCATCAGCGGATCGCCGACAAGGAGCAGTCGATCCGCGCGATGGTCGACCTGTTCGACCAGGCGTTGAGCGCCGAAGCCAACCGCTCGATGTCGCTGTTCGCGAGTTTCCTGCCGGCCGATTTCACGCTCGACCCGGCGCGCACCGTCGACATCGGCGGCGTGGCCGCGCCGACCCTCCTCGCGGGCGGCCAGCCGCTCGACCTCGATTACTCGATTCCCGACCAGTTCCTGAAGAAAAGCGGCGCGATCGCGACGATCTTCGCGCGCGACGGCGACGATTTCGTGCGCATCACGACGTCGCTGAAGAAGCAGGACGGCGCGCGCGCCGTCGGCACGAAGCTCGACCGCGCCGGCCCCGCGTATGCGCCGCTCGTCGCCGGGCGCAGCTACACGGGCCTCGCGAAGCTGTTCGGCCGGCCGTACATCACGCAGTACAAACCGGTGACCGATGCGGGCGGCCGCGTGATCGGCGCGCTGTTCGTCGGCCTCGACATCGGCGCCGAGCTCAAGCTCGTCGAAGACGGCATCCGCGCACTGAAGATCGGCGACAACGGCTACTACTTCGTGCTCGATGCATCGCAAGGTCCGTCGCGCGGCACCTTCGTCGTGCATCCCGATGCGGCCGGCCAGCGGGCCGACGACGCGCGTGCGCCCTACGCGCAGATGCTGGCGGCCGGCGAAGGCCGGCTCGCGTACACGTCGACCGATCCCGCCGCGCACGACGGCGGGCCGAGCGCGAAATTCGTGTCGTTCACGACGATTCCGCAGTGGCAATGGCTCGTCGGCGGCGTTGCGCTCGACGACGAGCTGCTTGCCACCATGCGCGCCACCCGCAACCGCTTCCTGATGATCGGCGCCGTGCTCGTCGCGGCGTTCGCGACGCTGTTCGTCATCGTCGTGCGACGCGTGGTGAGCCGGCCGCTGGAAGCCGCCGCGCGCGCGTCCGAACGCTATGCGGCGGGCGACCTCAGCGTGCGCATCCGCGACGGCGCGGGCGGCGCGCCCGGCGGCACGGGCAACGACGAGATCGGCCGGCTCGTGCAGGCGGTCGACGGGATCGGCGACGGCCTCGCGCGGATCGTCGCGCAAGTGCGCAACAGCGCCGCCGACATCGCGCACGGCACGGTCGGCATCGCGGCCGGCAGCGGCGACATCGCCGCGCGGATCGCGACGCAGGCCAGCAGCGTCGAACAGACGGCCGCCAGCATGGAGGAGATCACCGCCGCGGTGCAGCAGAGCGCCGAGCACGCGGCGCAAGCCAACGCGCTGGTCGCGGACGCGTCGGCCGCCGCGACGAACGGCGACGCCGCGGTGCAACGCGTGGTCGCGACGATGGACGACATCGGCCGCGCGACGCGCCGGATCGCCGAGATCACCGGCGCGATCGAAGGCATCGCGTTCCAGACCAACATCCTCGCGCTGAACGCGGCCGTCGAAGCCGCCCGCGCGGGCGAACACGGCAAGGGCTTCGCGGTGGTCGCGGCCGAGGTGCGCGCGCTCGCGCAGCGCAGCGCGGCCGCGGTCAAGGAGATCGACGCACTGAGCACCGAATCGTCGACGACCGTCGAACAGGGTTACCGGATCGCGGACGCCGCGCGCGGCACGATGCGCGACATCGTCGCGCGGGTCGACCAGGTGCGCACGCTGATCGGCGAGATCAGCGCCGCGTCGCGCGAGCAATCGACCGGCATCGAGCAGGTGAACCTGGCCGTCACGCAGATCGGCGACGCGACGCAGCAGAATGCGCGGCTGATCTCGGATGCCGAGCGCGCGGCCGTCGCGCTGCGCGACCAGGCCGCGCAACTGTCGGACGCGGTCAGCGTGTTCCGGCTCGAACGCGACGCGTGACCGACGGCGGGCGATCGGCCGCGGCCGGGCCTCGACTACTTCTTGTCGCCGGCCAGGTCGATCGCCTTGTCCGAGCCGACCGCGTGGCGCAACTGGAACTTCTGGATCTTGCCGGTCGACGTCTTCGGCAGCTCACCGAAGCGCACGGCCTTCGGCACCTTGAAGCCCGCGAGCAGTTGCCGGCAGTGCGCGACGATCTCCGCCTCGGTCGCGCTCGCGCCTTCGCGCAGTTCGACGAACGCGCACGGCACCTCGCCCCACTTCGGGTCGGGCATCGCGACGACGGCCGCCACGGCCACCGCCGGATGCCGGTACAGCGCGTCCTCGACCTCGATGCTCGAGATGTTCTCGCCGCCCGAGATGATGATGTCCTTCTTGCGATCCTTGATCCGGATATAGCCGTCCGGCATCAGCACCGCGAGATCGCCGGTATGGAACCAGCCGCCGTGGAACGCCTCGTCGGTCGCCTTCGGGTTCTTCAGGTAGCCCTTCATGCAGATGTTGCCGCGGAACATGATCTCGCCGAGCGTCTCGCCGTCGGCCGGCACCGGCGTCATCGTGTCCGGGTCGAGTACCGTCGCGCCCGCTTCGAGGTGGTAGCGCACGCCTTGACGCGCATTCAGCCGCGCGCGTTCCTCGTCGGACACTGCGTCCCAGTGCGATTGCTTCGCGCAAACGGTCGCCGGGCCGTAGACCTCGGTCAGCCCGTACACGTGCAGCAGGTCGAAGCCGATCTCCTTCATCTTCGCGATCACGGCCGGCGCGGGCGCCGCGCCCGCGACCATCGCGTGCACCGTATGGTCGATCCCCGCGCGGAACTCGGCCGGCGCGTTCGCGATCGCGCTCTGCACGATCGGCGCGCCGCAGTAGTGCGTGATGCGCTCGCGGCGAATCAGGTCGAACACGGTCTTCGCATCGAACTTGCGCAGGCACACGTTCACGCCCGCGCGCGCCGCGACGGCCCACGGGAAACACCAGCCGTTGCAGTGGAACATCGGCAGCGTCCACAGATACACCGCGTGCTTCGGCATGTCCCATTCGAGGATGTTGCTGATCGCCGCGAGGTACGCGCCGCGATGGTGGTAGACGACGCCCTTCGGGTCGCCGGTCGTCCCCGACGTGTAGTTCAGCGCGATCGCCTCCCATTCGTCGGCGGGCGGCGTCCACGCGTAGTCGGGGTCGCCGCCGGCGACGAACGTCTCGTAGTCGGTCGCGCCCGCGAAACGGTCGGGGTCGGCCGGCAGCGCGTCGGCCACGCTGACGATCTTCAGGCCCGGCACCTCGAGCGCCGCGCGCTGCGCGACCTCCGCGTATTCGGTGTCGACGATCAGCACCTTCGCCTCGCCGTGACGCAGCATGAACAGCACCGACGACACGTCGAGCCGCGTGTTGATCGTGTTCAGCACGGCGCCGGCCATCGGCACGCCGAAGTGCGCCTCGACCATCGCCGGGATGTTCGGCAGCAGCGCCGCGACCGTGTCGCCGCGCCCGACGCCGGCCTGCGCGAGCGCGCTCGCCAGCTGCTTCGCGCGCGTGCAGGTCTCGCCCCACGTGCGCCGCACGTCGCCGTGCACGATCGCGAGGCGCTCGCCGTAGACTTCCGCCGCCCGGATCAGGAAATCGATCGGCGTGAGCGGCACGTAATTGGCATCGCGGCGGCCGAGCCCGGCCTCGAACATCTGCGTCATGATCCTGTCTCCCGTGTTCTGTCGACCGGAGCGCACGCACCCCGGATCGTTTTGATGTGGTTCAATTGCCGACAGCCTAACGGGCGCTATTGTGAGCCGTCTGTCATCGAAACGACAGAGTGCCGCTCGAGCGCTGCGCGTTATCCCTATCCTCGCAAACCCGCACCCATGCACGACCATCCCGACGCGGCCGCCGCCCCGGCCGACCCGCCTCCCGCACCGGGCCCGCTGCCGCCGCTGGCGACGCTGTTCGGCCAATGCGCGTGGTTCCGCACGCTGGCGCCCGAGCACCAGGCGCTCGTGCTGGCCCAGTCGCACGTCGAACAGTGCGAAGCCGGCGACGTGATCGCGCACCGGCTCGCGCCTTCCGCATACTGGATCGGCGTCCATCGGGGGCTGCTGAAGCTCGCGATCTTCAACGTGTCGGGGCGCGGCTGCACGTTCTCCGGCGTGCCGTCGGGCGGCTGGTTCGGCGAAGGCAGCGTGATCAAGCGGGAGCTGCGCAAGTACGAGGTCGTCGCGATCCAGCGCTCGACCGTGCTGTTCGTGCCGGTCGACACGTTCCATGCGCTGCTCGACACGAGCCTGCCGTTCACGCGCTTCGTGATCCATCAGTTGAACAACCGGATGGGCGAATTCATCGCGTCGATCCAGAACAGCCGGCTGCTCGACGTCGACGCGCGCGTCGCGCAGGCGCTCGCGCAGCTCTTCAACCCCGCGCTGTACCCGGATACCGGCCCGTCGTTGTCGATCTCGCAGGAGGAACTCGGGATGCTCGTCGGCGTGTCGCGTCAGCGGATCAACCAGGCGCTGCAGCAACTCGAGAAGCTCGGCGCGTTGCGGCTCGCGTACAACCAGATCGACGTCGTCGATCTCGATGCGCTCGCCCGCTTCGGCATGGAGCAGCTGTGAGCGCCGCCCGATACGCGAAACCGTCGCGATCGCGGCGGCGCATTCCGTCTGCGGAATCGGCCGACGGCCCGCGCGCCTCAACCTGACGATTCCGCCAGTTTCGCGACAGTAACCCGTGCCGGGCCGACGCCTATCATTCGGGTTCCCTTCACCGCCGCCCGATCACCGCCTGCCCCGCCGCCTCCATGTGGATCGTCAATCTCGCGCTCAGGCGCCCCTACACGTTCATCGTGATGGCCATCATGATCGTGCTGGCCACCCCGCTTGCGCTGATGCGCACACCGGTCGACGTGCTGCCCGCGATCAACATCCCGGTGATCAGCGTGATCTGGAATTACAACGGCTTCTCCGCGACGGAGATGACGAACCGCATCACGTCCGTGCATGAACGGGTGCTGACGACGACCGTCAACAACATCCAGCACGTCGAATCGACGTCGCTGCCCGGCATCGCGGTCGTGAAGGTGTTCCTGCAACCGGGCTCGAACGTGCAGACGGCGATCGCGCAGACGGTCTCGTCCGCGCAGGCGATCGTGCGGCAGATGCCGCAGGGCGCGACGCCGCCGCTCGTGATCACCTATTCCGCGTCGAGCATTCCGGTGATCCAGCTCGGGCTGTCGAGCAAGACGCTCAGCGAACAGTCGCTTGCCGACATCGCGCTCAACTTCCTGCGCCCGCAACTGATCACCGTGCCGGGCGCGCAGATCCCGTTCCCGTACGGCGGGCGCACCCGCGTGGTCGCGATCGACCTCGATCCGCAGGCGTTGCTCGCGAAGGGCCTCACGCCGGCCGACATCGTCAACGCGGTCAACGCGCAGAATCTCGTGCTGCCGACCGGCACCGCGAAGATGGGCCAGACCGAATACCGGATCGACACGAACGCGTCCGCCGATACCGTCGCCGACATCAACGACCTGCCGGTCCAGACCGTCAACGGCGCGACGACCTACCTGCGCGAGGTGGCGTCGGTCCGCGACGGCTTCGCGCCGCAGACCAACGTCGTGCGCCAGAACGGCCAGCGCGGCGTGCTCATCTCGATCCTGAAAAGCGGCGACGCGTCGACGCTCAAGGTCGTGTCGGACCTGAAGGCGCTGCTGCCGAAGGTGATCCCGACGCTGCCCGAGGGGCTCACGATCACGCCGCTGTTCGACCAGTCGGTGTTCGTCAACGCGGCCGTCCAGGGCGTGATCCACGAGGCGCTGATCGCCGCCGTGCTGACCGCGATGATGATCCTGCTGTTCCTCGGCAACTGGCGCAGCACGCTGATCATCGCGATCTCGATTCCGCTGTCGATCTTCACGTCGCTGATCGCGCTGTCCGCGCTCGGCGAGACCATCAACATCATGACGCTCGGCGGGCTCGCGCTCGCGGTCGGCATTCTCGTCGACGACGCGACCGTCACGATCGAGAACATCGAGCGGCACCTCCATCTCGGTACGAACCTGCACGACGCGATCCTCGAAGGCGCAGGCGAGATCGCGGTGCCCGCGCTCGTGTCGACGCTGTGCATCTGCATCGTGTTCGTGCCGATGTTCTTCCTGACGGGCGTCGCGCGCTTCCTGTTCGTGCCGCTCGCGGAAGCCGTGGTGTTCGCGATGCTCGCGTCGTACGTGCTGTCGCGCACGCTGGTGCCGACGCTCGCGATGCTGCTGTTCCGCCCGCAGCAGGCGCACACCGGTGCCGACCATTCGGCGTCGCGCTTCGCCCGCATCCATCACGCGTTCAACCACGCGTTCGAGCGGCTGCGCGCGTGGTACATCGTGCTGCTCAGCATCCTGCTCGTGCGCCGCCGCTTCTACGCGCTGTGCTTCCTCGGCTTCTGCGTGCTGTCGACCGGCCTCGTGTTCATGCTCGGCCGCGATTTCTTCCCGAACGCCGATTCCGGCAACATCCGGCTGCACATGCGCGCACCGACCGGCTACCGGATCGAGGAAACCGCGCGCCTCGCCGACCAGGTCGAGCGCGTGATCCGCGAAACCGTGCCGCCCGACGAGCTCGGCGCGATCGTCGACAACCTCGGCCTGCCGGTGAGCGGCATCAACCTGTCGTACAGCAACGCGGGCACGATCGGCACGCTCGACGGCGAGCTGCTGATCGCGCTGAAGCCCGGCCACCGCGCGACCGGGCACTACGTACAGACGCTGCGCACGCTGCTGCCGCAGCGCTTCCCGGGCGTCGAGTTCTTCTTCCAGCCGTCGGACATCATCACGCAGATCCTCAACTTCGGGCAGCCGGCCGCGATCGACGTGCAGGTGCTCGGCAACGATCTCGCGAGTAACATGACCATTGCGAGCAGCCTGATGAAAAAGATCAGGCAAATCCCCGGCGCCGTCGACGTGCACGTGCTGCAACGCAACGACGAGCCGACCCTGCTGGCCGACATGGACCGTACGCGCATGCAGCAGCTCAATCTCTCCGCGCAGAACGTCGCGCAGAACATGCTGATCTCGCTGTCGGGGAGTTCGCAGACGACGCCGTCGTTCTGGATCAACCCGCGCACCGGCGTCCAGTACCCGCTGCAGATCCAGACCCCGCAATACAACCTGTCGTCGGTCGACGACCTGCTCGGCACGCCGATCTCCGCCAGCGGCCGCACGGGCACGCCGCTGCAGCTGCTCGGCAATCTGGTGCAGGTGCGCAGTACCGTGAATCCCGCCGTGATCACGCACTACAACATCCGCCCGGCGATCGACGTGTACGTGAGCGTCGAGGGCCGCGATCTCGGCGCGGTGGCGGGCGAGATCGACCGCATCGTGGCCGACGCACGCGCGACGCTGCCGCGCGGCACCGACCTCACGATGCGCGGCCAGATCGAGACGATGCGCACGTCGTACATCGGCCTCGGCGCGGGCGTCGCGATGGCGATCGTGCTCGTCTACCTGCTGATCGTCGTCAATTTCCAGTCGTGGCTCGACCCGCTGATCATCATCAGCGCGATGCCGGCCGCGCTCGCCGGCATCGCGTGGATGCTGTTCGTCACCGGCACGCACCTGAGCGTGCCCGCGCTGACCGGCGCGATCATGACGGTCGGCGTCGCGACCGCGAACAGCATCCTGGTCGTGTCGTTCGCGCGGCAACGGCTCGCGGCCGGCGCGCCGCCGCTCACGGCCGCGCTGGAGGCCGGCGCGACCCGGATCCGGCCGGTGCTGATGACGGCGCTCGCGATGATCATCGGGATGGTGCCGATGGCGCTCGGTCTCGGCGAAGGCGCCGAGCAGAACGCGCCGCTCGGCCGCGCGGTGATCGGCGGGCTGCTGTTCGCGACCGTTTCGACCTTGCTGTTCGTGCCGCTCGTGTTCGGCGGCGTGCATTCACGGCTGGCCCGTCGGCGCGCGCGCCAGGCCGGACACTGACTTTCGCCCCACTACCCGGTTGAATTGGTTGAATTCATGGAAGAGAAACATCACAGCGCCGTCGGCATCCAGGTGGACGAACACGGCATGCACCTGCCGACGCGCGCGTCGGTGTCGCGACGCGGACGGGTCGTCCTGATCGTGATCGGCGTACTGCTGGCCGCCGGCGCCGCGCGCACGCTGATCGTCAACGGGCTGAACCGCAACCGGCTCGACGCGGTCGCCGAGCAGAACACGCGCCAGTACGTGAACGTCGTGCATCCGGTCGACGCGGCCACCGGCGGCAAGCTGACGCTGCCCGGCACGCTGCGCGGCTTCATCGAGGCGCCGATCCATGCGCGCGCCAGCGGCTACGTGCTGCGCTGGCAGGCCGACATCGGCGCGCACGTGAAACAGGGGCAAACGCTCGCCGAACTCGATACGCCGGAGCTGAACCAGGAACTGGCGCAGGCCACCGCGCAACGCCAGCAGGCGCAAGCCGCGCTCGCGCTCGCGAAGACGTCGTTCGACCGCGCGCAGCAGTTGCGCCAGCGCGATGCGGTGTCGCAACAGGAACTCGACGACCGGCAAGGCGCGTTCAACCAGGGCACCGCGAACCTCGCGGCGGCCGATGCGAACATGCGCCGCCTCACCGAACTGAAGGGCTTCCAGCGGATCGTAGCGCCGATCGACGGGATCGTCACGCAGCGCAACGTCGACGTCGGCGACCTCGTCAATTCCGGCAACGCGGGCCGCGCGCTGTTCACGGTCGTGCAGGCCGACCGGCTGCGCCTGTACGTGCAGGTGCCGCAGGCGTATGCGCAGCAGGTGAAGGTCGGCCAGCACGTGAGCGTCGCGCAGGCCGAGCTGCCGGGGCGGACGTTCGACGGCACGATCACGCGCACGTCCGAGGCGATCGACGTCGCGACGCGCTCGCTGCAGATCGAGATCACGCTGCCGAACCCGGACGGGCGGCTGCTGCCCGGCGCGTACGTGCAGGCGACGCTGCCGATGACGCCGGTCGGCCGCCTGCAGGTGCCGGCCAATACGCTGCTGTTCCGCGCCGAAGGCCCGACGGTTGCGACCGTCGATGCGAACGGCCAGGTCCACCTGAAGCAGGTGACGGTCGTGCGCACGATCGGCCAGACGCTCGAAGTCGACGGGCCGATCACGCCGAACGACCGCCTCGTCGCGAACCCGAGCGACGCGCTCGCGAACGGCGACCGGGTCGTCGTGCAGGCGCCGGCCGCGCAGCCGGCCTCCGCGGTCGCGGGAGCGAAGTCGTGAGCGCGATGCGCACGCGCGTGCGGCCCGTGGCGCTCGCCGCCATCGTCGCGGCCGCCGTCGCCGCCGGCTGCACGGTCGGCCCGGATTACCGGCGCCCGCCCGTCGATACACCGGCCACGTGGCGACTCGATCCGGCCGACCAATACTGGCAGCCGGCCGCGCCGGCCCGCGCGCCGCTCGATCCGGTCTGGTGGACCGCGTTCGGCGACGCGCAGCTCGACGCGCTGGAAGCCGACGCGCTGCGCAACAACCAGAACCTGAAGGCGGTGGCCGCGCGCTACGACCAGGCGAAGGCAACGCTCGCGTCGGTCGCGTCCGCGCAGTATCCGGCCGTCGGCCTGAACGCGAGCGGCCAGCGCTTCAAGATCTCCGCCGACCGGCCGCAGACCAACTACGCGACGCGCAGCATGTCGACCGTGCAGAACGAGATCCAGGTCGGCGCGGCGGTCAGCTACGAACTCGACCTGTTCGGCCGCGTGCGGCGCAACGTCGAAGCCGCGCAGGCCAGCTCCGAGCAGGCGCGCGACGATTTCGCGAATGCGCGCCTCGTGCTGAGCGCCGATCTCGCGTCGAGCTATTTCGCGTTGCGCGAACTCGACACCGAGATCGACGTCGTCAAGCGTTCGATCGATCTGCAGCAGAAGGCGCTGGATTACGTGAGCGCGCGCCACGACCTCGGCGCGGTATCGGGGCTCGATCTGCTGCAGCAGCGCGCGCAGCTCGACGCGACGCGCACGCAGGCGCAACTGCTGATCCAGCAGCGCGCGCAGGTTGAAACCGCGATCGCGACGCTGGTCGGCGCGCCCGCCCCCGAATTCTCGCTGCCGCCGCGCGTGGTGCCGATCAACGCGCCCACGCTGCCGACCGGCATGCCGAGCGACCTGCTGCAACGGCGCCCCGACGTCGCGTCGGCCGAGCGCGCGATGGCCGCCGCGAACGCGCAGATCGGCGTCGCGCGCGCCGCGTATTTCCCGCGCATCACGCTGTCGCCGGACCTCGGCTGGGACGCGACCCGCTTCGCGGGCCTGTTCACCGTGCCGGCGCTGCTGTGGTCGGTCGGCGGGTCGCTCAGCCAGCCGCTGTTCGAAGGCGGCAAGCTGAAGGCCGGCGTCGATTTCGCGCAGGCCGGCTACGTCGCCGCGCAGGCCAGCTACCGGCAGACCGTGCTCACCGCGTTCCAGGAGGTGCAAAATGCGGTGACCGGCCTGTCGGTGCTCGCGCAGGCCGCGCAGCAGGCCTCCGCGGCCGTCGACGACGCACGCAAGCTCGTGTCGCTCGCGCAGGATCGCTACGCGGGCGGCCTGACGCCGTTCATCGACGTGCTGACGGCCCAGCAGCAACTGCTGACGAGCGAGCGCCAGGCCGTGCAGATCCAGGGCCAGCGCGCGGCGCTCGTCGTGTTTCTCGCGAAGGCGCTCGGCGGCGGCTGGGACGGTGGCACCGAGAGTGGCCCGGCGCCGTCCGACGTCGCGTCGGCGGCCCCGCAGCGCGGCGCGGGTGTCGGCCTTTGACCTGCCCTTAACCCGGTTACGCGGAAAACCAACATGAAAGTGCTGATCGTCGAAGACGAACCGAAAGTCGTCGAATACCTGAAGAGCGGCCTGACCGAGGAAGGCTGGGTCGTCGATACCGCGCTCGACGGCGAGGACGGCGCGTGGAAAGCCGTCGAATTCGACTACGACGTGGTCGTGCTCGACGTGATGCTGCCGAAGCTCGACGGCTTCGGCGTGCTGCGTGCGTTGCGCGCGCAGAAGCAGACGCCCGTCATCATGCTGACCGCGCGCGATCGCGTCGACGACCGCGTGCGCGGCTTGCGCGGCGGCGCCGACGACTACCTGACCAAGCCGTTCTCGTTCCTCGAGCTGATCGAACGGCTGCGCGCGCTGACGCGCCGCGCCCGCGTGCAGGAATCGACGCTGATCTCGATCGGCGACCTGCGCGTCGACCTGATCGGCCGCCGCGCGACCCGCGACGGCACGCGGCTCGACCTCACCGCGCAGGAATTCCAGCTGCTCGGCGTGCTCGCGCGGCGCAGCGGCGAGGTGCTGTCGAAGACGACCATCGCCGAACTCGTGTGGGACGTGAACTTCGACAGCAATGCGAACGTCGTCGAAACGGCGATCAAGCGCCTGCGCGCGAAGCTCGACGGCCCGTTCGCGGACAAGCTGCTGCACACGATCCGCGGGATGGGCTACGTGCTCGAAGCGCGCGAGGACGGCGACGCGGAGCGGCGCGCATGAAACGCTCGATCATCCTGCGGCTTTCGGCGATGTTCGGCATCGTGTCGCTGCTCGTGTTCACGCTGGTCGGCTGCGGGCTGTTCGTGATGATGGAGCGCCAGCTGTTCGCCGAGTTGCGCGCGACGATCGACACGCGCGCCAAGGTCGCCCAGATGATCGTGTCGCACGCGACCACGGCCGCGCGCGGCCGCCTGATGCAGGAAAAGCTCGCCGATCTCGAGCCGCCCGACGGCTCGACGCACTACCAGGTGATCAGCGACAACCCCGCGTTCCGCTTCGGCAGCCCCGTCGACGGCGTGCCGCTCGACCCGCCGTTCGGCGCGTTCCAGCGCTACCAGCTCAACGACAGCAGCTACGCGGTGATGACGAAAACCATCACGCTGGCCGGCGCCGGCGAGCGGCCGACGCTGCAACTGGTGGTCGCGACGTCGTGCGAACGGACGCAGCGGATGCTGCGCCGCTTCGGCTGGACGCTGGCCGCGCTGATCGCGACGGCCACCGTCATCACGCTGCTGCTGAGCCGCGCGGTCGCGCGCTTCGGGCTCGCGCCGCTCGACCGGCTCTCGCAGGACGCGGCGAGCGTGAGCGCGACGAACCGCCGCCAGCGGCTGCACACCGACGCGCTGCCGACCGAGCTGCGCGATCTCGCAACGTCGTTCAACGGCGCGCTCGAACGGATCCAGCAAACCTACGCGCGGCTCGAAGCGTTCAACGCGGACGTCGCGCACGAGCTGCGCACGCCGATCAGCATCCTGATCGGCCAGACCCAGGTCGCGCTGACGAGCCGCGACCGGTCGGTCGACCGGATGCGCCAGACGCTGCAGTCGAACCTCGAGGAATTCGAGCGGCTGCGCGTGATCATCAACGACATGCTGTTCCTGTCGCGCAGCGACCGCGGCGAACGCGCGACCGACCTGAAGGACGTATCGCTCGCCGACGAGGTGCGGCGCATGCTCGACTTCCTCGAAATCCCGCTCGACGAGGCGCGGTTGCGCGCCGAACTGCACGGCGATGCGCGCGCGGCCGTCGATCCGTCGCTGTTCCGCCGCGCGATGACGAACCTGCTGATCAACGCGATCCAGCATTCGGCGCCCGGCGCGACGCTGAACGTGACGATCACGCGCCGCGACACGCTCGTCGAAATGGCCGTGTCGAACCCCGGCGAGCCGATCGACCCGGTGCTGCGCTCGCATGTGTTCGAGCGCTTCTACCGGCTCGAGGAAGCGCGCGCGAACAGCAAGGAAAACCACGGGCTCGGGCTGTCGATCGTCAAGGCCGTGGCCGAGATGCACGGCGGCGGCGTGTTCGTCGCGTGCTCGGGCGGCGTCAACACGTTCGGCTTCTCGGTATCGACGCAACCCTGCTCGGGCGGGCCGCTGCGGCCGGCCGATGTCGCCGGCGCGGTGGATTCGGCCGATTCGGCCAATCCGTCTGGTCCGCGCGACGCGCGGCCGGCGCACGCGCCGCGCGCGCTGCACTGACGGCGGTCGCGCGCCGCCGAGGGCAGTTTTCTTCAATACGGGCCGACGCGGCGCCCGTAGTCTCGATACGACTTTAGACATGTCGCATGGAGACACCTGATGAGCATGCTGGTTTCGATGGCCGCGTTCGCGCTCGCCTCGTCGATCACCCCCGGTCCCGTCAACATCGTCGCGCTCAGCGCGGGCGCCCGCCACGGCCTCGGCGCGAGCCTGCGCTACGCGGCCGGCGCGACGCTCGGCTTCGTCGCGCTGTTCCTGCTGATCGGCCTCGGCTTGCACGCGGCGCTCGCGCGCTGGCCCGTGCTGACGACGGCCACGCAGTGGTCGGGAATCGCGTTCCTGCTGTACATGGCGCTGCGGCTCGCGCTCGACGACGGCCGGCTGTCGGCCGATCCGCACGTGGCCGGCCCGTCGGCGGCGTCCGGCGCGGCGATGCAGTGGCTCAATCCGAAGGCATGGCTCGCGTGCGTGGCCGCGATGGGCGCATATGCGGCCGATGGCGACCGCGCGCAGGTCTGGCAGTTCGCCGCGCTGTATCTGGTGATCTGCTTCGCGTCGATCGCATGCTGGGGCTATGCGGGCGCGTCGTTGCGGCACCGGCTCGCGAACGCACGGCGCATGCGCGTGTTCAACCGGCTGATGGCGCTGCTGCTCGCGGGCAGCGCGCTGTTCCTGCTGGACGTGTAGCGGCTTCGCCGGTCAGCGCATCGCGCTGCGATACTGTCCGGGCGTCGCGGCCGCGATCCGCCGGAATGCGCGCTGGAAATGCGCCTGGTCCGCAAAGCCGGCGTCGAGCGCGACTTCGGCGATCGGCCGGCCGCGGCGCAACTCGGTGCGGCCGTACTGCACGCGCCGATCGATCAGGAACGCATGGGGCGTCATCCCGTAACGCGCATTGAACGCGCGGATCAGGTACGACGGCGACAGGTCGGCCGCCGCGCAGATCGCATCGAGCGTGACGGACTCGCGGCAATGGGCGGCGATGTAGTCGGCTGCGCGGGCGAGTTTCGCGTTGTCGTCTCCCGGCCGCCGGTCGGGCAGCTCACGGTCGAGCGCGCCGTGCAGCGCCGTGAAGAATTCGACCGCCGCACTTTCCTTGCCGAGCGCATCGATGCCGGGCGACACGAGCGAGCGATAGAAGCCGCCAAATTGCGCGAACAGGTCGCCGCGGTCGGTCCACTTCGGCGAAAACCCGTGGAAATCGCGGTTCGGATCGTGCCCCAGCGAGTGTTGGAGCCGCGCGAGCCACGGCACGTCGACATAGACCATCCGGTATGCCCACGCATCCGGGCCGTAGGGATTGCAGGCGTGTACCTGCTCCGGATCGATGATCACGAGCACGCCGCGGCCGACGTGCGCGTTCGTCGCACCGTTTACGTACGTGCTCGTGCCGCCGACGATCGCGCCCACCGACAGCGTGTCGTGCGTGTGTTTCGCATAGCAGATCGCACGCCCGTCGTCGACCGTGCGCGCCTCGATGAACGGCAGCGCGGTATCGCGCCAGAACGGCGACGGTACGGTGGATCGGTTGGCGGTACGGTTCACGCGGCGGGCTCCGGTTCGGACGAATGCTCACCGTAC
Source organism: Burkholderia sp. 28_3 (assembly GCF_003253915.1). Classification (NCBI taxonomy): domain Bacteria; kingdom Pseudomonadati; phylum Pseudomonadota; class Betaproteobacteria; order Burkholderiales; family Burkholderiaceae; genus Burkholderia; species Burkholderia sp. 28_3. The sequence goes on from NZ_QKZF01000001.1 coordinate 734,314, forward strand.
AAGACTGTGCGGCGCCGCGCAACCGCACCGTCCGGCTTCGATGTTCGGTTGAATCGTGCCCACGACGATGATCGTGGGCACGATCCTGCCCGTCGCCGGCGCCCGACACGATGTCGCGCTTGGGCCGGGACATCGCGCCCTGTACCCGCCTACAGGCGTTTCCGCCTGCTCGGGCGCCGACGTCGAGACGATCGGGTCAGGCCGGCACGTAGATCTTCGGATCCCACCAGTAGTAGCCGAACAGTTCCTGGTTCTGCCCGCCGACGAGCTTGTAAAGCGCGAAGCAAACGCCGAAATATTCGGTGCCGCTTTTCCGGACCGACGAGTCGAAAGTCGCGAACGTGAGTTGCTTCTTCAGCGGCGGGAGGCCATTGCGGCTCCCCGAATCCGGGTTGGGTTCCACCGCGCCATTGCGGACGACGGTGTTGCAGACGAACGGGTTGAATACCTCGTCGCCTTGATAGCGCGGGATGTTGTAGATGATCACGGCATCGTCGGAGTTGTCGTAGATCGACACGCCGGTGAACTGGACGCGGTCACCCGGATATGCGGTGATTTCCAGGTCGGCCGTACCCTGCCCCTTGACGCCACGCGCGCCGGTGCAAATCAGGAACTGGCCATTGTGGGCGATGCCCGTCGGCTTGTTCGGATCCTGGCTCGGATTCGGATACGTTTTCTTGACCCATTCCGTATCGATCACCGCGATGATGTTGATGTCCTGTGCGCTCGATGCAAGAGTGACTTCGGTAGCCATGGCTGATCTCCATTCATTAAGCGTTATGAATTTAAATCCGACGACGCGTCATTGGCGCGTCAAGGACAATATCGTCCTCTTCGGCAATCGAAATCAATTACAGTCGATTACGCGGCGACGAACGTTTTAATTCACACCTGACAACCCGATTCCAGACCGAAAAAATCCATAAAATCAATTACAGTCGATTACACCGCGACATCGACCCCATCTCGTCCGCGAAAAGCAATTTTCATTAAAATAAATCCCCCATCAAACCTGACAGGTACTAAAACCAATATAAATGGCCAATACTGAAAAAGCGCATCGCCGATGCGCCACGCGCACCGCACGGGCAATTGGCCCACCACGGAGGTATTCCAATGAAAATCGATCCGAACAGTATCAATCTGGAAAAAGCCGCTCAGTCCGTTCAAATTCTTGCAGTTATCGACACGAATTACATAAAGAGAAGTCACCCCAATCCGAGCCTGAACGCGCAGAACCCGACCAGCATCCCCAGCACTGCGTTGTTCATGCTCAACGGCCACGCGCCCGGCGTGAGCAGTTCGGAGGGAAACGGTAATCTGGGCCTGAAATTGAATGTCGGCGACAAGGTATCCCTGATGGGGACGTCGCTGGCCGACAATTCCGGAGACGCTGCGCTGATTTACCACGTCCAGCAATACTCGGGCGCTCAGGTGTTCGCTCCGTTTACCGCGGTGACCATCGAACAGGCTGGCGCGGCGAGCGCTGCCGAAACGCCGGACCTCATCGCGACCTCGGCGCAATCCCAGGTCTTCCAGGCATTCGAATCCGTCGCAAAATCCGCCGGATCCGAGTACCTCGCCACGTCTTTTGCGCTTTATACGCGGAGCCAGAACAGGAAATCCTTGTTCGGCTACTTCTTCTGGGTCTGGCAAGCCGCCGCTGCTTGACGCGAGCGCCGCCGACAACTCGCTCCGAAGCGATACGGGAGCGATTCAAGTCGGCAGATCTTGCGCGGCGCCCCGGACGGTGCCGCGCCTTTTCCACGACAAAACCAAAATGGAGCACCCGTATGACAGCCGATCTTGGAAGCCTCACGCTCGACCCGAGCGCGCAGCAAATCGACATCCTTGCGGTAATCGACACGGAATACATCAAGTGGAGATACCCGCATCCGAGCAGGCAGCCCGAATTACCGATCTCCGTCGATCACCGCGCCGTGCGCCTGCTGTATACCGGTGCGCGGGGCGGGTCGATCGGAAACGGCCCGGCCGACCCTGTTCTGACGCTGTATCCGGGCGACACGGTTTCACTGAGGGCAGTCTCCCTCTATGGGAACGTGGACGACGCGGTGCTGATTTATCAGGTTTCGCACCTGTTCGGCCAGCAGGTATTCAACCCGTTTTCGCAGGACTTCCTCGACGTGAACGCCGTGCAACTGAATCCTGAAACGCGCGACGGCCTGCCGCCGGTGACGAAGCCGCAGACTTTCGTCAGCATTGGCTCCAAGGCAAGAGAGAGCGGGATAGAAACGCTTGGCGCGTGCTTCGGGCTCTATACGCTGGAAAGAAGCACCCAGGAGCTGGTCGGATACTACTGGTGGGACTGGTTCGTCACGTGCTCCTGATATTCGCCTTCCGGCGTTGACGGCTCACCCGTTCCGCGGGCAATAGTCACGAAATGGGCTGGCGGCATGCACGGCATCCGCCAGCATCGGCAGTGGCGCCGACTCTTTCCGGCCGACATTCGACCTGCTGCCATCGCGGCCGGCGAATACGTCGTCGGTCGGGTACCGCGCGGGTGAAGCACGCGCGGTACCCGATCTCACGCGTGGTTGCCCCGAGCCGGCACGGATCTCTCGCGACCGAGATCCACGCCGGCACTTCACGACTTCCCTCCCCGGCATTCCTGCATGACCGCCGCCGACGCGCTCGCGAGATGGCCTATTGACCGGAATTTGCCTAAGCTTTGAATTCCGTCCGCCGCGGCACGCGCGGCGCTTCCCGTTCACTCTTCCCCCCGCCACGCTCATGCAGATCGATCTGAAAGGCAAGACCGCGGTCGTCACCGCTTCCACCGCCGGCATCGGGCTCGCGATCGCCGAAGGACTCGCGCGCGCCGGTGCGCGCGTCGTCGTCAACGGCCGCAGCGACACGTCGGTGCAATCCGCGCTCGAGAAACTGCGCGACACCGTGCCCGGCGCAAGCTTCGACGGCGTCGCCGCCGACCTGTCCGATGCGGCCGGCGTCGCGCGTGTCACGCAGCACACGCCGGATGCCGACATTCTCGTCAACAACGCGGGCATCTACGGCCTGAAGCAGTTCTTCGACATCGACGATGCCGAATGGGAACATTATTTCCAGATCAACGTGATGTCCGGCGTGCGGCTCGCGCGGCATTACCTGAAAGGGATGATCGAACGCAATGCCGGGCGCATCGTGTTCATTTCGTCGGAATCGGGCCTGAACATTCCCGTCGACATGATTCATTACGGGTTCACGAAAACCGCGCAGTTGTCGATCGCGCGCGGCCTCGCAAAACTCGCGGCCGGCACCAACGTGACCGTCAATTCGGTGCTGCCGGGGCCGACGATGTCGGAAGGCGTGCGCGCGATGCTGAAAGCGCAGGCCGACGAAACGGGCCGCAGCATCGACGACGTCGCGGTGGATTTCGTGCGCACCGAGCGCGCGACGTCGATCATCCAGCGGCCGGCGCTGCCCGAGGAAATCGCGAACCTGGTCGTGTACGTGTGTTCGCCGCTCGCCTCGGCCACGACGGGCGCCGCGCTGCGCGCCGACGGCGGCGTGCTCGATACGATCGCGTGACGCGTGCGTGACACGCTAGCGCGGCGCAGGCGGCCGCGCTAGCGCGATGCGGCCTTGCCCGGCTGGAGCGTGCCCTTGCGGTCGGCGTCCATGCACGAATCGAAGCCGTACTGCGTGACGACGCCGGCCTTGTCGAACACGACGAAGTACGACCGGTGATCGTTGCCGTGCTCGATGAAATAGTTGTAGCAGACACCGCTGCCGTTGCGGACCATCCAGACGCTGCGCGGGTTGCCGGCGGCGCGGACGACGTCGGCGCGCGTCGCGCCGTGCCTCGACGCGGCCCGTGCCAGCGGCGTGCGCGAATACGAAAACGGCAGCCACGAGTCGAACCACGCACAGCCATGCAACATCAGGCAGCTGGCGGCCAGGGACAGCGTCGCTGCGGGACGGGACATCGAAATCAATCGCATGCTCGGGGAATCTGCTGCGCCATGCCGGCGTGATCGAAAGCCCCATGCTACTCGACCTTTGGGTCCGGATCGAAAAGAAATGTAGAGATCGTTATCCGGATCCCTGCGATCGCAGGCGTCCTCGCCCGCCGAATCGTCAGCGATCGTTGCAGCCGTCACCCGCGTGCGTGGGCATCCGCGTCGTCGCACCGCTGCGTCGAGCCGACGCAACAGCATGCGCGCTCAAGCGATCCATTCGGCCCACAGCATCGTGAGCACCGTCATCAGCGCCGGGCCGACGAACAGCCCGATCAGGCCGAACGTCTCGGCGCCGCCGAGGATGCCGAACAGCACGAGCAGGAACGGCAGCCGTGTCGAACCGCCGATCAGCACCGGCCGCACGAAATGCTCGGCGACGAACACGACGATGAACCCGAGCGCCGCGACCACGACGGCCCACATGGTCGCCCCCTGCACGAACAGCCAGAGCGCCGCGCCGCAGAACACGACCGGCGCGCAGAACGGCAGCATCGCGGCGACCGCCGTGACGAGCCCGAGCAGCGCCGCATGCGGCACGCCCGCGAGCGCATACGCGACGCCGAGCAGCGCGCCCTCGCCGAGCCCGACGACGACGAGCCCCGTCACCGTGCCGTACACGGCCGCGACCATCCGCTCGATCAGTTCCGCGCCGTTGCGCCCGAACGCGCGCCGCGCGCCCTGCAGCAACGCACCCGACAGCTTGTGGCCCGCGCGCAGGATCACGAACAGCGTGACGAGCATGAAACCGAATTCGAGCAGCACGTGCGCGAGCTTCGTGCCGAATTGCCGGCCGAACGCGATGAATTTCTCGCTGTTGACGCCGTGCATCGCGGTGGCCGCATGCAGCGGATGGCCGAGATTGGCCTGCCACCATTCGGTGATCTGCGCCGCGCCGTACGGCAACCGGCTGACCACGTCCGGCAACGGAATGCCGTTGTCCTGGACCGTGTGCAGCCACTCGCGCAGGTCATGCGCCTGCGCGATCGCCTGGGTCGTCGCGACCGCCACCGGCAGCACGACGAGCAGCGAAATCGCCGCCGTGATGACGGTCGCGATCAGCGTCGGCCGGTCGCGGAACAGCCGGTGCGATTCGAAGCGCTTCAGCAGCGGCCACATCGCGATGGCGATCACGCAGGCCCACGCGATGGCGGGAATGAAATCGCGGATCACCCACAGCGCGAGCACCAGCAGCGCCGCATACAACGCGACGCGGGCGATCTGTTGCGCGCGCGGCCGCGCGGCGGAATCGTGAGACGACGGCACATGTGCGCCCATGGCACCTCTGTCGAAAAGAAAAAATGGCAGTTCGCGCAGGCCATCGGCCTGGACGAACCGCCATTCTATCCATCGGCGCCCGACCGGCGCCGCGCGCGATGCGCGGAGCGCCGCGGCGCGGCGTCGACGTGCCCCCGCTTACGCCACCTTGTCCGCGACCCGGTAGCGTTCGAGCCAGTGCGCGTACGGCGCGGGCAGCGTCCACGACGGACGCTCGACGCCGAGCTGCTTGGCCGCGTAGTACGGCCAGTGCGGATCGGCCAGGTGCGCGCGGCCGACCATCACGAGATCGAGTTGCTGTTCCGCCACCACGCGGTTCGCCAGTTGCGGCGTGTCGATCCCCCACGCGGACGACACCGGCAGCCCGGCCTCGCGGCGCACGCGCTCGGCGATCGGCGCGAGGAACGCCGGGCCCCACGGAATCTGCGCGGTGGGCGTCGAGAAGCCGACCGACACGCTCAGCATGTCGAGCCCTTCCCGCTTCATCCGCTGCGTGAGCGCGATCGACTCGGCGAGCGTCTCTTCGTCGCGGCCGTCGTATTCGATCACGCCGAGGCGCGCGGTCAGCGGCAGATGCTCGGGCCAGACCTTGCGAACGGCGGCCAGCGTGTCGACGAGGAAACGGCCGCGGTTTTCGGCCGAACCGCCGTATTCGTCGGTGCGCTGGTTCGAATGCACCGAGAAGAAGCTCTGGCCGAGATAGCCGTGCGCGAAGTGCAGTTCCAGCCATTCGAAACCGAGGTCGCGTGCGCGCTGCGCCGACGCGACGAAGTCGGCCTGCACGCGGGCGATGTCGTCGTGCGTCATTTCACGCGGCACCTTGGGCAGATGCGCGCCGAACGGCACGGCCGACGGCGCGATGGTCTGCCAGCCGCGCGGATCGCCGTCGGCGATATGGTCGTCGCCTTCCCACGGGCGGTTCGCGCTCGCCTTGCGGCCCGCGTGCGCGATCTGGATGCCCGGCACCGCGCCGGCCGCCTTGATCGCCGCGACCGACGGCGCGAACGCCTCGGCCTGCGCGTCGTTCCACAACCCGGCGCAGCCCGGCGTGATGCGGCCTTCCGGCGACACGGCGGTCGCCTCAGCGATCACGAGGCCCGCGCCGCCGCGCGCGATGCCGGCCAGATGCACGTGATGCCAGTCGTTGACGACGCCGTCTTCGGCGACGTACTGGCACATCGGCGGCACCGCGATGCGGTTGCGCAGCGTGACATCCTTGAGTTTGAACGGTTCGAACAGGGCAGACATCCACGACTCCTTTGCTTGGTTCTGCAAAACGGCTGGGAATGCGCCGCGCGGTGCGCACGACGCAACGATGCGGGCCGTCGGCGGGCCGGCAGCGCCCGGCGACGGCAAGGACGCGGCGCCGGCCCGGCCGGCGCCATGCGGTTAGCGATGGCCGAGCTTCGCGAGCAGCGCCTCGGCCGCGGGCGCCGACGATGCGGGGTTCTGCCCGGTGATCAGCAGCCCGTCGGTGACGACATGCGGCGCCCAGTCGGCGCTGCGCTCGAATTCGGCGCCGTTGGTTTTCAGCATGTCCTCGACGAGGAACGGCACGACTTCGGTCAGCTCGACGGCCGCCTCCTCGCTGTTGGTGAATCCCGTCGCGCGCTTGCCGCGCACGACCGATTCGCCGGTCTGCGGGTTCTTCACGTGGCGCAGCACGCCCGGCGCATGGCAGACCGCCGCGACCGGCTTGCCGGCCGCGAGCGCACGCTCGATCAGGCCGATCGAATGCAGATCCTCGGCGAGATCCCACAGCGGGCCATGGCCGCCCGGGTAGAACAGCGCGTCGTAGTCGTCCGCCGATACCTCGGCCAGCTTGCGCGTCGACGCGAGTTCGGCCTTGGCCGCCGCATCGGCGTCGAAGCGGCGCGTCGCGTCGGTCTGCGCGGTCGGATCGCTGCTTTTCGGGTCGAGCGGCGGCTGGCCGCCCTTCGGCGACGCCAGCGTCAACTCGACGCCCGCGTCCTTGAACGTGTAGTACGGCGCGGCCAGTTCCTCGAGCCAGAAGCCGGTCTTCTTGCCGGTATCGCCGAGCGTGTCGTGCGAGGTCAGGACAACCAGGATCTTCATGATCGGACACTCCTTCGAAAATGAACGGGGGAACGGGGCCGCACGTCGGCGCGCCACGCCTGTCGGTTAGTCCGCCGGCGCGCGGCAACGTGCGATTCATTCATCCGCATGCGATATACGCCTATTAGACCAGTCGTCTAGAAACGGCCGAAATAAAACGACGGCGTCCCCTGCTTGAGCCCGCCGGAGACGTCGCCGCACGCTTGAGGACGGATGATAGCGCCGGATTAGACCGGTCGTCTAGAAGAATGCGCGTTCGCCCCTGCCGTCGTTATGGCCTTTGCGACCGGGGCGCAGTCCGGTCGCGCCCCGCCGTTGCCTCGCCGCCGTCGCCGGGCGGGCTACCCGCGCGCCGGTCCGTCCGTGTCGCCCGCCTCGATGGCCGGCGCCTCGAGCCGGTGGTCGTGCACACCGTCGTCCAGCAGCCGCAGCATCAGTTCCGCGAGCGCGCGCCCCGATGCATGCCCGGTCGGCTGCACGACCGCCGTGACGCGATACGGATGCGCGAGATCGGGCGGCACGCCGTCGTAGACGATCAGCGACATGTCCGCGCCCAGGCGCAGTCCGCCGTCGACCAGCGCGCGAAACGCGCCGCCGCCCGCGATGTTGTTGTCGACCAGCAGCGCCGTCGGCGGCTCGGCCCGCGCGAGCAACGCCCGCGCCGCCTGCAGCCCGCCGTCGTGCGTGAACGCGCACTCGACGAGCAGCGCCGGATCCGCGTCGATCCCGGCTTCGCGCAAGGCCGACAGATAACCGGCGCGCCGCTGCGCGGCGAAATTCAGCGCCAGCGGCGCGCTGATCATCGCGATGCGCCGATGCCCGAAGCCGATCAGCCGGCGCACCGCGTCGCGCGCGCCCGCCTCGTTGTCGAAGTCGAACCACGCATACGGGCCGGTCGTCTGCGTGCGGCCGTACGCGACATACGGAAACGCGCTCCCTTGCAGGTACGCGATACGCGGATCGTCGACCCGCGTGCGCGCGACGATCAGCCCGTCGACGAGCTTGCCGTCGACGATCCGCCGGTACGTGTCCAGCTCCGCGTTCGGCCGCGCGGACGCGATGATGAAATCGAGATTGCGCTCGGCGAGCCGCTCGGTGATGCCCGCGACGACCTCGCCAAACCGCGGATCGCCGAGATCGCCGGCGCCGAACGGATAGACGATCCCGATCATGTCGGCCCGCCCGGTCGCGAGCCGGCGCGCGGTCGGATCGGCCACGTAGCCCATTTCCCGCGCGGCCTTCGCCACGCGCTCGCGCGTCGCCTCGCTGACGTCATCGTAACCGTTCAACGCGCGGCTGACCGTCGTCCGCGACAGACCGAGCGCGTCCGACAGCGCCTTCAGATTCACCTTCACCGTCATTCCTCGCATGCGTCGATCCGCCCGGCTGCCCGAAGCCCGGGACGCGCCGACCGGGTAATTATTTCCAATTGGTAACGATTACCGCCAAATAAATATCTTTTGCGTTCCAAACCGGTTTGAAATAGCATCCAAACCGGTTTGGACATCGATGCCCACTCAGCCGTTCACTTTCACCTTCCTAGGAAACGACGACGAGATGACATACTTTCCCCTTTTCCGTCCGGTCGCGGCCAAACGTCTGCTGCTCGCTGGCGGCGCACTCGCCGCCCTCGCGTCCGTCGCGCACGCGCAGTCCGGCGGCACGGGCGCGCCCGTGCCCACGCCCCATACCCAGCAAGCCTACGATCCCGAGGGCAACTTCACGATGCGCTGGACGCGGGCGGACATCCGCCAGATCGTCGCGCAATCGCACACTGCCGGCGCCGACAGGAACTCGCTGCCGCAGGCGCTGACGATGCCGGACATCCCGCAGGATTTCCCGCTGATCAACTCCAACGTGTGGGTGTGGGACACGTGGCCGCTGGCCGACCTGCAAGCGAACCAGCTCAGCTACAAGGGCTGGGAGGTGATCTTCTCGCTCACCGCCGATCCGCACGCGGGCTACACGTTCGACGACCGTCACGTCCACGCCCGCATCGGCTTCTTCTATCGCCGCGCCGGCATCCCCGCGTCGCAGCGCCCCGCGAACGGCGGCTGGACCTGGGGCGGCCATCTGTTCCCGGACGGCGCGAGCGCCCGGGTGTTCGGCACCGCGCCGATGACCAACAACGCCGAATGGTCGGGTTCCGCGCGCCTCACGAACGGCAGCAACGTCAGCCTCTACTACACCGCGACGTCGTTCAACCGCTCGGCGCCCGGCGGCGCCGACATCACGCCGCCGCAGGCGATCATCACGCGCGCCGACGGCCACATCCACGCCGACGACAAGCACGTGTGGTTCACCGGCTTCGACGATCACAAGGCGCTGCTGGAACCGGACGGCCACTACTACCAGACCGGCCAGCAGAACACCTACTTCTCGTTCCGCGATCCGTTCGTGTTCACCGACCCCGCGCATCCGGGCAAGACCTACATGGTGTTCGAAGGCAACACCGGCGGCCCGCGCGGCGCACGAACCTGCACCGATGCCGATCTCGGCTACGCGCCGAACGATCCGAACCGTGAAGATCTCAACGCGGTGATGAATTCGGGCGCAGTGTATCAAAAGGCCAACGTCGGCCTCGCGGTCGCGACCAACCCGCAGTTGACCGAATGGAAGTTCCTGCCGCCGATCCTGTCGGCGAACTGCGTCGACGACCAGACCGAGCGTCCGCAGATCTATCTGAAGGACGGCAAGTACTACCTGTTCACGATCAGCCACCGCACGACGATGGCGGCCGGCGTCGACGGCCCGGACGGCGTGTACGGCTTCGTCGGCAACGGCATCCGCAGCGACTTCCTGCCGCTGAACGGCGGCAGCGGCCTCGTGCTCGGCAACCCGACCGACTTCTCCGCGCCGGCCGGCGCACCGTATGCGCAGGACCCGAACCAGAATCCGCGCGAATTCCAGTCGTATTCGCACTACGTGATGCCGGGCGGGCTCGTCGAGTCGTTCATCGATGCGATCGGCCCGCGCCGCGGCGGCACGCTCGCGCCGACGGTGAAGGTGAACATCAACGGCACGTCGACGGCGGTCGACCGCGCGTATGGGCGCGCCGGCCTCGGCGGCTACGGCGACATCCCGGCGAACCTGCCGGCGACGGGGGCCGGTCACAACTGACGGCAACGGCCAGCGTAATCAGGCCAGGCCACGATAACGATAGTCAATCAAGGCACGAGGTTCGGGAGGCGCGTATCGCGCGTGTCGCGTGTGCGCCTCCTCTTTTTCTTCCGCCGTTTCTTTTGACCTTTGCGCATGTCGTCGGTACAGGCGGCAGATGCGCTCCTTACCCGCTTCGCCCGACGAAGCGCCCGGCCCCGCATGAAATCGACGTCTTTCCGCTGTTCCGTCCGGCTCGTTCGCCTGCTGTTCGCCTGCCTGGCCTGCACGCAGGTCGTCGCCGCCCCGTGCCACGCGCCGCCCGAAACCGGCACGCCGCAATGGCGGCCCGCCCTCCACTACACGCCGCAGCGCAACTGGATGAACGATCCGAACGGGCTCGTCTACGAGAACGGCCGCTATCACCTGTTCTATCAGTACAACCCGCTCGGCAACGACTGGGGCAACATGTCGTGGGGGCACGCGACCAGCACCGATCTCGTCCACTGGCGCGAGCAGCCGGTCGCGATGCGCGCGAGCGCCACCGAGGAAATCTTCTCGGGCTCGATCGTCGCCGACACCCTGAACACGACCGGCCTCGGCACGCCGGGTCACACGCCGCTCGTCGCGCTTTACACGAGCGTCTACAAGCCCGGCTCGGGTCACGCGCCCGGCATCCAGGCGCAGTCGCTCGCGTACAGCCTCGATCAGGGCACGACCTGGCAGCCGTATGCGCACAACCCGGTGCTGACGCTCGATCCCGAATCGAAGGAATTTCGTGACCCGAAAGTGTCGTGGTATGCGGCGGGCGGCTACTGGCTGATGACGACGGTCGTCGCCGATGCGCAGGTCGTGAAGCTCTATCGTTCCGACGACCTGATCCACTGGTCGTTCCTGAGCGACTTCACGCTGCCGGACGTGCCGCATGCGGGCGCGCTGTGGGAAATGCCGGACCTCATACCGCTGCCGCTCGACGGCGATCCGAAGCGAATCAAGTGGGTGATGATCGTCAACGTGAATCCGTGGTCGATCGCGGGCGGTTCCGGCGCCATGTATTTCGTCGGCGATTTCGACGGCCGCACGTTTACGCCCGACCGCGTCGCGCCGGCGGGCTCCGATCCCGCGCAATTCCGCTGGGTCGACCATGGCGCCGACTTCTATGCGGCCGGCACGTTCTCCGGCGCATCGGGCGCCCGGCCGGTCGCGATCGCATGGATGAGCAACTGGGATTACGCGGCCAAGGTACCGACCACGCCATGGCGTGGCGCAACCACGCTGCCGCGCGAACTGTCGCTGAAGGCGATCGACGGCGAGCCGACCCTCATCGTCGCGCCCGCCGCCGCGTTCGACGCATGGGCCGACGGCCGGCCGGCCGTGCATGAAGGCGACCTGACGGTCGACTCCGCTACCCGACCGCTATCGGCCGCCACACGCGGTGTCGTCCAGCGCATCACGGTGACGATCTCGCCGCAGCGTGCCGCACGCGCGGGCCTGATCGTCCGGCGCTCGGCCGATGGTTCGATCGGCACCCGGATCGTGTACGACACCGCGAAGCGCACGCTGACGCTCGACCGCGCGCGATCCGGCGAAGCGAATTTCGCCGGCACGTTCAGCCGCGAGCACATCGTCGATCTGCCGCTCGAACGCGGGCAACTGCGGCTCGAGATCGTCGTCGATCGCGGGTCGGTCGAAGTATTCGCGAACGGCGGCCGCGTCGCACTGACGGACCTGATCTTTCCGCCGCGCGATGCGGATCGCGTGGCCGTGTTCGCCGAGCAAGGCCGCGCGACGTTCGCGGGGCTGACGGTGACGCAGTTGCAAACCGGCGACGACACGCGCGGCGCCTGCACTGCCCGATAGCCACGGGTGCGGGGCCGATCGCCCGGCATCGCAACGCCGGTGACGGCCCCCGCCCGTGTCGCCCGTCAGAGCAACCCCATCCCGCCCGACGCGATGATCTCCGCGCCGACGATGAACGCGGATTCCGGCGCGCTCAGGTGCAGCACCGTCGACGCGATTTCGTCCGGCGTGCCGAACCGGCCGATCGGCACGAGGCCCTTGATCTTGTCGGCCGTCGCGTCGAGCGTCGCCGCATCGAGGCCGAGCTTGCCGTACAGCGGCGTCTGCACGGGCCCCGGGCTCACCACGTTCACGCGCACGCCGTGCGGCAGCAGTTCCGTCGACAGCGTCTTCGCGAACGAATTGACGGCCGCCTTGCTCGCCGCGTACACCGATGAGCCGGGCATCCCGATATGCGCGTTGATCGAGCCGTTGATCACGATCGATGCGCCGCGATTCAGCAGCGGCACGAGCGACTGGATCTGGAAATACGCGCCCTTCACGTTGGTGTTGAACACGAGATCCCACATCGCTTCGTCGCTGTCGGCGAACGGCGCGAGCTTCGCGACGCCCGCGTTGACGAATACGGCGTCGAGCCGCACGCCGGCGGCGGCGAGCGCGTCGGCCAGCGCGCGCGCCGACGCGACGCTGCCGGCTTCGTTGCGAATCGCGAGCGCGCCTTCGCCGAGCGTTTGACGGGCGGCTTCCAGCGTTTCGGCGTCGCGCCCGGTGATGACGACCCGCGCGCCTTCGGCCGCGAATCCCTTGGCGGCCGCCAGGCCGATGCCGCTGTTGCCGCCCGTGACGAGGACCGTCTTTCCTTCGAAGCGTTGCATGATGTTCTCCTGTGAACCGGTGAGTTGACCGTGAACACAGGATGCGCGCGGCGCGCGGCGTTGCCGTACGACGGGCGCGACGGACATGTTCGAAAACGTCGAACATGTTGGCCCGAGCGTGCTCAGCCGACCACGTCGATCCCGTCGAGCAGCCGCTGCGCGAGTCGCGGCTCGCGCAGTTGCTCCAGCCACCATTGCAGCGCGCGGCCATCGCGGTCGCCGTGCCACGCGACGTACAGCCGGTTCGGCTCGCGCGGGTCGGCCGTCGGCTTCTCGACCAGTTCGCCGCGCGCGAGCAGCGACGCGACGCGCCGGCGCGGCACCCAGCCGACGCCGAGCGCATCGCGCTGCGCGAGGATCTTCGCGCGCATCGACGGCACCGCGAGCACCGCCTGCCCGCCGAGCAGGCCATACGCGCGACCGGCCCGCCGCGACGAATCGGCGACGACGACCGCGCGGTGCGCGCCGATCGCATCGCGCGTCAGCACCCCGCTCGCGGCCCCCAGCGGGTGGCGCGGCGACACCGCGAACACCCAGTCCATCGCGCCGAGTTCGAACCACTTGAAGCCCGGAATCGCCGGCGGCTCGTTGGTCGCGCCGACGACCAGGTCCGCGCGGCCGTCGCGCAACGCTTCCCAGGTGCCGCCGAGCACCTCGTGCGTGAAGCGCAGCGACACGCCGGAATCGAGCGCATCGAATGCGCGGACGACCGGCAGAAGCGTATCGAACTCCAGCACCTCGTCGCTGACGATCCACAGCCGGTCCTCCCAGCCGCTCGCGACCTGCCGCACGCGCTGCGTCAGCCGGGCGACGTCGAGCGCCAGCCGCGCGGCCTCGTCGGCCAGCAATTGCCCGGCCGGCGTGAGCTGCAGCCGGTAGCCGCGCCGGTCGAACAGCAGCGCGTCGAAGCGCGTTTCGAGCTGGCGCGCCGCGTGCGACACCGTCGACGGCGCCTTGCCGAGCCGCGCGGCGGCGCGCGACAGGCTGCCGGTGGCGCGGATCGCGTCGAGCAGCGCCAGTTCGTCTTCGGACAGCATGAGGTCGCTCCACGGTGACGGTGTCGTCGATCGTAAGGCAGCGACGGGCGGCGGTCCAATCCGGCGAGGGCGACTGCGACGGCGAGCCGTCGAACTGCCGCTAGCACGCCGGACTTCCGGTATGCTGATCCACGCGAAATTACACGAATCGAGGTAACCACTGCGATGGACATCGCGATCCGCATCGAAGGCCGTCACGACCTGACGGGGCAAATCTTCCGGCAACTGCGCACCGCGATCGTCGACGGGCGTCTCGAAGGCGGCGCGCGGCTGCCGTCGACACGCGACCTCGCGAAACAGCTCGGCGTGTCGCGCAAGACGACGCTCGACGCGTTCGAGCGACTGGTGGCCGAGGGCTTCCTGAATACCCGCGCCGGCGACGGTACGTTCGTCGCCGACGGCCTGGCGCGCGTGCCGCACGCCGCCGCGATGTCGGCGCCGTCGATCGTCGACGACGTGCCGCGCATCGACGCGGTCGATGCGCGCGCGCTGTGGAACGCGCTGCCCGACGCGCTCGCGATGCCCACGCCGCAAGACTCGCCCGGCTTCGACTTTCGCGGCGGCGTGACCGACAAGACGCTGTTCCCGTTCGACGCATGGCGGCGCTGCCTGCATCACGCACTGCGCCAGCAGGCGCGCGGCCCCGGCCAGTATCACGATCCGGCCGGCGACCCGCAGTTGCGCGGTGCGATCGCGCGCTACGTCGCCTTCAGCCGCGCGGTCGCCTGCAGCTGGGACGACGTGCTCGTCACGCAAGGCGCGCAACAGGCGCTCGACCTGCTCGCGCGCGTGGTCGTGCGGCCGGGCGACGTCGTCGCGGTCGAGGATCCCGGCTATCCGCCCGCGCGCGCCGCGTTCGCGTCGCTCGGCGCGACGGTGATCGGCGTGCCGGTCGACGCGCAGGGCCTCGTCACGGACCGGCTGCCCGACGACGCGCGGCTCGTCTACGTGACGCCGTCGCACCAGTTCCCGCTCGGCATGCCGATGACGCTCGAGCGCCGCGTCGCGCTGCTCGAATGGGCGCAGCGCCGCCGCGCGGTGATCATCGAGGACGACTACGACGGCGAATTCCGCTTCGAAGGCCGGCCGGTCGAATCGCTGAAGAGCCTCGACCGCACGGGCCTCGTCGCGTACGTCGGCACCTTCTCGAAGACGATCTTTCCCGAGCTGCGGATCGGCTACGCGATTCCGCCGCGCGCGCTGCGCGGCGCGCTGGCCAAGGCGAAGCAGATCGTCGACTGGCACACCTGCACGCTCACGCAGGCGGCGCTCGCCCGCTTCATGCACGAAGGCGATTTCGCGCGGCACCTGAAACGCGTGCAGAAGCACTACGACGCGCGCCGCAAGATGCTGATCGCACACTTGCGCGGCGCGCTCGCGCCGTGGTTCGACGCGATCGTGCCGACCGCCGGCATCCATCTCGCCGCGCACCTGAAGCCGGGGCTCGACGAAGCGGCGCTGGTCCGCGCGGCGCGAGCGCAGGACGTCGGCCTGTACGGGATCTCCGCGTTCCACGTGGGCGTGCCGGTGCGCCCCGGGCTGCTGTTCGGCTATGGCGGAATCGACGCGCTGCGCATCGACACGGCGCTCGCGAAGCTGGCCGCGCTGCTGGATGCCGGTATCGCGGGCGGGTCGCCACTGGTCACCTGAATTTCGATGGAATTGGCTATTCAAGCAGGCCAGTGCACGTCCTAAAGTAGGTCCTGTCGCGCCACCCTGGCGCAACCCGACCGAAAAGGACCTGCCATGCAACCGCGCCTGAACTTCTATGCCGCCAGCCCGAATGCCATCAAGGTGATGCGCAATGCCGAGGAATTCCTCGCGAAAAGCTCGATCGAGAAGCCGCTCGCCGAACTCGTCCGCCTGCGCGCGTCGCAGATCAACGGCTGCGCGTTCTGCGTCGACATGCACACGACCGACGCGCGCAAGGGCGGCGAAACCGATCGCCGTCTCGCGACCGTCGTCACGTGGCGCGAAACGCCGTTCTTCACCGAGCGCGAACGCGCGGCGCTGGAATGGACCGAGGCGCTGACGCTGGTGGCCAGCAATCATGTGCCCGACGCCGTCTGGGAAGCCGTGAAGCCGCATTTCACCGACGAGGAACTGTTCGACCTGTCGATGCTGATCGCGACGATCAACTCGTGGAACCGCTTCGCGATCGCGTTCCGCAAGATGCCCGAGTAAGGAGCCGACGATGATCCGCTCTCCGCACCCTCGCGTCGCGCTGTACGCCGGGCTCGCGCTCGCTGCGGCACTGCCGGCCGGCGCCCACGCGCACGACGCCGGCGACAGCGTGCACGCGATCATGCAGCAGGCCGTGCCCGAAGCGCCGGCCAAGCGCGTCGTCGTCGCGACCGTCGACTATGCGCCCGGCCAGGCCTCCGACGCGCACAAGCATCTCGGCTCGGTGTTCGCCGTCGTGTCGAAAGGCGAAGTGCTGTCGCAGGTGAACGGCGGCCCGCTGCGCCGCTATCGCGCCGGCGAAGGCTGGTACGAGCCGCCCGGCTCGCGCCATCAGGTGTCGCGCAACGCGAGCGCGACCGAACCCGCGCAGCTCGTCGTGTTCGGGCTGACGGGCGAGCATCAGCCGCTGAAGTCGCCGATCGATCAGTGATCCGACACGACGCATCGTGCATCGGCTCGCGACGTAAACGGAAAAACCGGCCCGAAGGCCGGTTTTTTCATACCGCATGCCGTGAGCGGCGCTTGCGCGCCGCGCGACATCAGAAGCGGTGGATCATGCCGACGCCGACAGCGATCTGGTTCTGCTTCGAACCTGCCGCCACGCCGTCGCCGATTTGCGTCGTCGCTGCCTGGATGGTGCCAGCCTTGCTCAGCGTATTGCCGGACGCGTGCTGGTAAGCCTCGAGTGCGTACAGGCCCGTGCGCTTCGACAGGCTGTAGTACTGCGACAGCGTGACCTGATGGTACTTGGCCGCGCTCGTGATGCCGTTCGACTGCGTCGCCGCCGTGTACGAGTAGCCCACTGCGAAGTCCCACTGAGCCGCTGCCTTCCAGTGCAGCACGGCGCCAGCCGTGTTGAAGATCGCACTGTTGTGGAACACCGAGCCGATGCCCGGCGTGTACTTGACGTTCGTGTACGACGCCGACACGTCCCACGCCGGCGTGAACTGGTAGCCGGCCGTCACGCCGATGCGCTGCTGCGACTGCGCCGTCTGATAACCGTTGTTGATCGCGGACACCGCCGGCTGGCCGCCGCTCGTGACCGTCGAGTTGTCGCCCCACGCGCCGCCGCCGAGCGTCGAGTTGTTGACCTTCTGGTAGCCGACCGCGATGCCTGCCGGGCCATTCAGGTACTGGACCGCCGCGCTCCACGTCGAGCCGCGATTCACGCTGCCCGGCACGCCGCCGAACGAGTACGAACCGCCGACCGTGAAGCCGTAGAACTTCGGCGACATGTAGACGAGCGAGTTGTTCGCGCGGTAGCTGGTATCCAGCGAATCGATATCGCCCGGGTGCGCGCCGTATGCGCCCGTCAGCCACGTCGTCGGGCTATACGGCGACAGCAGCGTGTAGTACGCCGTGTACTGACGGCCGGCCGTCAGCGTACCGTACGCCTGGTTCGTCATACCGACCCATGCCTGGCGGGTGAAGATACCGCCCGTCCATTGCGATGCACCGGTCGCGGAGTTCACGCCCGCTTCCAACTGGAAGATCGCCTTCGTGCCGCCACCGAGATCTTCGCTGCCCTTCAGGCCGAAGCGGCTGCCTGCCCATACGCCGCTGGACATCGACACCTTCGAGTGACCGCCGGTCGTCGCGCCCGTCGTCGGGGCTGCGTTGTTCTGGTATGCCAGACCGTTGTCGACGATACCGTACAGGGTCACGCTGCTCTGGGCGTGGGCGGCGGTAGCGGCTGCAAGGCCCACTGCCGTCATGGCGAAAGCGACGCGCTTTTTCATTGATTCTCCGTCCTCAAAGAATGATTTCTTTTCTGGTGTGGTTTTATGACTGACACATGTGCGAGTACATGCCGACGCGATTCTGACGGATTACCAATTGTTTCCCAATACGAGCAGTCGGTCATCGTATGATCGACGCAACGCGCGGGTTCACCAAACGGTTACATAACACCTCGAAATGCTTGTGCGGCGGGCCTTTCCGGCATTTCCCGGTGAAAACCCTAGCTTTACATTTTTACGGGTGCAACGCGGCCGTCCAATGTCGTCAGACGCCTTCGGCAAAAAATCATCTTACAAATGCGCGATCGAAGCTGACGCCGCGATTCACGCCGCCGCGCAGGATCGCTGACGTTCGTGACACCCACATTTCGAGACACGAAATCATGAAAACGTTTTAGTCGGCGTGCCGGAGACTGGACGGGAACGGCCCGGCGAACGCGGGCCGGAAGCGATGCCGGCGCCTGTCGCGCCGGCGCGCTTCAGTGCTGCGCTGCGGGGCGCGCGAGCCGCGCGGACACCGCATCGGCGAGCGCGGTCAGACGCGCGCGGATCGCCGTGTTCGAACCGGCCAGCGCAAGCGACGCCGCCATGATCCGGTAGATGCGCTTTCTCGGCACCTTGGCCGGCTTCGCCGGGTCGAGCCACGCATCGTGGCCGGCCAGCAGTTCGAGCGTTTCGAGGCCGATCATTATCGGCCACAGGCACGCGAGCCGCAGCCGCACGAAGCGGCGCGGGATCGCGAGCGTATACAGGCAGGCGTCGCGATACTGGTCGAGTGCGACGCGCAGCAGGTCGACCAGCACGCCGCGCGCACGTTCCGATGCTTCTGGCTGCATCAGGTCGGCCACGACGAGCCCGTGTGCGCGCAGCACGTCGTCGGGCAGGTAGCAGCGACCGATGCGCAAGTCCTTCGCGCAGTCGCGCAGGATGTTGGTCATCTGCAGCGCCTTGCCGAAACGAATGCCCTTCTCGCGCATGTCCGGCAGATCCCAGCCGCGCGCGGCGCGCGTGTGCGCACCCGTCATGTCGGTCCAGAACTCGCCGACGCAGCCCGCGACGAGATACGTGTAGCGGTCGAGCACGTCGCGGGTCGGCAGCGACGCGACCTGCCCCGACTGCTCGTCCGGAAACGTGCGCAGGTCGAATTCCATCCCCGCGGTGAGCGTCGCGACGACCTTGCGGATCGACGCGCGATCGGCCTCCGGTTGCGCGCGCAGCAGCGCGAGCATCGGCTCCATCGAGCCGAGCAGCACGTGCTCGTGCGAATCGGTCTGCAACCGCGTCACGTCCTCGAGCGAACGCGACAGCGCCACGCCGTCGCCGAGCCGCTCGATGTCGTCGCGCAGGTCGGTCAGCAGCGCCGCGCGGCGGTCGGGCGCGACGAGCGCCGTGTCGGCGATCGTGTCGGCCGCGCGCGCGAGCAGATACGCGAGGCCGACCGGGTCGCGCATGCCGTCGGGCAGCACGCGCAGCGTCAGGTAGAAGGAGCGGGAAACGTTCTTCAGCAGCTCGCCGAGCAGATAGGCGGGATCGGTATGGGTCGTCATGGGTCGGAAAAAATCGGCCGGCGCGGGCCCGGACGCACACGGGCGCCGGGCGCCCGCGCCGGCCCGCGAGTCGCCGCATCGTCGCGCCAGGCGGGCGTCGGCCCCGCGGCGGCGATGCAAAATTCCCGCAAGTTTAGTGCATCCGGCGCGCGGGCAGCCCGAGGCGGCCGGAATGCGGGGCGGGCAAGCCCCGGATCAACCGCCTGGCGCGTGCCTCGCCGCCGAAAAACGAACGGAAAGGTCGAAGTAATACATATGTAATTATTCGGTGCGACGATCGCGCACCGTTCGATTCCGCGTAGCCCGGCGCCCTGCCCGGCCACCGGCGCGAGCGCCCTCTTTTCCGACTCCGTTTCGAAGGTTCATCGACATGCTCCTCAAGCGCCCGACCTCCCTGCGCTACGTCCCGTTCGCCTGCGCCGCCGCGTTCCTGCTCGCCGCGTGCGGCGGCGACGACGACCTGACGCGCGATCCCACGCAGCCGATTTCCGCGAAGGTCCAGGTGGTCGGCCATCGCGGCGCGAGCGCGCTGCGCCCCGAACACACGCTGGCGTCGTACCGCAAGGCGATCGAGGACGGCGCGGACGTGATCGAGCCCGACCTCGTGTCGACCCGCGACGGCGTGCTGGTCGCGCGCCACGAGAACGAGATTTCGGGCACGACGAACGTCTCGACGCTGCCGCAGTTCGCGAGCCGCAAGGCGACCAAGACGATCGACGGCGCGCAGTTGACCGGCTGGTTCACCGAGGATTTCACGCTCGCCGAGCTGAAGACGCTGCGGGCGCGCGAGCGGATTCCGCAGGTGCGCCCCGCCAACACCGCGTACAACGACCAGTTCGAGATTCCGACGTTCGACGAGATCGTCGCGCTCGCGAAGCAGATGTCCGCGCAGACCGGCCGCACGATCCACCTGTATCCGGAAACCAAGCATCCGACCTACTTCCAGTCGATCGGCCTGCCGCTCGAGGACCGCCTCGTCGACGCGCTGCTGAAGGATGCGTACACGTCGCGCACGGCGACCGTCTACATCCAGTCGTTCGAAGTCGCGAACCTGAAGGCGATCCGCAACCGGATCAAGTCGAGCCAGCCGAACTGGAAGCTCGTGCAGCTGATGGACGAAGCGCAGCAGCGCCCGTACGACTTCGTGAAGGCGAACGACACGCGCACCTACGGCGACCTGTCGACGCGCGACGGCATGCGCGAGATCGCGACCTACGCGAACGGCGTCGGGCCGTACAAGACGTCGATCATCGCGGTCGCCGCGGACGGCACGCTGCAGCAGCCGACGCCGTACGTGCGCTATGCGCACGAGGCCGGCCTCGTCGTACATCCGTACACGTTCCGTCCGGAGAACAACTTCCTGCCCGCGTCGCTGAAGGACGGCGGCACGCCGTCCACGCGCAACACGGCCGGCTCGGTGCGCGAGATCCAGGCGTACCTGCGCGCCGGCATCGACGGCTTCTTCACCGACGATCCGGCCGTCGGCCGCACGGCCGTCGATACGTTCACGCGCTGATACGAAGCGCCGATCCGCATCGTGACCGGGCGCGGCGCGCGACGCGCCGCAGCCGGTCGCCTCGCGTCGGTCAGATCACGTTGAAGTGGTGCGTGCCGTCCCGCTTCAACTGGTCGACGAGTCCGTATTCCCAGTCGAGATACGCCTGCATCGCGGCAGCCGCGTTGTCGGTGCCTTCGTACGGGCGCCGGTAGCGGTCGACGCGCGGCGACGCGAGACGGGTCTCGCCGCTCTCCAGCGGCAGCCCGGCGTCGATCCACGCGGCCGTGCCGCCGGTCAGCACGCGGATGTCGGCCGACTCCGGCAGCAGCGCGCGCGCATCGTCCGCCGCGAACCGTGCCAGCAGGCTCGATCCGCACGTGAACACGTAGCGCTTCGCGGGCGGAATCGCCGCCAGCGCGTCGCGCAGCTGGGCGCGCACCGCGAACCACGCGCCCGGAATATGACGCTTCACGTAGTTCGCGCTGGCCGTCACGTCGACGATCGCGAGCTCGCCCGGCGCGGCCTCCTTCAGCCAGCCGGCGAGCGTCGCGGGCGACACGTCGGTCGCGGGCGGCGTTGCCGGCACGTCGCGCGGCGGCTGGCCGCGCTCGGCGAATGCCGCGGTGCCGGCCGGCTCGACGACGCGCACGTCCCAGCCCATCTGCGCGAGCCACGACGCCGTCATGTCCGCGCGCACGCCGTCGTCGTCGGCCAGCACGATCCGCGCGCCGCGCACGGCCGCATGATGGTCGGTCTCCTGCACGAGCTGCCCGCCCGGCGTGCTCAGGAAGCCCGGCAGATGGCCGGCTTCGTATTCCTCCGGCGTACGCACGTCGAAGCGATAGAGCGTGCAGCCCGGTTCGTCGAGCGCCGCGACGTCGGCCAGCGCGATACGCGGCACGCCGGCGCGCTCGGCCACCGCGCGGGCGGCCCGACGCGCATCGGCGCGCTGCGCCGCGTCGATCTCGTCCGGAAAGCGGCGCGCCGCGCCGCGCTCGAGCGTCTGGCCGGCCAGCGTCCAGCCGATCGTGCCGTTGCGCAGCGCGGCGACCGGATTCGGCAGCCCCGCGTTGACGAGCGACTGCGTGCCGATGATGCTGCGCGTGCGGCCCGCGCAGTTGACGATCACCTGCGTGTGCGGATTCGGCGCGAGCGCCCGCACGCGCAGCACGAGTTCCGCGCCCGGCACGCTGGTCGACGTCGGGATGTTCATCGTCTGGTATTCGTCGAAGCGCCGCGCATCGACGATCACCACATCGGCTTTCGCGTCGAGCAGCGCCTGCACCTCCTGCGCGGACAGCGACGGCGTATGGCGCTCGGCCTCGACCCATTCGCCGAACGACTTGCTCGGCACGTTCACGTCGATGAACAGTTCGCCGCCCGCCGCGACCCAGCCCGCGAGGCCGCCGTCGAGCAGCCGCACGTCGGTGTAGCCGAGCCGCGCGAGCGTGGCGGCCGCGCGCGGTGCGAGATCCTCGCCGCCCGCTTCGCCGAACACGACGATCGGCGTGTCGCGGCGCGGAATCCGGGTCCACGCGTCGAGTTCGAGCTTCGACAACGGAAAGTTGGCGGCCCACAACGGATGGCCCTGCGCGTACGGATCTTCCTCGCGTACGTCGATCAGCGCGATCTCGTCACGGGCCAGCAGGCGTGCGCGTACGTCCTGGTACGACGCGACGGGAAAGCGGGAAATGGAATCGGCGGATTGCGTCACGATGTCTCTATGTTGAATACGTTGAAGTCGGTGAATGAAGCGGAACGGCTCGATCTTCGCCCTGCCGGCGCGCACCCGCAACGGGCCACGCCAGCGGGCTGTACGTCAGGCACTCGAATAGCCCGACACGAACGGCTTCACGGTCCCGTCGTCCAGGTACACCGCGCGCTCGACCTTGCCGATGTTCGCGCCGTACACGTGGATGCTGATCGATACCTGGTCGGCGAACGCGTTGGTCACGCGATGCACGTCGCCGATGCGCGGCGACACGGCATCGACCTCGCCCGGCTGCAGCCGCACGGCGTCGCCCGCGGGCACCGGCTTGCCGGCCGCGTCGAACCGGTACGGCTGCGAGAACTCGCCGCCACGCAGCATCCCGATCAGCCCCCACACCGTGTGGTCGTGGATCGGCGTCGCCTGGCCGGGCCCCCACACGAAGCTGACGACCGAGAAGCGCTCGTCCGGGTCGAGATGCAGCAGGTACTGCCGGTAACGCTCGGGATCGGGCTGCGCGAACGCGTCGGGCAACCAGTCGTCGTGTTCGACGAGCGCGGCGAGCAGCGCGCCGCCCTCGTCGAGAATGCGCGCCTCGTTCGCGCCGGACGCGAGCAGCGCATCCAGACCCTCGACGAACGGACGCAGCGGCGTCTGTTGCAACGAAAGCGTACTCATCGGCTGTCTCCTCGAATATGATGCCGAATATGATGGATCGTCATGATGCACCCGAAAGACCATGCAGAACAAACATGAAAATTAGCGATATCGACGCTTTTGCAGCGGTCGTCCGCTGCCAGACCCTGAGCCAGGCCGCAGCCGAGCTCGGGATGACGCAGCCCGCGATCACGCGGCGCGTCCAGAATCTCGAGGAAGCGCTCGGCGTGACGCTGCTCGACCGCAACACGAAACCGCCACGCCCGACCGACATCGGCCGGCAGGTATTCGACCAGTGTCGCGCGATCCTGCGCGAGGTCGATGCGCTGCGCGAACTGACGGCCGGCGGGCAACCGCCCGCCGGCGAATTCCGCATCGGGCTCACGCAAGGGCTCGGCGAGCTGATGCTGCCGGCGCTCATCGCGGATCTCGGCGCGCAGTGGCCCGCGCTCGCGACGCAGGTCACGACCGCATGGGGCGGCCAGCTCGTCGAACGCATCGCCCGCCGCGAACTCGAGGCGGCGCTGGTCTTCCTCGCGCGCGAGATGGTGCTGCCGGCGCAGGTCGAAGGCGTTCGGTTGCTGGCCACACGGCTCGTCGCGGTCGGCCGCAAGGGCGACTGGCCGCGCCGCAGCTACCGGCTCGCCGATTGCCACGCGCGCGGCTGGGTGCTCAATCCGGACGGCTGCGGCTTTCGTGCGGGCCTGCGGCGCGCGCTCGACGCGCAGGGCCTGCCGATGCCGGTCACGCTCGATGCGTACGGCCGCGACCTGCAACTGCAGAGCGTCGCGAACGGCTTCGGCCTCGGGCTGATGCCGCTGCCGCTCGTCGAAGGCAGCCCGCTGCGCGACGCGCTCGACATCGTGCCGCTCGCCGATTTCAAGCCGCAGATCGACCTGTGGCTGCTGCGCCGGCACGATGCGGCCCGCTTCGACGCGCCGCTCGCGGCCGTCGCCGCGCATGCGCGGACCGCGTTCGCGGTCGCCGAGCAGACGCACGATAAGGCTGCGTGACCACACCGGGCGGCGTCGGCAACGCGCCGCCCGAATGACCTGCGGGGCCACCCGACCCCGTTCACGCATCGCGTCGGCCGCGTTCGATCCCGTCGCGTGACGTTCCGCCCGCCGCCGCGTTCGTTGCGCCGGGCGTCGCCGCGTCGAGCGCCGCGCGCCCCGCCGCCACCGCGATCGCATCGTCCTGCGGCGTATGCACGCGGCTGCACAGCACGTCGCGATAGTGGCGTTCGAGCGGATTGCCGCGGCTCAACCCGTGATTGCCCGACAGCTTCAGCGCCTGCTCGACCGTGCGGATCGCCTGCTCGGTCACGGTGCGCTTGACGAGACCGCTGGTCGTCACCGACGGCGCATTGCCGGCGTCGGTGCGCGCGATGTGATCGTCGAGCAGCACCCGGTTCGTGTGCAGCCAGCCCTCGATTTCGCCGACCGCTTCCTGCACGCGCGGCAGCGTCGCGAGCGGCGCGCCAAGCCCGCTCGGCGCACGCGTCGTCGCGAATTCGACCAGCCAGTCGCGCGACGCACGCGCCACCGCGTCGTACAGGCTGCCGAGCAGCGCGACCATCCACGCCTGCTGATCGGCCTGCGCGTCGGCATCCGCGTGCGTGGCAGCCGACACGACCCATGCGTCCGGCGCACGCACGTCGACCGCATGATCGGCCGGCAGCGACACGTCGTCGAACACGACTTCATGGCTGCCCGACGCGCGCAGGCCGAGGTGATTCCAGCTTTCGATCACGCGGATGCGATCGCCGTCGGTGTCAGGGTCGCGCGGCACGAGAAACACGCCGACGCGCGGCGTCGGCTCGTCGGTGCGCGCCCACACGGCCAGCCAGCGCAGCGCCGGAATGCCGGTGCTGTACAGCTTGTGACCCGAGAGCCGCCAGCCGTCGCCATCGCGGCGCGCGATGGTCGCCGGCAGCCCGCCGCGCGACGGCGAACCGAGCGCCGGCTCCACGCGCAGCGCATTGATCAGCGCACCGTGCGCGACCGCGCTGTCGAACACCGCGCGCCGCACCTGCGCCGGCCAGCGGTTGTCGGCGCGGCCGAGCGCGCGATGCTGCAGGTACGTCATCGTCAGCACCAGCGCGGTGGCGGGATCGGCCCGCGCGACGGCAGCGACGATCCGGCTCGCCTGCGCCAGCGTCGCCCCGGCGCCGCCGTGCTCGCGCGGCACGACCTGCGCGATCAGCCCGGCACGATGCAGCCGCGCGAGGTTCTCGTGCGGAAACCGGCCGTCGACGTCGTTGCGGGCCGCATCGGCGGCGAGTTCGGGGGCGAGGTGTTCGAGCCGCGCGGCGAGGCGCGCGTCGTTCGTCCCGTCGGCGTCTGCGTCCGCAACGTCGGCGGTGCCGGCAGGCAGAAGGCGCAGCGCAGGTTGCGGTGGCGGCGAGGAAGCGGCAAGGCTGGCGGACATCGAAACGGATTCCCTGGGTAGTTCGGACACGGCGACGAGAACGGCGCCAACGCGCGCCCGATCATTCGCGAGCCCACAGCGTATGCGCAACGCATGCGGCCCCAAACCATGCAAATCTGATATTCAAATCGGGATTGATTATTTCCATTCCGCATGATCCCGGCGTTAACCTGCGCTCCATTCCTGCCCGGCCGTGCGCCGGGACGTCCCTGCACCGGAGACCCAGATGAGCGTCGAATTCATCGGCATGATCCAGAGCCAGAAGCAGTCGGAAATCCACCCGGCGTCCGGCCCCGTGGTCGATCCCGACTATGTGCGCGACTTTGCCCGCGCCCACGAAACAGCCGGCTTCGACCGGATCCTCGTGCCGCATCACTCGACCGGCCCGTCGGCGACGCTGACGATCGCGTTTGCAGCGGCCGCGACCGAGCGCATCCACTTCATGCTCGCGCATCGCCCGGGCTTCACCGCGCCGACGCTCGCCGCGCGGCAGATCGCGACGCTCGACCAGTTCAGCCGCGGCCGGCTCGCCGTGCACTTCATCTCCGGCGGCTCGGACAGCGAACAGCAGCGCGACGGCGATTTCCTCGATCACGACGCACGCTATGCGCGCACCGACGAATACCTGGGCATCCTGCGGCGGATCTGGACGGACACGCAGCCGTTCGATCACGACGGCGCGCACTACCGGTTCAAGCAGGGCTTTTCGGAAGTGAAGCCGTTCCAGCAGCCGCATGTGCCGATCTACTTCGGCGGCGCGTCGGAAGCCGCGCTCGCGGTGGCCGGCAAGCACGCGGACGTCTATGCGCTGTGGGGCGAATCGCTCGACCAGGTGCGCGACCTGACGACCCGCGTACGCGCCGAAGCCGCGAAGCACGGCCGCCAGGTGCGCTTCTCCGTGTCGTTCCGCCCGATCCTCGCGGCGACCGAGGACGAAGCGTGGGCGCGCGCGCACCGCATCCTCGACGAAACGCGCCGGCTGCGCGAAGCGGCGGGACTCGGCGCCGGCGGCCCGCAGCAGAGCGAAGGCGCGCGCCGCCTGCTCGCCGCGGCCGAGCGCGGCTCGCGCGTCGACAAGCGGCTGTGGACCGAGATCGCGAAGCTCACCGGCGCGCGCTCGAATTCGACGGCGCTCGTCGGCACGCCCGAACAGGTCGCCGACGCGCTGCTCGACTACTACGACCTCGGCGTGACGACCTTCCTGATCCGCGGTTTCGACCCGCTGGAAGACGCGATCGACTACGGCCGCGAACTGATTCCGCGCGTGCGCAACGCCGTCGCCGAACGCGACGCGGCACGCCGCGCCGCCTGAGCCCAACGGAGCCCTACGCGATCATGTCCGCCGTCCTTTCGCCCCCCAACCGTACCGCATCGGGCCTCGTGCTCGCCGACACCCCGCGCCAGCACTTCTGGTTCGATCCGCCCGCGCCGCGCATCGACGTGGCCGCCGAGCGCCGCCACCGGCAGGAGCGGCTCGCAGCCGCGTTCCGGCTGTTCGCGCGCTTCGGCTTCGCGTCGGGCCTCGCCGGCCACATCACCGCGCGCGATCCGGAGCTGCCCGACCATTTCTGGGTGAACCCGCTCGGCGTGCATTTCTCGCAGATCAAGGTGTCCGACCTGCTGCTCGTCAACGCACGCGGCGAAACCGCGATCGGCCAGCGGCCGCTGAACAAGGCCGCGTTCGCGATCCATGCGGCGATCCACGAAGCCCATCCGCACGTGGTCGCCGCCGCGCACACGCATTCGACCTACGGCAAGGCCTGGTCGACGCTCGGCCGCCCGCTCGATCCGCTCACGCAGGACGCGTGCGTGTTCTACGAGGATCACGCGCTGTTCGACGATTTCACGGGGATGGTCGTCGACACCAGCGAAGGCGCGCGGATCGCCGAGGCGCTCGCGAAGCCGGACGGCACCACGCACAAGGGCGTGATCCTGAAGAACCACGGCATCCTGACGGCCGGCCCGACGGTCGAGGCCGCCGCGTGGTGGTACATCGCGCTCGACAACGCCGCGCACACGCAGTTGCTGGCCGAAGCGGCCGGCACGCCGCAGCCGATCGATCACGCGACCGCGCGCCATACGCACGGCCAGATCGGCGGCCCCGACGGTGCGCTGCATGCGTTCGACAGCCTGTTCGCGCGCGTCGTCGCCGACGAACCCGACCTGCTCGACTGAGCCGCCCTTGCGCTACCCCGGAGACCACACAATGACCCACACCACCGCACCCGCGCCCGCCGACGCGCACGACGACCAACGCCGCCGGCTGCTGCGCGCGGCCGGCGCCGCCGCGCTCGCCGTACCGGCGATCACGCTCGGCCGCAAGGCCTGGTCCGCGCCGCCGCTGAAGAAGCTGACGTTCGCGTGGAACCAGAACGCGTTCTGCCTGACGCCGATCGTCGTCGCGCAGGAGCGCGGCTTCTTCGAGAAGAACGGGCTGAAGGTCGAGCTGATCAACTACAGCGGCTCGACCGACCAGTTGCTCGAATCGATCGCGACCGGCAAGGCCGACGCGGCGGTCGGGATGATCCACCGCTGGCTCAAGCCGCTCGAAGCCGGCTTCGACGTGAAGATCATCGGCAGCTCGCACGGCGGCTGCGTGCGCCTGCTTGGCGCGAAGGCAGCCGGCGTCACGACGCTGCAGGCGCTGAAGGGCAAGACGGTCGGCGTCAGCGATCTGGCCGCGCCCGGCAAGCACTTCTTCTCGATCCTGCTCGCGAAGAACGGCATCGATCCGGAGCGCGACATCACGTGGCGACAGTATCCGGCCGATCTGCTCGGCGTCGCGGTCGACAAGGGCGAAATCCACGCGATCGCCGACGGCGACCCGAACCTCTATCTGCTCGAAAAGCGCAGCAACGGCGCGTATACCGAACTCGCGACCAACCTGTCCGGCGAATACGCGCGCAAGGTGTGCTGCGTGATCGGCGCGCGCGGCGACCTCGTGCGCAACGACCGGCCGTCGGCCGCCGCGCTCGCGCGCTCGATCGTGCAGGCCACCGAGTACACGCACGACAACCCGAACGAAGCCGCGAAGGTGTTCGCGAAGTATTCGCCGAAGATCAGCCCCGAGGATCTGCGCAAGCTGTACGCGACGCTCACCTACACACATCACCCGACCAACGTCGACCTGCAGCAGGAAATCGCGTTCTATGCGGACGATTTCCGCCGCATCAGCGTACTGAAGAAGAGCACGGACCCGCAGCGCTTCGCGCAGCAGGTCTATGCGAACGTACTGGGGTAACGCGATGTCGACGATCGAACACGCTTCCGCCGCACGCACCGCATCGGCTCCGGTCGGCGCCGCCGCCAACGCTACAGCTTCCGCGCGTCCGGCCTGCACGACGTGCGACGCCACGCTGGCCGCGCAAGCGCGGCGCGAGCGTACCTGGCCGACCGGGATCGCCGCCGCAGTCGCGTGGGCCGCGCTCGGCGCGCTCACGCAACTGTGGCCGAACCGGATCGTCGGCTTCAGCGACTGGGCGTACACCGACACGTTCGGCACGGCCGCGTGGACGATCGCCGCGCTGCTGCTCGTCGCCGCGACGCTCGGCCATCTCGTTGCGGCGACCCGCACGCGGCTCGCACGCGTGCGTCCGGCCGGCCCGTGGCTCGTCGCGCTGCCGCTCGTGCTCGCCGCGTGGGAAATCGTCACCGCGAAAACCGGCTGGCTGCCGACGCCGTTCTTCGCGCCGCCGCAGGCGCTGATCGAAGTCTACGTCGACGACTGGCCGCGCCTCGCCGGCAGCGCCGGCAACACGCTGAAGCTGCTCGCGCTCGGCTTCGCGTACGGCGTCACGGTCGGCTTCGCGGTGGGCGTGTCGATCGGCTGGTCGCGCCGGATCGGCTACTGGGTGCATCCGGTGCTGCGCGTGCTCGGGCCGGTGCCGGCCACCGCGCTGCTGCCGCTCACGTTCTACTTCTTCCCGTCGAGCTATTCGGCCGCCGCGTTCCTGATCGCGCTGGCGACGGGCTTCCCGGTTGCCGTCCTGACGTGGTCGGGCGTCGCGAGCGTGAACAAGCAGTACTACGACGTCGCGCGCACGCTCGGCGCGAACGCGCGCTTCCTCGTGCTGCGCGTCGCGATTCCGGCCGCGCTCCCACACGTGTTCGTCGGCATTTTCATGGGGCTCAGCGCATCGTTCACGGTGCTGGTCGTCGCCGAGATGATGGGCGTCAAGTCGGGGCTCGGCTGGTATTTGAGCTGGGCGCAGGGCTGGGCGTCGTACGTGAACATGTATGCGGCGCTGATCGTGATGGCGCTGCTGTTTTCCGGGCTGATCGCGCTGCTGTTCGCGCTGCGCGACCGTGTGCTCGCGTGGCAGAAAGGAACCGTCAAATGGTAAGCGCCGCCGTACTCGAACCGTCCGCGGCCATTGCCGCGGCGCCCGCCGTCACGCCGCCGCGCGGCGCGTGCATCGACATCCGCCGCGTCAGCCACGCGTTCGACGGCCCCGGCGGCGCGCTGCCGGTGCTCGACGACGTGTCGCTGTCGGTCGCGGCCGGCGAATTCGTCGCACTGCTCGGCCCGAGCGGCTGCGGGAAATCGACGCTGCTGCGCCTCGTCGCGGGGCTCGACGCCGCGCGGCAAGGCACCATCGCGCAGGACGGCGTGCCGATCGAGCGCCCCGATCCGTCGCGCATCGTCGTGTTCCAGGACCCGACGCTGTACCCGTGGCGGCGCGTGCGCGCGAACGTCGCGCTCGGCCTCGAAGCGCGCGGGGTGGCGCGCACCGCGCAGCATCGCGTCGACGATGCGCTCGCGCGCGTCGGGCTGCAGGAGTTCGCGAACGTGTTTCCGCATCAGTTGTCCGGCGGGATGGCGCAGCGCGTCGCACTCGCCCGCGCGCTCGTCAACGATCCGCGCCTGCTGATCCTCGACGAGCCGCTCGGCAAGCTCGATTCGCTGACGCGGCTCACGATGCAGGCCGAGCTGACCGCGCTGTGGCAGCGCGACGGGTTCTCCGCGCTGCTCGTCACGCACGACGTGGAAGAAGCGCTGTTCCTCGCGCAGCGCGTGATCGTGTTCGGGCCGCGGCCGGCCCGGATCGTCGCCGAACTGCGCGTCGACCTGCCCTACCCGCGCCATCGCGGCGACCCGCGCCTCGCCGCCTTGCGCCACGACGCGCTGCGGCATCTCGGGCTCGATGCGAGCTGGTAGATGCCGGATGCCGTTCGACGTTTGATTGCCGTCCGGCGGAGACGTGCGCGATGAATGCGCCGCCGTTCGCCGACTGGGCCATCGCGTTCCTGCAACTGCTGTATCGCGCGCAAATCGCGCTGGCGCATGGGCTCCACGCGATCGGCCTGACCGGCGACGCCGATGGCCAGGCCGCGTGGCCGTGGGCGCATCGCATCGCGCTCGAAACGCTGCGCATCGACGCGGGGCTCACACGGCAGCTCGCGCTCGCCTGCGGCGTGACGGCGTTGGCCGTCGTGCTCGCGTGCACCGCGCTCGCTTCGCGCAAGTGGCGTATCGCATCGGCCATCGCCGCACTGGCCGTCGCGTGGTTCGCGCCGTGGCCGCCCGCTTCGCTGTGGCTCGCGCCGGCCGTGCCGACGAGCTTCCAGCGCGATCCCGCGCCGTTTTCCGTAGCGAACGTGATGCGCGGCGCGCACCTGTATACGCAACATTGCGCGGCCTGCCACGGCGCGGACGGACGCGGCGAAGGGCCGCTCGCCGCCACGCTCGCGCACTGGCCGCCGACCTTCGCCGGCACGCTGCTCGCGCGTCGCCTCGACGGCGAACTGTTCTGGCGCGTGCGCCACGGCACGCAGGACGAGCACGGCGCGTCGACGATGCCCGGCTTCGCGGCGACACTCGGCCCGCAGGACACCTGGGCCGTGCTCGACTACCTGAAAGCGCTGGCCGCCGGCAGCGGCGCGCAGGCGCAAGGCGCGTGGCCGGTGCCGGTCCCGTTGCCGGCCCTCGACGTGCGGTGCGGCGACGCCGCGCCTCAAGCGCTCGAGCGCTGGCGCGAAGGCCAGCGCGTGCGCGTCGTCGCGCTCGAGCCGGGCGCCACGCCACCGCCGGAAGATGCGCGCTGGCAGACCTTGCTGGTCACGGAAAACGGGGGGGCGGTGCCGCCGTCGACCGGCTCGCGCGCGAACTGCGTCGCGACGACCGCCGATGCGTGGCGCGCGTTCGCGATGATTGCCGGCGTCGCGCCCGAGGCACTCGGCGGCACGCAACTGCTTGCGGATCGACGCGGCTGGCTGCGCGCGCGGGCGTTGCCGGGCAGCGCCGGCTGGTCGGACGCCGACCTGCTGTGCCGCTCGGATGCGGTGGCCCGGCCGGCCGCGCGCGCCACCAGCGGCGACGCCCTGACCGCGCTGCTGCTGCGTGTCGACAACGAACCCGTGCGCGACGTACAGGCCGGGCTCCCGCATTGAACCCACGAATCCTTCCTTCAACCGAACTTCACGATGAATCCGACCCGACGCCACTTCCTCGCGCAGGCGAGCGCCCTTGCCACGATCGCCGCCGCCCCGACTGCGCTGTGCGCGCAATCCGGTACACGGCCGCTGCTGCGCGCCGGCGACCAGAAAGGCGGGCTGCGCGCGCTGCTCGAAGCGGCCGGCGAACTGAACGGCCTCGCGTACGACATCGCGTGGACCGAATTTCCGGCCGCCGCGCCGCTCGCGGAAGCGCTGAACGCGGCCGCGGTCGACTGCGGGCCGATCGGCGACGCGCCGGTGATCTTCGCGCTCGCATCGGGCGCCCGCATCAAGGTGATCGGCGCGAACCGTTCCGATCCGTACGGCACGGCCGTGCTCGTGCAACCCGACGCCGCGCTGAAAGGCGCGGCCGACCTGAAGGGCAAGCGCATCGGCACCACGCGCGGCTCGATCGGCCATTTCGTCACGCTGAAGGCGCTCGATGCGGCCGGCCTGCCGCCCGATGCCGTGTCGTTCCGCTTCCTGCCGCCGGCCGACACGATGCTGGCGCTCGCCACCGGTTCGATCGACGCGTGGGCGACCTGGGAGCCCTACACCGCGCTCGCCGAAACGAGCGGCCGCGCGCGCGTGCTGGTCAACGGCCGCGGACTGTGGTCGGGCCTCAGCTATCTCGCGGCGACCGACGCGGCGATCGCCTCGAAGCGCGACGTGCTGCACGATTTCCTGCGACGCGTCGTGCGCGCGCAGGCCTGGTCGTACCGGCACGCCGACGCGTATTCGGCGGCGCTCGCGCGCATCATCGGCATTCCGCCGGCCGCCGCGAAGCTGCAATTCGAGCGCCGCGGCACGCGCTGGCTGCCGATCGACGCGACGGTGATCGCCGAACAGCAGCGCACGGCCGACTTCTACCTGAAGGCCGGGTTGCTGCGCCAGCCGCTCGACGTGCGCACGACCTTCGACACCGGCTTCCCGCTCGGCTGACGGATGCGTGGCGGTAGGCCGTACGCAGCCGCCCAAACGGCTTCGGCCCGATCTGGCACAATCGCGATTCGATCATCCCGCCGTCAGCCAGCGTCATGCCAGCCATCACCGAACTCTTCGTCTACCCGATCAAATCCT
Source organism: Burkholderia sp. 28_3 (assembly GCF_003253915.1). Taxonomy (NCBI): domain Bacteria; kingdom Pseudomonadati; phylum Pseudomonadota; class Betaproteobacteria; order Burkholderiales; family Burkholderiaceae; genus Burkholderia; species Burkholderia sp. 28_3. The sequence goes on from NZ_QKZF01000001.1 coordinate 767,731, forward strand.
GCGCCGGCATCGCGCTCACGCGCGCGCAACTGCTTGAAACGGGCCTCGCCTACGACCGCCACTGGCTGATCACCGATCCGCGCGGGCAGATGCTCACGCAGCGCACGCATCCGCGTCTCGCGCTGATCCGTCCGACACTCGACAGCGATGCGCTCGTGCTGAACGCACCGGGCATGCCGGCATTGCGCACGCCGCTCGACGGCGACGCGACGCCCGCCACGCCGAAGATGGCGGCGACCGTGTGGCGCGACACCGTCGACGCGATCGACACGGGCGCCGAAACGGCCGCGTGGCTCACCGAATTCCTCGGCGTGCCGACGAAGCTCGCGCGCTTCGGCCCCGATGCACGCCGCGGCTGCAATCGCAAATGGACCGGCGAGATCGATACGCATACGCAGTTCGCGGATGGCTATCCGCTTTTGGTGATCGGCCAGTCGTCGCTCGACGACCTGAACGCGCGGCTTGCCGCGAAAGGCGCGCCGGCGATCCCGATGAACCGCTTCCGGCCGAACATCGTCGTGTCGGATCTCGACGCGTACGAAGAGGATTTCGTCGAGCATCTCGACACGCAAGGCGACACGCCGGTGCGACTGCGGCTCGTGAAGCTGTGCACGCGCTGCCCGATGCCGACGATCGACCAGGCGACCGGCGCGCCCGATCCCGCGTGGCCGCACGAGCCGACCGACACGATGCAGACCTATCGCGCGAATCCGAACTACGACGGTGCGCTGACGTTCGGCATCAATGCGATCGTCGTCGAAGGTGCGGGTGCGTGGCTCGAAGTCGGGCAGCCGGTCGAAGCGGAGATCGGCTTCGGCGATTGAGCCGGATAGCACCATCCGTTCCCTTCACGCGGCGCGCGGCATCGCATCACTCACCGCCGCCGGCAGCCGGATCGTCACGATCAGCCCGCCGCCGGCCGCATCGGCCAGCGTCACGCTGCCCTGATGCACACGCGCGATTTCCCGCACGATCGACAACCCGAGCCCCGTTCCTTCGACCGTCTGCGTCTTGCTGCCGCGATGGAAGCGCTCGAACACCGCGTCGCGTTCGTCGGCCGGAATGCCCGGCCCGTTGTCGATCACGTCGAGCCGCGCGTCCGCGCCGTCGCGCGAGACGCGCACCGTGATCACCGCACGGTCGCCCGCATAACGGATCGCGTTGTCGATCAGGTTGCCGACCATTTCGCCGAGCAAGTCGGACTGCCCGAGCACGTCGACGTCGGCCTCGTGCTCGAAGCCGAGATCGATGTCGCGTGCGCGCGCGACGGGCGACCAGTCGAGCGTCACGCTGCGCGCGAGCCGGTGCAGCGCGACCGGCTTGTGCGCGACCGCATGGCCGCTGTCCGAATCGAGCCGCGACAGCGACAGCAATTGCTGGACGATCTTCGCGGCCTGCCGCACCGCGCCGTTCGCGCGCCGCAGGTGCACGTTCGCGCGCGGCTGCTCGTCGGGCCGCAACGCGAGCTCGACGCCCGCCTGCACGGCCGCGAGCGGCGTCTTCAGCTGATGGGCCGCATCGGCGAAGAAACGCCGCCGCGCCACCTGCATCCGCTGCGTGCGGCCGATGTACTGGTTGATCGAATCGACGAGCGGCGCGAGCTCGCTCGGCATCGCGCCGGTGTCGAGCGGCGTCGTGTCGTCCTCGCTGCGCGCGGCGACGGTGGCCGACAGCCGGTTCAGCGGCCGCAGCCCGCGGCCGACGCCGAGCCACACGATCCCGAGCGCCAGCACGACGAGCAGCCCTTCCTGCAGCAGCGACCCGATCAGGATCTCGCGCGCGAGCGCCTGGCGCGCCTCGATCGTCTCGCCGACCATCACCCAGACGATGCGCGACTGCGCGGTCGGCACGTCGTGCACCGGAATGCGCAGCGCGGCCATCCGCAATTGCTCGCCGCGATACACGACGTCGTAGTAGCGCGTGACGAACGGCGCGCCGTCGCCCGCGTCGCGCCCCTGCGGCAGCGGCAGGTCCGGATAGCCGGTGATCGTGTGGCCGTTGTCCTCGCGGATCAGGTAGTAGATCTTGCCGCCGTCGCTCGATTCGAGCATTTCGAGCGCGAGATACGGCAGGTCGACCTCGACCTCGCCGTCGTTGAGCCGCACGCCTTCGCGGATCGACTTCAGCGACGACGACAGCGTGCGGTCGAACGCGACGTGCGCGGCGCTCATCGCACGCTGGTACGTGAGCCACGAGTCGAGCGCGAGCAGGCCGAGCAGCGGCAACAGCAGCCACAGCGCGACCTGCGCGCGCAGGTTCGGGCGGGTCATCATGCCTGCCGCCGCGCCGCCCCGAGGAACGCATGCGCTCCCTCGGGAGGCAGCGAATGACCGTGAGCGCGGGCGCCGCTCATTCAGCCGTCTCCGCCTTCGCTTCGAGCAGATAGCCCAGGCCGCGCAGCGTGACGATCGCGACGCCCGTGTTCTCCAGTTTCTTGCGCAACCGGTACACGTAGATCTCGATCGCGTCCGCGTTGACCGATTCGTCGAGCCCGAAGATCTTCTCCGACAGCGTGTCCTTGTTGATCGCGCGACCGTTACGCAGGATCAGCACCTCGAGCACCGAGCGCTCGCGCGGCGTGAGCGACAGCGGCTCGCCCGCGAGATGGAAGCTGCGGTCGATACTGTCGTACGAAAGCGGCCCGCATTCGACGCGCGAATGCTCGTGACCGAGGCTGCGCCGGATCAGCGCGCGGGCGCGCGCCTCCAGTTCGGTCAGCTCGAACGGCTTCGCGAGGTAGTCGTCGGCGCCGAGATCGAGCCCCTTCACGCGGTCCTCGACCGACCCGTGCGCGGTAAGGATCAACACCGGCACCGGATTGCGGCGCGCACGCAATCGCCGCAGCACCTCCAGCCCGTCGAGCTTCGGCAACCCGAGATCGAGGATCACCAGCGCGTAGTCCTGCGTGCGCAGCACGTGGTCCGCCGCCTCGCCGTCGGCCATGTGATCGACCGCGAAGCGCGCGGCGCTCAGCGCGTCGTTCAGCGACTGGGCCAGGTTCGGGTTGTCTTCGACGAGCAGCACACGCATGGGGATTCCGGTAAGGTCAGCGAACAGCCCGCTACATTACATGATCCTTTCCGTCTCCACGCCTCGCGGAAACACGGGTTGCGCGGGTGTCGCGAACCCGCCGCGCGCGATGCCGGCCACCGCGCCTCAGCGTTCGGCCGCCGCACGGTTGCGCGCCGCGATGCGCGCCTCGCCGGCCACGCCGCGCTCGCGAAAACCGGCCACCACCGCGACGAACGCGATGCTCGCGCCGGCCGTGACGACGATCATCGGGTGCGCGGTACCGTCCGACAGCCACGCCAGCACGCCGCCGCACGCGGCCGTGATCGCCATCTGGATAAAGAAGAACAGCCCCGACGCGGTGCCGGCGATCTGCGTGTACGGCTGCATCACCGCGAACTGGCAGGCCGGAATCGCGATCCCGACCGCGATCATCACGACGAACATCGGCACGACGAGCGCCGTCACCGACGTCGGAGCGATCGCGCCGCCGCCCCACAGCGCGGCGGCGCCGGCCAGATTGGCGACCGCCGCCGCCGCGATGACCGAATCGGCGGACCAGCGCGCGCTGGTCCGCGCGAACGCATTCGAGCCGATCAGGTAGCCGAGCACGGTCACGCCGAAGATCGCCGCATAGACCGGCCCGGACACGCCGATGTGCCGCTGGAACAGCGTCGACGATTCCGCGATGAACGGATAGTAGGTGCAGTAGGCAAAGCTGATCGCGAACGAATAGCGCAGGAAACGCCGGTCGCGCAGCAGGCCGGCGTAGGTCCGCAGCAGCCCGGCGCCGGCGGGCGGCCGCGCGTCGCGTTCACGGGTTTCAGGCAGGTAGCGCAGCACCATCGCGGTCGCGACCAGCCCGCCCGCCGCCAGCCAGCCGAACACGCCGCGCCAGCCGAGCCACTCGGCAATCGCGCTGCCAGCCAGCGGCGCGACCACCGGCGACAGCGCCATGCCGGCCGAAATATGCCCGAGCATCGTGGCCTGCGTCGCGGCCGGAAAGCGCTCGCGCACGATCACGCGGCCGATCACCGTGCCGCTGCAGCCGCCCAGCGCCTGGCACACGCGCGCGGCGATCAGCGTCGGGACGCTGGTCGACCATCCGCACGCGACGCTCGCGACGACGTACAGGCACAGGCCGCCGAGCAGCACCGGGCGTCGGCCATAGCGGTCGGACAGCGGCCCCGACACCAGCATCGACAGCGCATAGCCGACCATGTAGAGGGTCAGCGTGAGTTGCAACTGCGCGTCGGTGCCGTGCAGCGCATCCGCCATCGCGGGCAGCGACGGCAGGTACGCATCGATCGTGACGCGCGGCAGGCACACCACGAGCATCAACAGGAACAGCCAGCCCCGGCGGGGTAATGAGCGCGTCTTCATGCGGTAGGTCCGTGTGGGTCGGATGAGTGGAGTCGACTGCAATCTAAGGCGAAAGTGATATAAGCTGAAGGACCATTAAATCGCCCATTGACTGGACCACTATGCCGCGAGGCAAAGCCGCGATTCCGCTGGACCTGCCGCGCCCTGCCGGGCTGTCGGGCGGCAGCCCGCTGTCGAAGCAGGAATGCATCGCCGACACGATTCGCGACGCGATCCTGAAACGCCTGCTGCCGGGCGACAGCCCGCTGCCGTCGAGCCGGACGCTGGCCGCGCGCTGGGATGTCGCGCGCGGCACCGTCGAAGCGGCGTACGACATCCTGTGCGCCGAGGGTTACATCGCCCGCACGCAAGGGTCCGGCACGCGCGTGTGCGCGGTCGTGCCGGACAGCTATCTGCGCGCGACGGCTCAGTCGCGCGACGGCGCCCCGCGCCCCATCCCGGCTTCGCCGGCGCCGGCCGCCCCGGCCGAGCCCGAGCACGGCGTGCGCCCCGGCGTCCCGTTCGTCGCGCGGCTCGCCGATCCCGGCCTGCTGCCGATGCAGCAATGGAAGAAGGCGCTCGGCGCCAGCCTGCTCGCCGCGACGGCGGACGATCTCGGCGCGACGCCGGCGCAAGGCGTCGAGGGCCTGCGCGCGGGAATCGCCGCGTACCTGCGGGAATACCGCGGCATCCCGTGCGGGGCCGCCGACATCGTCATCACGACCGGGATCCGCCACGCGATCGACCTCGTCGCACGCACGCTGCTCGCGCCCGGCTCGACGGTGCTGATGGAAGACCCCGGCTATGCGTCGGCGTGGCAGATCTTCACGTTCGCGGGCGCGACCGTGATCGACGTGCCGGTCGACCGGGAAGGAATCGATACCGCGTCGCTGGAGCGCCATCCCGATGCGCGCGCCGCGTACGTGACACCCGCCCATCAGGCGCCGCTCGGCGTCACGATGTCGGTCTCGCGCCGGCTCGAACTGCTCGACTGGGCGCAGCGCCACCGCACGTGGATCATCGAGGACGACTACGACGGCGAATTCAGCTACCAGACCGCCCCGCTGCCCGCGCTGAAATCGCTCGACGCGTGCGACCGCGTGATCTATTGCGGGTCGTTCAACAAGACGCTGTTTTCCGGGCTGCGCATCGGCTTCATGGTGGTGCCGGCGGCACTGCGGCCGGCGCTGTCCGCCGTCTGGCACGCGACCGCGCGCTCGGTCGGCGTCGCGCCCCAGCTGGCGCTGGCCCGCTTCATCGGCCACGGCGATTTCGCGAAGCACCTGCGCGCCGCCCGCCACGCGTACCGCCAGCGGCGCGACATCGTGCTCGACCAGTTGGCCAAACATGCCGGCGGCCGGTACACGGTGACCGGCGAGCACGCGGGCTTTCATTTCGTGCTGTGGCTGCCGCCCGGCCTCGACGACGCGGGCTGGGTCGCGCAAGCCCGCGCGGCCGGCATCGCGCTGCAGCCGATCCGCGGCTTCTGTCGAAGCGCCCGGTGCGAAGCGGGCGTCGTCGTCGGCTATGCCGCGCTGACGGCCGCGCACGCGCGGCATGGCGGCCGCGTCCTCGGCCAGTTGCTGGCCGCCTCCGCATAGCGCGCGACCACGCGCCGCGTCCTCCCCCTTCTCGCCCCGCCGCACGCCGCGCAACCCGCGGCGGTGGCCGCGTCGACCTCGGGAAATCCATGACACGGACGGCGCGATTGCGCACCGGAATGAAAGCAGGCTGAAAGTGCCCCGCAATTAACATCCGCGTCACTCGAACAAAACCCACGCATCACTGGAGGAAGACATGCCGTTTGCACCGAAGCAACTCGCCGCCGCGCTCGCGGTCGTTCTGGGCACTGCCGCCGGCAGCGCCGTCGCGCAGGTTCCGGCCGGCTACCCGGGGAACTACCAGGGCGTGATCGACGCCGCGAAGAAGGAAGGCAAGCTGATCGTCTACTCGACCACCGACACGGGCCTCGTGCGTCCGCTGATCAAGGACTTCGAAAGCCTGTACGGCGTGAAAGTCGAGTACAACGACATGAACAGCACCGAGCTGTACAACCGCTACATCAGCGAGAACGCAGCGAGCAGCACCAGCGCCGACGTGCTGTGGAGCTCGGCGATGGACCTGCAGGTCAAGCTCGTCAACGACGGCCTGATGGCGTCCTACGATTCGCCCGAAAGCCCGAACGTGCCGCAATGGGCGCAGTACCAGAAGCAGGCGTACGGCACGACGTTCGAACCGCTGGCGATCGTCTACAACAAGCGCCTGATCCCCGAGAACGAGGTGCCGAAGACCCGCGCCGACCTGATCAAGCTGCTCACCACGCAGGCCGACAAGTTCAAGGGCAAGGTCACGACCTACGACATCGAGAAATCGGGCGTCGGCTTCAACTACCTGACGCAGGACGCGCACGTGAACGAGAAGGTCACGTGGGAACTCGTGAAGGCGATCGGCGCGACCGGCCCGAAGCTGCAGTCGAGCACGGGCGCGATGATGGAGCGCATCTCGTCGGGCGAGAACCTGATCGGCTACAACATCATCGGGTCGTATGCGTACGCGAAGGCGAAGAAGGACAAGTCGATCGGCTACGTGTTTCCGAAGGACTACACGCAGGTCGTGAGCCGCCTCGCCACGGTATCGAAGAAGGCGAAGAACCCGAACGCCGCGAAGCTGTGGGTCGACTACCTGCTGTCGAAACGCGGCCAGACGCTGATCGCGAACCAGGCGAACCTGTACGCGATCCGCACGGACGTGAGCGGCGAAACGTCGGCCGCGAGCCTCACGAAGGAGCTCGGCGATTCGCTGAAGCCGATCCAGATCGGCACCGGTCTGCTCGTCTATCTCGACCAGTCGAAGCGCCTCGCATTCCTGAAGCAATGGCAGCAGGCGATCAAGCGCTGATGCGCTGAGCCGCTGACCTCGGCCGCCCGCCGCACGTCGCGCGGGCGGCCCCTTCCCCTTACCGACTTCCTTGAGGCGGCCATCCGGATGGCCGCAGGGGCGAACTCATGCTTTCAACCAGCACCCGCGGCACGGCACCGGCCGTTCCGCCCGCCACCGGCCCGCGCGACGCCATTCCCGCGCTGCCGGTCAGCAGCCTGCAGCCGCTCGCCGGCATGCTGCGCTGGATCGTCGTCGCGGTCCTGACCGTCGCGGTCGCGCTGCCGCTCGGCTTCATCCTGTTCCAGAGCCTGCTGTCCGCGCCGTTCTTCGATGCGAACAAGACGCTCGGCATCGAAGGCTTCCGCTTCATCTTCAGCGATCCCGACTTCTGGTCGGCCGTGAAGAACTCGTTCATCATCGCCGGCGGGATGCTGTTCATCTCGATCCCGCTCGGCGGCATCCTCGCGTTCCTGATGGTGCGCACCGACCTGCCCGGCCGCCGCTGGCTCGAACCGCTGCTGCTCACGCCGGTGTTCGTGTCGCCGATGGTGCTCGCGTTCGGCTACGTGGTCGCGGCCGGCCCGGTCGGCTTCTACTCGGTGTGGTTCAAGGAACTGTTCGGGGTGCAGAACGTGCCCTGGAACGTGTATTCGATCTTCGCGATCACGGTGATCGTCGGCCTCACGCACGTGCCGCACGTGTACCTGTATTCGTCGGCCGCGCTGCGCAACCTCGGCTCGGACGTCGAGGAAGCCGCCCGCGTGACGGGCGCCCGCCCGTTCCGCGTCGCGCTCGACGTGAGCCTGCCGATGACGATGCCCGCGCTGCTGTTCGCCGGCGTGCTGGTGTTCTTCCTCGGCTTCGAGGTGTTCGGGCTGCCGCTCGTGCTCGGCGATCCGGAAGGCCACCTCGTGCTCGCGACCTACCTGTACAAGCTGACCAACAAGCTCGGCGTGCCGTCGTATCACCTGATGGCCGCGGTCGCGGTGTGCATCGTCGCGATCACGTTCCCGCTCGTGCTGCTGCAGCGCCGCCTGCTGAAGACCGCGAACCGCTTCGTCACCGTGAAGGGCAAGGCCGGCCGCGCGACGGTGCTGCCGCTCGGCGTGTGGCGCTGGGTCGCGCTCGCGATCGTCGCGCTGTGGCTGATGCTGACCGTGATCGTGCCGATCTCGGGCATCGTGCTGCGCGCGTTCGTGACCAACTGGGGCGAAGGCGTGCCGCTCGCCGACGTGCTGACGCTGTCGAACTTCATCGAACTGTTCGAGCAGGACAACCTGGTGCGCGCGATCGTCAACACGCTCGGCATCGGCGTGATCGGCGGCGCGCTCGCGATCGGCTTCTACTCGCTCGTCGCGTTCGCCGGCCACCGCCGCCCCGACTGGGCGACCAAGCTGCTCGACTACCTCGTGCTGCTGCCGCGCGCGGTGCCGGGTCTCCTCGCCGGTCTCGCGTTCCTGTGGATCTTCCTGTTCGTGCCCGGCCTGCGCGAGCTGAAGAACTCGATGTGGAGCATCTGGATCGCGTACACGGTCGTGTGGCTCGCGTACGGGATGCGGCTCATCCAGAGCGCGCTGCTGCAGGTCGGCCCCGAGCTCGAGGAAGCCGGCCGCAGCGTCGGCGCGACCCGCAGCCGCGTATCGCTCGACGTGACGCTGCCGCTCGTGCGCTTCGGCCTGCTCGCCGCTTGGCTCCTGATCTTCATGATCTTCGAGCGCGAATACTCGACGGCCGTCTACCTGCTGTCGCCCGGCACCGAAGTGATCGGCGCGCTGCTCGTGTCGCTGTGGGCGACCGGCGCCGTCGACCAGGTCGCCGCGCTCTCTGTCATCAACATCGCGATGGTCGGCGCCGGTCTCGGCGTGGCCCTGCGCTTCGGAGTGAAACTTCATGGATAAGCTCATCGTCGACGACCTGCATCTCAGCTACGGCGCCAACCCGATCCTCAAGGGCGTGTCGTTCGAACTGAAGGCCGGCGAAGTCGTGTGCCTGCTCGGCGCGTCGGGCAGCGGCAAGACCACGCTGCTGCGTGCGGTGGCCGGCCTCGAACAGCCGTCCGACGGCCGCATCCAGCTCGACGACCGCGTGTTCTTCGACGGCGCGCAGCGCATCGACCTGCCGGTCGAACAGCGCTCGCTCGGCCTCGTGTTCCAGTCGTACGCGCTGTGGCCGCACCGCACCGTCGCCGACAACGTCGGCTACGGGCTCAAGCTGCGCCGCGTCGCACCGGCCGAACAGAAGCGCCGCGTGCAGACCGCGCTCGACCAGCTCGGCCTCGGCCATCTCGCGGAACGCTTTCCGCATCAACTGTCGGGCGGCCAGCAGCAGCGTGTCGCGATCGCCCGCGCGCTCGTCTACAACCCACCCGTGATCCTGCTCGACGAGCCGCTGTCGAACCTCGACGCGAAGCTGCGCGAGGAGGCACGTGCGTGGCTGCGCGAGCTGATCGTGTCGCTCGGGCTGTCGGCGCTCTGCGTGACGCACGACCAGACCGAAGCGATGGCGATGTCCGACCGCATCCTGCTGTTGCGCAACGGCCGCATCGAGCAGGAAGGCACGCCGGCCGAGCTGTACGGCGCGCCGCGCTCGCTGTACACCGCCGAATTCATGGGCAGCAACAACCGGATCGACGCGCGCGTCGCCGCGATCAACGGCGAATGCGTGACGCTCGCCGGCGACGGCTGGCAACTGCAGGCGCTTGCCCGTGACACGCTGGCACCCGGCCAGGACGCCCAGGCCGTGATCCGCCTCGAACGCGTGCAGGTCGCCGACGGCCCCGGCGCGAACCGGCTGCAGGCCGACCTCGTCACGTCGATGTATCTCGGCGACCGCTGGGAATACCTGTTCCATTGCGGCGAGATGCGCCTGCGTGCGTTCGGCCATGTGCCGCGCGCGGCCGGCAAGCACTGGATCGAATTCCCGACCAACGACTGCTGGGCGTTCGCGAAAGCGGGCTGACCCGGGCGCGGCGGCTCGCCTGCCGCCGCGCATGTCGCGCGCCTCGCGCCACGCAACAGCCTTCCGTCCGGCGGACGCTTCCCGGCGTCCGCCGCGGGCGGTCGCGCGCCGTATCCGTTTCACCCAACCCACAAGAACCAAGGAGACACCGCCAATGAAGTCATGCGCACACCGTTCCCTTCGCGCCGCCGTCCTGACCGGGTCGGCCGCCGTGGCCGGCCTCGCGGCAGGCGCCGCGCACGCGCAGTCGTCGGTCACGATGTACGGGATCATGGACGCCGGCATCGAATTCACGAACCATGCGGCGCCGCAAGGCGGCAATTCGGTCAAGCTCAAATCGGGCAACAAGAACACGTCGCGCTGGGGCCTGCGCGGCGTCGAGGATCTCGGCGGCGGGCTGAAGGCCGTGTTCCGCCTCGAAAGCGGGATCGACCTCGCGAACGGCGCGTCCGACGACGGCCCGGACTCGATCTTCGCGCGCCGCGCGACGGTCGGCCTGAAAGGCAAATGGGGCGAACTGTCGCTCGGCCGCAACTTCACCGTCACTTACGACTACATGCTGCCGTTCGACCCGATGGGTTACGCGCAGAACTACTCGTGGGCGACCTCGTCGATGGCGACCGGCGGCCGCAAGGACGGCCTGTTCACGCGCTCGTCGAACGCGGTGCGCTACGACGGCGAATTCAGCGGCTTCAAGTTCGGCGCGCTGTACGGTTTCGGCAACGTGCCGGGCAGCATGAAGACCAGCTCGAAGTACGATTTCGCGGTCGGCTACGAGACGGGGCCGTTCGCCGCCGTCGTCACGTTCGACCGGCAAAACGGCGCGGCCGACAGCGTCACGCCGGCCGATACCGTCAACTACATCCAGAGCATCCACGCGGGCCTGAGCTACGACTTCGGCAACCTGAAAACGATGGCCGGCTATCGCAACTATCGGCGCACGTTCCACACCACGGCCGCGAACCAGTTGAGCGACATGTATTGGCTCGGCGGGTCGTACCAGTTCACGCCGACGTTCTCGCTGATCGCGGCCGTCTATCACCAGAACATCAAGGGCGGCACGGACGCCGACCCGACGCTGGTGTCGGTGCGCGCGAACTACGCGCTGTCGAAGCGGACGGTGCTGTATGCGGCCGGCGCGTTCGCGATCGCGAAACACGACCAGAAGGTCGGCGTGTCGCGCGATTTCGCCGGGTATGGCACCACGCAGGTCGGGGTCACGGCGGGGATTCAGCAGCGGTTTTAAAGCTGACGCGACGAGCGGCAGCGGGTGATCGGCCGCCCCGCCTGCTTTCACGTTACGCGCGGCGGCATGACGGCGAATGGCCCGATGCCGCCGCGCAATCCAACGCTCACGCTACATCCGGCCCGCCACGTGGCGATCCGCCGCTCACTCGCCACGCATCGTGAACACCGGGCGCACGACGCTGCTCGAATCGCCCCAGTGTTCGCCAACGGCCGACAGCGGCACCGTGCGCGTGTCGATCGCGAGTCCTGCCTCCCCGGCCGCTTCGAATACGCCGCGCACCGACGCCAGCAGGCGCGGCAACGGCACGCTGCCCAAGCCGCTGCCCATCAGCTCGATCGCGGTCGCGCGCAGCACGGCGCCCGGCAACAGCACGTCCGCGCCGCTGATCGAGCCGATCTCCACGAAACGCAGCCGCCGGCCGCCGGGCGTCGCCTTCGCGGCGACAACCAGCAGCGTCTGCGCGCTGGCGCCCCACAGATAATCGAGCGCGACGTCCACGCCCGCGCGGAAATGCGGTTCGAGCGCCCGCGCCAGATGCACGTCGTCCTGCTGCAGCGACACCACCGCGTCCGCGCCGGCACTCAGCAACGCCTGCAACGCGGCCGCGTTGCGGCCCGTCGCGATCACCTTCGCCGCGCCGAGATGCTTCGCGATCCGCACCGCGAGCCGCCCCGACGTGCCCGTTGCGCCATTGACGAGCACCGTCTCGCCCGCGACGAACCTCGCGCGTTCGGTCAGCGCCGCCCACGACGACATCCCGGGAATCGCGATCGCCGCGGCCGTGACATCGTCGAGCGCGTCCGGCAGTGGCACGCACTGCGTATCCGGCGCGATCGTGCGTTCGGCCATCGCACCGAACGGCGCGGGCGCACCGAAGAAGTAGACGCGCCGGCCATCATCGAGACGCCCCACGCCGTCGACACCCACAACGAACGGATAAGCGCCAACGGAGGAATAATGCGTACCCGCCGCACGCCCCTGCGCGATGCGGCTCAGCGCGGACGCCGTCACGTCGATCAGGCTGTGGCCCGGCATCGCACTCGGCGATTCGAACTCCGTATGAACCGGACGCTGTCCGGCGCCTTCGACGACTGCTGCTTTCATGGTGATTCCTTCGATTCTGGAGGGTGGGCCTTACCGGGCATCGAGCCATGCGCGCAGCGCGGGATCGCGTACTTCCAGCACGTCGAACAGGCCGAGCGCACGCAGCGCGGGCAACGCATCGATCGCGTCGGCCTCCGCACGCGCCCGCTCGGCCGGGGCAGCGTTCGGGTCGATCAATACGCGCGCGTTGACCAGAAACGCGCCGACGGTCCCCTTGCGGATCGTCGTTCCGCCGGCATCGATCCGGTCGGCATGGTCGGGAAGCATCTGTTCGGCTCGCATCGCGTCGTACTCCGGTTGTCATCGATGGACGCAGTGTAGGCGTGCGAATCCGGCCGATCTCCGGTATAACAGCCATTCGATACCGATATCCGGCCATGTCCGATCCACTCCTGCCCGCCCGCTTCGTCACGTCCGACGACGGCCCGTTCGTGGTCGCCGCCGTCCTGTCGCAACGCGACCCGCGCATCACCGCGCCGCATTCGCATGCGCGCGGCCAGCTCGTCGGCGCGCTGAGCGGGCTCGTGACGATCGGCCTCGACGACCAGGAGTGGGTCGTGCCGGCGATTCATGCAATCTGGATTCCGCCGCATTGCCGGCATTCGTTGCGTTCGTTCGGGCCGATTGCCGGCTGGTCGGCGTTCGTCGCCGAAGCCCGCTGCGCAGCGCTGCCGGCGACGCCGCGCGCGATCCGCACGACGCCGCTGCTGCGCGAAGCCGTGCAGCGCGCGGCGAGCTGGGGCGATTCCGATCTGAATGCCGCGCAGACGCGGATCGCCGACGTGATCCTCGATGAAATCGCGGCGTCGGAAGCCGAGGCGCTGGGGCTGGTCCGGCCGCGGGACCCGCGGCTCGTGAAGATCACCGATGCGCTGGCCGCGGATCTCGCGAACGACCGGCGGCTGGAGGAATGGGCCGAATGGGCCGGCATCGGCGCGCGGACGATGAGCCGCCGCTTCGTCGCCGAGACGGGGCTGACGTTCGCGCAGTGGCGTCAGCAGGCCAGGCTGCTGCGGGCGCTGGAACGCATTGCCGACGGCGTGCCGGTGACGACGATCGCGCTCGATCTCGGATACGACAACGTGAGCGCGTTCATCGACATGTTCCGGCGCGCGCTGGGGACGACGCCGGGAAGGTACCTGGAGGCGGGACGGCAAGCACCGGGATAAGTAGGGCCGCCATGCGCCGGCATGACGCCGCGCGACGAACGGCCGGCGCTCGGCACGGGAAAACCGCCCGCCGCTGCGTCAATACGTGCAGTCGCCCTGCTTCGCGGCGGCGCCGCCGCTCCCCTTGAACTGCGCGGCGAGCCGCTCCGCGCTCCGTGCCAGCAGCGTCGTATCGACGCCGACCGCGACGAACGACGCGCCCGCTTCCAGATAGCGCCGCGCGGCTGCTTCATCCGCGCTCAGGATGCCCGGCGCCTTGCCGGCCGCCTTGATCGCGCGGATCGCGCCGTCGATCGCGGTCTGCACGTCCGGGTGCCCCGGATGACCGAGATGGCCGAGATCTGCCGCAAGATCAGCCGGCCCGATGAACACGCCATCGACGCCGTCGACCCGCGCGATCGCATCGATCGCCTCCAGCCCCGCGCGCGTCTCGACCTGCACGAGCACGGCCATCTCGTCGTTCGCGCGATGCAGGTACTCGCCGACGCGATTCCACCGCGATGCGCGCGCCAGCGCACTGCCGACACCGCGAATCCCGTGCGGCGGGTAACGGGTCGCCGCCACCGCCGCGCGCGCTTCGTCCGCGCTCTGCACCATCGGCACGAGCAGCGTCTGCGCGCCGAGATCGAGCACCTGCTTGACGATCACCGGATCGTTCCACGGCACGCGCACGACCGGATGCGACGGATACGGCGCGATCGCCTGCAGTTGCGCGAGGATCGTCGGCACCGTGTTCGGCGCATGTTCGCCGTCGATCAGCAGCCAGTCGAAACCGGCGCCCGCGACCACTTCGGCGCTGTACGGATTCGCGAGACCGAGCCACAAACCGATCTGCGCGTCGCCGCGCGCGAGCGCGGCCTTGAAGACATTCGACGGAATCTGCATCGTTCGCTCACCTCACTCGAAATAGCACTGGATCGTCCCGAGCGGGCCGTAGTCGACGCTGAACGTATCGCCCGAGCGCGCCGCGCACGGCCGCGTAAACGACCCGCCGAGCACGATCTGCCCCGGCTCCAGCGCGACGTCGAAGCGCGACAGCCGGTTCGCGAGCCACGCGACGCCGTTCGCCGGATGGTTCAGCACGCCGGCTGCCACGCCGGTTTCCTCGACCACGCCGTTGCGCGACATGATCGCCGCGACCCAGCGCAAATCGACGTCCTGCGGGCGCACCGGCCGGCCGCCGATCACGACGCCCGCGTTCGCCGCGTTGTCGGCGATCGTGTCGAACACCTTGCGCGGCCGCTGGGTGTCGGGGTCGATCGACTGGCTGCGCGCGTCGATGATCTCGAGCGCGGGCACCACGTAGTCGACCGCGTCGTACACGTCGAAGATCGTGCAGTTCGGGCCGGTGAGCCGCTTGCCGAGCACGAACGCGAGCTCGACCTCGACGCGCGGCACGATGAAGCGGCCGGTCGGGATCGTGCCGCCGTCCGCGAAGAACATGTCGTCGAGCAGCGCGCCGTAGTCGGGCTCGTCGATCTGCGACGAACTCTGCATCGCCTTCGACGTGAGGCCGATCTTGTGTCCCTTCAGCGTGCGGCCTTCCGCGAGCTTGAGGGTCACCCACGCGCGCTGGATCGCATAGGCGTCGTCGATCGTGATGTCGGGATGGTCGAGCGAAATCTGGCGGATCTGCGTGCGTGCGCGCTCGGCGTCGTGCAGACGGTGCGCGAGCTGGTCGATGAGGGCGGGTTCGAGCATGGTCGGATCGGGAATGGGGTTCAGCCGGCCCGCTTGTAGCGGGCGTGAATGTTGTTGTGCTTGTACGAGCCGCTTTCGCTGAACTCGGTCAGTTCCATCGACAGCGCGAGATAGCGTTTCGCGTACAGCTCGGCGAAATGGGCCTTGATCGCGTCGAACAGCGCGTCGCACGCGGCTTTTTTCTGCGCATCGGTGCGGCCCGAGCCGATCTTCAGCGTCACGTGGACGAACGCGTCGTCCTCCGTGCCGTCGGCGACGCAGTAGTCGTGCAGCTCGATCGCGCGCGACCGGATGCCGCCGGTCGGGAACACGCCGCCCTGCGCGATCAGCGTCGCGTTGATCGTGCGCAGCAGCGCGGGAATGCGAGCGTCGTCGCGGATGTTCGCGGTGTATTCGACGACGATGTGTGGCATGGCAACTCTCCGGTCGGATTCGAGGGCGTGGCGGGCGGCAACGCTCAGGGCAGCGGGAAGATCGCGTTGATCTGCCCGGTGCCCGAGCTCGCGAAATAGTCGGTGACGATCTCGACGGGCCGGTCGTAACGATCCCAGCCGAGCAGCCCGAGCAGCATCGCGGTGTCGTGCATGCCGCCTTCGCCGTGGCAATGCGTGTTGTACTCGGGCAGCATCGCGCAGAAGGTCTTGAAATCGCCCTGCTTCCACAGCTCGACCACGCGCAGGTCGACCTGCCGGAAGAATTCGCGACTGATCTGATGGATCGATTCCTCGGGGCTGCCGTTGTCGTTGAAGCGGTGCGACAGCGAGCCGCTCGCGAGGAACGCGACGTTCGAATCGCTCTTCTCGATCGCTTCGAGCAGCGCCTCGCCGAAGCGCCGGCTTTCGTCGAGCGTGTGCCACATGCACCAGCCGGCGATCGACACGACCTTGAAATGCTGGTCGCCGTTCATGTAGCGCATCGGCACGAGCGTGCCGTATTCGAGTTCGAGGCTGTCGATCTCGTGTGCGCGCGTCGCGACGCCGCGCTCGGTGGCCGTTTCCGCGATCAGCCGGCCAAGCGCCGGGTTGCCCGGATACGCGTACTGCATGTCGCGGATGAAATGCGGCAGCTCGTTGCTCGTATAGGTGCCCGCGAACCGCGCATTGCAGTTCACGTGATAGCCCGCGTTGACGAGCCAGTGCACGTCCGACACGACGATCGTGTCGACGCCGAGCGCGCGGCAACGCTCGCCGATCAACTGGTGGCCGCGGATCGCCGCTTCACGGCAGCCGTGATGCTTGCCGGGCAATTCCGACAGGTACATCGACGGCACGTGCGTGATTTTCGCGGCGAGGGACAGTTTGCCCATCGTTCAAGTCTCCCTATCGTTCTTGCGACAACACGGCCTGCGCCCGTCACACGCCCCAGCGCGGGACGTGATGCGAACCCATCGAAATGCACACGTTCTTGATCTCGGCGAACACCTCGAAACTGTACTCGCCGCCCTCGCGCCCGGTACCCGATTCCTTCACGCCGCCGAACGGCTGGCGCAGGTCGCGCACGTTCTGGCTGTTGACGAACACCATCCCGGCCTCGATGCCGCGCGCGAGGCGATGCACCTTGCCGACGTCCTGCGTCCAGATGTACGACGCGAGGCCGTAGGCCGTGTCGTTCGCAAGCCGCAGCCCTTCGTCTTCGTCGTCGAACGGGATGATGCACGCGACCGGCCCGAAGATCTCCTCCTGCGCGATGCGCATCCGGTTGTCGACGTCGGCGAACACGGTCGGCCGCACGAAGTTGCCGTTGCGCAGATGGTCGGGCAGCCCGGCCGGCTTGTCCGCGCCGCCGGCGACCACGCGCGCGCCTTCCTGCTCGCCGATGCGGATGTAGCCCGTCACCTTTTCCCAGTGCTGGCGCGTGATCATCGCGCCGAGATTCGTGCCCGGATCGGCCGGATCGCCGACCACCAGGTTGTTCGCGCGGCGCGCGAATTCCTGCACGAAGCGGTCGTAGATCGTGCGTTGCACGAAGATCCGCGAGCCGGCGGTGCAGCGTTCGCCGTTGATCGAGAAGATCGTGAACAGCGACGCGTCGAGCGCGCGATCGAAATCGGCGTCGTCGAAAATGAGCACCGGCGACTTGCCGCCGAGCTCCATCGAATACTTCTTGAGGCCCGCGCGTTCCATGATCCGCTTGCCGGTGACCGTGCCGCCGGTAAACGACACCGCGCGCACGTCCGGATGCCGCACGAGCGCATCGCCGGCCGTCGCGCCGTAACCCTGCACGACGTTCAGCACGCCGGGCGGGATGCCGGCTTCGAGCGCGAGCCGCCCGAGCTGGTCGGCCGTCAGCGGCGACAGCTCCGACATCTTCAGCACGGCCGTGTTGCCGAGCGCGAGGCACGGCGCCGTCTTCCACGTGGCCGTCATGAACGGCACGTTCCACGGCGACACCAGCGCACATACGCCGACCGGCTGGTACAGCGTGTAGTTGAGCATCTGGTCGTCGACCGGATAGGTGCGGCCGTTCATCTGCACGCACACTTCCGCGAAGAAGTTGAAGTTCTCGGACGCGCGCGGAATCAGCTGCTTGCTCGTCTGCGCGATCGGCAGGCCGGTATCCTGCGTCTCCAGCGCGGCGAGCATCGGCACGTTCTTCTCGATCAGTTCGCCCAGCTTGCGCATCAGCTTTGCGCGCTCCTTGGCCGGCGTGTTCGCCCATTTCGGGAACGCTTCCTTCGCGGCGCGCACGGCCGCGTCGACCTCGGGCTCGCCGCCCGACGCGACGTCGGTGATGACTTCACCCGTCGCCGGGTTCAGCGTCGTGAAGGTTTCGCGGCTCTCCACTTCGCGGCCGCCGATCCAGTGCTTGATGGTCATGTGCTCTCCTTCCTTGGGCGACGGCCTCAGCCGGCGCGATAGTAGTCCGCTTCGCCGACGATCGTGTTCACGAGCCGGCCGATCCCTTCGATTTCGGTCACGACTTCGTCGCCTGGCTGCGTGTCCGCCAGCCCCTCGGGCGTGCCGGTCAGGATCAGGTCGCCCGGCGAAAGCGTCATGAAGCTGCTGATGTGCTCGATCAGCGCCGGCACGTCGAACACCATGTCGCGCGTGCTGCCGCGCTGCGTCTCCCGGCCGTTCACCGTCGTGCGCAGCATCAGGTCGCCCGCGTCGCCGATCTCGTCGCGGCTGACGAACCACGGCCCGAGCGGCGTGCAGGTGTCGCGGTTCTTCACGCGCAGGTTCGGGCGGTAGTAGTTTTCGAGATAGTCGCGGATCGCGTAGTCGTTCGCGACCGTATAGCCGGCCACGTAGTCGATCGCCTGCGCGCGGCTCACGCGGCGCGCCGGGCGGCCGATCACGACGGCCAGCTCGCACTCGTAGTGCATGTGCGTGGCGTCCGCCGGGCGCACGGTGAGCGACCGGTGGCCGACGAACGTGTTCGGCCCCTTCAGGAAAATCAGCGGCTCGGTCGGTGCGTTGAACGCGAGTTCCTTCGCGTGGTCGGCGTAGTTCAGGCCGAGCGCGAAGGTCGTGCGCGGCGCGACGGGCGGCAACCACGCCACCGCGTCCTCGGCCACCACCCGCCCCGTATCCAGGCGGATCGCGCCGTCGCCTGCCGGTTCGGCCGCATGCAGTGCGCCGTTGTAGATCACGCGCGCCGTCTTCATCGTGCTCCCTCCGCCATCAGCGTATGCCGCAACGTGCCGATGCCGGCCGCGGCGATCTCGATCGTGCTGCCCGCGCGGGCATGCGGTGCGCCGCCCGCGACGCCGAGCAACAGCACGTCGCCCGCGTCGAACGACATGAACGCCGTCACGTCGGCGATCAGCGTGCGCACCGGGCGAATCAGCGTCGCGGTCGACGCGGACGCGGCCACCTCGCCGTCGATCCGCACCGTCAGGCCGATCGCGTCGACGTCGGCGAGCGCGGCGGCCGGCACGATCGCCGGGCCGAGCGGGCAGAAACCGTCACGGCACTTGAAGCGCACGGCCGGCCGGTAGTAGTCGGGATGCGGCACCGACACGTCGCTCGCGAGCGTGAAGCCGTGCACGTAGTCGAGCGCCTGCGCGGCCGCCACGCGCGTCGCGCGCCGGGCGAACACGACGGCCACCGACGCGCCGATCTCCAGCGCGTCGACGCCGGCCGGCACGACGACGGCGGCGCCGTCGGCCGCATGCGTGTTGGCGGATTTGATGTACAGGATCGGCGCCTGCGGCGGGCGGCCGTAAGGCGGCGCATTCACGGCGTCGCCGAGCGCGTCGAGCGCCGCGCGCTCGTTGAGTAGCGCCCCGTAGACGGTACCGATGGCGACCGGCAACGGCGGCGCCGCGGCGGTCGTGCAAGACAGCTCCATGCGTCATTCCCCTGCCGCGCGTCGCGGCGCATCGTCAATAGTTAATATCTTAATTAAACAATCGTGCGCTGGCAACCTCGATTACCCTGATAGGCGAAATTCATCAGCTTCGGCTGTTAAGATTGATGCGTCCCCGTCCTCTGCTCTCCCCCGATGAACCGTACGCTCGACCATCGCAACCTGGCCATGCTGCTGCTCGAGGCTCGCGAAACGCTGATGGGTTTGTTTCGCCCCATTCTCAAGGAATTCTCGCTGACCGAACAGCAATGGCGGATCATCCGCGTGCTCGACGGCGAACCGGCGCAGGCGCTCGAAGCCGGTCAGATCGCGAAACGCTGCTGCATCCTGAGCCCGAGCCTGACCGGCGTGCTGGAACGGATGGAGCGCGACGGCCTGATCACGCGCACGCGTGCGCAGGAGGATCAGCGCCGGCTGCTGGTCAGCCTGACGCCGCAAAGCAGGAAACTGGTGACGGAAATCGGTCCGCGCATCGACGAGCAATATCGTCAGCTCGAGTCGCGGTTCGGCCAGGACGGCCTCGAAGACATCTACCGCGCGCTCGACCGGCTCATCGAGCTCGGCAGCCACGCGTAAAAACGGCGCCCGCCCGCGATCGGCAGGAACGGGCGCCGGTGTGGCGCGGGCGGTCGTTCGCGTGAACGGGCCCTAATGGATCGCGCCGCGCATCAGCTCGGTCACGGCCACGCCGCGCGACGTGCGCATGCACTCCTCGACGTAATCGATGAACGGCAGCGGCTCGAAATCGATTTCGTCGCGCACGCGGCGATTGTCGAACACGCGATCGACCGTCGCGAATTCCCCGCAGCGCTGCAGCGCCCGGCCGATCACGCGCTCGAGCGCCGGATCGGGGCGCCCGAGCACGTCGCGCACCACGAGCGGCAGCTCGGCCGGCGCGCACGCCGCGTAGCGCGGCGCCCCGGTCATCCCCGCCGCCTCGTCCATCGCGCGCACGATCTGCGCGACCTGCGGCGCCTCGTCGCCGGCCGACACGTGATAGACGTCGTGCGCGAGCGTCGGCTTGACGGCCAGCAGCATCGTCGCGCGCGCCACGTCGTCCACCGACACGATGTCGATGCGCGTCATCGGCCGCGCGGTGAAGCGGCGCGCCGCGTGCGCGAGCCGGAACATCCAGAACGAATTCGGCGCGGGACGCGTCCCGAGCACCGTGTGGCCGACCACGTGCGACGGCCGCACGACGACGAGCGGCAGCCCGAGCGCGCGCAGACGCTGCTCCGTTTCCGCCTTCGCGCGCAGGTAGTCGGCCGCGAGCACCGCGCCCGGCAGGCCGTCGTCGCCCGGCGCGGCGTCGTTCCCCGCGTCGCGCTCCGCCTCCTCCTGCACGATTCCGCCGCGGCCCGCATGCGCGTAGGCCGTGCCGACGTACACGAAGCGCTGCAGGCGCGGCGCGCGCGCAAAGCGTTCGGCAAAGTGCACCGCATCGGCGATGTCGGCCCGCAGATGCGCGCCGTCGGCCGGCGACGCGTGGCCCGCGCAGTGAATCACGTGCGTCGCGCCGGCCAGGCGCGGTGCATCGGCGCCGTGCCACACGTCGCCGAGCGCGCCGACGATCACGTTCGCATCGGTCAGGCGCGACGCCCAGTACGGCGCAAGCCCCGCGCGCAACGCCGCTTCACGCAGCCGCGCGACCGCATGGCCGCGGTCCTGCGCACGCACGACGCAGACGATGCGTTCGAGCAGCCCTGCATTGACGAGCGCCGTCAGCACGGTACTGCCGATGAAGCCGGTGGCGCCGGTCAGCACCAGCCGTCCGACGTTCGCCGCCGCGACCGGTGCGCTGGCCGGCGACACGAGGCTCGTCCGCCAGTTGAGCGACAACGCGGTTTTCCAGATCAGCACGATAGTCTCCTTCGAAGAGTCGGCCGGGCGGCGCGGTGCCCGCGGTTGCGGGCGGCTCATGGCTCACCGGCCGGGCCGGGGCTGACGCGCGCCCCGGCGGCTCCCGATCGGGCGTGCGGCCTGCGATCGCGTCGATCGCGCTCTGGCACGAGGTGGCGGCAGCCGGCGCGGACGGGCGTCCGCGGCACAGGATCGGGAAGGTCCCAGTGTGGGGCCCGAACGCATGCAAGTCTGTCCCGAAAGTTTCGTGAAAGTGTGCCGATTTGTACGCGATTGTCGGAGTGTGTCGTGCCGGCCGCCGCGTCAACACGCTGAAACGTTCGCTCGGGCCGCGTCCGGGCGGTGCCGCATCGCTCTGCCGCGGCGGTTTTGGCGGCGGCCAGCGCGCGACCGATCGACGCGGCCGGCGGCACTGTCATCCCATGTCTGGACCGCCACGCGTCTTCGCATGGACACCGCGATCGCCGGTGTCCCCCGCGTGTGCTGACGCCTCGGGAATGACCATGAATCGTCAGACGTCGTTTCATCTGAAACCGAAATAGACCCAATACGGATTTATTGCGGATTATCACTTGCGTTTCACACCAGTCTATCTAGACTGTTCAAGTCCAAACGGTCGAATGTGTCATTTTTTTCAGGAGACGATGCAATGCGCCTCACCATTCGGATTAATGGCAGCGAATCGGCAACCCGGCACTCCTTCGCGGTACTGTGGGTCGATACCGACGAGGGGCTGTGGTCGCGCGAGGCACATCAGGGCATCGACCTTCCGACCTGGGGCAAGGTCCGCGACGTCGAGGGCGCGATGGCGCTCTGCGCGGCCGACAGCGGCAATGCCGTCTGTCAGTTGAAGGGGTTGTCGTTCGATGCGACGCGGCGTGAACAAGGCCCCGCGGTGCTCGCCGGCGAACATCCCGACGGCGCGTGGCGGCTGCAGGCGGTCGATACCTGCACCACCCAGCCGGAATATCGGGAATTTATTTCCGTTGCCCGATAGGTATTATTGACATGAATCGTCTGCGGTTTTCGGGTTTATTCCGGTATCGGTGATATTCATTTCGATATTCAGCATGAATGGCGCCTCGGTTCGAGGCGCTTTTCATTTTCTGGATTAAAGAAATAACCGGGGTGCGGGCAATTGATCGCGCGCCGGGACGCTCGCGATCGAGCGGCGGCGAAGACCGCACGCTCGGATCGGCATGCGACGCTCGTGCGTGTTTCGTCCTGTGCAGCCGCCGCGAATGCCTGCCCGGCCCCGCCTTCCTCCCTTTTCCGCCGTGTTCCCGATCGCCTGCCATTCGCCTTTTTGCGGGGCCGGAACATACTTTCCCCACACGGTGTTTACTCATTTATTACAATCGCATTATTCAGACTGACCCGCCGCCGCCCGGCGGCCCGACCCGGCCATTGCATGAGCGTAAAAAAGAAGACCCACCCTGCCGATCCGTACGCAGCGGCGACCAAGAATCCGATGCTCGCGTCGCGCCTGCCGATGTGGCGCTCGCGGCTGATCGTGGTCGTCGTGTTCCTCGCGTTCGCCGCGCTGATCGCGCGCGCTTTCTGGGTGCAGGTCGCGAACCAGGATTTCTACGTCGGCCAGGGCCAGAAGCGTTATCAGCGCACGATCGAGCTCGACGCGATGCGCGGGCGCATCGTCGACCGCAACGGCGCGATGCTCGCGGTCAGCCTGTCGACCTATGAAATCTGGGCGAACCCGAAACAGGTCGCCGACACCGATTACCCGCAGATCGCGAAGCTGCTCGACATGCCGCTCGTCGAGGTGAAGCGGCGTCTCGGCAACGACAAGACGTTCGTGCTGCTCAAGCGGCAGGTCGACGCGGATACCGCGAGCCGGCTCGACAAGCTCGCGATCGACGGCATCACGCAGATCGCCGATTCGAAGCGCTTCTACCCGGAAGGCGAATCGGCCGCGCACGTGGTCGGCTTCACGAACGTCGAGGACAAGGGCCAGGAAGGCGTCGAGCTCGCGGCCAACGCGCGCCTGCAAGGCACGTCCGGCCAGCGCGAGGTGATCCGCGACCGGCTCGGCCGCATCGTGTCGGACACGCGCCCGCTCGTCCCCGCGCAGCACGGCGCGACGATCGAGCTGACGATCGACCGCCGCATCCAGCAGCTCGCCTTCAGCCAGCTCAAGGCGGCCGTGATCGAGAACAACGCGGTAGCCGGCAGCGTCGTCGTGCTCGACGCGCAGAACGGCGAGATCCTCGCGCTCGCGAACTACCCGACCTTCGATCCGAACGACCGCGCCCGCCTCACCGGCCAGCAACTGCGCAACCGCGCGGTGATCGACACGTTCGAACCGGGCTCGACGATCAAGCCGCTCGTCGTCGCGCTGTCGATCGACGAGCGCAAGGTCACGCCGAACACGATCATCAACACGTCGCCGGGCACCTACAAGATCGGCCCGGCGGTGATCCACGACACGTCGAACCACGGGTCGCTGACGGTATCGCAGGCGCTGCAGAAGTCGAGCAACGTCGCGCTCGCGAAACTGGCGCTGAACCTGCCCGCCGAAACGATCTGGAACAAATACCAGGAGTACGGGATCGGCCGCGCGCCGGAGCTGACGTTCCCGGGCGTCGCGTCGGGCCGGCTGCGCGGCTACAAGCGCTGGCGGCCGATCGAGCAGGCGACGATGGCGTACGGCTACGGGCTGTCGATGTCGCTGCTGCAGATCGCGCAGACCTACACCGCCTATGCGGGCGACGGCACGCTGCACCCGGTGTCGCTGCTGAAGAACGGCACCGATCAGCAGACGATCGACGCGCACCGCGGCCACCGCGTGACGTCGCCGCAAACCGCCGCCGCGATCCGCTCGATGCTCGAGATGGCGGTCGGCGAAGGCGGCACGGGGCGCCGCGCGCGCGTCGACGGCTACCGGATCGGCGGCAAGACCGGGACCGCGCGCAAGCAGGTCGGCGCGAGCTACGCGAAGGGCAAGTACCGCGCGCTGTTCGCGGGGATGGCGCCGATGAGCAACCCGCGCCTGATCGTCGCGGTGATGATCGACGAGCCGCGCGGCAAGGGTTACTACGGCGGCACGGTGGCCGGCCCGGTGTTCGCGTCGGTCACGAGCGGCTCGTTGCAGCTGCTCGGCGTGCCGCCCGACGCGCCGGTCGAAGCGGAGAAGAACGCGCCGGCGAAGGCCGCCGCGCCGCAGAAGACGGTCGCCGCGCCGAAAGCGGCGGCAGCGACGACGACCGTCACGCAGAAACCGTCGGCGTCGCCCAGGACCACCGCGCAAGCCGGCCCCCCCGCGCCCGCGAAGCCGGCCGCCGCCGGCTGACGAAGCCACGGGCGATGCCGGGTCCGCATCGCCCCGCCCCATCCCACTCTCTAGGAACGCACCGCATCATTTGAGCGTTCCCGCCGCGTCCTCCTACAATTTTTGCGCGCCGCAGGCGGCCTTGCCTGCGCGCCCGACTACAACAACGGAGAGAGACGCATGCGATTCCACTGGAAAACGCTCGTGCTGGCCACCGTGAGCGTCACGCTGCTGGGCGGCGCCCCGGCCCGGGCGGCCGATGCCGCCGACGTGAAGATCGGCTTCCTCGTCAAACAGCCGGACGATCCGTGGTTCCAGGACGAATGGCGCTTCGCCGAACAGGCCGCGAAGGAACAGCACTTCACGTTGATCAGGATCGCGGCGCCGAGCGGCGAGAAGGTGTCGACTGCGCTCGACAGCCTCGCCGCGCAAAAGGCGCAAGGCGTGATCATCTGCGCGCCCGACGTGAAGCTCGGCCCCGGCATCGCGGCGAAAGCCAGGCGCGCGGGGATCAAGCTGATGTCGGTCGACGACCAGCTCGTCGACGGCCACGGCGCACCGCTCCCGGGCGTGCCGCACATGGGCATCTCCGCTTACAAGATCGGCCAGCAGGTCGGCCAGGCGATCGCGGACGAGACGAAGCGGCGCGGCTGGAATCCGGCCGAAGTCGGCATCATCCGGCTCGCGTACGACCAGTTGCCGACCGCGCGCGAGCGCACGACCGGCGCGGTCGACGCGCTGAAGGCCGCCGGCTTTCCGGCCGCGAACGTGATCGACGCGCCCGAGATGACGGCCGACACCGAAGGCGCGTTCAACGCGGCGAACATCGCGCTCACCAAGCATGCGAACTTCAAGCGCTGGGTCGCGTTCGGCTCGAACGACGACACGACGGTCGGCGCGGTGCGCGCCGCCGAGGGGCGCGGCATCGGCGCGGATGCGATGGTCGCGGTCGGCATCAACGGCAGCCAGATCGCGCTCAACGAGTTCGCGAAGCCGAAGCCGACGGGCTTCTACGGTTCGATCCTGCTGAATCCGCGCCAGCACGGCTACCAGACGAGCATCAACATGTACGACTGGATCACGAAGAACCAGGCGCCGCCGCTCGTGCTGACGTCCGGCACGCTGATCACGCGCGACAACGAGAAGCAGGCGCGCGCCGCGCTCGGCCTGTGAACCCGCACCAGGAGCCGACATGACACGCACCACCCTCGTGACGGGCGCCGCCGGCGGCATCGGCCAGGCGCTGTGCCGCACGTTCCTCGCAGCCGGCGACCGCGTGCTCGCGCTCGATCGCGACCGCGCGGCGCTCGACCGCTTCATCGGGACGCTCGCCGATGGGCGCGCGACGCCGGTCGTCGACGATCTCACCGACGCCGAGCGCCTGTGCTCGATGCTCGAATCGCATCCGGAAGTCGACGTGCTGGTCGCGAACGCAGGCACGGCCGCCTCGACCACGCTGCGCGACACGACGCCCGCGAGCTGGCGCACCGATCTCGATGCGAACCTGACCGCCACCTACGTGAGCGTGGAAGCCGTGCTGCCCGGCATGCGTGCTCGCGGGCGCGGCGCGATCGCGATCATCGGTTCGGTCAACGGCGTGCATGCGCTCGGGCATCCGGCCTACAGCGCGGCGAAGGCCGGGCTGATCAGCTACACGAAGTCGCTCGCGATCGAATACGGCCGCGACGGCGTGCGCGCGAACATCGTATTGCCCGGCACGGTCAAGACACCCGCGTGGGAAGCGCGCGTGCAGCGCAACCCGCAGGTATTCGACCAATTGAGGAAATGGTATCCGCTCGACGATTTCGCGACGCCCGACGACGTCGCGCAGGCGGCGCTGTTCCTGTGCTCGCCGGCCGCGCGGATCATCACCGGTGTCGCGCTGCCGGTCGACGGCGGCCTGCTGGCCGGCAATCGCGTGATGGCGCAGGAGCTGACGCTCGAGACGTTCTACTGAGACTGAAGCCGGCAGCGCCGCCGTGCGCTGCCCGGTGTGCGATGCCCGGTGTGCGATGCCCGGCGCGATGCCGCGCGCCGTCAATGCGCGGCCGCGACCGGCTTCGCCATCCGGCCGAGCACGTGCTCGGTCATCCCGCGCGCGAGTTCGGTCTCGCCCATGAACACGGTGCCGATCCCCTCGTTCGACAGCAGCGCGGCCTCGTCGCTACTGTTCGTGCACAGCACGACTTCGAGCGTCGGGTTGAGCGTGCGCGAAATCTCGACGATCTGCCGCACGTCGAACACGTCGGGCAGCGTGACGACCAGCATCCCGGCGCGGGCGATATGCGCCTGCACCAGCACGATCGGCTCGATCGCGTCGCCCGACACGGCCGCGATGCCGTCCGCGCGCAGCTTCTCAACGAGCTCGCGATTCTGCTCGACGACGACATACGCGATCCCCCGCTCGTCCAGCGCATGCGCGATCCGCGTGCCGACCTTGCCGTAGCCGACGATCACGACCTGGCCAGTCAGATGCGTCTGCGGCGTCGACATCGGCAGCGCGGCGAGCGGATCGTCGCGCGCCTCGAGCTTGCGTGCGAACGCCGAATGCTTGCGGATCCAGGCGAGCGCCGGATCGATCATCGCGAACAGCAGCGTGTTCATCGCGATCGAGATCAGCGCGACCGCGAGAATCAGGCTCTGCCCTTCGGCCGACAGCAGCCCGAGCGCACGGCCGAGCCCCGCGAGGATGAACGAGAATTCGCCGATCTGCGCGAGGCCCGCGCCGACGGTCAGCGCGGTGTTCAGCGGATAGCGGAATGCGATCACGAGCGCGACGGCCGCGACCGTCTTGCCGATCAGCACGATCGCCGCGACCTCGATCACGTGCAGCGGCTCGTCGAGCAATACTTTCGGGTCGAACAGCATGCCGACCGAGATGAAGAACAGCACCGAGAACGCGTCGCGCAGCGGCAGCGTCTCGTCGGCCGCGCGCCGGCTGAATTCCGACTCGCGCATCATCATCCCGGCGAAGAACGCGCCGAGCGCGAACGACACGTCGAACAGCTTCGCCGCGCCGAACGCGATGCCGACCGCCGCCGCAATCATGCAAAGCGTGAACAGCTCGCGCGAGCCCGTGCGCGCGACGAGCCACAGAATGCGCGGGAACACGCGCTTGCCGACCACCAGCATCAGCGCGATGAACGCGGCGACCTTCAGCATCGTGACGCCGAGCGTGCTCCACACGCTGCCGCCGGCCGCGTGCGCGTCACCGGGCGGCGTGCCGCCGAGCAGCCCCGCCACGGGCGGCAGCAGCACCAGCACGAGCACCATCACGAGATCCTCGACGACCAGCCAGCCCACCGCGATACGCCCGTTGACCGTTTCGACGAGCCCGCGCCCCTCGAGCGCGCGCAGCAGCACGACGGTGCTCGCGACCGACAGCGCCAGCCCGAACACCAGCGCCGCACCGAGGCTCCAGCCCCAGGTGAGCGCGAGCCCGCCGCCGAGCAGCGTCGCGACGGTGATCTGCACGATGGCGCCCGGCAGCGCGATCTTGCGCACCGCGAGGAGATCGCCGAGCGAAAAATGCAGGCCGACGCCGAACATCAGCAGCATCACGCCGACTTCCGCGAGCTGCTGCGCGAGCGACAGATCGCCGACGAAACCGGGCGTGCCGGGGCCGATCACGATCCCGGCAAGCAGATAGCCGACGAGCGGCGGCATTTTCAGCAGCGACGCGAGGTAACCGAAGATCATCGCGAGACCGAAACCGGCCGCGAGCAACGCAATCAGGCTGACGTCATGAGGCATCCCCCCTCCCAAGCTCTTGTAACTATTTAGTAAGGTTCAAGAGTGAAAGGATAAGGGATGAGGCGGAAGAATGGCGCGCAGCCGCGAAAATTTCACGCGGCGGCGCCGGTTGGCGGGGCGCGACCCCGGCGAAGTGAAAGGCATGGCGGGCCCGGTCGCACGTCGACGTGGACCGGGCGACAGGCGGGGCGAGCGCGCCGCCGCTCCCGTCAGCGCGACGCTTGCGGGAACCGCGCGCCCGGCGGCGGCTCGGGCCGCGTCGACGGCACGCTCTTGCGCACCTTCGCGACCTGCGCGGCCGTCACCGGCGCGCCCGTGTTGCCCCAGCTCGTGCGCACGAAGTTCGACACGTCCGCGACTTCCTGGTCCGACAGGCGCCAGCCGAACGGCGGCATCGTGAAGGTCGACGGCGCGGTGCGCGTGCCCTGCAGCGCGCTGCCTTCCAGCACGACATGGATCAGCGAGGTCGGATCGTCGCCCTGCACGACCGGGTTGCCGGCGAGCGCCGGGAACACGCGCGTGTAGCCGTGGCCGTCGCTGCGGTGGCAGGCCATGCAGTTGTCGCGATAGACGGCCGCGCCCGGCTTGCTCGCGTCGCCGGTCTGCAGCGCCTTCGCGGCGGCCGCGTCGTACACGTGCGGCTGCTCGCCCTGCACGCGCGGCGGCAACGTCTTCAGGTAGCGTGCGATCGCGTTCAGGTCGTCGTCGGTCATGTGCTGCATGCTGTGGCCGACCACGTCCGTCATCCCGCCGAACGCGGCCGTGCGCAGCGTGCGGCCGGTCTTCAGGAACTGCACGATCTCGGTTTCGTTCCACGTGCCGAGGCCCGTGCGCGGCTCGCCGCGCAGGCTGGTCGGCACCCAGCCGTCGATCGCCGCGCCGCCGGCCAGGAAGTCGAGGCCGTCCGCGTCGGTCAGCCCGCGCTCCTGCATCGTCGGCGCGCGCGGCGTGTGGCATGCGCCGCAATGGCCGAGCCCCTGCACCAGATACGCGCCGCGGGCGACCACCGGGTCGGTGTACGGCGCCGCGTCGAACGGCTTCGGCGCCGGCGCGAACAGCTTGCGCCAGATGCCGAGCGGCCAGCGCATCGACAGCGGCCACACGATGTCCACCTTGCGGTTCTCGTGCTCGACCGGCGCGACGCCGTGCATGAAGTACGCGTACAGCGCCTTCATGTCGTCGTCGGTCAGGCGCGAATACGACGGGAACGGCATCGCCGGATACATCGTGTCGCCGTTCTTGCGCACGCCTTCGCGCACCGCGCGGGTGAAGTCCTCATAGGTCCAGCCGCCGAGGCCCGTCTTCGGGTCCGGCGTGATGTTCGTCGAGTAGATGCCGCCTATCGGCGTGTCGAACTTCAGGCCGCCGGCGAACGGCTTGCCGCCGTTCGCGGTGTGGCAGGCGATGCAGTCGCCCGCGCGGGCGAGGTATTCGCCGCGCTTCACGAGCGCCGCGTCGGCGGACTGCGCGACAGGCGCAGCCGCCGCGCCCGAAGCCGCGGCCGGCGTAGACGCCGGCTGCGCGAACGCGGCGCCGCCCGCCAGACCGAATGCCGCCCAGGCCGTGCCGATCGCCAGCGCGCGCCGCAGCGGGGACACCGGGCGCGCGGCGTTGTGGTGGTTCATCGTCCTCTTCATACGGTCACCAGCGGGGCGGGATTTTTCAGGTATTGCTCGCGGATCGCACGTGCCGACCAGTAGGCCAGCGCCGCGATGATCCCGGTCGGGTTGTAGCCGATGCCCTGCGGCAGCGCGGACGCGCCCATCACGAACACGTTGTGCACGTCCCAGCACTGCAGGTAGCGGTTCAGCACGCTCGTCTTCGGGTCGGTGCCCATGATCGCGCCGCCGACGAGATGGGTCGTCTGGTACTGGCGCGAGTCGAAGTGCTTGCCGAACTCGCGCGTCGACACGCCGATGGCCTTCGGCCCCATCGCTTCCGCGATCTTCTTCATCTGGCCGGTCACGTACTGCGCCATCCTGATGTCGTTGTCCTTCCAGTCGAACGTCATCCGCAACAGCGGCTGGCCGTACGAATCGCGATAGGTCGGATCGAGGTCGAGATACACGTCGCGGTACGACATGTTGGTGCCGTGCGCGTCCATCGAGATCGTGTGCGCGTAGTTGTCCTTGACCGCCTTCTTCCACGCCGAGCCCCACTGCGGCGTGCCGGGCGGCGTGGCGATGCCGCTGATCGGCTTCACGCCGGCCTGGTTCACCCACAACGGCGAGCCGCCGACGAAGCCGAGCGGGCCGTGGTCGAAATTGTCCGCGTTGAAGTCGTCCACCGCGACGCCGTTGCCGCCCGCGCCGATGAACGGGTTCGTGTAGGTGTCCTTGTCGAAGAATGCCTTGATCGTCGACAGGTTCTGGTACGCGAAATTGCGGCCGACCACGCCGTCGCCCGAGATCGGGTCGTACGGCTTGCCGATGCCCGACAGCAGCAGCAGGTGCACGTTGTGATACTGGAACGCGGCCACGATCACGAGATCGGCCGGCTGGTGCACTTCACGCCCGGCCGGATCGACGTAGGTGACGCCGGTCGCGCGCTTCTTCGTGTCGTCGAGGTCGACGCGCAGCACGTGGCACTTCGAGCGCAGCTCGAAGTTCGGCGCCTGCTTCAGCGCCGGCAGGATGTTCAGGTTCGGCGACGCCTTCGAATACATGTAGCACGCGTAGCCGCTGCAGTAGCCGCAGAAGTTGCACGGGCCCATCTGCACGCCGTACGGGTTCGTGTACGGGCCCGACGTGTTCGCCGACGGCAGCCGGTACGGATGCAGGCCGAGCGAGTGCGCGGCATCGAAGAAGCGCTGCGCCGAATACGTATTGAGCTGCGCGGGCAGCGGGAAGTTGTCGCTGCGGTTCGCCTCGAACACGTTGCCGTCGCCGACCACCTTGCCGCCGACCTTGTACGCCTGCCCCGACGTGCCGAACACCTTCTCGGCGAAATCGAAATGCGGCTCGAGCTCGTCGTACGTGACGCCCGTATCCTGGATCGTCATCCCTTCGGGGATGAACTTCTTGCCGTAGCGCTCTTCATAGTGGCTGCGCAGGCGCAGCTCTTCCGGCGTGATCCGGAAGTGCACGCCCGACCAGTGCAGCCCCGCGCCGCCGACACCTTCGCCCGGCAGGAACGCGGCGAGCTGCCGGTACGGCAGCGCGGTGTCCTGCAGGCCGTGGCGGATCGACACGGTCGTCTTCGACAGGTCGAGGAACAGCTTCTTGCGGATGTTGTAGGTCAGCTCGTCGATCGTGTTCGGGTACGCGCCGTCCGGATAGGTGTCGCGATATTCGCCGCGCTCCAGCGCGACGACGTTCAGGCCCGCTTCGGTCAGTTCCTTCGCGAGAATCGCGCCGGTCCAGCCGAAGCCGACGATGACCGCATCGACGTGCGGCTTCTTGTCTGCGGTCATCAGCTGCGCTCCCCGTTGATCGAGACGGGGCCGTACGGATAAGGCTTGCCGCTCTGGTTGACGAAATCCATGAAATCCGCGCGTGCGCCCGGGAAACCGATCATCTTCCACGCGGCCATGTCGCGATTGCCGCCATGCACCGGATCGCAGAAGTAGCCTTCGCGCGTGTTCTGGAGCAACTGGCCGAGGAACACGCCGGGCGGGACGTCGTCGATCTGCGCGCCGCCCTTCTCCAGCGCGCCGAGCACCGTGTCGCGCGTCGGCGCGTCGAGATCCGCGAACGCCTTGCCGTGCGCCTTTTCGCAATAGCGGTTGACGGCCGCGATGCCGAGCCGGTAGATGTCGCGCGGCACCAGCTTCAACTGGTAGCCGAGCTCGGGCACGCCCTGCTGGAACGGCCCCTGCATGTACCACGTCGCGCCGTGCGCATACGGCGTCTCCATCTGGCGATCGATGAATTCCGGCACGCCCGCTTCGAGCGCGCCGGGGCCTTCGGCGTCGGCCGGAATCAGCCGGTCGACGGCAGCCTGGACGAACGCCCATTCCTTCGCATCGAAAAAGGTCGGCTTGTACGGCGCGCGTTCGGCGCTGGCCGCCGCAGTGGACGCGTTGCCGGCGGTCGTCGCGGACGGCGACGACGAATGCAGGTCGCAGCCGGCGACCGACGCGATCGGCACGAGCGCGACCGACGTGCGCAGGAAACGGCGACGCGAATTGGGTTTGTCAGGTGGCGTGGACATGGTCGGATGTTGATCGTTGGGGATCGGGGTTCGGACGCGCGCATTCCGCATGCCGCGTGCCCGGCACGGCAGCCGTGCCGCAAGCGGCCGGTCGCCCTGTTCTTTCGTGTGTTGCGCACAACCTCGACGCTGGCGCCCGGCCGCGATTCGCGGTGGCGCCGTCATTGCAGCCGCACTCGCCCCGGGGCCGGCGGCGTTGCGCGGATCGACCTCTTTGCGGGCCCTATCGTCGGACAAATACCGGCATCGGCCGGCATCTTTCCGTCATCGCCCATGACCCTTATTCAACTTAGACGTCGCGCCTGCCGACGGCAAGCGCAACGTGCACGACCCTCTTTCCGGGCCTGGCGACGAGTGCCGCGAATTATATATGGAACCGGTTCCATTGCTAGAGGGTTCAATGCAATTCAGTGCATCGAAATCAGCAACAATGGAAAAACCGGATGCCGGAATGTGCAAGGATGAGGAAATGGCGGACAGCGACGATCAGGCGGCGACGGAACCCGGCGCCCCTCATCACGTGTATCTGCCGGCGGACATCCGGACGGCGCTGGCCGTCGGCGCGCGTTACGGCGTGCCCGCAATCCTCGAAGTGGCGGCGCAGCTGATGCACCGGCAGGGCCACACGTTCTTCGCCGCCGAAAACGATGTGTGGCTGATCGATGCCGTGCCGGCCGAATATCTCGAGCTAATCGATACGCGCGCGGATTGAATCACGCACCGTTCCTCTCTCACCACGGCCAGAACATCGACGCGATCGACAGCGCCAGCGCCGCGCACAGCGGCGAGTAATACAGCGTATCCATCCGCGCGAAACGCGACCCGCGAATGCGTTTGAAGAAGCCGACGTAGCGGAAATCGCCGACGGCCCGCACCGCGAAGATCAATGCGAGCGCAACGATCGCGAACGCGATCGTGCAGGGATACGCGTTGCGCCCCAGCCAGCCGGCACGCGCGGCGACCGCGCCTGCACCGCCCAGCAGCGCGAGCGCGACGGCAAGCGTGCCGACCGCAGTCGGCCGCAACAGCGGTACGCCATCCTGCTCCGGAATGGCCGCGCGCTTGCCCAATCGCCCGCCGAACGCCCAGTACACGTGCACGAGCGCGATGGCGCAAAGCGTCGGTACGCTGAAATACGCAGCGGTCATGTCGATCAAGGTCCTCGTCTCGTTGTCTCGTCGTTTTGCCGAAAGGTGTTCGGCTCGCGGCCCCGGCCCGCGCCACGCATGACGATACCGAAACCCGGTCACGCGCGCATTGCGACGTCCGGTCGCAACCGACGGCGATGCATGCTGCGTTGCAGTGCGCATGCGTCGTCGCACAGCCCGGCCGCTTGACTTCCCTCCGCGCACTACTACCCTGTTATTCCAGTACTGCGGTCGGCCTGCCGCTGCGCGACCGGCTGCTCGCACGACGACGATAACGAAGGCCATGGAGGCGACTCATGCTGATCGGTGTGCCGAAAGAGATCAAGAACCACGAATACCGCGTCGGCCTCACGCCGGCCGGCGCGCGCGAACTCACGCGGCACGGCCATCGCGTGCTGGTGCAGCGCGGCGCGGGTACGGCGATCGGCCTGCTCGACGACGACTACACGGCCGCGGGCGCGTCGCTCAGCGACGGTGCCGAGGACATCTTCGCGCGCGCCGACATGATCATCAAGGTCAAGGAACCGCAGCCGGCCGAATGCGCGATGCTGCGGCGCGGCCAGATCCTCTACACGTACCTGCATCTCGCGCCCGATCCCGATCAGGCCGCCGCGCTCGTGAAATCCGGCGCGGTCTGCATCGCGTACGAAACCGTGACGGGCCCCGGCGGCGGCCTGCCGTTGCTCGCGCCGATGAGCGAAGTCGCGGGCCGCATGTCGATCCAGGTCGCGGCGACCCACCTCGAAAGCCCGCGCGGCGGCCGCGGCCTGCTGATGGCCGGCGTGCCGGGCGTGCCGGCCGCGCACGTCGTCGTGCTCGGCGCCGGCGTGGTGGGCACCGGCGCGCTGCAGATGGCGGTAGGCCTCGGCGCGCGCGTCACCGTGCTCGACAACAACGTGAACCGGCTGCGCCAGCTCGATCTCGTGTTCGCCAACCGGATCGCGACCGTCTGTTCGAATGCGCAGACGGTCGACGAAGCCGTGCGCGATGCCGACGTCGTGATCGGCGCCGTGCTCGTGCCGGGCGCGTCGGCGCCGCGGCTCGTCACGCGCGACATGATCGCGACGATGCGCAAGGGCGCGGTCGTCGTCGACGTCGCGATCGACCAGGGCGGATGCTTCGAGACCTCGCATGCGACCACGCATGCGGCGCCGACCTTCGTCGTCGACGGGGTCGTCCACTACTGCGTCGCGAACATGCCCGGCGCGGTCGCGCGCACGTCCACCTTCGCGCTGAACAATGCAACGCTCGGCCATGCGCTCGCGCTCGCCGACAAGGGCTGGAAGCAGGCGATGCTCGACGATCCGCATCTGCGCGCGGGCCTGAACGTGTGCGACGGTCACATCACGTACGAAGCGGTCGCGCTGGCGCTCGGCCTACCTTACGTCCCCGCGACCGGCGTGCTCGGATGACCCTGCCGGCATGAGCTGAACGCATCGCGACCGGCCACGCTCACGCGCCCTTCGACCGACTCCGCTTCGCACCGCCGCCCGCGCTGCCCGCACCGCCCATCGTGCGCGCCAGCAGCGGCCGCAGTTGCGCGAGCGTGCGCGTGTTCAGCACGTCCTGCCGCGTCAGCCAGCCGCGCCGCGCCTGATCGACGCCGAACGCGAGGTTGTCGAGCTCGTCCGCGCTGCATGCATCCGAACCGATCGCGACCGGCACGCCGGCCTTCGCGGCCTCGCGGCACCACACGTCCGGCAGGTCGAAGCGCCGCGGCTGTGCATCGAGTTCGACGAAACAGCCGCGCGCGGCAGCCTGCGCGAGCACGCGCGGCACATCGAGTTCGCAGGCGTCGCGCTCGCCGAGCAGGCGGCCGGTCGGGTGCGCGAGAATCGAGAAATGCGGATGATCCATCGCGCGCAGCATGCGATCGGTCTGCGCGCCGCGCGGCAGGTCGAAGCCGTCGCGTATCGCACCGACCACGAGATCGAGCCGGCCGAGCAGCGCGTCGGGCACGTCCAGGCTGCCATCCTCGCGAATGCCGGCCTCCACGCCCTTGAGCAACACGAAATCGTCGAACGTCGCGTTGAGGCGATCGATGTCGTCGAGTTGCCGCGCGAGCCAGTCGAAACCGTTGCGAGCGCCGCCGTCGGGCGGGGCGCGGTCGGTGACGGCCAGATAGGCGAGCCCGCGTGCACGCGCGGCGGCGGCCATCGCGCGCAGGCCGTCGCGGCCGGCCGACGCATCGGTGTGCGCGTGCAGGTCGCCATGGAGATGCTTGCGCTCGACCAGCGCCGGCAGCGTGCCGGCACGCGACGCATCGATCTCGCCGCGATCCTCGCGCAACTCGGGCGGCACCTCGTGCAGCCCGATGGCCGCGTAGACCGATGCCTCCGTCGCCCCGGCAATCCGTTCGTCGCCCCGAAACACGCCGTATTCGTTGATTTTCAGGCCGCCGGCCTGCGCGAGCCTGCGCAGCACGATGTTGTGCGCCTTCGATCCGGTGAAGTAGACGAGCGCCGCGCCGAACGCATCGGCATCGACGACTCGCAGGTCGACCTGCAATCCGTTGACGAGCATCACGCTCGAGCGCGTCTTGCCGTGCGCGAGCACGCGCGCCACGTCGTCGTAGCCGACGAACGCTGCGGTGACCGCGCCCGCGTCGCGCGCGGTGACGAGGATGTCGAGATCGCCGACCGTCTCGCGGCGGCGGCGGAAGCTGCCGGCCGGCACGGCCTGGCCGACGCCGGTCACCGCCCGCAGGCGTTCGAGCAACGGCATCAGCGCATGTGCGGCGTCGGGCAGCAGGAAGCGTTGCGGCTCGCGCTGCAGGCGATCGTCGATCGCTTCGAGCAGATGCGCTTCGGTTTTCGCGCCGAAGCCCGGCAGCTCGCGCACATGCCCGCTCTTCGCTTCGGCGCGCAACTGTTCGAGCGAATCGACGTTCAGCGCGTCATGCAGCGCCTTCACGCGTTTCGCGCCGAGCCCGGGCACGTCGAGCAGCTCGACGATCGCGCCCGGCAGCGCATGACGCAAGGTTTGCTGCAGTTCGCAGGTGCCGGTCGCGGCGATCTCGCGCAGCTTCGCCGCAAGATCGGCCCCGATCGACGGAATCTTCCCGAGATCGTCGCCTTTCGCGATCATCGTCGGAATATCCCGGCCGTAGTCGGCGATCGTACGCGCGGCGTTGCGGTACGCACGCACGCGAAACGGGTTGGCGCCCTGGATCTCGAGCATGTCGGCGATCTCGGCGAACACGGCCGCGCACTCGGCATTGTGGATCGGCATGATCGGCGTGGCTCCCTTCCACGTGGATGGCGCCGCGCCCCTGCGCGACGGCGTCTGCCCGCCCGGCGCCGCATGTCGACGCCGCCGGGCGCCCGTTGGTCATCCTGCGCCGGCCGCGCGGCGCGTACCGCGCGGCTGGAGCCGCGGCGTCAGAGCGACGCGCGCGGTGTCGTCGCGTAGCGTCGTTCGTAGATCGATTGGCAATGCGTGCAACGTTCGGCGGTCGGCCGCGCCAGCAGCCGCTCGTAGCCGACCGCGCCGTCGCAGTCGATGCATTCGCCGTAACTGCCGTCACGCATCCGCTGCTGGGCGCGCCCGATCGCGCGCAGTTCGGTCAGCTTCATCCCGATCAACGCATGGTCGACGTCGACGAACAGGTCGGCATTCGCCTCGTCGCCCTCGTCCGGCGCCGCGCCGGCCAGATCCGCATAGGATTCCGACGCGCGCTGGTCTTCGCTCGTGCGGATCTCCGCACGCAGCGCCTGCTCGCTCTCGTTCAGCCGCTGTTTCAGCGTCTGCCGTTGTTGTTGGTCGAGCGACATGGCCGTCTCTCCTGTTCCGGTTCCGCGCGAAGAAAGGCGGCGCGCGGTATCGCGCCGGTGCGCGACGCGCAGGCATGACCTGCGCCGCCGCATCCGGATGATGCGACCGGACGCGCAAAACACCGGACGCATTCGACGCAGGATAAACCCATTGAACACGCGTGTGTTGACCGGAATCAGCGTGCCGGTCATGCGACGGCGGAGGGACGAAACTGGGGACGGACGCGGAATCGCGACCGAAGGGGCGCGTGACGAAGCCCCGTCGGCGCAAACGCAACGCAGCAATTTCCCATGCGGCCACATCGCTTCGTTCCGTGCGCACGAGCCGGCCTCATTCCGTCGATACGGTCGCTCTCGCGGCGCCGCTTCGATGATTCGTCGTCCTCAGAACGCATTGCGCCCGATGAAGCCGCGCACCACCGTCATCAGGATGATCTTGATGTCGAACCAGAAACTCCAGTTCTGCATGTAAAACAGATCGAACTTCACGCGCGCCTCCATCGCCTCGACCTTGCGCGTTTCGCCGCGATAACCGTTCACCTGCGCCCATCCGGTGATGCCGGGCCGCACGCGGTAGCGGTACATGTAGCAGTCGATCAGTTGCCGATAGAGGTCGTCGTGTTCGATCGCGTGCGGACGCGGGCCGACCACCGACATCTGCCCGAACAGCACGTTGAAGAACTGCGGCAGTTCGTCGAGCGACGTGCGCCGCAGGAATGCGCCGACACGCGTGATGCGCGAATCGTTGCGCGACGCCTGCCGCACGACGCCCGGCTGCGCGCGATGCACGCGCATCGTCCGGAACTTCAGGATATGGAACTCGCGGCCGTCGACGCCCTTGCGGCGCTGCTTGAACAGCACCGGCCCCGGCGACGACAGCTTGACCGCGATCGCCACCATCGTCAGCAGCGGCAGCAACGGAATCAGCACGCCGAACGCGAACAGCCGGTCGAACGCGAACTTGGCCC
Organism: Burkholderia sp. 28_3; assembly: GCF_003253915.1. Taxonomy (NCBI): domain Bacteria; kingdom Pseudomonadati; phylum Pseudomonadota; class Betaproteobacteria; order Burkholderiales; family Burkholderiaceae; genus Burkholderia; species Burkholderia sp. 28_3. The sequence goes on from NZ_QKZF01000001.1 coordinate 806,414, forward strand.
ACAGCTCCGGCGCGGCGCGCGGCGTGGTCGCGAGATTGATCGCCGGCATGCCGAGCAGGTCGGTCGCGGAGCGATCGACGACCGCCATCTGCCGCACGTCGGGCAACAGCCGCAACTCGACGAACTCGTCGCGCAATTCGCGCACGATGCGCTGAATCCGCCACTCGTGCGACATCGGCAGCGTGAGCCAGACCTCGTCGATGTCGCCGCCCCGAATCAGGTCGCGCAACGTGGGCCAGTCGTCGATCACCGGCACGCCGCCGATGCCGCCCGCGGCGGCCTGCGCATCATCGTCGAATACGCACGCGGCCACGAACGGGCCATTCGGCGCGCGCTGCATCCGCTCGATCGCCACCCGCCCGTAGCCGGTTGCGCCGACGACGGCGACGCGACGTTGCCGCCCCCGCGGATCACCGCGCGTCAGCGCGAACGCCAGCAACGCCGCGCGGCCGAGCAGCAGCGCCGCGTCGCCGGCGAGCACCGTGCGCACGATCCAGCGGGTCGTGACGGTGCCGCCGCGATTCATGATCCACATCGTGCCGGCCACCGTCAGCACGCTCGCGCACACCACCGCCACCAGCGTGTGCGTCAGCGCGTGCGCGCCGCCCTGCACCGCGACGCCGCCGCGCACGGTGCGCAGGTAGCGCGGCAGCAGCGCCACCGTCAGCACGCACAGCAGCGCGATCGCGCCGCGCTGCGCGTCGGACAGCGCATGCCAGCCGAGACCCGACGCAGCCTGCGCGACGAGCGCGCCGGCCAGCACGAGCACGACGTCGGCCGCCGCGATCGCGGCGCGCCGCATCGCGTTCGTTCCACCGGACATCGACTGCATCGTCACGCACCGTGCGCCGGGAAACCGCAACGCCCTTCCGGCATGCGCGGGCGAACCGTCGCCGGCCTCGTATTCCCGCGCGTGCCGAGCAGCCGGCGATAGTCCGCGCGAATCAGGTCGTAGCATTCGCACGCGTGATGTTCGAGGCCATCGCGGTCGAGCACCGTGATGCGGCCGCGGCGCTGCCGGATCAGGCCGGCTTCCTGCAGGTTCCCGGCCGCTTCCGTCACGCCTTCGCGCCGCACGCCGAGCATGTTCGCGATCGTCTGCTGGGTGACGGTCAGCTCGTCGCCGTCGATCCGGTCGTGTGCGAGCAGCAGCCAGCGGCTGAGTTGCTCGCTGACCGAATGGTGCCGATTGCACAGTGCGCTGCGCGAGATCTGCGCCATCGTCGCCTGGCAGGTGTTGAGCAGCAGCCGATAGGTCTGCGGCGACCGCTCGAACTCGGCGCGCATCACGCAACTCGGCACGCGATACGCCATCCCGCCGATCCGCACCTCGACCCGGCTCGACGCGGCGACGCCGCCGACCAGCGTGCCCAGCCCGACCACGCCCTCGCGGCCGACCACCGCCACCTCGACCATCGCGCCGTCCTCCATCAGGTGCTGGACCGACATCATCGCCGTCGTCGGAAAGTGCAGATGACGCATCGGCTCGCCGACCCGGTCGAGCATCCCGGCCTTGATCCTGACCAGTTCGAGATGCGGTGCGATGGTGCGGATGCTGTCCTCCGGGAGGGCAGCAAGGATGGCATTCGCCGAGTAGCTCGAGTGAAGATGAAGCATGTCTGTATCCCTTTTATTGTCCGCGCCGCCTGCAGCCGCGTGCACAGAACTCGTTATCGCGATGCGCGCCCGGACATTGACAGCGGTTGCGGCCCACAACCCTGAATCCGACTGACCATCGGCTTGTCATCGCCGGATTGAGTCGACTGTCCCGTTTCGACACGCCAGCCCGAATAAGCGATTTACGTGCCAATAGCCGTCCATCCTTAATATATGAATCACGTCCGATTTAGCGCACCCGAATAACCGTCCCCAAAATCGAAAAAACGTCTCATTTCCGGACACTCCTCCACGCAACGGACACAGCGCGCATTCGACTGATCAATTCCCGTGCATCGGCCGCGGGCGATCGGGTGACGGTCACGACGCTTACCGTTCAAATACTTACAGCCGATTTTCAATTGTTTCCGTGATGTGCAGCGCAGCATTTGCCGACGCGACCACACCTCACACGCTTGTTTCAAACTGTCTCAAATTTGAATCGGGACACTAATTCGAGGCTCTGTCCGCTACCGCACACATCATGCTCAAGCCATTGATCCCAATGAAAAATCAGGCGCTCCCCGTTTATTTGTCAAATAATGTTCAATGGCGCGGGAGCCTTTCGTTGTACGATGCGCCACGTCGTTCGATTGATTCCGGTTCGACATCGAATGACAGGAAAGCGCACCAATCCATTTCCGGACAATTAATCCCTTGAAAATGAATCATTAAATCGGCATAACGTTTGCACTGAACCGCAATCGTCAAACTTTGTGAAATGACGTAATGCGAAATTGCCCGAATTCGATTGCGTGCTAGCCTTTTTCGCCAGTATCGTCATTCCGCTTTCGATCAACACAAGTCCGCACGATCGTGCGAAATCCCCGTTGCGGGATTCGCCGCGACGACGCGCGACCGCCACCCTGCGAGGATGCGCCGTGACTCACCAGGCCCCCGACGCCGTCGCGTATGCGAACGGCATGATCGAGCTTTCCCACAGCTTCGACGCCAACCGGTTTCTCGCGGCCATCGACCGCGACGAACTCGCCACGCTGACGCCCCACCTTCAACTCGTTCACCTGAAATCCGGGCAAGTGCTGTGCGAACCCGGCGAAATGCTCACGGCCGTCTACCTGCCGGTCACGACCGCGATTTCGCTGCAGTACGTGTCGTCCGGCGGCATGACGCTGGAAGTCGCGGAGATCGGCAGCGAAAGCGTGGTCTGCGACGACGTGATCGGCGGCAGCGGCCGGATGCCGTGTCGTGCGCTCGCGTGCCGCGACGGCTTCGTCTACCGGCTCGACCGGCGCGTCTTCGCCGCCGCGTTCGACGCGTCGCCGGTGATTCGCCATCTCGTGTTCGTCTGCGTGCGGCTGCTGATGGCGCAGGTGTCGCAGATCACGTTCTGCAGCCGTCACCACGTGCTCAAACATCAGTTATGCAGATGGTTCCTGCTCGCGTTCGATCGCACGCGCAGCATCGAGATCCAGGTGACGCACAGCATGCTCGCGCAAATGCTCGGCGTGCGGCGGGAGACGGTCACGGACGCCGCCGGCGAAATCCAGAAACTCGGCCTGATCCGGCAATACCGCAGCTCGATCGAGCTCGCGGACCTCGACGGCCTCGAAAAAATGTCGTGCGGCTGCCGCGCGATCGTGCGCGACGAGATGAAGCGCATCCTGTCGGCCGACTCGGGCGTGCCGGCCGCGTCGCGCACGTGATCAACGTGCCGGACCGGGACGGCGCGACGGCGCCGCCCGCGTGCAGGGTCAGCTGTTTGTAGGGTGGCGAACAGAACGCCGTGTCTGCCAATGGTCTACTGATGCCGGACTGCCGGGGGGATGTCAGCGCTTGTCGCGCGTCTGCCCGAGCGGACGACACCACGCACGCCGGAGCAGCACGTGAAAAACGAAATCAGAACCATCCTGAAGCACGTCGCCCATCTCGAAGCCGCGATCGATTCGATCGGTGACGGGGACGACCTCTACGAAGCGGGCCTCTCCTCGCTCGATACGATCCAGCTGATGCTCGCGATCGAAAAGCAGTTCAACATCGAGATTCCCGACGAGATGCTGAACCGCAACCTGTTCCGCAGCATCGACGCACTCGCGGACACGATCGCCACGCTGCAACGCACCGAGCATTCCGCATGAGCGCGCTGCTACCCGAACTCGCGCCCGACAGCGATTCGCATCGGCTCGACGAGGCCGCGCATGCGGTCGCGCAGATCGCCGCCCAGCATGCCGATGCGGTCGATCGCGACGCGCGCTGCCCGGTCGAGGCGATCGAGGCGATGCGCGCGCGCCGCCTGCTCGGCGCGATGGTGCCGACCCATCTCGGCGGCGCTGGCGCGTCGCTGGAAGACATCGCGTCGGCCTGCTCGATCCTCGGCCAGGCCTGTGCATCGTCGGCGATGGTGTTCGCGATGCACCAGATCCAGGTCGCCTGCATCGTCAATCACGCCGCCGACCAGGGCTGGCACAAGCTGTTCCTGCAACAGCTCGTGCGTCACCAGTGGCTGCTCGCCTCGGCCACGTCGGAAGACGGCGTCGGCGGCAACCTGCGCGCGAGCCAGTGCGCCCTCGAAACCGACGGCGGCGGGTTCCGGCTGCACAAATCCGCGCCGACGATCTCGTACGGCGACTATGCCGACGGCATTCTCGCGACCGCGCGACGCGATGCGGACGCGCCGGCTTCCGAGCAGGTGCTCGTCACGCTGCTGCGCGACGGCTATACGCTCACGCGCCGCGGCGAATGGGACACGCTCGGCATGCGCGGCACCTGCAGCAACGGCTTCGTGCTCGACGCGCAAGGCGCCGCCGTGCAATGCCTGCCGGTGCCGTTCGCGAAGATCGCCGAAGAAACGATGGTGCCGGTCTCGCACATCCTGTGGGCCGCGGTGTGGATCGGCGTCGCCGGCGACGCGTTCCATCGCGCGCACCAGTTCTTCCGCGCGCAGGCGCGCCAGACCGACGGCGCACCGTCGCCCGCCGCGCGGCGCATCGCCGAATCGCTCGCGCTGATGCAGGCGATGCAGGCCCGCGTCGACAACGTGCTGCGCCTCCACGCGAACGCGTCGGCCCGCTCGTGGTCGGCCGGCATGGCCTGGGCCGCCGAGATCAATACGCTGAAGACCTACGTGTCGGCAACCGCGCTCGAAGTCGCGCACCAGGCGATGATGATCTGCGGGATGGCCGGCTACAAGCAAGGCACGCCGTTCAGCATCGGCCGCCACATTCGCGACCTGCACGCGGCGCCGCTGATGATCAGCAACGACCGCATTGCCGCCAACACTGCGAGCCTGTTGCTCGCGCTGCGTCCTGCGACGCTGGAGAAACATACGTGAACGATCGCCTCGCCGTGCCCTCCGCCGCCTCCGCTCCCGCCGACGCACCGCTCGACCGCGCGGGCGTCAATCCGCTGCGCGACGCGCTGATCGACGCGGGCCTGCTGGTCTCGACCGGCATCCAGGGCCTGTTCGGTCGCAGCGAACGATTCGAGCGCGTGGTCGAGGCGCTCGACGCGTTCGTCACGCGCGTCGGCGCCGACCAGCAGGCCGAAGTGCTGCGCTTCCCGCCGGCGATGAGCCGCACCGAGTTCGAGCGCAGCGAATACATGAAGAGCTTCCCGCAACTGGCGGGCAGCGTGCATGCGTTCTGCGGCGACGAGCGCCAGCATCAGCGCGTGCTGCAATGCCTCGATCGCGGCGACGACTGGACCGAAAGCCAGAAGCCGACCTACGTCGTGATGACGCCGGCCGCGTGCTACCCCGTGTATCCCGTCGTCGCCCGCGCGGGCGCGCTGCCCGCCGACGGCCGGATCGTCGACGTATTCTCGTACTGCTTCCGTCACGAACCGTCGCTCGACCCGACCCGCATGCAGTTGTTCCGGATGCGCGAATACGTGCGGATCGGCACGCCCGAGCAGATCGTCTCGTTCCGCGAGACGTGGATCGAGCGCGGCACGCGGATGATCGAAGCGCTGCGCCTGCCGAATGCGATCGATCTCGCGAATGACCCGTTCTTCGGGCGCGGCGGCAAGATCGTCGCGAACAGCCAGCGCGAGCAGAACCTGAAATTCGAGCTGCTGATCCCGATCGAGCACGACGACCGCCAGACCGCGTGCCTGAGCTTCAACTACCACATGGACCACTTCGGGCTGCTGTGGGACATCCGCACCGCGACGGGCGACGTCGCGCACACCGGCTGCGTCGGCTTCGGCCTCGAGCGGCTCACGCTCGCGCTGTTCCGCCACCATGGCTTCGACATCGACGCATGGCCGCGCGAGGTTCGCGACGTGCTGTGGGGTACGCGATGAGGTTCGTTTCCCGCGACGGCGAAGACGCGTCGTTCGAGGACGTGCGCCACCGCGCGCGCCACTACCGGCCGCACCCGCTGCACAGTCAGGAGATGGTCTGGAAGCAGACCAACTGCTATGTCGACATGTGGCTCGAGGTGCTCCGGTGGTGGGGCCTCAATCCGTACGCGGCGCTGCCGTTCACGATCGCGCTCGACTTCGAGGGCGATCAGTTCACGTTCTTCAAGTTTCCGCACGACGAACTGGAGCGGCTCTACGGGATCGTCGTGCAGGAACATTCGATCTACGAGCCGCTCGACCAGCACATCGAGACGCAGGTCGCGCGCGGCCATCTGATGATCGTCGAGGTCGATGCGTGGTTCCTGCCCGATACGCGCGGCAGCAGCTACCGCACGCAGCACACGAAGACGACGATCGGCATCGACGCGATCGACCGCGAGAAGCAGCAGATCGGCTACTTCCACAACAGCGGCTATTACGTCGCCGAGGATTTCGATTACAACGGGCTCGTCGGCGGCAGTTCGCCGATGACGCTGCCGCCGTACGTCGAATGCGCGAAGCGGCGCTTTGCGCCGCTCGACGAACGCGCGCTCTGCGAAGCGTCGCTGGCCGCGTTGCAGCGTCACCTGCGGCGCCTGCCGGTCGTCGATCCGATCGCGGCATTCCGCCGGCAGTTGCAGGCCGACGCGCCCATCCTCGCGGAAGCGCCGCTCGAGCATTTCCATGCGTACTCGTTCAATTCGGTGCGGCAGCTCGGCGCGAATTTCGAACTGTTCGGCCACTATGCCCGCTGGCTGCAGGCAAGCGGCTGCACCGGGCCGTTCGCCGAGATCCGTGCCGCGTGCGATCGCATCGCGTCGGAAGCGATGGTGCTCGAATTCCGGCTCGCACGCGCATGCGCGCGCGGCAAGGAAGAGCGCGGCGATTCGACGCTCGAGGCGATCGAGGCCGCGTACACCGACCTCGTCGCGTGCGCGCGGCAGATTGGTGCGCCGCTGCGGCACGTGACACCCGTGCGCTACGACACGGCACCCGTGTCGGTCATGCGGTGACGCGCGCGCGCGCCCTGCCCGCGTGGTCGCTGCTGGCGACGGCCGCGGGCGCCGTGCGCGACCCGCGCGACCTCCCGGACGACCACGGCGGCTGGATCGCCGCGCCGGTGCCCGGCACGGTCGCGCAGGCGCTCGCGTTGGCTGGCCGGCTCGACGAAGCCGCGTCGCTCGACGAGCGCGACCACTGGTACCGGCTCGAGCTGCGCGGGCGCGGGCCGCGCATCCTGCGCTTTCACGGCCTCGCAACGCTCGCGCAGGCCTGGCTCGACGACACGCCGATCCACCACTCGGACAGCATGTTCGTCGCGCACGACGTACCGGTGTCGCTCGACGGCACGCACCGGCTGACCGTGTGTTTCCGTGCGCTCGCGCCGCACCTGCGCGACGCGCGCGCGCCGCGCCGTGCGCGCTGGCGCACGCGGCTCGCCGAACCGGCCGCGCTGCGCACGATCCGCACGTCGCTGTTCGGGCACATGCCGGGCTGGTTTCCGCCGTATGTCCCGACCGGCCCGTGGCGGCCCGTCGACGTGCTCGATCCGGCCGACGGGCCCGTTCCGAGCGATTGCAAACTGCATGCACGCGTCGACGGCGACACAGGCTGGCTCGACGCGGAACTGACGTTCGCCGCACCGCTACCCGAACCGCTCGTCGCGCGGCTGTCGTGCGGCGACCATCACGCGACGCTCGAACGCGCCGGCGCCGGCCAGTTGCGCGCGAGCGTCGCGATACCGAACGTGCGTCGCTGGTGGCCGCATACGCACGGCGAACCGGCGCTCTACGAGATCACGCTGCATATCGGCGACGCGCGCCTGCCGCTCGGCTCGACGGGGTTCCGCACGATCGAGATCGATTCCGGCGCAGACGGCAAGGGGTTCGGGCTGCGCATCAACGGCGTGCCCGTATTCGCGCGCGGCGCATGCTGGAGCAGCGCCGCGCCGCTCGCGCTGCACTCGGACGACGCGACCTACGGCCGCCTGCTCGGGCTCGCGCGCGACGCCGGTTTCAACATGATCCGCGTCGGCGGCACGATGACCTACGAGGCCGACGCGTTCCACGCCTGGTGCGACCGGCTCGGACTGCTGGTCTGGCAGGAATTCGGCTTCGCGAACTTCGATTACGCGCTCGACGATCCCGCGTTCGCGGCCAACGTCGATCGCGAAGCGAGCCAGTTGCTGTTGCGTCACGGCGCGTCGCCGTCGCTGGCCGTGCTGTGCGGCGGCAGCGAGATCGCGCAACAGGCCGCGATGTCCGGGCTCGGGCCGAAGCAGCGCTTCCTCGAGCTGACGGCCGACCGGCTGGCCGGCCACGCGGCCGCGCACCGCCCCGATGTTCCGTACGTGCCCGATTCGCCCGACGGCGGCGTGCTGCCGTTCACGCCGCGCGAACGCGTGTCGCACTACTACGGCGTCGGCGCGTACCTGCGTCCGCTCGACGATGCGCGCCGCGCGGACGTGCGCTTTGCGAGCGAATGCCTCGCGTTCGCGAACGTGCCGTGCGATGCGACGCTCGCCGAACTCGGCTGGCCGGGCGTGCACGAGCCGCGCTGGAAGGCGGCCGTGCCGCGCGACCCCGGCACGTCGTGGGATTTCGAAGATATCCGCGACCACTATCTGCAGACGCTGTACGACGTCGCGCCGGACCGGCTGCGGCGCGAGGACCCGGCACGCTATTTCGAGCTGTCGCGTGCGGTGATCGCGGACGTGATGCGCGAGACCTTTTCCGAATGGCGACGCAGCGGCTCGCGTTGCGCCGGCGCGCTCGTGTGGCAGTTCCAGGACGTGATGCCCGGCGCCGGATGGGGCGTGATCGACGCCGCGCACCGGCCGAAATCGGCCTGGTATGCGCTGCGCCAGGTGCTGCAGCCGATCCAGGTGCTGCTGGTCGACGAAGGCCTGAACGGGCTCGACGTGCATGTCGTCAACGAACGCCCGGCGCCGCTGTCGGCGGCGGTCGAACTGGTCGCGCTGCGCGACGGCCGCACGCCGGTCGCACGGGCCGGCGGCCCGGTGCGGATCGCCGCGCACGACACCGTGCGGCTCGGCTCGGCCGAGCTGCTCGGCCGCTTCTTCGACTGGACCTACGCGTACCGCTTCGGCCCATGCGAACACGATACGGTCGTTGCAACGCTGCGCGCCGACGACGGCACGCTGCTGTCGCAGGCGTTCCATTTTCCGTCCCGCACGCATCCGGCCGTGCTGGCGCGCCGCGAGCCCGGGATCGAGGCATGCGTGTCCCGCACCGGCGAGACCTGGCACGTCGACATCGATACGCGGCACGTCGCACGCCACGTGCAGATCGACGCGCCGGGTTTCATGCCGAGCGACGACTGGTTCCATCTCGCGCCGGGCACGCCGGCGCGCATCGCGCTCGTTCCATTGCAAACCGACGGGAAGCCCGCGACGGCTGGCGACAGCGCGCCACCGACGGTAGACATCCGCGCGGTGAACGCCGCGCGCGCGGTGCGGGCCACGCAGGCCGGGTGACGCGACGCTCGCGGCCGCCGCGAGCGTCGTGCCGCTCCGTGTCAGTGCCGCGCCTCAGTCGGACGAGCCGGTGCCGCGCGGTCGCTCGATACCGTACGCCTCCATCCAGCGATACAGCGTCGCGCGCGACACGCCGAGTTCGCGCGCCGAAGCGGCGACGCGCCCACGCGTGCGCAGCAACGCGGTTTCGATCGCCTCGCGCTCGATCGACTTGCGGATGTCGGCCACCGACGGCGACGCCGCGTCGAGACAGTATTCGAGCTCGAGATCCTGCGCGGTGATCAGGCGCCCTTCCGTCATCACGACCGCCCGGCGCACGCGGTTGATCAGCTCGCGGACATTGCCCGGCCAGTCGTGCTTGTAGAGCGCCGTGATCGCATCCGTCGAAAACCCGCGCACGCGATGGCGCGCATCGCCGCGAAAGCGTTCGAGCATGTGGTGCGCGAGCAGTTCGATGTCCTTGCCGCGTGCCCGCAGCGGCGGCTGGTCGATGCGCATCACGCACAGACGGTGGAACAGGTCGGCGCGAAAACGCCCTTCCTCCATCGCATCGCGCAGGTCGACGTGCGTCGCCGACACGATCCGGACGTCGACCGGCACCGGGTCGCTGCCGCCAAGACGGTGAATCGAACGCTCCTGCAGAAACCGCAGCAGGCTCGCCTGGCTTTCGTGCGGCAGGTCGCCGATCTCGTCGAGCAGCAGCGTGCCGCCGTTCGCGGCTTCGACGTAGCCGATCTTGCGCGCGTTCGCGCCGGTAAACGCGCCACGCTCGTAGCCGAACAGTTCCGATTGCAGCAGGTGCGGCGGAATCGCACCGCAGTTGACCGCGACGAACGGGCCGTTGCGCCGCTCCGAATGGCGGTGGATCGCCAGCGCCGTCAGTTCCTTGCCGGTTCCCGTTTCGCCGAACACGAACACCGGTGCGTCGGTGCGCGCGAAACGCCGCACCGTATCGAACAGCCGCAGCATCGCGCTGCAGGTGCCCACGATGCCCTTTTCCTCCGATTCGAGCTGTTCGCGATCGCGCGCGAACAGGCATTCCATGCCGTAGGCATGGCCGACCGTATCGGCGATCCGCTGATGCGACGCCGGCAATGTCACGTAATCGAAACAGTAGTCGCGCAACAGCGCCCGCACGTTCGGCGACGCGGTCTGGCCGACATCCACGAGCGCCACCCAGACGACGTCGCGCATCGACGCGCAGGTCGACGCGATGCTGCCGATCGCATCGGCGTGGCCGCCGCTCAGATCGAGAATGCCGCACGTAATTTCGCCGGACGTGTCGCGCAGCTCGCTCGCATGGGCGACGACCGACACTTTCCAGTCGCGGCGCGACAATTCCTTTCGCAGCATCACGGACGGCGATTGCGTCCAGTAAATCAGCGGACGCTGCCCGTTACCGCTCCCCGCGCCGGCGCTCTTATCGCGCGTTATTGGCATATTCATAACGAACCATCACTTTCTGCACTCCGCGAACCGTTCGCGTGCGCTGCGGCCGGCGGCGCATGGCCGCCTTTCCGCGCTGCGTTTCCGCAGCTTTGGCGAAGATCGAAACTGCACACGGCGAGAACCCCCGGAGGTCGAGCCGGATGTCATCCGGCCTCGTTGTCATCGAACTCGAACGGAATGCGCGGCTGCGGGAGCCACAACATTCCGGCTTTGAAGCGACCCGCCGTCAGGCGGGGCACGTCGGCAAACGGAAATTCCGTCCGCATGTGCGTCGCGTCGTACACGACAGTCGCGCCCGATGCTGAACCGGAGGGCCGCCAAACCGCGCCCGGATTGACCGCCCCATTTCATCCGCACCTGAATTTACACCCCGTTTCGAGATGACCTTGTTACCAAAAGATAAACCTGAATCAGTCGGTTACGCTGCCCGTGGCCGCGCGCTCCGCGCGTTTGACCACTGAGATTTGATTATCTCTGACCATTCCCGTCAATCAGTGGCAAATACTACTTTTCTGCAAGATTGATTCCGTCGATTGCCCGCGATTTCCATCGAAATCTCCCCAAAACCGCAGTACCGTGCTTCCCGGATCGCATAATCGCGCGCACCGCCGGGTAGCCATCCCGCCTTGCGGCCGCGTACGGACCGCCCGGCCGTTACACGTCGTAATCAGCGGCGTCACCCCGCGCCGGCGCTTTTCGGCGAATTCCCGCCGGCCGGCGTGAATGCCGCGCGCCGGCACGCGCGTCGTGCGGTGCAGCATGAGGGCCATCCTTTCTCGCCGGACCGGATGACCCGCGCGGTTCGAACGGAAGCAGACGCACCGCAGAGCGCGACACCCATACATGCGCGCAAGCGGCAGCATACCGCCGGCCGGACGTGTGCACCGCGCAGGTGCGCACGATTCCAATGAAATGCCGCGAGGCCTCATGAACCGGCCTGCGCGAGGCAATCAACGACGAACCGGTGCCCGACGCCGTCATGCACGAGCGCCCATCGTGAACTCGCAATCGTCGGTCCCGCGCCCGGCGCCCGGTTCGTGCGCGATGTCCTCCGGCCGCGCTTCGCTGCACGCCGCCACGATGAATCAATTATGAAAAGGCACCGGCCCCGACGGTGTGTGCTACCGCACATTGCGACGCTCGCGCGTCGCGAACATCGCCTCGCATCCCGCGCCCGGCGTGCGAATCCGGAGCGTGAGTAGGCTTTCGAACAGACCGCCGGACCGTGCTTCCGGATGATGAAGATCGCCGCGCCGCACGGAACGATCGCGTCCGTGCGGCGCGACGTGCCGAAGGCATCACGCGAGGACAGCATCATGGAATGGCATTGTTGTGAATTCGAACATCTGAGCGCCGTCGATCTCTATGCAATCCTGCGCGCGCGCAACGCCGTGCTGGTGGTCGAGGATGCCCACACGCATCTCGACATCGACGGCAAGGACGCGGGCGCGCTGCACGTCTTCGCGAGCGTGCACGACGGCGACACGACGGAAGTCGCCGCGTACGCGCGCATCCTGCCAGGCGACGACATCGATCCTGACGTCGTGATCGACAAGGTGCTGACGAGCGAAAGCTGCCGCGACGACGACACGCTCGAGCGGCTGATCGGGCGCGCGCTCACCGCCGCGCAGGCCGCATGGCCGGACACCGCGGTGCGCACGCACGTCCCTGCGCCGCGTCAGGCGTTCTACAAACGGTTCGGATTCCGCAAGGCCTACGGCCCGTATCTCGAACAGGGTGCGCCGTTCGTCGGCCTGGTCCGGTCGGCCGACCGCGCCGCCGGCGCGCTGCGTCACCTGCTGTCGCGGGCCGTTTCGGTCTCGCGCAACGACGACTCGCGCGCCGACGGCCGCGCTCACACCCGGCTACCCGCCGATACCGGAGCGAACCGATGACCCGCACCCTTCATCCGGTTCCCGAGCCCGATCTGCCGAGCATCCTGCCGGTGATCCTCGCCGGCGGCTCCGGCACGCGGCTGTGGCCGCTGTCGCGCGAACAGTATCCGAAGCAGCTGATCGAGCTGGTCTCGAACGAATCGCCGCTGTCGGCAACCGCGCGCCGCCTGAACGGCATCGCGAACGCGTCGCTCGGCGATACGCTGCTGCTGGTATGCGGCGAACAGCATCGCTTCATGAGCGCCGAGCAGGTGCACGGTCGCTCGGCGCCCGCCCGCATCCTGCTGGAGCCTGCCGCGCGCAACACCGCGCCCGCGCTGACGCTGGCCGCGTTCGACGCGAGCGCGCTCGCGGACGATCCCGTGCTCGCCGTGATGCCGGCCGACCACGTGATCGTCGATGACGGCGCGTTCCAGGATGCGGTCGCGCGCGCGGCGCGCTACGCGCAGGAAGGCGCGATCGTCACGCTCGGCGTGCTGCCGCGTCGCGCGGAAACGGGCTACGGCTACATCCAGGTCGGCGAGCCGCGCTCCGGCCGCCACGGCAGCCAGGGCGGCTACGCGATCGGGCGTTTCGTCGAAAAACCCGACGCGACGCTCGCCGAGCGTTACCTGCAATCGGGCGACTACTGGTGGAACAGCGGGATCTTCGTCACGCGCGCATCGGTCTGGCTGAAGGCGATCGGTGCGCTCGCGCCGGACATCCACGCGGCCTGCGAGACCGCGTGGCGCGCGGGTGTCGCCGACGATCCGTTCTTCCGGATCGATGCGGCGGCCTTCGACGCGTGCCCATCGGATTCGATCGACTATGCGGTGATGGAGCGCCTCGCGGAGCATGGTGAACTCGGCATCGAAGGCATCGTGGTGCCGCTCGCGGCCGGCTGGTCGGACGTCGGCACGTGGGACGCGATCTGGGAAATCATGCCGAAGGACGACGACGGCAACGTCGCGCGCGGCCCGATCGTGTTCGAGGATACGCAGGACAGCCTCGTGCGCTCGGAAGGCCGCCTCATCGCATGCGTCGGGATGAAGGACGTCGTCGTGATCGAGACGGCCGACGCGGTGCTGGTCGCGAACAAGCACGACGTGCAGCGTGTGAAGAACATCGTCGCGCGCCTGAAGACCGACCAGCGACCACAGGCGAGCGAGCATCGCAAGGTGCAGCGGCCGTGGGGCCACTACGATTCGATCGATTTCGGCGAGCGCTTCCAGGTGAAGCGGATCGTGGTCGAACCCGGCAAGCGGCTGTCGTTGCAGATGCACTATCACCGCGCCGAGCACTGGATCGTCGTGCGCGGCACCGCGAAGGTGACGCGCGGCACTGAAACATTCCTGCTCGGCGAGAACGAATCGACGTACATCGCCGTCGGCGAAGTGCATCGACTCGAGAATCCCGGCCGGATTCCGCTCGAAATCATCGAGGTGCAGTCGGGCAACTATCTCGGCGAGGACGATATCGTTCGCTTCGAGGATCAGTATGGGCGGGCGGTCGAGGCACTGCCGGCCCAACAGACATAGCGGATACGACGCGCCGCCCGCGTCGCATGCGAACCCGATAGCGGTCGACGTCGTTCGCGACGCGCGTTCCGCCGTCGACCGGCAGCGCCGGGAATCAACGAGGCTGCCCGACGAGTTCGCGTACGCGCGGGAGCAACGACGTATCCGCACCGACTACGTCAGGCGCGACCGAGCGGGATTGAAGCGTCATCGCACACGGCCCGGATGTCGGGGAGTCGACCACGCAATCGTGCTTCGGGCCAACCCGTACCGGCATGCCGCCGATCCCCGACAGTTGATTGTCCGCGAGCCGGACCCCGGACACGTTCCCCCACAGGCGAATGCCGTCGAAGCGTGCTTGCGATACGCGATTGCCGACCACGGCCACTTGCGTCACCGCGCCGGACCACGTGCTGACCTCTATCGCGCCCTGCTGCGTGAGCGGGCGGGGATCGGTCCGGCCGGTCGCCGTCTGGATGTTCGCAATCACATTATTCTCAATCCGGACACCGGACGCGCCGTAGGTTTGGAAGCTGTCCTCCTGTGCGACGAGAATCCCCGCGCTCACCTGTACGTTGCGTACGATGTTGTTCGAGATCGTCACGTCCGCGCCACCGACCACCGTAATTCCGCGCCCCCACGTGTTGCCTTCGAGCGAGTTACGCGTGATCAGCACGTTGCGGCTCAGCACCCCGTCGCCGCGGTAGCTCACCACGGCAATCATGTCGTCACCGGTGTCACGCACGACATTGCCTTGAACCAGCACGTCGCGTGCACCATGCGTCATGTGAATGCCGTCGGCAAGCGTCGACAGTACCTCGTTTCCGACGATCGCGACGTCCGAGCCGCCAAACACGAAAATGCCGGCGCTGGCACCGCCTTCGACGACGTTGTCGAGCACCTGCACGTCGTGCCCCGTGACCTCGACCTTGGTCGACTCCCGCGACGCGAGACGCGTCGTGCCGGTGCCCTTGAGCCGGAATCCGACCAGCGTCGTACCGTCGCCCCGCATCTCGATCGTCTGGTCACCCGGCCTGGTCGCCGTCAGCGTCGCGCCGTACCCCGACAACACGACATGCGGCCGCCGCACGATCAACGAACGGCCGACCACATACCGCCCAGGCGCGAACACCAGTCGCTGCCCGGGACGCAAGCCGTCCAGCACGCGTTGCAGCTCATCCGCCTGATCGGCCGAGCCGGAAGCGGGATAAACGTACGCATCCGGCACCTCCTCATGCCGTGTACCTGATGTGGACACGCCGGGCGCCGCCACGGCGCACCCAGGCCACCACAACCCACCAGCCATGAACATGCCGGCGATCACGGCGCATACGCGAGACAGGCATCGTGAAGCACGCATAGTGAATCCGTTCCCTCGAACAATCTGGCGCACGGCGCTGGCACGCGCGCTCGAACAACCGCTTTCGCGGTAGACATGATTCATGCCGGCTGCCTGGACATCGATCGCTCCCGGCGATGGCAACCGGCTGTATTCCGGCCAACCGTCGAGCGCCGCGCAGACCGGCGACTCCGTTGAAACGAACGGAACGGCGCCTTCCATTGGACCATTCGATCCGGGCGGCCCTCGGTGCGTCAGCACACCAAGATATCCGGCACCAGCTCGACGTGATGCCGTGCCATTCCACGATGCGTTACGCGTACATCGCGCGAATACCCGCACGACAAATCGCTCGACGAATGTCGTCAGACAGCAGCCGCGATCGACTAATCCCTCCGTCGGTAAGCCATCGCACCCAGCGCGTCGCGCATGCGCTGCACAATGACTCAAGCACCGGATGTACGCCACGGCAGGTACTTTCGGTCGCGTGATCTCGCGTGGCTGTGGCCCGATCTCAACCTGCATCGACGCCACCTGCGGCGCCAGCCGATCACGCACCTTTGCCCCCCGGCGCGACGGATTCAATGTTCTCGATCTTCATGGATTCACAAATTAGGAATCCATATCTCATCGGCATGGCATTGCATCTGCGCAACCGTCCGGCAATTTGACAATCCGCCGTCCAACCACTTTCACGGCGAGCGATGAAAAACGCGATCGAACCGACAGGCCGAAAGATGACCACAAAAAAGATCGTTCATATCGCCGAGGCGTTCGGTGGCGGCGTGCTGTCGATGTTGACCCAGCTTGCCAACCATGCCGCGGCGGCCGGCATCGACGTAACGGTACTGCACTCGATTCGACCGGAAACACCGGCCGATTTCTCGACGCTGTTTCGGCCTGACGTGAAGCTGATCCACGTCGACATGACTCGCGAGGTCAGCATCCGGCAGGATCTGCTGAGCGTACGCGCGCTGGTCAGGATTCTTCGCGACTGCAGACCGGCCGCGATTCATCTGCATTCGTCGAAGGCCGGTGTGCTGGGGCGTCTCGCTTCGAGGATTGCCGCCCCCGATGCCAGGGTCCTCTATTCGCCTCACGGGCTTTCGTTCCTGCGCTTCGACATTTCGCGCATGCGGCAAAGCGCCTATCTGAACTTCGAACGCATCGCCGCGCATATCGGCGGCACCATTGTCGCTTGCTCGGGCAGCGAACTCGGCGAGATCAAGGAAAAGGTCCGCGCCAAATCGGCCGTCCTCGTGGAAAACGGTGTCGATGTTGCCGAGATCCTGCCCCGCCGAACACGAGACGATGGCAAAACCGTGATCGGAATGAGCGGTCGGGCATCGTTTCAGAAGAACCATCATGCATTCGTCGAACTCGCCGCCAAACTGCGGCGCGCCGACGTCGACTTCCTCTGGATCGGCGGCGACGCCAACGAGATTCCGGATCCGCGCCAGGGCAAGGCCGTCATCTGCAGCGGCTGGGTGACTCGCGCGCACGCGCTGGCACTCACGTCGGGACTGGACATCTATGTCCAGACCTCTCGCTGGGAAGGCATGCCGGTCGCATTGATCGAGGCCCAGGTTGCTGGCATCCCGGCCGTGGTG
The DNA here is from genome assembly GCF_003253915.1 of Burkholderia sp. 28_3. NCBI lineage: Bacteria > Pseudomonadati > Pseudomonadota > Betaproteobacteria > Burkholderiales > Burkholderiaceae > Burkholderia > Burkholderia sp. 28_3. The sequence goes on from NZ_QKZF01000001.1 coordinate 823,654, forward strand.
ACGGACGTCGTCGGCAATCGCGATGTGGTGGTTCACGGCGTGACCGGATATGTCGCGTCAAGCGTCGACGAGATGGCCGCGTATCTGACCAAGCTGCGCGACGACCGGCAACTTCGCGAAAAAATGGGTGCCGCGGCCCGAACGCGGGCGGTTCAAAGGTTTTCGATGAACACGGTCTTCCGGCAGTGGCACGCCTTGTACGGTCTGGATACCGTCGAGTCTCACGCCGGTACTCGCGGTTTCGAACCGGTTGCCCTGGATCACATCAAGGCCCGATTCTGAATTCGATATGCAATGATGGACATGACCGCTTTCAAAAAACCGAAACAGCTCCTTTACAACGGTCGATTTACGACACAGAAGACGACCGGAGTGCAACGAGTGGCGCGCGAGCTGATCGCCGCGCTCATCAAGTTTCAGCCGCAAGACCCGGTGACCCTCCTTATGCCTCCCCAGCCTGGCGTCGAGGTGAATGGAGCGCGGACCGTCAAGGTCGGCATTCACAAAGGCGTCGTCTGGGAGCAACTGGTCCTGCCGTTTTTCGCCCGCTCCGGGCGCCTCGTCAATCTCGGCAATTCGGCGTCCATTTTCATCCGCAACCAGATCATCTACATGCATGATGCGGCGGTATTCGACACGCCTGCACATTTTTCGCGGTCGTTTCGGATGTGGTACCGGATCATGTTCTGGATCCTGGCGAGAACCTCCGCTTGCGTGCTGACCAATTCCCGTTTTTCACGGGATCGCCTCGCGTACCACTGCGGTATCTCCACCGAGAAAATCAGCGTCGTTCCGCTCGGGGCGGATCACCTCGACTCGCTGGAGCCCGACGCGAGCGTGCTCGACGCACATTCGCTGACGCCGAACCGGTTCGTGCTCGCGGTCAGCAGCATGAATCCCACCAAGAACTTCGGCCGGCTCATCGCGGCATTTCGGCAACTCGACGATCCGTCGGTCGATCTCGTCATCGTCGGGATGAGAAACACGACCGTGTTCGGCAACCAGGATCATGTAGCGGCGGCAGAACCGAACATCAAGTACGTCGGCTACATCAGCGACGAGCAACTGAAGGCGCTGTATCAAAATGCGGTTTGCTTCCTGTATCCGTCAATTTACGAAGGTTTCGGTATTCCGCCCCTTGAAGCGATGCGATACGGCTGTCCGACGATCGTCGGAAAAGCCGCGGCGCTACCGGAGGTCTGCTCCGATGCGACGCTGTACTGCGATCCATATTCGCAGGACGACATTGCGGAAAAATTGCGGCGCCTGCTGGATTCCGACGATCTCAGAGCCGAGCTCAAGCGGAAGGGAATCCATCACGCGGAAAAATATTGCTGGAGCAAAAGCGCAAAAATGATGACGGAAATATTCGAAAGGCTGTAGGCGATCGACACAAGTCGTCGCCATGACCGAGGCCGCGAGCCGCGTCATACCCCGCCGCGCTCGCGCCTGCGGTCGTCGCAATCAAGACACGCACCGTCGCCCTGCCTCGCAATCGTCGTGACGGCAGCGCAACCTGTCGCCTCGCGAACCGCGTTACCTCGATCTCGCCGGCATGTTGATCAGGCCAACCCGTTCGCGGAAAAGCACGTACATGAGTACGACGGCCACCGTCGTTTCGACCATCAAGACGGCAATGGCGGCCCCACGCTCCGCAAACAGCGACGCAAGCGGCGGCAGTATCGTGACGTTCAGCAAGCCGGACGAGATCAGAATGGTGCTGAAGACACGCTTCATGCCCAGCGGCAGCATCGTTTGAACGCCAAAGAGATCGGTCATGCATGCCATGAACGGTACCAGGGCGAGACAACGCAGTACGGCGACTGTCGGCTCGAACGTGGTTCCGTACAGGATCCGGACGGCGAGCGGCGCGAACTCGTAGATCGTTGCCGACATTGCGAGCACGAGCGCGCCCTGCACGACAATCAGCTTGCGCAGGAACGCAAACGCTTCGTCACGTGCGTTATGCATCAGGTAAGTGATATGCGGGTATGTCGTTGCCCTCAGCGGCTGCAGCATGCCGACAGCGGCACGGATCAGCTTGTCGCCGGCGGCAAAATAGCCTGCGGCGACGTGACCGGAAACGATACTCAGCAGGACGGTGTTGGTCGATGCGTAGAACGAGATCGACGTCGACGCGAGGAACACCTGCGTGCCGCCTTTCAACGCTTCGGTAATATCGGCGAACCGCACGCGGACACGCGCGATCTCACGGCAAAAAAACAGGTAAGCAAGCAAGGTAGCTCCGCAGAGCAATGGCACGGCCGCGTTGATGGCGACCGCGTACAGGATATCGTCCGGGGTGCGAACCCACAGGAAGAAGGCGGCGACGCTGAGTGCGCGATATCCGACCACCGTCATGCTGAACACGCTCAGTTTCTGAATGCCCTGAAAGTACCACCCTGGCGTAAGCGCGGCGCCGATTGCCATCCCGAATTCGAGCAGCAGCGCCGTGCGCTCGGCCTCGAAGTACGGAATCAATGACGTCATCGCAACGAGTACTGCGAAGCCCGCGATGGTTATCAGCCACTGCGCGCTGATGGTCGTCCAGAAAATGCTCGATCGCTCGACCTTGTCGCGCGCAAGCGCGACACGCGGCGTTGCCGTCAGGTCGAAGCTGTAATTCACCAGATTGATGAAATACGTGGTCACCGCGAGCACGAACGACAGCCGACCGTACTGTTGAGGGCCGAGCACACGGGTCAAGAGCGGCAGCGTGACGAGCGGCACGACGTACGTCGAGATCTGCAACGCAAACAACATGGCGAAGTTTTTTCGAACGGCGGTCATCGTGCTTTCTTGACTGAAGATGGACAGTGCATCGCCTGTCAACAGGCATGCACGCGCGGTGCATGCTGGTCGATGCCGAGTGCAGCATACAGAGACGACGCGTAGCAATCGACCGAGTAACGCGACCAGTCGTAGCGACGTGTGCCGTCGTCGAGGTGGGCGCGTAGCGCGTCGATTGCCCGCGAGAACGCTTCGGGGGTGTTGCGATAGAGGATCTTGTTGCCGATCTCGTCGCCAAACGTCGACAAACTTCCGATGTCGTTCACCAGTACCGGCAGGCCCAGGACCGCGGCTTCGACTATCACGAGGGGGGCGTTTTCCACCCAGATCGACGGAAGCACAAGCGCGTCGTGCGTCGGCAGCTCGGCGAACAGCGCGGCATGGTCGAGACGGCCGGCAAAGCGCAGCCTTCCGTCCTTGACGAGGCCGGCGTGGCATTCCTCGAGACGAGCGCGCTCCGATCCTTCGCCATAAACGGTAAGCGATGCAATCGCTTCACCGGCGGAATCGGCCATCAGCGCGAGAAACGGCGCCAGGCCCTTGTCCTCTTCGATACGACCGACGAACGCCAGATCCAGACGCGCGCGCTGCGCCGGTTTCGGTGCGCGGGGAACCAATGCCGCGTCGATCGGATTCGATAGCAGCGTGGCGCGGGTGCGCCCGAATCGCGCGATCAGGTCGCGCATGAACGGGCTTGGACACAGGATTTCGTCGAACAGGCCGAGCGGGTCGAAAAGCGCATTGACCGTGTGCCAATGCAACTTCTTCACGACGTCGTGGAGAATGCCGTGCGGACTGGCGACAGAGACGAAGCGCCGGACGCCGTGCAGCTGGTCGAGCGACAACGGCTTCGTCTGCCCGCCGGAATAGATCTGCAGGCTCGGATTGTAGAACACGAGATGGTAGTCGTGCGCCGTCATGTACAGGCTACACCCCGAGCGCCGCTTGTAGCGGGCAAGCACGGGCAGGATCGCGCTCGACAGGCGATTGTGATAATTGTGTACGAGAATGCGTTGTGGCCGAAACCGGTCGAGCAGCGCGCCGAGCGCATGCGCAGTCGCACGCGACCACACACGGGCGCGCCGAATATTTTCGTCCCCGGGCAGCGCATGCTCGTCGAAGGTTTCGACCGACACGTCATTGCGTGCGCGCAGCACGTCGACGGACATTCGGTATACCTCCTCCGCGCCTCCCTTTCGAACGAAGTCGTTGATGACCAACACGCGCATCACGCCGGGCCTCGACGTGCATCAGGCCCGAAGTTCAACGCCCCGTCATCGTCTTCGCGTCGAGACGCGATCTGCGCAATATCACAGACCGCTTGCAAACAGTAAAATTTACGCAATTTCCGGCAGTCGTGGCAAGTTCGTTTCATCGGCATTCCTGAGCGGAGCCACGGCGCTACGTGCGTCTGGCGAGTGGCCCTGTGAAACACTACGTCGCTACGATAACGTACCGGAAACGACGAATCTGTTCGCATGGTCACTCAGAACCGGTTCACCCTACCTGCCCGGCGGCAACGGTACCGCTGCGACCTAGAGTGTCGATTCGGTGCGCCGCTTGCGTGAATGCGACGCCATCAAATGTTTCGTTTTCTCCGGTGCCGCCAGCTCTGCCGGCGCCCGCCAACCGGCAAGCAGCCCAGTACACCGGTCGATGACATATTGCGCGGCAGCAGTGCCGTACAATGAATGATCGACGGCATCCCGCAGATCGACCGACATGTTCGGCAAACGGGCAAACGCACGCGAAGCAGGGCCGAAATGCCGTACCAGCGTATCGACACCGGGATCGAACGTGCCGTAAATCAGATGGGTGCGAATGCCGCGCGCCGACATGTCGCGCAGCAATCCTCGCGGCGTATCCTTGCCCGGGCACCACCCGACCCGTTCCGCGGCACGCATGACCGGCACCCACATGAAATCTGCGACGAAGCGCGTTAATCCGCGCAGAACCGGACGCAGATCACGACCACTGCGCAGCAGGCGACGCCACTTTCCAATACTGCGCAACGATGCCAGATAGCCTCGCATCGAATTCGTCTGATTCTTGATCACGTTCGCGAGCGTCTCTCCGCGAGGCCACACGAAAACCGGGAGATTGATCGCGATCGCGCCGGCAAGCTGCCCGCTCGACGCGGCATGAAGCGACGTGTACGCGCCGGAGCAAATCCCGAATGTGACAACCTTGTGATGCCCGGCCTCTTTCAGCCACTCTGCCGCCGAAACCATGTCGGTGATCACCTGATCCGAATACGGGATGTCCGATTGATCGTCACGCGCATGCGTGCCGCTGTCGCCGATTCCGCTCGCATCGATCCGCAGGCTGCAGATGCCTTGCGCGGCGAGCGACCGGGCCAGCCGGACGGCGAAACGTCCGTCCGCGACGCGCGAATTGGCCGCCGTATTCGTGATCAGGAGCGTTGGCGCGGCGGCCCGCATGATGTCTTCGGTCGGCTCGCACAGCACCCCGACCAGTTGCCGCGGTCCCACGCGAACGATTCGTTCGACGCTCCCTTGTCCCGTGAGTACCACGCCGGGGTCGAGGCATCGCGCGGGCGCGTTGACGGCCGGCTCGGGATCGTCGTCGAACCAGCCCGCAATCGTGTCGAGCAATGCCGCCGGCCACCGCGACCAGTGCGGCTCTCGCATTGCGGCCGCCCAGTCCGCGCATGCATGAACGCTGACCGCGACACCACGTGCCTGCAACGCGTCCGATAGCATCGCACTGTCGCCGTACGGTGCATCGACAAGCAATGCGCGCGCCGGCAACGTGCCCGATTGACGGGCAGCCTGCAACAGATCGATACGCCGAAGCGCGTCGACCAGATCGTCGGGGTACGTGTGTCCGAGTATGTTCAGGGGTTTCTCGTCGCGAACCGCGCCTCGCACGGTCGGCGGGGCGTTGTCGAGCCAATGTTGCGCGACGACGGAGAGCTCGCGGAGGTAGCCGCGACCGCGCACGACGGGCGCAAGCGCGACGAAACGCGTAAGCCCGGGGATGCCGTCCGCGGCGAGAAGCGCCACGGCCGCGCCGGCACGCACCCCGATGAGCGTCAGACGGTCCAGCGCGACGCGCTCTCGCAACGCGTGTACGGCGGATCGAACGCTACCGAGCATCTGGCCGAAGCGACCGGGATCGCTTTCGTCGCCGAGCGAATCGCCACTTGCCGGGTAATGAAAGCGCAGCACAGGAAAGCCGCGCTCCGAAAGATGCTCGGCGAGTGAACGCACGAGTTTGTGAAGCCAGAGTGCTTCGTGACCGAGCGGCTCGCAAATGACGATGCCGTGTGTTCGGGTGCCCTCGTGAAGCCAGCCGACGCATCCATCAAACTGGACAGGTGTCATGGTCTTATCCTTGTTTTAATAAACGCTAGTGAAATCCGTTACAGGGCGTGTTCCCCGTCAATCGCCCGGGACCAACCGATATCCGTTTCATGCCGACTCCAGCATCCCCCGGAAGATATCGGGCGCCGTTTCCCGCTCCCGCGAACCATCCGCGTTTGATCTTTTCCAACCGGCCCTGGTGCCGCGGGCCGATCTGCGCCAATCAAGCGTCAGCCATCAGCCTCGCCGGAGGCAAACAGATTGCTTCTCCGGCGCGCGGTGAGCGTACGCGCAAACTGCACAAACGGTGCTTCGCACAACCGATAGCCGGCCCAAGACAACGGAATCAAAGGCAGGATCGGTACGATCATGTAGAGACCGAGCGGCCAACCAGTAATGTGGAAACGCTGGCACAACCAGAACATTGCAAACAGCGGAAGGCTATGCAGCAAGTAGATCGAGTAACTGATCTCGCCGAGCCATGAAAGCAGGCGAATGCGGAGCTTCAGAATCGTCGCCAATGCGGTGAACATCACGATGCCGATGAAGTAAGCGAGCGAAGTCGGAAAGTGCTCCATGTTGTGATGTCGCCAATCGCTGAGCGCCCCCATCAGCGCGACACTTGCCATCACCGCCGTCAGGCCGGCTGCCGCCGATCGGTAAGTGATCGCGATTCGGCCCGGAGCACCACGCCACGGCCATCCCGCGCGCAGCAATTTGAGAGGCGTGTCGTATGCCTGGCGAAAGCACGCGCCCCAAAACATGATGCCGAGATGATATGGCATGGTCTTGTATTCGCTGGGCATACCGGCCGGAGCGAGTTTCAATCCGACGATCATCACGAACAGCCCTGTCAATCCGATACTGACAACGCACAGACAGAACATCCGGTGAAGTACGCCGCTCCAGAACAGGACCAGACACAGCCCGTAAAAAACCAGTTCTGTCTCCAGCGTCCAACCATGCGGCAATATCAGGCTCTCTCCGAATGCGGCGGGCATCATGGTGACGTTCGCGACGATTCCATCGACATCCATCTTTTTATCGAACAGATACCAATGGACAAAATATCCCAAAGGCAGCGCCAACCAGTAAGCCGGGTATAGCCGGAAGAATCTTCGAACGAGAAACCGCTTCGTTCCCGCACCAACCTCCCCGTGCAGGCTGCTTGGAATCAGCATGCCGCTGATCGCGAAAAACACCACCACGCCAACACGCCCGAAATTCATGGAGCGCTGCAGCGTGTCGAGCATGTATTGCGAGCCCGCCAGCGGAGCGAATCGCTCGGCATAGTGCGTCCATATGACGAGTATCACCGCAACCGCGCGCATGGCATCGACATGGTGAAATCGCTTCGAATCGTTCGAGTGGGACATGGCTGAAATAGTAAAAACCGGGGTGTCTCGTCACGACTTTCCGGCGCTGCGATCGAAGTCGAATCCATCGCCCGTACGTTCGCGACGCGACATCCACGCTCGACGCATCGACCGAAACGGTTCCGGTCGTCGACATCGCCCTCGTTTCGCGCGACGACCCAGGCGCATGCCGCCTCAGCTCGCGCCGGAATGCTTCCGGTCGATCACGTACCACCAGGCCAGCGCGGCCAACGCATAGAAAGCCGTGCGCGAACCGAACATCATCCAGTAATCGCCTTGCTGAACGGCAAAGGTCGCATACGAAAAGACCTTCGCCATCAGCCACAACATCACAACCCCGCCACGCATCGTGACCAGGATCTGCAACGCGGCCAGCGCGCCGTACACGACGCCGGTCATCGCGACGAAGGCCGCCCCCCCGGCATAACCAAACCAATACACCGGCACCGCCATGTTTCCCATCGTGAACGTGACGTCGTCGAAGATGTAGGCCTTGAGGAGCTGAGGCTCCATATACGAAACCATCAAGTCACGCAAACCACTCGGTTGGGAATCGTCGAAAAAGGTCGGCATCGTCCAGGAAGCGAGAGAGTTCACGAAACGCCAAAAAGCAGCCGCGCCACCCAGCGCCGGCGCCGCGAACATGCGCGCATCACCGTCCACCACGTACCACGGCTGCCCCTGCAGCAAAAAGCGCGACGAGATCACATCGGCCACTTCCAGCCCCTGCCCCCGGTAGGCGTAAATGATGGAAACGGTGCCGAGCAACAACGCCAGTCCCGCACCGATACCCAGATAACGCACGACCGGTTTGCCGTTCATCGCATGAATCGCGATGAACGGCGCCAGCGAGCACAGGCCGATATGCAGCACCGCCATGAACTGCTCCCCATGCAGCACGTTGAGCCCGAGATCGACCGCCATCGTGACGATCGCCAACCACCGGATGCGTTTATTGGAACTGGTGGCGATGGTGCCCAGCAAAAAACCCATGAAGGTCTGATTGTTCAGGAACAGATTGAACATCGCGCCGTTCGACGCGTCGTTGCGCAACGCATACCGGTTGATGCCGGTAAACAGCGAGAATCCCGACGTCAACCCCGCCAGCACACCGGTCACGATGATCGCGGCCGCAAGTGCGAACCCCATCGCCACGCTGACAGGTTGCAATGCAATCCGCGCCCTGATCGACTTGTGCGACGGGCGCTCATCCAGGAACCGGTCGAATGCAACGAGCGCACAGACGACAAAAACCAGATAGAACGAAAGGAGTCGGCTGAAAGCGCCGGTCGCCTCACCCGAGATATCGGTTTCCCGCAGGTATCCACCGTCCTCCAGTCCCACGCCGGCAAGAAATGCGGTCAGCCCGATCGCGAGCACATAGAGCACCGTCACGGCAAACACCGGACGATACTTGACCAGGACGACGAGCCCCGATGTTGCCAACAACAACGTGCATGTGGCGCTCTCCGCTTTCATTCCGAGCGCCGGCATCATCGCGTTGATCACAAATGCAAGCGCGAGTAGCGTCGATATCGTCACCCCGGTTGCGGATATGGGGCCGGTGACCGGTATCGCTCGCGTAGTCTTATCTATCATGCTGCAACCCGAAATTCGTTCCACCGGCGGCACCCCGGCCGAGCCTGCGCACGCCGCGGCCGCCGCACGATTGCGCCCTTGCGCGAACCTGCGCCGGTGCCCCAACGTGCATCGCGCTTGTGACGGGCGCGCTGAAACATCCCGCCATATCGCTTGATTCCGTCATGAACCAGCGAATCGACCCATGCAAGCGACATCAGGCAACATTTCTCAGCAGTCCCTTTCTTACCCGCTCCCATGCCCTGAACAGAAATGCATTGGGTACGACGTCGCCCGGCTCTATCCGCGACTTGACCGCTTTCGTATGTCGACGGACGTTCGCGTAATGGCTCCACTGCAACGGTGAAGGCTGAAAGCCGTTGAATACCAGCCCGTCTACCTTCACGCCGACCCGATTCAAATTCCGGATCGCATCCACCACGCCGGCGTAGCTGACCGAACCTTGTCGCGCCACCATCAACGTGACGTCCATGAGCCTCGACAACATCGCGACGTTCGCCGCCGGGCGCGCCGACGGCGCATCCACGACGACCACGTCGTATTCGCTTCGCCATGCGGTGATCAACGGCTCGAGCCGTTTCGTTTCGAACAGGTGTCGCCACGGCTCGACACGTTTTCCGGCAGGCAGCACATCGAAATTTTCACGGATGTGGACGATCGCCTTCCCGAGTTCCAGCGAACCGGTCACGACATCCGACAATCCTTTCTGGTACTTCACCGCCACGTGTCGATCTCCGCCCGATTCGTCCGCATCGGTGCGCACAAGCAAGGTTTTGAGACCGCTTTCCGATAAGAGGTAGGCGAGATTGGCGGAAATCATCGACCTGCCCTGCGCCGGCTCCGGCGACGTGATCAGAACGACCCTTGATTTCCCCTGCTCAGCACTCGGCCCGTAACGCAGCAACAGAGCCAGATTGTCCAGCGCTTCGGTCAGCGGCGTATCCGGATACTCCCTGGCAGCAATGAACGCTGCCCGGTCGTTCAGGTCGGCCTCGACCTGATGGGGCGAGACCGGGAGAATGCCCAGCACCGGGACGCCGGCCACTTGCTCCAATTGCTCCGGATTCCGGACGCGCTGGAAAAACAGCGCGCAGCCTTGTGCCGCAGCAACGCCCAATATCAATCCGATTGCCGCACCCAGCACGATGACGAGCAGGCGCTTCGGCTGAACCGGTTTGTCGCTGACATCGGCCTTGTCGATGACGGACGCATTGCCGACCGTGCCCGCCTTGGCAATTTGCAGCTGCTGCGCGTTGTTCATCAAGCCGATATAGAGCTGATTATTGACATCGACGTCGCGTGACAGACGCAAATAGGTCTGCTGCTGCGACGGCAAGCGCGCAACCCTGCTTTTCAATTCCGCCGACTGTTGATCGAGCGTCTTCAGCTTGCTGGCTACCGCGGTGAGCTGAGGCTGTCCGGCGACATACTTCGACGCCAGATCCTGATACTCGAGCTTGGCTTCGAGCCGTGACTTTTCGACCAAGGCCAACTGGTCGATAAGCAGTTGCACATCACCTTGCGCATCGATCGACCCCTGCGCATTGCGAAACTCGTTCAACGCATGTTCAGCCTGCTCCAGTCGCTTCTTCACCAGCGGCAATTGCGTGTCGAGAAACGTCAGACTGTGTTCGGCGTCCTCCGAGCGTCGCTTCGCCTTGGCATCCAGATAGGCGGTGGCAATGGCGTTGAGCAGCCGCGCGGCAAACACCGGGTCGGGGTCTTCGAAACTCAGTTGCATGATGCCCGACTGGCGTTTCGTTTCCGCGCCGTTCAGTTTTTTCAGGACCGCCTCGAGTCGCACCGGCGTGGCGACACGGCGCACGCGGAATTCCGTACCGACGCGTGCCACGATGCGCGATATCTCTACCCGATATCCGTTGGCTTCGCTCGGTTGGCCGACTTTCCCGGTCAACACCTCTTGATCATTGCTGTCCTTCAACAGGAAGCGATTGCCGTCGAGATAGTCGAGCTCCAGTTTCTTGCCGAGCTGCGCATCCGGAACGTCGAATTTGGTGAACTCGATCCTCTCGCCACCCCACGCCCAGAACGGCGTATTGAACCACGGCTCGACGAGGCCATTGCGATCCTTCGGCAATATCGAACCGAGTAAACCGCCAACGAGCGGAATCGTATTCCGGACCGACACATCCACCTGCGCGACGGTAGCGTCAATGGCCTGGGTGACGACCGCGCGCGAGCGCGCGATATCGATCTCGCCGACTACGGCCGAGTTCTCGATATCCAGCGCGTTCGAAATTTCGGATAGCGAACCGAGCGCACTGTGCTTGTTTTCCTGGACCTGGATCAACGTATCCACGGAGTACACCGGTGTTGCCGCAATGGCATACACGAGCGCCAGCAGCAAACATCCCAGGAAAACGGCCAGGAAAACACGCCCGTGATCGAACACGTTTTCCAGCAACTGGACCAGCGTGAAGTCAACCCCGTTGCGAGAAACACTTCCCGGCCGGTCTCGGGATTGCTTCGATGAAGGCCTATCCAATGTCATGCATACGCTCCCAAATTGCCATTCTGACGGGCATCCTGTCACCGTGCGTGCTATTGATCACGCATGTCGCGCCAGTCGATCCGGGTCATTCTCTCGGCACATCATGCGAGGCACTTGTCTGCGTCCGACCGCCTGCATGCACGACCGCACCGCCGAGTCCCGAACAGAAACAAATGCCCTTGCCTGTTCAGGTCACTATGCGATAAATGCGTGGTTTTCTGAGTGCGATTCCTTACATTAAGAAGCTCCGAGTAAGCGAACCTCCGGGTTGCCACCCCGTCTCGTACGACGTCGAGGAGCGGTTCGACACAACGTGCCCGGCCTCCCTGAACTCACTCGCTCGACAAGGTTTGGCCCTGTTTTTGGCCCACGTCAGCCACGCATCTCGAGCGGCCAATCCGACCTGCCATCCGCGGCTTGGTGAACTAACGCACATCCTTTTTTCCGTGGTTCATCCAACATGATCCATGCGGGAATCAATCTCGGGTCGGCCGGTTCACCCGACAGCATGCGATGACTTCGAGGCGTCCGACAGTCGGTTGATCGGGACGGCCAGCATATGGGCAGGGGGATGAACGCCCGCCATGTCTGTCGCCGGCGGCCCGGAAAACGGCGAGTATCCACGCATGTGCGTCGCATCAATGTTTCTCGTTTAACCATGCTGAATGACGACATGAGCAACCACCAACGATTCGACACGTCAGTGCCGGACCAGAACAACCCGACAGGACGCCGAATGCGCGCTGCCCTTTACCTGGCGATTTCCGCCCTGCTTTCCGCCTGTGCCTTTGCGCCGGGCCAGCACATGGCATCCTCGCCTGCATTGCCGGTCACGACTGACGAGAACGGTGACGTAACCAGCGACATGAAGGTTCCGGTCAAGCAGATCGACCTGACGTTGATCGGGCTGATTCGTGCGCAGCAGAAGAGCCACTCCGCGTTGCCCGTTCCGGACAATCTGCTCGGCAAGCCGAGCAGCTACAAGCTCGGTCCTGGCGACGTATTGCAGATCACCGTGTGGGATCACCCCGAATTCGCTACCGCCGCCGGCCAGCCGACGCCGAACACCAAGTCCTCCGACGCCGCGCCTGGTTTCGTGATCGATGGCGACGGTAACGTGCAGTTTCCATACATGACGCGACCGATCCACGTGGCAGGAAAAACTGCGGCGCAGGTTCAGCGGGAAGTCAGTGCCGAGCTCAGGAAGGTATTCGTGAAGCCGCAGGTGACCGTTCGCGTGGCGTCGTTCCGCGCGGAGCAGGTGTATGTGGATGGTGAAGTGCGCGCACCCGGTTCGCAGGCGATCAACGACATTCCGATGACCCTCGTCGAAGCGGTCAATCGTGCCGGCGGCTTTGCACCGACCGCGGATCAAAGTCGTGTAACGATTACGCGCAATGGAACGACGTATCCGGTGAATGTCGCGCGGATGATGCAAACGGGCAAAAACCCCGCCGCCATCATGCTGCAGCCAGGCGACCTGCTCCACGTGAGTGCACGCGAAGACAACCCCGTCTACGTGATGGGTGAGGTGAACAAACCGCTGGCCGTACCGCCGCAACGTGACGGTTCGCTCACGCTGAACGAAGCACTCGCACAGGCAGGCCAACTGAACCAGCAGACGTCGAATGCCAAACAGGTCTTCGTACTGCGCAAGGCAGACGACAGCGATCCCGTGGTCTATCGACTCGACATGAAGTCGCCGGTTTCGATGCTGCTCGCGAACCAGTTCCCGCTCGCGTCGAAGGACATCGTCTATGTCGACAATACCGGGCTCGTCCGGGCCAGCCGCGTGTTGAATCTGCTGCTGCCGGCGATCAGCGCGGGTTTGACGGGCGCGCTGATCACCAAGTGAGTCCGCGTGTCGGCCTCGGGCAAGCCGGCGTGCGAGCCGGCCCCACACCATCCGGTGATGCACGCCGCTTCATTCATCCGGGCGGGAATACGCCGCGACCTCGCGTGAGCGACACGATGCGTGTCGCCATACGATGCACGATCAACGAGACGACTCCCCGCCCGGACTTTCAGCGCCCGAACGGCGAGACGTACGCGGGTGACCGCTACGTTCTCAATAAGCCATCACGCCCTCGGATTACTAACCACCACACCACTTGTTCAGCGTCGCGTCGAACGTAAAGGTCAGGACCTGCCCGCTCGCCATGACGACGTTTCCCCCGGTCGTCGTCTGGATGTTCGCGTTGTTCGCGATCGTGCAGTTGCCGTTGGTCGCGATGATCCTGACCGACTGGCCGTCGATCCCGCCGACCAGGTTGGTCAGCATCGTCGGCGACGCATAGTTCGCCGTCAGTTTGCTGATGCCGGTCACGCCGGGCGTCGAACTGGTGCCGACGAAGCCGTTGGACCAAACCGCCAGCGCATTGCCCGCGCTGTCGGCCGTCGGCACCCCGTAGCTGTAACGGACCAGCCCGGTCGCATTTTCGACGTGGAATTGCCACGGCCACATCTGCAGCAGGCGCCCGCTGGCCCACGCGCTGTTGACCGCGCGTCCGTAGCGGTCCTCGGGAATATATTTGTAGCGCCCGGAAACCCCGTTGCCTTGCGACGCGTCGACACATATCTTCGAAAAGTATTCGCCGGCAGGAATGTACGCGGTACTGGATGAAGACGGCGTAAACGTATAGGTGTCGGTTCCGGCCGTGACGCTTCCGGAACGCGCGATCGTGCCCGTGATGCCGAAAATGGTCGCCAGCGTCGTGTCGCCTGTCCCGTTGACTGCGTTGACCGGCATGAAGATCGACAGGTTCGGCGTCGTACCGAACGACCAGCCCGGAATCGCGACGGCGCCCGTCCCCGTCAACACCAGCGCCGAAGTGACCTGCTGAAACACGCTGTCGGTCTCGCAATCGATTCTCAGGTTGTACGGACTCTCGGTGGAAATGAATACCGCCTCGGCGCATCCGAAATAATTCCTGAACCTGATCGTGTTGTAGCCGATGTTCCCGATCGTCACCCCCTTTACCGTCTTCGGGAACGCGAAGGTAAATTCATTGTCCGTGGGATAAACATTGAAATTCGGGTTCGGCAGGATCTCCGCCGCGTAGTCGTTACGTGCGCTCAACGGGAAGTTGATGTCGAACAGGCAGTTGGTGACTTGCCCGATGACGCTGAACATCCGGCCGCCGCTCAGCCCCATCGTGGTCATCCGGTCGTGCAGCACGATGTTTCTCGCTTGGATTCCGTACAGCGAAACACCGGTATTCGACGTGCGCCGGTCCTGCACGGCCAGTGCGGTACCGTAACTGAAGATGATGTCGATATTGTTCAGGTTGAACAGGTTCGATGAATCGGACGTAGGGGCAGCCGGGCTGTCATCGAGGTAGATGCCGAAACTGGGCGTATTCGTCGACAGGTCGCCGCAGTGTCTGATCTTCATCGTGTTCAGATTGACTTCGCGCACGGTGGCGCGTGCTTGCGTCGATCCGCTGCCGGTGTCCATCCACAGCACGCCGCCTCCGCGAAAATACAGACAGTTCACGTGAGCGACGTCGAGCCAGTCCACGTTGCCCTGCAACACCAGGCCATGTTGCAGCGATGCGCATGCGCGATTGCCCTGAAGGGTAAAGTCGCGCAGGACGCACCCGGCGAGGACGGCCATGTTGGACGTCCATGACACGTTGCCGGTTTGCGGCAAATCCGTCGCTTCATTGTTGAAACCCGCGTTCAATACCGTCAGGCATTGGCCGCTGACCCCCGCGCCGAACTGGATGATCGAGGTGCGCGCCGAATGCCCGAACACGGCGATCGGCTTCGTGATCGGGGGAAGCGCGAGGCTGGAATAGTAGACCCCGGCAGGCAGGTCGCCTTTGACCGGCCAGATGGTCATCAGGTAGTTCAACCAGGCCGTCAGGGCCGGGCCGTCGTCACTGCCATAGACCACATTCGCCCCTGTCGCCGACGCATTGGCCGCTTTCGCAAGCGTGACCTGCGTTGCGCTGACGAACGCCGCGATCGTGGTGGAAACGACCAGCGTTGCAGCGCCGCTGGCGTTCGTCGTCGCAATGTCGATACGCTTGCCGACGTCCGCCGCGGTGAACGCCGCCGAGGCCGACGAAAACGCGGTGGACCCCGATGTCGTGACGCCATCGTTGACGATCCTGGTGTTCCCCTTCGCACCAAAATATTTGGCGCTGACCGGCAGATTGGCCGGAAGCGCTGCCGGTAAATCCATCCATACCTGGGTGGTACCTGCGGCAAGATTGACGACCGCACCGCCATTGCTCGACGCCAGCACGGTGGTGCGCGACAGCGTGTTCGCGCTGGCGTTGTATGTGCCGATGCCGATCTCCCAGTTCCCGCTCGGGACACCGGTACCCGTTACGGCTTGCAGCCCGTAATAGAACGTATCGGCGTTGGCGCACACGGACGAAAATGTGCGGAATCCCGTCATTGCACCGGCAAGGGACAACGCCCCCGTGCCGGTGGACGTGGTCGTTTCCTGGACGCGATCCTTGAGCTGGAATGCCATATCGATCCTGAGAGTGTGGTTGACAGACTCGTTTGATACCTGCTGGTCGCCTGAATGCCGGAACGGCGCCGTGCGTTACTGGCCCAGCCGCGGAATCATCGTGACAGCGGGCGCAACGCTATAGGTGACCGTCATCGCGTCGCCGGGCTTGAGATCGATCATCCCGTTCGTCAGTCCGCACGCATAGGCAGCCTGCCCGTTTCGGGACACGCCGATCGACGACACGGTGCCTCCGGCAACCGACAGGCTGACCGCGCTCGGGTAAGTGTTCGCGAACGTCCATGGCGAAGCCCCCACCGCCTGCACAACCGGCGTCAGTTGCACACCGAAGCCGACGAAACCGTTTTGCGCGATGTTGTCTTCGCTCCACGACGTGTAGGCCCATGAGCTCGACGAGATCAGCGCATTGATCGCGCGTGGATAGTTGACCGGCTGGGCCATGTAGTTTCCGCGCAACTTGAGCGATGCGCCGGCCGCGAGCGCACCGACCGTGACGAGGCGGGCGAAGCCGTTGCAGCAGCCGATGTTTTCACCGGTATTGCCGCTGACTTCGGTGAACGACGTACAGGATCCGTCCACGTAGATTGCGTCCTTTGCGATGCCGGAGAATTGATTCTTCGAGACGATGCACCCTCGCGTGTTGTACAGCGCGATGCCGGAAACGGCGCTCAGTCCGCCAGTGCCGGTGAACGTGATCGATGTGCCGCTGGCGATTCCGCTGCCCGTGACATTGTTCGACAGCGTCACGGTCGGACCATTTCCGTTACCGGAAACCGACGTTACGTACGTGCCGACCGGGATATTCGTTGCGGTGACACCTTGTCCCACCGCGCAGCCGCGTGCCGACGGATACGGCGTGAACGTCAGCGTGTTGGTTCCCGCCGCGGCAGCAGCCGATGTCGTGATCGTTTGGGACGTCATGCAAACCATCGGGGTAAAGACGATCGAAGCACCGCTCGCCACGGTGCCGGTCGTCGCCTTGCTCAGCGTGACCACACTCCCCGTCACGCCGGTCACGAAGGTGCCGGCCGCGATGTTGGTCCCGCTGACGCCCTGTCCGATCGACACGCCTGTCGTTTCGTCTCCGGGCGCGCCGAAACCGTAGTTGTCGTTGTAGGGCACCCCCGTCGTCGTGGCAAACGTCAACGATGTCGCGCCGCTCGCGGCCGACGCGGTAGTCTTGATCGTCGCGCCGAACAACCCGACCCCGGCGAAGATCACGGTTCCGCCGCTCGGCACTGTCGCATTCTGCTCGAGCGTGACCGTCGACGCGCCCGCCGCCATGACCGTACCGATCGGCACGCTGGTCGACCCGTTGAAATACCAGGCCGCCATGCCGACCGCGACACCCGGGGTATTGGCAAAGTTCAGCGTCGCGGCGCCCGACGTCGCGGCGATCGTCGTCAACGGGAATCCGTTCTTGTTGTTCGGATCCCATGCATTGGTGATCGTGTTCTGCGAGATGTTGACGTGGATGTTGTTTCCGCTCGGCTGCCACAGCCCGATCGGCGCCCCCGCTGCATTCTTGATCGTGTTGTTGACGATCGTGATGTTCGAATTGTTGAAGCCTGCCGTCGCGGTCACCACCAATGCGCCATAGCCGAGCGGTCCATTGGGCGCATTGACTATCGCGCCGATGTTGGATTGAACGCCGCACGTATCCAGGAGGTTGTTCGCGACCGTCACATTGTCGTTGCCGTACGACTGATACACGCTCGTCAGTTCCGACGCGACATAAATACCGGCCGCCATCGGGTTGTAGATCTGGTTGTCGGCCACGGTGATGTCCTGAGCCCCGACGATCGCGATGCCGCGTGCGTATTTGGTGCCTACCACCCGGTTATTGGCGATCGTGATCCGGCGAGGCCGGACGCCCTCATTGAAGTAACCGACCACCGCGAATGCGTCGTCGCCGCCGTTGATCACTTCATTGTTCGTAATCGTGATATCCGCGCTGGCCTTGGTTACATGAATGCCGTCATGCCAGATGTCGAGCAGCGTATTGCCGAACACCTTGCCGTTGACGCAACTGCGCATCAGCGCGCCGCCACCGGCCGCATTGTTGAACTTGCACCCCGAGATTTCGAACTGGCTGCAGTCCCGCAAGTTGATCGAGCCGGCGTTCTCGTCCGGGTAATACGCGGTCGTATTCGCTGAAAAGAATTGCAGATTGCGGATGTTGAAATGACTGGCGCCGCTCCAGTAAATCGCCGAATTCTGGCCTTGCGATGTCGTGCATTGCAGGATCGAGTCCCACCCTGCGCCGACGATCGACGCCGTTGCCTTCAGCGTATTGCCGTACAGGTAAGTCCCCGGCGGGAAATACAGCGGAATCCCCGCGTTGAGCGCCACCTGAAGCGCCGCCGTGTCGTCGGTCACGCCATCACCCTTGACGCCGAACCGCCTCACGCTCATCGGAAGATCGACCAGTTCCTGCAGAAGCGGGCGGGCCGTGAGGCCGGCCGAGGTACCCACAACGTATGTAGCCGGAAATTCTGCTGTCATTCAAACGCTCCATATCGTCGCAATTCAATCGCGATCCGAACAAGTCGGCAATCAACGGGAATGAGCGCGCACGGTCGTTCATACACGCCCGCGCCAGAATAAAAGCGGCGAATTCGACGCACAGTGCGTGAAATGACCCAAGTCTCCGTTCGATGCGCATGCAACGAATCGATCTGCGCCCCGCCGACTTACCCGCAAAACCGCTTTCCGCCCAGTACTTCTTACCCGATCACACACCGTCGATCGGGAACGATGACCGCCTCCCCACGCCACCTCGCGCGACTACGAAATAAAGATCGCACGTATCGGTAGAAACACCGATGCTGTAGTCAAACTACATTCATACCATTAGTCGCAGCAGAGAATCGCTACATCCGATTCGACAATGCCGGGCGGCCTGCGCGTCGCCGCCCGCATTGACCGGTCGAGCCCAACCGGCCGTAACGATTCCCCGCCTGGTCTGGCATGCCGACGCGCAACCACCCTGCATCGCCAGCCGAATGCGTCCGGTGCGAATCCACCGGACGTGCGCAGCTCCAGACATCATCCGAACAACCGGCAATACGATCATGGAGAGCAACATGCGGGACACCCTCTGGCCGGCCGTCGTGCTGGCAGCGACCCTCTGCACCACCGCCTACGCCGGCGACGCCGATTTCAATGCGCAGGGCGACGCCACCGACGCGTTCGCATCGGTGGCCGCGCAACGGCGCGCCGATCTGCTCGTGCGCAAGATGACGCTCGACGAGAAACTCCAGTTCATTCATTCGCAATACGAAATGTCGAAGGTGCCGGGCGGCGGCGCCGGGTACATCCAGGGCGTGCCGCGGCTCGGCATTCCCGATCTGAACATGGTCGATTCGGCCACCGGCTCCGGCAGCACGTCGCAGGCCAGCACGACGTTCCCCGCGACGATCGCGGTTGCCGCCAGCTGGGATCGGCGGCTGTCGTACGACTTCGGCAAGCAGGTCGCGATCCAGTTGCGCGCGCAAGGATTCGGCATGGGGCTCGGCGGCGGCACCAATCTCGCGCGCGAGCCGCGCGGCGGCCGCCTGTTCGAGTATCTCGGCGAGGATCCGTTGCTCGCCGGCAATCTGCTCGCCGAACGCACGCTCGCCACGCAGCGGCAGAAAGTCATCGCGACGATCAAGCACTACGCGGGCAACGAGCAGGAGCACGGCCGGATGGGCGGCAATACGCAGATCGACGAACGCACGCTGCGCGAGCTGTACCTGCTGCCGTTCGAGATCGCCGCGAAGCGCGGCCGGCCCGGCAGCGTGATGTGCAGCTACAACCGCCTGAACGGCGCCTATGCGTGCGAGAACCCTCACCTGCTGAACGACGTGCTGAAGAACGAATGGGGCTTCCAGGGCCAGGTACAGTCCGACTGGGGCGCCACGCACAGCACCGCTGCCGCGATCAACGCCGGGCTCGACGAGGAAGAAGACGTCGGGCCGAGCGTGTACCTGACGCCGGCAGCCGTCAAGCAGGCGATCGCGAACGGCTCGGTGTCGACCGCGCGCCTCGACGACATGGTGCGCCGCAAGCTCGCGGTGATGATCCGCGTCGGCGTGATGGACGATCCGGCCAAAGGCGGCGGCACGATCGATTTCGCGGCCGGCAACCGGTTCGCGCAGGCGGCTTCCGAGCAGTCGATCGTGCTGCTGAAGAACGACGGCAACCAGTTGCCGCTCGTCGCGTCGGCGCTGTCGCGTATCGCCGTGATCGGCGGCCATGCGGATGCGGCCGTGCTGTCCGGCGGCGGCTCGGGCAACACGCGCGATCCCGTAACGGGTTCGTTCGCAGGCTGCGGCGGCCTGACGTTCGGGTCGTCGACCGGGTGCAGCTGGTGGCGCAATCCGTGGCTCAAGGTCGACGTGCCGATCGTCGCGGCGATCCGCGCGCTGGCGCCGGCCGCGCAGGTCACGTATGCGGGCAACAGCGACCAGCAGTCGCCGTTCCGCGCGTACACGCAGCAGGAGATCGACCAGGCCGCGGCGCTCGCCGGCCGCTCGGACGTCGCGATCGTCGTGGTCGCGCAGCCGGCTGGCGAGGATTTCGGCGACCTGCAAAGCCTGAGCCTCGCGAACCCGTCGAACCAGAATGCGCTCGTCGAAGCCGTCGCGCGTGCGAATCCGCATACGATCGTCGTCGTCCAGAGCGGCAATCCGGTACTGATGCCGTGGAAGGACAACGTGTCGGCCATCGTCGAGGCATGGTATCCGGGCGAAGCCGGCGGCAAGGCGATCGCGAACGTGCTGTTCGGCGCGGTCAACCCGTCCGGCAAGCTGCCCGTGACCTTCCCGGCGCGCGATCAGGATTCGCCGACGTGGGGGCAAAACGGCGCGTTCGAGACCGACCCGGTGTACGCGGAAAAGCTGAACATGGGCTATCGCTGGTATGACGCGCGCAACATCAAGCCGATGTTCGAGTTCGGCTACGGCCTGTCGTATACGCACTTCGCGTATTCGGGACTGTCGGTGTCGAAGCAATGGGATGGCTCACTGAGCGTCGCGTTTACCGTGCGCAACGACGGGCGCGTGGCCGGCGCGGAAATACCGCAGGTCTATCTCGGCGTGCCGTACAAGGACGAGCCGCCCAAGCGGCTGGTCGGCTGGGAGAAGATCCGGCTGAATCCGGGCGAGGCACGGCGTGTGCACATAACCGTGTCGCCGCGGATGCAAAGCGTCTGGGATACGTCGCGCAACGGCTGGCGGGTCGTGTCGGGCGGAACCGTGTATGTCGGCGCGTCGTCGCGCGATATCCGCTTGCAAAGCCACTGAGCGAGCGACGAAGAAGCGGCCGGGGGCGCCGTGCATCGCATGCGCGGCGCCCCCGCATCAACCGTCGCTGCACTGCAACGCGTTACCTGAACAGCAACGCCAGCACCGTCGCGAGCGCCGCGATCGCGACGATGCCCGCCACCACGCCCGCCAGATGCGCGGCAATCACCACCCCTGCCGGCAGTCGCGACGCGATGCCGGCCATCACGCGCCGCCCGCTTCCAGCGTGTCGAGCAACGGTCTCGCCAGATGCAGGACCTGGTACATCGTGCCCGCGCCGCCGTCGTCCGGTTCATGTTCGGTCACGAGCGCACGCGTCAGCCGCCAGCGCAGCGGATCGAGACTGACGGCCGCCGCGACCACGCCCTGCCGTGCCGCCGCTTCGCGATTGCGTGCGATCTCTCGCGCCAGGACCGCATCGAGATCGGCGTCCGCCGGAATCTCGATCGTCTCCAGACGCGCGAAACGTCCCGTCGACGCACTGCCCTTGCGCGCGTCGAGCGCAATCTGCGTGTCGATCGGCGCGCGGCCGAAGCTGTCCGTGACGACCCGATAGCGGCCGTCCGTCACGAACCGCGCGAACGCCTGCTCGTTGCGCCACAGGTAAAACGACGCGTAGCCGTTTTCCGTCGCGCCGTGGCGGCCGGCCTCACGCAGCAGGAAGCCCTTGAACAGCAGGTCGGGCGTGTCGTCCCATAGCCGGCCGCGCTCGCGCACGCGATCGCGGATGATGTCGAGATCGTAGTCCGCCGGCAGGCGGTGCACGTAGTACGCGGTCAACATGATCGACTCCTGGCGAAAGAAACGGACGGCATTCCGGACGGCATGAACGCAGCGTAGAAGACCTTGAATCATTTGAAAAGGAGATGGCAGAATATTTCAATGATTCGATTCTGAAATGGACGAGGGTGTGATGAAAACGCTCGACATCGAAGCCGTGCAGGCATTCGTGCTGACCGCCGACCTCAAGAGCTTCACGCGGGCCGCGGAAGTGCTGGACACGACGCAGTCCGCGGTGAGCCTGAAGATCAAGCGGCTGGAAGACGGGCTCGGCCGCCGCCTGCTGGAACGCACGCCGCGGCAGGTTCGCCTGTCGGCCGACGGCACCGCGTTCCTCGAGCCGGCGCGCGAACTGGTGGCCGCTCACCACGGAGCAATCAGCGCGTTCGGCACGAGCCAGCGGCGGCTGGTAATCGGTGTCAGCCACCATGTCGTCGGCGCCGACCTGCCGATGCTGCTGCGGCGGATGAGCGAAGCGGAGCCGGCGCTCGTGCTGGAGATTCGCGTCGCCGCATCGCGCGACGTGCTCGACGCGTTCGACCGCGGCCAGCTCGACGCGGCCGTCGCGCTGCAACACGACAGCCGGCGGCTCGACGGCGAAACCATCCTGTCGGAGTCGTTCGGCTGGATGGCGGCGGCCGATTTCGAGTACCGTCCGCCGCAACCGCTGCGGCTCGCGACGCAGGCCGAACCGTGCAGCGTGCGCCGCATGGCGGTCGACGCGCTGGACCAGGCCGGGGTCGCGTGGACGGAGGTCTTTGTCGGCGGCGGCGTGGCGACGATCGGCGCGGCGGTGTCCGCGGGGCTGGCCGTCGCGGCGCTCGGGCATCGCGTGGCGCCCGCCGGCACCGTGGACGTGGGGATGCGTTACGGGCTGCCGCCGTTGCCGACGCGCGACGTGGTGCTCTACTCGAGCCTGACCGATGCGCGCGCCCGGCAGGCGCTACGCACGCTGGGCGCGGCGCTCCGGTCGTCGGTCGGCGTGCGCTGATGCGATGCCTGCCCTGCATGGTCTTCGGTGACGAATCCCGTACCGGCCAACGCGTCCATCGACGCCGCGTATGCCTGGCACGGTAAAATCGTGCCTTCGCCCTCCGTTCATGCAGACGATATCCATCCGTCCGCGGGCCAACGCCAAAAGCATCGACACATCATCATCGCCTTGATTTTCCACCATTTTCCGCGTCGCGACGCATGAGTTACTCGCTCGCCACCACCTACATCCGCGAACTCGAAATCCGCAAGAGCCGTTTCATCGCGTACGCGGTTCCCGTCGAGGATCGCGATGCCGCGATGCAGGTACTGCAACGCCTGCGCGACGAACATCCGGCGGCCACCCACGTGTGCTGGGCGCTGCTGGCGGGCGGCCAGTCGGGTATGTCGGACGACGGCGAGCCGTCGGGCACGGCGGGCCGGCCGATCCTCGAAGTGCTGCGCCATCACGACCTCGACGGCGTGCTCGGCGCGGTCGTGCGTTACTACGGCGGCGTGAAACTCGGCGCGGGCGGGCTGGTGCGTGCGTACACGGATGCGATCGCGTCGGCGCTGCTCGATGCCGAGCGCGTCGAGCGCATTCGGTACACGCGGCTCGCGATCGAGATCGGCTACCCGGAAGAGGCGCGCGTGCGCCGCTGGATCGAACAGGCGGGCTACGCGCTGGTGGACAGCGCGTACGGAATGACGGTGAAGCTCGTGATCAAGCTGCCCGAAACCGCCGAAGCCGCGGCAAGAGTCGAACTGTTCGACCTGACGCAGGGGCGCTCGGGCTTTCCGGAGATGTGAGCCGCTGCGGCGACAAGCCCGCGCGGCGCACGCTCCACTTTTTACAAGGTCTCTCAGGTTCCGGCTACCGCTTGGGACCCTCGGCGCGACTGGTTTTTCCTCAGTGCGCCGGAATCGCACCGTTTCAACGGTGTCGACGCATATCGACGCGAACATGACGGTACGCTTTCGCGACCGTCAATCCGACATCTTGAAAGACCGTAAAACCTGTCGCACCGCATCGCCCGCCATCGACCGGAATACCTCAAAAAAACGCGCCGCATCATGCGGCGCGCTTCGTCACATCGCGTGTCGACCGGCTCGAATGGTCAATAAACGTCCGGCACGATCATGTTGTCCGGCACCGGCCGGCGAATGTAATCCTCGTGATGTTCGCGCTGCGGCAGATCGATCGTCGGACGCGGCACCTCGTGATACGGCACCTGGCCGAGCAGATGGTGAATGCAGTTCAGCCGCGCGCGCTTCTTGTCGACCGCCTGCACGACCCACCACGGCGCCTCGGGAATATGCGTGCGCTGCAGCATCTCTTCCTTCGCGGCCGTATAAGCCTCCCAGCGGCGGCGGCTTTCGAGATCCATCGGGCTCAGCTTCCACTGCTTCAGCGGATCCTCGATGCGGCTCTGGAAGCGCAGCTCCTGCTCGTGATCGGTGATCGAGAACCAGTACTTGACGATCTGGATCCCGCTGCGCACCAGCATCTTCTCGAACTCGGGCACCGACCGGAAAAATTCCTCGTACTCGTCGTCGGTGCAGAAATTCATCACGCGCTCGACGCCCGCGCGGTTGTACCAGCTGCGGTCGAACAGCACGATCTCGCCGCCGGCCGGCAGATGCGCGACATAGCGCTGGAAGTACCACTGCGTACGCTCGCGGTTGTTCGGTGCGGGCAGCGCGGCGACCCGGCACACGCGCGGGTTCAGGCGCTGCGTGATGCGCTTGATCGCACCGCCCTTGCCGGCCGCGTCGCGCCCTTCGAAAATGACGACGAGCCGATGCCCGGTGTGCACGACCCAGTCCTGCAGCTTCACGAGCTCGCCCTGCAAGCGGAACAGCTCGCGGAAATATTCCTTGCGCGCTTCGCGGCGCTCGGGCGAGAACAGCAGGTCCTCACCGTCGTCGAAGCGGCGGTCGTCGAGCTCCATCTCGAGCTCTTCATCGTAGGCGTCGACGAGATCCTCCTCGAAACGGCGCTGGCGCGCTTCCATCGAGCTCGTATCGGTGCGGTTGTCGGTCTCGGTGCGGGTATCGTTGTCGCCCATGGGGCCTCCTTCCATCATTGACGCAGCCAAACCCCACCATTATCCCAGCGTCGCGCGTCAAATTCATGAAAATGGGCGGCCATGCCCGTCAGAAGCGGAAGTTCAGCAGCACGGTGGCCAGCACCGGATTCGCCGAAATATCGAACGTATTCGACGCAAGCGTGCGATTCGGCTGACTGATGTCGAGCGTGATCCTGGTGCGCAGCGGGATGTAGGTCACCATCCCGGTGATCCAGAACCGGCGCGTGATCTGGTAGCTGGCGCCGACGGTGAACACCGGCTCCCACACGCTCTTCACCTTCGCCGATACGTTGGTCCGCCCCGACAGCAGCAGGTCGACGCCGGCATCCCAGATCCGCTGGAACAACGCCGGATCGAGCAGCAGCGACTGCAGGCTGCCGATGTCCGCGCCCGCCGCGAGCAGGCCGCCGAGCGACGCCAGCTTGCGCTGGAACACCGGGTTCAGGTTCGTGTTCGTGAAGCGCGTGTAGCTGATGCCGAGGCCCGCGAACGGGCGGAACCGATCGTCGCGCTCGCCGAGGTAGTACTTGAACACGACCGAGCCGAGCCAGGCCCGCGTGGTCGCGAGCGGGTTGCTTTGCGTGTTCGCGAGATCGATCAGCGGAAAGCGGCCGTGCACGCCGGCAAAGATGCGGTCGAGCGGCAGCGCGATGCTGCCGTGCCCGCGCAGCGTCAGCACCGGCGGAATGCCGGCGCCGAGTTCGGCCGCCCAGTGCTCGGAGACGAAATGCGTGAACGTGAACGCCAGCGTGTTCGTATTGCTGAGCGACAGGCTCGAACCCGCGTTCTGGAAACTGTTCAGCCCGAGCGCGTCGGTGTGCGTCGTCACGGGCGTCGAGCGGCCGGTCGTCCCGACGAAGTGCCAGCCGAGACCGACCATGTTGCGGTCGTCGCCCATCAGTTGCTCGAGCAAGGGCGGCGCCTGCGCGGCCGGCAGATCGGGCAGCCGCGATGGATCGATCGGATGCAGTTCGTACGGCATCCGGTCGGCATGGACGACGCCGCGCGCCGCTGCATCGTCGGCCGGCGCATCGTGCGTGGCGGCCGGATCGCAGCCGCCGCCGGCACCGGTGTCGTCGAAACCGATGCCGTCCGCGCCGTCGTCGCCCGCGGCCGCGCAGGCGCGCGCGGCTGCGCCGGTTCGCTGCCCGAGCGTGATCTTGCGGGCGGTCAGCGGGACGGTATCGGGTTGCCGTCCGTCGCTCGACGATGGGTTGCGTGCGCCGCGCGCCGGCTCCGCATCGGTCGTCCATGCGTGCGCATCGAAGCCGTCCGCATCGCCGCCCGGCCAGAAGCCGATCCCGTCGGCGCCGGCCTGCCAGCGCGATGCAGTGTCGCCGTCGGGCTGCGGTGCGGCGTGCGCGGCGTGCGCGGCGGTCGCGCACGCGACCAGCGTCACACCGAGCCAGCGCGACAGCGGACGCACGGTGCCCGGCCGCGCGCGGCGGCGGCGTGTGTCGCGATTCCCCATCGGCTCAGGCCGGCACGCCGAACAGGCGCTGGCGAATCCGGTACAGCGGCTCGAACAGCCATTCGAGCAGGCTGCGCCGCTCCAGCACGATGTCCGCCTTCAGCATCATCCCGGCCCGCAACGACAGCGGCCGCCCGTCGAACGACGGCGTGCGCTCGGCGAGTTCGACCCAGGTCTTGAAGTAGGTCTGCGGCGCGGCCGCATCGCCCGGCAGGTTCAGCTCCTTCGCCGAGAACGCGACGGGCGAGATCGACAGCACCTTGCCGCGATACGTACCGAACTTCTCGACCGGATAGCTTGCGTACGCAACCTTCACCGCCTGCCCCTTCTTCACGAAGCCGGCCTTCGACGACGGAATGTAGACCTCGGCGATCAGCCCGTCGGCCTTTGCCGGCAGGATCTCGACGACGCGCGTGCCGGGCGGGTCGATCACGCCGCCCTGCACGACGTCGAGCCGCACGATCTGCCCGTCGGCCGGCGCGTACAGCACCTGGTTCACGTTCTCGTCGATGTTGTATTCCTTCGCGTTCAGCTCCTCCTGCTTGATCTTCAGCTCCGCGTTCGCGCCGTCGTACTTGCTCTGCATCGTGTCGAGGTCGCCGCGCAGCTTCATCGCGTTCTTCGCGAGTTCGGCGCGGCGCAGCAGCAGGTCCTGGTACGCCTGCCCGGCCTGCAGGTACTGCGTGTTGACCTGGTTGTACTGTTCGAGCGTCACCACCTGTTCGTCGAGCAGCTGCTTCACGCGTGCGCGCCGTTCGCCGTATTCGTCGACGATGCGCTTCTGGTCCTGGATCTGCCGGTCGATCAGCCCGCGGCTCTCGCCCTGCGCGGCGATCTGCTGGTTGATCTGCTGCACCGACGACCGGTATTCGAGCCGCGCCGCGTCGATCTGCTGCGTCACCTCGATGCGTTGCCGGTCGAGCGCCGCGCGCATCCCCTGCACGTTGTTCGCCTGGCTGACGAAGCTCGTGTCGCGCGTCACCGCGAGCAGCCGCTGGCCGGCCTTCACGTGCTGATCCTTGCCGACGTAGACTTCGCGTACCGCCCAGCCCGGCGGCGCACCGACGCCGATCAGCCCGGAGCGCGGCGTCAGCATCCCCGACACGCTCTCGGTATTCGCGTAGCTCAACTCGACCAGCGCGGTCACGAACATCGCGAACATCGCCAGCGACAGGTAGCAGAAGAACCGCATCGACACCGGCACGTCGACGACGCCGTGAATCACGGTGCCGAAGGTCGTGCCGCGCGCGAGCTTGCGCGACGGCTTCTGTTCTCGGAGGGCGGAATTCCAGGTCGGCATGGGGCGGGCTCGTCAGGAGCGACGCCGCGCGGCCGCATCGAGCAGCGGCGCCGGCATCAGGTAAGGCGTGAAGTGTTCCCAGAAATGCCACTGCTCGGGCTGGCGCACGAGCGCCTGCTCGAGACGGTCGACGATGCGCTGGTGCGTCGCGCGCACCGGTGACGCGTCGTCGTCGGTGCCGAGCATCGGCGCGAGCGGGCTGGCCGCGAGCGCGGTGAAATGCACCGCGCAGCGATCGCGGAACGGCACGCCGGTCGCATACGCGACCAGCAGCGGAATGCCCTGCTCGACCGCGAGCTTCACGCCGCCGCCGGCCATCCGCACCCAACGCCCGCCGAGCCGGCAGCGATTGGTCTTGCCGAATTTGCCGTGCAGGTCGGAGAACAGCAGGAACACCGGCGCCTCGCGTCGCAGGCTCGTGATCAGCCGCCGCAGGTGTACGCGCTCCTCGATGTCGATGAATTCGACTTCGCCGGCGCCGTACTCGGCGACGAGCCGCAGCGCATCGTCGAAGAACGCGCCCGGCGCATCGCGGTGCAGGATCACCATCAGCTTGCGATCGTCGGGAATCATGAAGCGCAGCTTCGTGACGAACAGCATCAGGTTGCCGAAGTGCAGCCCCGCGAGCATCAGCGGGCCGCCGCGTGCGAGTGCGGCGCGCAACTGGTCGTCGCCCTCGCACGCCATGCCGTCGATCATCGTCTTCATCGATGCGAGGCTGTGCGTGCGCAGCTTGAGCCCCGCGAACTCGGCCTCGAACAGCTCGCGCACGATCGCGGCCGACACTTCCCGCACGCGCCGCGGATCGTCGTTCAGGTGCCCGCCCAGCATGTAAGCGACCGCGCGCTCGATCGACTCGCGAATGCACGGAAAGCAGCGCAGGCACGCGCCCGAGCACCAGCGCATCAGCCGCAGCCCGCGCGCGGGCGACGTGCGCAGCGCGACCGCGCGCACCGCGCGGCGCACCAGGAACGCATAGGAGAACGGATTGAGCAGGAACAGTCTCCCGAGCATCACCGCGCCTCCTCGTTCGCACGCCACGCGTCGGTCGCGTCGGTCAGCACGCCGTCGTGCATCCGGTAGATCCGGTCGACCATCGACAGGATCGACGCATCGTGCGTGACGAGCACGATCGTGCACGGCAGCGTCAGCACGTTGCGGCAGATTTCGTGCGTGGTCGTCTGGTCGAGATTCGACGAAAACTCGTCGAGGATCAGCAGGCGCGGCTCGCAATACAGCGCCCGCGCGATCAGCAGCCGCTGCATCTGGCCGGCCGACAGGAATTTCTGCGTATCGCCGAGCGGCGTGTCGTAGCGATGGTCGAGCCGCTCGATCTCGTCGTGGATGCATGCGAGCTTCGCCGCGTCGAACATCGCGCCGATCCGCGGCGCGGGCGCGAAATTCGTGATGTTGTCGCGGATCGTCCCGCGAAACAGCTGGTCGGACTGCGTGACGGCCGCGAGATGCTTGCGGTATTGCCGCAGGTTCACTTCCGCGAGATCGAGGCCGCCGACGAACAGCGTGCCGGGCGCGGGCCGCACGAGCCCGCAGATGAGGTTCAGCAGCGTCGTCTTGCCGCTGCCGGTGCGCCCGACGATCGCGATCTTGCTGCCGGCCGGCACGTCGAGCGTCACATCGCTCAGGATCGGCCGCTGGCCGCCCTTCGGCGTGTACGACAGCGCGCGGATCGACAGCGCGCCGTCGAACCCGTCGACCGGCCGCACGACCGCGTCCGGCGCCGGCTCCTCGGTCTCGGTCTGTAGCACGTCCGCGACGCGATCCATGTGCACCTGCAGCACCTTGCGCCGCACGTAGAGCTGGATCGAATCGATGAACTTGTCCGCGAACAGGTTCTTGTACTGGATGAACGCGTAGATCACGCCGATCGTGCTCTGGCCGTGCATCACGAGCCACGCGCCGTACGTGACGATCACCAGTTGCTCGACGTGCACGATCCCCTTCGAGATCGCATCGAACAGCAATTGCAACCGCTCCTGCTGGCGCATCGCCTGCAGCTTCTGCGTGAACGCATTGACCCACAGGCTGCTGCGCGCGGTTTCGGCCGACAGCAGCTTGATCGAATGCGCGGACCGGATGTTCTCGATCAGCAGCGCGTCGGCCTCGGCGCCGCGGGTGAGGATCTGCGACATCGCGTCCTGCAGCTGCGGCTGGATCGCGAGCCGGCTCAATGCGAACAGCACCATCCCGGCGAGGCTGATGCCGGCCAGCACGGGGCTGTAGTACAGCATCAGCACGAGCGTCAGCGTGCAGGTGACGATGTTCAGCAGCCCGCCGACCAGCCCGTCGACGAGAAACCGCCCGACCTCCGACACCGACGACACGCGCGAGATCGAATCGCCGGTGTTGTGAAACAGGAAATAGCCGATCGGCAGCCGCGCGAGATGGCCGACCAGGTTCGCCGACAACTGCTGCGACACGATGTTGCGCAGATAGCTCTTGATGTTGCCGACCAGGTTCGCGTAGAGCGTGTCGAACAGGAACACGATCGCGAACAGGATCGTCAGCAGGTACAGGATGTCGACGTCGGTCTTCTTCAGCGCCTCGTCGATCGTCAGTTGCACGTACGACGGGCCGAGCAGCAGCAGGAGCTGCGCGGCGACGCCGCCCGCGATGCCGATCGCGAGGCTCTTGCGGATGCCGGTCAGCCCTTCGAGGTAGTCGCGCAGCCGGATCCGGTCGGCCTGCCCGGCCCGCGTGAACCCGATGTCCGGATTCAGTTCGAGCGCATAGCCGGTGATGTGCGTGAGCGCCTGCGCGAGCGGCAGCTTCGTCTCGCCGAGCGCGGGGTCGACGATATGCACGCTGCCGTAGCCGACCTTCGTCAGCACGACATAGTGGTTCATCCCCCAGTGCAGGATGCACGGCGTCTTCAGCGCGTCGAGCTCGCCCGCGTCGAACTGCAGCCCGCGGGCGCGCAGGCCGAGATCGTTGGCGATCTCCATCAGGTCGAAGAACGACAGGCCGGAGTCGATCCGCACCGGATAGCGGTTGCGCAGCGTGCGCAACGTCGTTTCGCGCCCGTGCCACGACGCGATCATCGCGAGGCAGGCCAGGCCGCACTCCGTCACTTCGTCCTGCAGGACCGGACGGACTTTACGCGTATTGAAGAGCATGGTCGGGCACCCGGGGCGCGACGACGCGCCGCCCGGGCCAGCCAGTGCGGGCCCGTGGCGGGTCGTGCGCGATACGCATGAGGCGCAGCCGGCGCTACCGGCCGCGACGGAAGATCGGCGTTACCGGCCGCTCGGCGGGCCGCTCAGCGCGACGAGCCGAGCGACATCCGGAACTGTTCGACGGCGTGGGCCTGGTACTGGGTCATCAGTCCTTGCAGCGTGGTCCCGATCGACTGATTGACGAGATCGACCGTATAGGCGGCCGAGTTGGAGTAAAGCGACGCGCCGCCCCGAATCTGGCGGGCCTGTTCTTCCGTGATGTCTCGCATTTGTTGTGGCCTTTATATTGTCGGAATGCCAACAGCCGTCGGCCAATTGCAAGCTCAATGGCCGTTCACTTTATTACGGCGATAATCCGGCACTCCCGCCTCCTGACAATCGCCCGATTTCGAAATAATGCATTTCGAAGTCACTTTATATCCACTGCGGCGATCGATTCTTTTCCTTCTGTTTCGCAGCATTTCACGCGGGGGGCGCCTCCCCGCGCACGGCGGTTACTTGCCGGTGTTATTGAACGTCTTCGGGTTCTGCAGGTAATTGCCGAGGCTCGGCAGGAATTGGCCGAGCGCGGTCACCACCGGCGCGGCGTCAACGGCGAGGCTACCCAGCGAGCTGATCGCACCGCCGCCATGCACATTCCTGACCTGTTCCGTCGTCATGACCTTCATCATTCTCTCCTCGTAAAAAATAAAGATGATGCAAAGAACCTTCATTGAAAGACCAACGGCTTTTAATCCCGAGCGACTTGTTAATCTAATAATCACTGCGATTACCAGCCGAAATCAGGCTATCATGCGGGCGCGTCGGAATTCAATGGAGGACACACTCTTACAGCCGTATTTTCCGATGCACGGCAAGTAGCAGGCATTCACGCTGTTTGAATTTCAATTTCAAAACGTTTAAATCCCGCCGCAATGCATTGCGGCACGGACAGGAGACGGAGACGGCCATGTTTGAAACGAGGCGCACGAATCGCGGGTCGGCGACACCGGATGCGGGTATTTCCCTATCAAGATTTTCGACTAGGTGGAATCCCCGACTTGCAACCATAACATTGTTCGCTGTAACGATAGTCGGCGTGCCGGCACACGCTCGTGCGTTCTGCCTCGATACCGCCTACCAGTACGCGTCCGTGCACGATCCGCGCTACCTGCAGGCCCGCAGCGAATACGACGCGGCCCGCCAGAAATTTCCCGAGGCGCGCGCGCAGATGCTGCCGCAGGCTGCCGCGCAGCTCGAATGGGGGCGCTACGGCACGCACGCGAACCTGTTCGGCATCGACGTCAGCGGATCGAGCAACGCGGCATACGGTTCCGCGCAGGTGACGCAAGCGCTGTTCAACGTGCCCTACCTGTACGACATGCGGCGCGCGACCGAGTACGAGGAAGCGGCGAAGCAGAAACTGGAAGTCGCGAAGCAGGACCTGATCCTGCGGGTCGCGAATGCGTGCTTCGATCTGCTGAGCGCGCGCGAGAAACTGCAATCGGCCGACGACGAAGTCAGCGCGCTCACGCGGCTCGAAAGCGACACGCGGCGCATGGCGCAGCTCGGGATGAAGACGATCGGCGACACCGCCGAGATCGAGGCGCGCCGCAGCCTCGCGCAATCCGACGAGGCGCTCGCGCAGACCGACGTCGACGCGCGGCGCGCGCGTTACGAGACCTTGCTCGGCTCGACGATCGATTTCGCGCGCTGGCCGCGGCTCGCGATGCGCGGGTCTTCGCCGCGCATTCCGTCCGGCGACTACGCGCCGCAGGACAACCCCGCGTACCGGCAGGCCTATCGCGACGTTCAGGTCGCGCGGCTCGCCGCGAAACGTGTCAGCGCCGAGCACTTGCCGACCGTCGACCTGTTCGCGTCGTATTCGCGCGGACTCAACCCGAACCTGCGCGGGCTCACCGATCGCTCGGACTTCCATCAAAGCGCGGTCGGCGTGCAGGTGACGATCCCGATCTTCTCCGGCGGCAGCGTGTACTACCGGCAGGTCGAGGCCGAGCACGTGACCGAGCAGTATCGCAACCGGCTGCGCGAGGTCGAGGAGCAACTGGGCACCGATCATCGCGAGGCGTTGTCCGCGCTCGAATCGGTCGGCAAGCGCATTCGCGCGCTGCAGCAGTCGCTGCAGGCCGCGCGGCTCGCGTACGATTCGTCGATGAAGGCGCACCAGGTCGGCTACAGCACGACGTACGAAACGCTGAACCTGCGGCGCGACATTTCGGGCATCCGGCAGAAGCTGTTCGACAGCTATCTCGATGCGCTGAAGTTGCAGTTGAAGCTGAAAAGCGTGCTCGGCACGCTCGACGAACAATCGCTGATCGCGGTGGACACTTTCCTCGAAAGCAACGCGGCGAACGATCGGAGCTGAACGCGTCTCGGCGTATATCGCGGGGATCGAATAAAGTTGCGTACACAACTTTATAGCGGTGCGCCGATGCACCGGCCGATTGCTTCGGCGACACCGTTTCATCGCGATTGCCGCGCGTCGCTCCCGGCAAACTTGCGTCCGACCCCGCACGAGCGCGCCACGCAATGCGCGGTCCCGGCCGCACGTCGAGCCGCTCGCCCCGCCTTCACGACGTGCAGGGGTATACGCGATGTTGCGTCCGAAAAAAACTTTGCATAGAGTGCATCCCATCGATCCGGCGGACAAAGACGTCCCACGATCGTGCGCAGCGCGAGCCCGATAGCCCGCGCTTCGCCGGCCGCGCATCCGGCCACTCATCCGCATTCCCGTTATCCGACAGCGTTGTCGGATGAACGGACCGGCAAAGAAGCCCTTGCCTCGCTCGTCGAGGCAAGGGCTTTTTTTTGCCTTTCGAAAACGCACGTCTTCACCCGAACCAGGAGCACACCATGCGTCATGGCGATATTTCCAGCAGCAACGACGCCGTCGGCGTCGCCGTCGTCCAGTACAAGATGCCGCGCCTGCACACCCGCGCCGAGGTGATCGCGAACGCCCGCGAAATCGCGGAGCGCGTGGTCGGCATCAAGCGCGGCCTGCCCGGCATGGATCTCATCGTGTTTCCCGAGTATTCGACCCACGGGATCATGTACGACGCGAAGGAGATGTACGACACGGCATCGACGATCCCCGGCGAGGAAACCGACATCTTCGCGGCCGCGTGCCGCAAGGCCAACGTGTGGGGCGTGTTCTCGCTGACCGGCGAACGCCACGAGGAGCACCCGAACAAGGCGCCGTACAACACGCTCGTGCTGATCGACAACCACGGCGAGATCGTGCAGAAGTACCGCAAGATCATGCCGTGGGTGCCCGTCGAAGGCTGGTATCCGGGCAACTGCACGTACGTCGCCGACGGGCCGAAGGGGCTCAAAATCAGCCTGATCATCTGCGACGACGGCAACTATCCGGAGATCTGGCGCGATTGCGCGATGCGCGGCGCCGAGCTGGTCGTGCGCTGCCAGGGCTACATGTACCCGGCAAAGGATCAGCAGGTGCTCGTGTCGAAGGCGATGGCGTTCATGAACAACTGCTATGTCGCGGTCGCGAACGCATCCGGGTTCGACGGCGTGTATTCGTATTTCGGGCACTCGGCGATCGTCGGCTTCGACGGCCGCACGCTCGGCGAATGCGGCGAGGAAGAAAACGGCGTGCAGTATGCGGAACTGTCGGTGAGCCTGATCCGCGACGCGCGCCGCAACATGCAGTCGCAGAACCACCTGTACAAGCTGCTGCACCGCGGCTACACCGGCAAGATCGGCTCCGGCGAATCGCCGAACGGCGTCGCGCAATGCCCGTTCGAGTTCTACGCGAACTGGGTGAACGATCCGGACGGCACGCGCCAGGCCGTCGAGCGCCTGACGCGCGCGACACCCGGCACGCCCGAATGCCCGATCGAAGGCATTCCGTCCGAAGCGCCCGCGCACCGCTGAGCCCGCGCATTGCCCGGTCGTTCGCGCCGCCCGCGCGAACGGCTCCGCCCCACTCTGGAGCCTTCATCATGCTCGGTGTCGCTCTCTTCTTCATCGGCGCGGTGCTGGTCGTCAACGGCGTCGCGCTGACCGGCCGCATCGAACCGCGCGACGCGGCCGGCCTGAACCTGCTCGTCGGGTTGCTCGCGCTGCTGATCAACCTCGCCGGACTCGTGCAGGCATCGACGCCCCCGCAGTATTTCTCGAGCGCGGGCGGCCTGCTGTTCGCGTTCACGTACCTGTATCTGGCGGCCGTCCAGTGGCGCGGGCTGCAAGGCGCGGGGCTCGGCTGGTACTGCCTGTTCGTCGCGATCAGCGCGCTCGTCTATGCGGGCACGTCGCACGACGTGCGCTTCGGTGCGATGTGGCTGCTGTGGTCGAGCCTGTGGTTCCTGTTCTTCGTCGCGCTCGGGCTGAAGCGGCGCGTACGCTTCCTGCCCGGCTACACGATCGCGATCGGTGTCGGCACCTGCTGGCTGCCCGGCATGCTGATGATGACGGGGAGGTGGTGATGAGCGCACGCGATACACCGTTGGCCGCCGATCCGCTCGCCGGACACCGCATCGTCGACGCGCCGTTCTACCAGCCGGCCGGCGCCGAAGCCGACTGGTTCGAGACGGCCTGCCGCCAGCGCCTGCCGGTCCTGCTGAAAGGGCCGACCGGTTGCGGCAAGACGCGTTTCGTCGAGTACATGGCGTGGCGCATGGGCCTGCCGCTGATCCAGGTCGCGTGCAACGACGATACGTCCGCGGCCGACCTGACGGGCCGGCACCTGCTCGACGCCGACGGCACCTACTGGGCCGACGGGCCGCTCACGCTCGCCGCGCGGCATGGCGCGATCTGCTATCTCGACGAGATCGTCGAGGCGCGCCCCGACGCGACGGTCGTGATCCACCCGCTGACGGACTCGCGGCGCGTGCTGCCGCTCGACCGGCTCGGCGAAGTCGTGCATGCGCATCCGGATTTCCATCTGGTGATCTCGTACAACCCCGGCTATCACGGCGAGCACCGGCGGCTGAAGCCGTCGACGCGGCAACGCTTCGTCGCGATCGACTTCGGCTATCCGGACGCCGCGCACGAGGCCGAGGTCGTCGTGCGCGAAAGCGGCGTCGATCGCGACACCGCGCGCCGGCTCGTCGATCTCGCGCAGCGCACGCGTGCGCTGGCCGGCGACGGGCTCGACGAAGGCGCCTCGACGCGCCTGCTCGTGCACGCGGCCCGGCTGATCGTCGCGGGGCTCGCGCCGCTCGACGCGTGCCGGATCGCGATCAGCGACGCGGCGACCGACGACGCCGACACGCGGGCCGCGCTGCAGACGATGGCCGCCGCGCACTTCGCGACATGAGCGCGCTGCACCTCGCCCGCTTCCTGCACGGGATGACCGCGCACGAGACCGACGTGCGGCTCGACGATGCGGCGCTGCGTGCGACGCTCGACCATGCGGCGCTGCGCGTGCCGGGTACGCTGCCGCCCGCCGCGCGCATCGCGGCGGCCGCGCACGCGCTCGCGCACTGGCTGCATTCGCCGTCGGGCGAACCGGCCGACACACTGACGCCGATCGGTATCGCGGTCGCCGGGTTGATCGAGGATGCGCGTGTGGAGGCGCTGCTCGTCCGCACGTGGCCGGGGCTGGCGACGTTCTGGGCGCCGGCTTTCGCACCGATCGACCGCGAAGGGCTCACGTTCGGCCGCCTGTGCGCCCGGCTCGCGAAGGCGCTGTTCGATCCGTCGTATCGCGACGGCAACCCGTGGGTCGACAAGGGCGCGCAGTGGTTCGCGGAACGGCGCGACCGGCTCGACGACTACCGCGCATTCCGCACGATCGCGTCGCGGCTCGCGAACGATCTCGGCCAGATGCGCGTGCGCTTCGAGCCCGACGACGGCGCGTGGCTGCCGTATCGCGACGACAACGCGTGGCTGTGGGCGCAACCCGCCGCCGCGGCCGAACAGGCGGGCCACGCAGGCATCGAGATGTCGGCGGCGACCGGCGGCCAAAGCGACGAACCCGACGACGAGCCTCAATCGGCACCCGATGCGCCGCGCTATCCCGAATGGAATTGCCATACGCGACGCGAGCGCCGCGACTGGACGACCATCGTCGAGCGCGCGCCCGTCACGTCGGCTCCGCCGCGCTCGCTGGCCGCGCTGATCGAGGCCGACCGGCGCACGGCGAAGCGGCTACCGTCGCCGCGTGCGTCGGAACCGATGCGGCGCGTCGGCCGCCAGCTCGATGGCGACGCGCTCGACGTCGACGCGGCGATTGCCGCCCGCATCGCGCGCCGCGCCAGGCAAGCGCCCGATCCGCGCGTGTTCCGTCGCCGCGTGCCCCACGACGCGCGCGGGCCCGTGCTGATCCTGCTCGACCTGTCCGCATCGACGGCCGCACAGGTCGCCGCGCTCGAAAAACGCGCCGCGTTCGTGCTCGGCGACCTGTTCGACCGGCAGCGACGGCGCTGGGCCGTGCACGGCTACACGTCCGACGGCCGGCATCGCGTGTACTACGCGCGCTTCAAGGATTTCGGCGACGCGTTCGACGCCGGCCGTCGCGCGGCGCTGCTCGCGGCCGACGCCGGGATGAGCACGCGCACCGGCGCGGCACTGCGTCACGCGCTTGCGCTGCTGCGTCGCGAAGCGGCAGGCATGCGCGCCGCCGTGCTGATGATCGGCGACGGCGAAGCCGCCGACATCGACGTGTTCGACCCGCGCTATCTCGTCGAGGATGCGCGCCACGCGGTGCGCCAGGCCCGGCAGCGCGGCGTCGCGATCGCGGGTTTGTCGTTCGGCGCGCCGCCGGGGTTGTCTACAATACTCGGCGTCGGCCCCGGCTGCGTGCATGCGGCGACCGGCGACGCCCTGCCCGCCGTCGTCGCGCACGCGGCCGGGCGGTTGAGCGCATGACGGCCCTCCCCGGAACAGACAGGACAGACCGAATGAACAGTGTGAAGGTTGGCGTATTGTTCTCGCAGAGCGGATGCACGTCGCACCTCGGCCAGAGCCAGTTGCGCGGCACGCTGCAGGCGATCGCCGAGATCAACGAAGCGGGCGGCGCGAACGGCTGCGAGATCGTGCCCGTCGTGCGCGATGCGTGCTCGGACCCGGCCGTCTACGCACGGCTCGCCGACGAGCTGATCGCCACCGAACGCGTGAACGTGCTGTTCGGCGGCTACATGTCGAGCAGCCGCAAGGCGCTGATTCCGATCGTCGAGAAGTGGGACAAGCTGCTGTTCTACCCGACGCTCTACGAAGGCTTCGAGTTCTCGCCGAACGTGATCTACACCGGCGCCGCGCCGAACCAGAACAGCGTGCAGCTCGCCGCGTTCATGACCGCGCAGTTCGGCGCGCGCGTGTACCTGGTCGGCTCCGACTACATCTATCCGTACGAGTCGAACCGCATCATGATCGACCTCGTCACGCAGCATCCGGAAGGTCAGATCCTCGGCGAGGTGTACATGCCGCTCGTCGCGTCCGAGCAGGATTTCGCGGCGGTGGTCGAGGACATTCGCGCGAAGGCGCCCGACTTCGTGTTCAGCACGCTGGTCGGCGACAGCACGGCCGCGTTCTATCGCGCGTATGCGCAAGCCGGCCTCGACGCACGCAAGATGCCGATCGCGAGCCTGACGACGTCCGAAATCGAGCTCGGCCAGATGGGCGCGGCCGCGGCTGGGCACTACACGTCATCACCCTATTTCCAGACCATCGATTCCGACGTGAACCGGCGCTGCATCGCGCAACTCAAGGCGCGCTTCGGCGACGACGCGAGCGCGTCCGCGCCGTGGGAAGCCGCGTATTTTCAGGTCCATCTGTTCGCCAATGCGCTCGCACGCGCCGGCACCGACCAGCGCGACCGGCTCGTCGAGCATCTCGCGGATGCGGAATTCGATGCGCCGCAGGGCCGCGTGAAGATCGACCGGCTCACGCAGCACACGTGCCTGTACCCGCGCATCGGCTGCGCGACGGCCGACGGCAATTTCACGATCGTGCGCGAAGCGACGCGCCGCGTGCATCCCGACCCGTACCTCGTCACGCACTCGCTCGGCGACCGCGTGCACGCGCCCGACGAACTGAAGGCGTAACCGACGATGCGCGCCCGCACCCCGATCCGCTCGACGCCCCGCCTGCTCGCCGAACTGCGTTCGCTGCGCGTGATGGTGTACTACCCGGACGACGACAACGGCCTGCTGCTCGTCGAGCAACTGTCGCGCATCGGCTGCCCGAGCGAGCAGCGCTGGCCGCCGCCCGCGACGCTGCCGGAAAGCGTCGATCTCGTGATTCTCGCGGTACGGCCCGACCTGCTGCACCTGTCGATCCCGTGGCTCGAGGACGACGCGCGGCCGCCGCTCATCGCCGTCACGACCTACGAGAGCCCGACCATCCTCGAACTGATGCTGCGCATCGATGCGCAGAGCGCGGTCACGACGCCGGTGCGCTCGTTCGGCCTGTTGAGCGCGATGGCGCTCGCGTGTCATCAAAGCCGCCGGCACGACGAATACCGGCGCCGTATCGCGCAACTCGAACAGCGCGCGATGTCCGTGCGCACGCTGCAGGAAGCGAAGGCGCTGCTGATGCAGCACAACGCGATCAGCGAGGAAGAGGCGTATCAACAGATCCGCACGCAGGCGATGGAGCGGCGCATCTCGATCAATCAGCTCGCCGAGCAGATCGTGCAGGCGCATGCGTTGCTGAAGCGGTGATGCATTCGGCAAATGCTCCTACACGATTGAATTTCAAACATACACACCCTGCCAATAATTCAGGCAAAAAAAAAGCCGCCTGATATTCCGGCGGCTTCTGCTCCAGTCGGCACGATCACTGCAACGGATCGTACACGAGTCAACGAATGATCCGCGTCACGCCCCGTCCGCGCGGATCGGCCATCGCCTCCGGCGTCTTGCCGTCGATCTTGATGACCTGGATGTCGCCGCTGAAATCCTGCCCCTTCAGCGTATAGCCGCGTGCCTCGATCTGCTTCGCGAGTTCGCCTTCGATCGGATGGTACGGCTCCCAGAAGATCGTGTTCGGCGGCAGCAGCTGGTGATGGAACCGCATCGCGCCGACCGCTTCCTTCAACGGCATCTTGAAGTCGTAGATGTTGTTGATCACCTGGAAGATCGACGTGAAGATGCGCGAGCCGCCCGGCGTGCCGATCACCAGCGACACCTTGCCGTCCTTCGTCATGATCGTCGGCGACATCGACGACAGCGGGCGCTTCTTCGGTTCGATCGCGTTCGCGTCGCTGCCGACCACGCCGAACATGTTCGCGACGCCCGGCTTCGCGGAGAAGTCGTCCATCTCGTCGTTCAGCACGATGCCCGTGCCGTCGGCGATCACGCCCGAGCCGAAATAGCCGTTGATCGTGTACGTGTTCGACACCGCGTTGCCCCACTTGTCGACCACCGAGAAGTGCGTCGTTTCGGCCTTCTCCGGCATCGTCGTGCCGAGGCCCGGCTGCACGCTCTTCGTGTCCGACGGCTCCTTCGGGTTGACCTCGGCCGCGCGCTTCGCGATGTACGCGTCGTCGGTCAGCTGCGCGATCGGCACCTTGTAGAAGTCGGGGTCGCCGAGATACTGCGCGCGATCGGCGAACACGCGCTTCTCGATTTCCGCGACGAGGTGGATGTACTGCGGCGAGTTGAGCTTCACGCCCTCGAAGTCCTGCTTCAGGTCGGCCTTCATCTTCAGCAACTGCACGAGACCGATGCCGCCCGAGCTCGGCGGCGGCGCGGTGATCACGTCATAGCCGTTCCACTTTGCCTGCACCGGCTGGCGCCACACCGCGCGGTACTGCGCGAGATCCTCGGTCGTGATCAGCCCGTTGCCGTCGCCCGTCTTCATCGATGCGGCGATCAGTTCGGCCGTCTTGCCCTTGTAGAAACCTTCGGCGCCGCCGTCCGCGATGCGCGTCAGCACGTCGGCGAGATCGGGCTGCTTGAAGTTCGCGCCGGCCTTCAGCCCGGAAAAGTACTTGTCGAAGTTGGTCTTGCCGCCGAACTCCTTCGACGCGTCGACGCCGCGCTGCGCCAGTTGCTCGTCGACGACGAAGCCGTCGCGCGCATAGTGGATCGCCGGCGCGAGCACCTGCTTCCACTTCAGCTTGCCGAAGCGCTTCTGCGCTTCCCACATGCCCGCCACCGTGCCCGGCACGCCAACCGCGCGCGGGCCGTACAGGCTCATGCCCTTGACGACGTTGCCGTCCTTGTCGAGGTACATGTCCTTCGTCGCGGCGAGCGGCGCGCGCTCGCGGTAATCGATGAAGTACGGCTTGCCGTCCTTGTAGATCGTCATGAAGCCGCCGCCGCCGATGTTGCCGGCTTCCGGGTACGTGACGGCGAGCGTGAACGCGATCGCGACGGCCGCGTCGATCGCATTGCCGCCCTCCTTGAAGATCCGCTCCGCGGCATCCGCGCTGTACTTGTCGGCCACCGCCACCGCGGAACTCGTCAGGACCGCGGGCTGCGGCCCCTTCGCGTAAGCGGGCGCGTTCGGCAGGAAGCCGATGCCGGCCACCGTCGCCAGCACGGCAGCGGATGATTTGAAGCGATTCAGCGTAGTCATTGCATGTCCCCCATGTGGATCTCCTTCAGGCACGACGAGCACCTGATCCGTGGATGGCCGCTGGCGCGCCGACGACCATCTGCCGGCTTCGTAGTATAGGGGGACAAAAAGGGTCGAACACGCGACGGGCGACGAAAGCGTGGCGATTGTGTGCGCCCGGTCACGTTGCGGCGCCGCGACACGCACGCGGCTCGTTCGGTATCGCCCGCGGCGCGCGCCTTCGCGCACCGCACAAAAACCGAAAGTTGCGAACCGCGCGACGCGCCTCGCCGCCCGTGCAAAAAAATCTGCGAACGCCTCGCCCGCGGCATGGCCCGATCTGCGAAGATAGCGCCCCGCTTGCGCGCCGCATCATCGTTTCGTGCACGCGCCGCTTCACGTTTCTTCGTCTCGCTCCGTATGGCATCACACAACGCGCATCACGCATCCGGCTTCGCCGCCGGCGTCGCCGCCGCCGTCCTCGTCGCGCAAACCGGCGCCACCGGCCCGTGGCACTCGGGCATGCTCGCCGCGTTCGCGGCGGGCATCGCGGGCGGCACCGCGCCCGACTGGCTCGAAGTCGCATGGTGGAGCCGCAAGCGCCGCCTGTGGATCACGCATCGCACCATCACGCACTGGGGCGTCGGCTGGGTCGCGCTGCTCGCGCTCGGGTGGCACGGGCTCACCCATCATCCGCATCCGCTGTGGGCCGCGCCGCTGTTCGGCTTCGCCTGCGGCGGCGTGATGCACCTGCTCGCCGACTGGCCGAATCCGCTCGGCGTACCGTGGATCTGGCGGCGCCACTCGCTGAACCTGTGGAACAGCGGGCATTGCGACCTGATCATCGTGGCCGCCGCCTGGGGCGGCACGCTGTGGCTCGCGCAATCGCTGTGGTCGCGCGCGCCGCTGATCGAACAGTGGCTCGGCTGGCTGCATCGCGTCTAGTTGCAATTCGACGCAATTCCGTGCGCGATCGGCGTGCCGACGCGCACGCAACTTTCGGTCCATTGAAAGCGCGCAGCGAGCCCCCACCTGAGCGTGAATCGTCGGCACGCATGCCCGGCACGCACCCGCGACGTCTGGCACACTGACGATTCGATTCGCGTGCGATGCGTCCGCGCGCTCGCATCCCGCTCGCACCCTATTTCAACGCTCCGATGGACGTCACAGCTACCCGCCCTGCCGCCCGTGCGCTCGACGTGTTCCACCCGGCCGTCGCCGCGTGGTTCACGCGCACGTTTGCCGCGCCGACCGGCGCGCAGGCGCTCGCGTGGCCGCACATCAAGGCCGGCCGCTCCACGCTCGTCGCCGCGCCGACCGGCTCCGGCAAGACGCTCACCGCGTTCCTGTGCGCGCTCGACGATCTGGTGCGCGATGCGCTCGCGCACGACGGCACGCTGCCCGACGCGACGCTGGTCGTCTACGTGTCGCCGCTGAAGGCGCTGTCGAACGACATCCACGTGAACCTCGACGCGCCGCTCGCCGGCATCGCCGAATCGCTCGCGCAACTCGGCCTGCCGGTGCCGGCGATCCGCACCGCGGTGCGCACCGGCGACACGACGCAGGCCGAACGCGCCGCGCTGCGCAAGCGCGCGCCGCACATCCTCGTCACGACTCCCGAATCGCTGTACGTGCTGCTGTCGTCCACGTCGGGTCGCCAGATGCTGTCGAACGTGCGCTCGGTCATCGTCGACGAAATCCATGCGCTGGCGTCGTCCAAGCGCGGCAGCCATCTCGCGCTGTCGCTCGAACGCCTCGACGCATTGACCGGGCGCGCGCTGCCGCGCATCGGGCTGTCCGCCACGCAAAAGCCGATCGACGCGGTCGCGCGCTTCCTGGTCGGCGGGCCGGCCGACGCGCCGCGCGACTGCGCGAT
This sequence comes from Burkholderia sp. 28_3, assembly GCF_003253915.1. NCBI lineage: Bacteria > Pseudomonadati > Pseudomonadota > Betaproteobacteria > Burkholderiales > Burkholderiaceae > Burkholderia > Burkholderia sp. 28_3. The sequence goes on from NZ_QKZF01000001.1 coordinate 867,175, forward strand.
CGTCGACACCGGCCACACACGCGAGCGCGACCTCGCGCTGGAGCTGCCGAACGTGCCGCTCGAACCGGTGATGGCGACCGATGTGTGGGAACAGGTGTACGACCGCATCGCCGGGCTCGCGGCCGCGCATCGCACGACGCTGGTGTTCGTCAACACGCGCCGCACCGCCGAGCGCATGGCGCGCCATCTCGCCGACCGGCTCGGCAAGGACGCGATCGCCGCGCATCACGGCAGCCTGGCGAAGGAGCACCGCTTCGACGCCGAGCAGCGCCTGAAGCGCGGCGAACTGAAGCTGCTCGTCGCGACCGCGTCGCTCGAACTCGGCATCGACATCGGCGACGTCGATCTCGTCTGCCAGGTCGGCTCGCCGCGCGGCATCGCGCCGTTCCTGCAGCGCGTCGGCCGCTCGGGGCACCACGTCGGCGGCGTGCCGAAGGGGCGACTGTTTCCGCTGTCGCGCGACGAGCTGGTCGAATGCGCGGCGCTGCTCGATTGCGTGCAGCGTGGCGAACTCGATGCGCTGCGGATTCCCGAAGCGCCGCTCGACGTGCTCGCGCAGCAGATCGTCGCCGAAGTCGCGTGCACGGAATGGCAGGAGGACGCGCTGTATGCAAGCTTCACGCGCGCCGCGCCGTACGCCCAGCTGACGCGCGAGCGCTTCGACGAAGTGATGAAGATGCTCGCCGAGGGGTTCACGAGCCGTCGCGGCGTGCGCGGCGCGTACCTGCACCGCGACGTGGTCGGCGGCACGGTGCGCGGCCGCCGCAACGCGATGATGACCGCCACCACGTCCGGCGGCACGATCCCCGACATGGCCGACTACGCGGTGCTGCTCGAACCGCAGGGTATCCAGGTCGGCACCGTCAACGAGGATTTCGCGATCGAGAGCCTGGCCGGCGACGTGTTCCAGCTCGGCAACCAGTCGTACCGGATCATTCGCGTCGAAACGGGCCGCGTGCGGGTCGAGGATGCGCAGGGGCAATCGCCGAGCATTCCGTTCTGGCTCGGCGAGGGGCTCGGGCGCAGCGACGAGCTGTCGGCGGCGGTGGGCCGGCTGCGCGCGCGGCTCGACGCGCTGTTCGCGGAAGGCGACCGACAGGTCGACAGCGGCGGGCGCAAGCGTGCCGGCGGCAACGCGGTAAGCAATGCGGCAACGGAAGCCGACGCACCAGCCGCAACGGGTACCGCGCTCGCCCCCGCCGACAGCCGCCTCGCGCCCGCGTTGCGCTGGCTCGTCGACGATCTCCACCTGTCGCCCGACGCCGCGCGCCAGATCGCCGACTACCTCGCGCGCACCCGCGCCGCGCTCGGCGCGTTGCCGACGCAGGACACGCTCGTGATGGAGCGTTTCTTCGACGAATCGGGCGGCACGCAACTCGTGATCCATTCGCCGTTCGGCAGCCGGATCAACCGCGCATGGGGGCTCGCGCTGCGCAAGCGCTTCTGTCGCAACTTCAACTTCGAACTGCAGGCCGCCGCGACCGACGACGCGATCATCCTGTCGCTGTCGCTCGCGCACAGCTTCGCGCTCGACGAAGTGTGGCGCTACCTGCGTTCGGCCAGCGCCGAGCACGTGCTGATCCAGGCGCTGCTCGACGCGCCGATGTTCGGCGTGCGCTGGCGCTGGAACGCGACCACCGCGCTCGCGCTGCCGCGTTTCACCGGCGGCCGGCGCACCGCGCCGCAACTGCAGCGGATGAAAAGCGACGATCTGCTCGCGACGGTGTTCCCCGATCAGGTCGCGTGCCTCGAGAACATCGTCGGCGAACGCGAGATTCCGCATCATCCGCTCGTCGACCAGACGCTCGACGATTGCCTGCACGACGCGATGGACACCGACGGCTGGCTCGCGCTGCTGCGCCGGATCGAAAGCGGCGCGATCGAGCTCATCGCGCGCGACTTGCCCGCGCCGTCGCCGCTCGCAGCCGAGATCCTCAACGCGAAACCCTACGCGTTCCTCGACGACGCGCCGCTCGAGGAGCGCCGCACGCAGGCCGTGCAGTCGCGCCGCTGGAGCGATCCCGAATCGGCCGACGATCTCGGCGCGCTCGACGTCGACGCGATCGACGCGGTGCGCGACGAAGCGTGGCCGCTCGTGCGCGACGCCGACGAAATGCACGATGCGCTGCTCACCCTCGCCTGCGTCGCCGACAGCGAGGCGCACGCGCACGCAGGCTGGCCCGAGCGACTCGCGGAACTCGCGGAACGCCGTCGCGCGACGAAACTCGCGACGCCGGGCGGCGCCGCGCTGTGGGTACCGGTCGAACGGCTCGTCTGCCTGCGCGCGCTGCATCCCGACGCCCGCATGACACCCGCGCTCAAGGTGCCGGCGGCATGCGCGCAGCCGTGGGAAGCCGATGCCGCACTCGTCGACGTGATCCGCGCGCGGCTCACCGGCTTCGGGCCGCTCTCGCTCGATGCGATCGCCGCGCCGCTCGGCCTGCCGCCCGCGTCGATCGCGACGGCGCTCGCGGCGCTGGAGCGCGAAGGCTACGTGATGCGCGGACGCTTCACGCCGGGCGCGGCCACGGACGAATGGTGCGAACGCCACCTGCTCGCACGCATTCATCGCTATACGGTGAAGCGGCTGCGTCGCGAGATCGAGCCGGTCGAACGCGCCGATTTCATGCGCTTCCTGTTCCACTGGCAGCACCTGACACCCGACACGCGCGGCACCGGCCGCGACGCGCTGGCCGCCGTGGTCGAACAGCTCGAAGGCTACGAGGCGGCGGCAAGCGCATGGGAAGACGCACTGCTGCCCGCGCGGCTCACCGACTACACGGCGGGGGGCCTCGACGAGCTGTGCCGCTCGGGCAAGCTGGTGTGGACCCGCATCGGCGCACCGGCCCGCGCGGCCGGCACGCCCGTGAAGACGACGCCGATCGTGCTGCTGCCGCGCCGCCATCTTTCCGCGTGGCACGCGCTGCGCGACCCCGATGCGCAACCGGCGCTGTCCGCACGCGCCACGCAAGTGCGCGACGCGCTCGCCGCGCACGGCGCGATGTTCTTCGATGCCCTGCTCGACGAGCTACACATGCTGCCCGTCGAGCTCGAACAGGCGCTCGGCGAACTCGTGTCGGCCGGCCTCGTGAATGCGGACAGCTACGCGGGCCTGCGCGCGCTGCTGAAGCCGGCCGTCAAGCGCAGCGCGACCTATGCGCCCCGCACGCGACGCGGCGGCGCGCTGATCGGCGGGATGGACGATGCCGGCCGCTGGGCGCTCGTGCAGCGTCAGGCACCGTCGGACGACGACGCGCCCGCGCCGAAACGCGGCCTCGCCACGACCGATTCCGACGCGCTCGAACATATCGTGTGGACGCTGCTGCGCCGCTACGGCGTCGTGTTCTGGCGGTTGCTCGAACGCGAAGCCGACTGGCTGCCGAGCTGGCGCGAACTCGTGCGCGTACTGCAGCGCCTCGAAGCACGCGGCGAGATTCGCGGCGGCCGCTTCGTCGCCGGGCTCGCGGGCGAGCAGTTCGCGCTGCCCGAGGCCATTCCGATCCTGCGTGAACTGCGACGGCAACCGGGCGATGGACAATACGTGTGCGTGACGGGCGCCGACCCGCTGAATCTCGCCGGCACGCTGCTGCCCGGCGACAAGGTGCCGGCGCTGGCCGGCAATCGCGTGCTGTTTCGCGACGGCGTGCCCGTCGCGTCGCTGGTATCGGGTACGTTCCACTACGCAGCCGACCTGTCGCCCGCCGCGCGCGAGGACGCACGGCTGCGGCTCGCGCGTTCCTGCTGACATCGGCTGACAGCCACGCGGCACCAGACTACTGAACGCGGGGCCGCGCGGTCGTCATCGTTCGGGTAGCATCGAACGATCGACCGCGCGGGCTTGCGCGCGTCGTCCATACAGAACAAGTTTTCCGGAGACTGCCGCTCATGCCTTCGCATGCCGATTCGCCCGCTGCTCACCACGCGGGTTCGCTGACCATTTTCCAGGGCGCCGCGCTTTATATCGGCGCGGTGCTCGGCACCGGCGTGATCGCGTTGCCCGCGCTCGCCGCCGAAGTCGCGGGGCCGGCCTCGCTGCTCGCGTGGGCGGCGCTCGTCGTGCTGTCCGGGCCGCTCGCGGCCACCTTCGCCGCACTCGGCGCCCGCTATCCCGATGCGGGCGGTGTGTCCACCTACGCGCGGCGCGCATTCGGCCCGAAGGCTGCGGCCATCGTCGGCTGGTGCTTCTATTTCGCGGTGCCGGCCGGCGCGCCGGCTGCCGCGATGTTCGGCGGCGCATACGTCGCGGCCGTCACGGGCGGCGGACACACGACGATCATCGTCACGGCCGCCGCGCTGATCGCGACCGTGTCGGCCGCGAATGCATTCGGCGTCACCGTGTCGGGCCGCATGCAGCTCGTGTTGTCGGTGCTGCTCGTCGCGCTGCTGCTCGCCGCGGTGCTTGCGTCGGCCCCGCATGCGCGCACCGCGAACCTGCGTCCGTTCGCCCCGCACGGCTGGCTCGCGGTCGGCCAGGCCGCCGCGCTGCTCGTGTGGAGCTTCGCCGGCTGGGAAGCGATCACGCATCTCGCCGCCGAATTCCGCCGGCCCGCACACGACATGCCGCGTTCGGCCGGCATCGCGGTCGTGGTCGTCGGGTTCCTGTATCTGTCGGTTGCCGCCGCGAGCGTGACGGTGCTCGGGCCTTCCGCGGGCGCATCGGGCGCGCCGCTCGCCGAACTGATCGCGGGCGGCATCGGCGGCCATGCGCAGGTGTTGGCGGCGGCTGCCGCGCTGCTGCTCACGCTCGGCACGATGAACGCGTATTTCGCGGGCGCGGCCAAACTCGGCGCGGCGCTTGGCCGCGATGGCGCGTTGCCTGCGTGGCTCGCGCAAGGCAGCCAGGTCGGCGGCGTGCCGCGCCGCAGCCTCGGCGTGATCGCCGTGCTCGCGGCCGTCGCGCTGGCCGCCACGGCGCTGTCGGACGTCGGGCCGAAGCCGCTCGTGCTCGTCACGTCCGGCTGTTTCGTGATGGTGTACGGGCTGGGCGCGGCGGCCGCGCTGAAGCTGCTGCCGCGCGGCGGCATCGCGTACCGCTGCGCATGGATTTCGCTCATTGCGGTGGCCGGGCTGTTCGTGACGACCGGCTGGTATTTCCTGTGCCCGCTGCTGCTCGCGGGCTGTGCGTTGCTTTACCTGCAGGTCACCGGCGCGCGTCGATGACCCGGCATGCGCACGCGGGCCGGCACCGGCCCGCTCGCCGCCCCGCCGCGTGAACAATCACGTCGCTCCGTCCGCGCGCCATTCGTTCGCGCCGGTCAGGCCGGCACCAGCTCGAAACTGAGCCGCTTGCCGAGCGCGGCGGCCGCGCTCGCGAGCGTCGCCAGCGTGAGGCTCGTGTCGGTTTCGTCGAGCAGACGGTTGAGCGCGGCGCGGCTGGTTTTCATCCGCGCGGCCATCGCCGTTTTCGTGATCTGCTGCGCCTTCATTTCCTGCCCGATCTGCCACGCGATCACGCGCTTGATCGCGGTGGCGGTGGCTGCTTCGAGATTGCCGTCCGCTTCGAGGAAGGCGTCGAAATCGCTGCCGATATACGGATTGTTCGTGGTCGTCATGTCGTACTCCAGGTGCATGGCGTTGCCGGCTGCCCGACCGTCGAAGACGGTGTGCTCCAGCGTAACCGGGGAATTCAGATGGCGCGCGTCAGCGTTTTCAGGCGCGCGACGGTGACGTCGAGATCGTCCGACGGCGTGGCCCGCGACTGCTTGAAGAAGCCGTGCAGCAGCACCATCGTGTCGCCGACGACCGTGAACAGCACGCGTGCGCTTCGCCCCGGCACCGTCACGCGGATCTCCCACAGATCCTTCGCCCTCTTCCGGACCAGCGGCATGCCGAGCGGCCAGCCGAGTTGAACGGTCTTGATCTCTTCGCCGATCGCCCTTCGCTCCACTCGCCCGAGCGCGTTGAGCCATTCGCGCACCGGCTCGTGGCCGCGGGCCGTCCGGAAGAACCGCACGCCGAGCGTGACCTGAATCTGCTGTCTCGCCATCGTCTTGTCGCCAATCGTATCAAAAAAGGTACGATATGCCAAGCACCCGATGACGGCTACTGACCGGATGGCCAGTCCCGCAGCAAGAAAGAGAAACGAGATCGGGTCCGGCGCATCGCCAGGCCCGATGGATCAACGCTTGCCGCGAGCAGGCTTGCGCGCCGTGCGTGGTGCCCGATGCGGTCGCGCATCGCCGAACCGCGACCGAGCGATGTCGCGCACCGCGTCGATCAGCGTCCGCGCGACCGGCGACGGCTGCGCATCGGTACGCAGCACGAGCCCGACCGGCTCGTCGGTGCCCGCCGACGGCAGCGGCAGGCGCGCCAGCGCACCGGCCGACAGATCGTATTCGGCGGCATAGAGCGGCACGAACCAGACCGCATCGTTCTCGAGCGCCAGCGCGCGCGCAACCGAGACCGACAGCACCTCGATGAACGAATCCAGCGGCGGCGCGCCGCATGCGCCGAGCAGTTGCTCGGCCGACTGGCGGATCAACGTGCCGAACGGCGGCAGCACGACCGGATAGCGCGCCAGCTCGGCGGCCGGCGCCACGCTCGCGAGCAGCGGATGCCCGGCGCGCACGACCGCGACGAGCGGCTCGTTGTACAACTGCTCGAACGCGAGCCCGATCATTCGCTCCGGCTCCGACAGCCGGCCGATCGCGCATTCGATCGCGCCGGATTTCAGACGCTCGAGCAACTCGGCGTTCGCGGCCGTCGCGATCCGCACGACGATACGCGGCCAGCGCGCGGTCAACGCCTTCATCAAGGCCGGCGCAAGCGAGGCCGCGACGGTCGGCAGCATGCCGATTTCCAGCGTCGCGGCGGCGGCCCCGCCCTCGCGCGCCAGCAGCCCGACGCCCTGACGCAGCGCCAGCACGCACGCATTCGCGTGCGGCATGAACAGTTGCGCTTCGCGGGTCGGCTGCGCGCCGTGCCGGCCGCGCTCGAACAGCTTCACGCCGAGGATCGCCTCCAGCTCGGCGATCGTCTTCGACACGGCCGGTTGCGTGATCGACAGGCTTTCGGCCGCCTTCTGCACGCCGCCCAGCTGCGCGACCGCGAGAAAACACTGCAGGTGCCGGAATTTGACACGGCCGTCGGCGATACGGTTATTCATAACGGGTGGTTATACGAATTACGATGAATCGCCATTTTGCATAACTTTCCGGAAAGGCCCAAGCGTTCGGAACGACGTCACCCGTGGCGCCGCAGCGCGTGAAATCCGGTCGGCTCCCAGATCCGTTTCGCGATCAGCAGGGCCGTACCGTGCTTCTGCCCGAGCGGCGCGGACGACGACTCGGCATGCAGCGCCGCGGCCTTGCTGGCGAGCCGCCGCAGTTCCTGTTCGAGCTCGGCGGCGGCCGCGTCGGTCAGCATCCCCTGCAGGAACGTCATCGTCTCGCCCGGGCCGTCGAAGCGGCTGCCGAGAAAGTCGTCGAGCACGTGCGCATGGAAGTAGCGGCGAATCGGGCCACCCGGCAGCCAGTCGAAATCGCGCGCGACGCGCACGCGAATCCGGTCGCCGGGCAACAGCGCGATCACGTTCATCCGGTCGAGCATCAGCAGATATTTCACGCACTCGGCCTGCGTAAGCCGATAGGCCGACACGATGTCCTGCACGGTCCAGTAGTTGATCGCGCAGACGGCGACGAGCAGCAGTTTCTCGTCCGACACGAGCAACGCCTCCTGCGCCTCGGTCAGCACGCGCAGGCGCGGCGCGGACGCCGACGCTTCCTGCACGAGCTCGGCGAGCGTATAGCCGAGCAGTTGCGCGATCTCCGCGACGCGCTCCAGCGTGAAGCGGCCGCTCGCGAACAGCCGCTTCACGCTCGTCTCGGAGACGTCGAGCGCACGCGCGACGTCCCGGTAAGTCATTCCCTGCGCCTTCAGTTGGCGCTTCAGCGTTTCGATGAGTTGGGCAGTCTCGGTCATGTTGGTATCGAAAAATGATGCTCGTGGTCGGATATTAGGCTACTCGCGTATCCGCATCAGCACTTTTGGATACTTGTCTGCATAATCCGCTCCGTCCTGTCATGCAACGACGGAGCCGAAATGACCGCCCGAATCGACACAGCCGCCTGCGAACCGCACCACGCCGCCCCGCGCGATGCACGCGCCACCGATCGCACGATGCCGCTCGCCACCGTACGCACGCTGGCGGCCGGCGCCCACGTCGGCGATCTCGTGTTCATCCGCGAGCGAGCCGGTGCACCGGATGCCGCGACGGGCGCTGCCGGCGCATGGGCCAACCGCTTCGGCATCGTCGTCGATACGTCGGGCGACGAACCGGCGATCGCGGAGTCGACGGCGTTCGGATGGACGACGCTCACGCCGCTGTCGCGTTTCGTCGCCCGGACCGGCGGCGGACGCATCGCCCTGGCGCGCCGCGTCGCGGCGGCATCGGCCGACGCGCAACGCCACGTCCACGCGCTGGCCGAACGGCGAATCGATGCGCTGCTCGGCAGTCGCTTCAACCTGCGCGCGCGGCGCGGTTTCTGCGCGCAGTACGTGGCCGAGGTGCTCGGCGCCGGCCACGCGGCGACACCGTCGGCCCTGCTGCGCAGCGGCACGCTGGCGCTCGAATTCGACGGGATCGTGTTCGATCCCCGCCAGCCATGACGACGGGCACGCTCGGGGAGACCGGATAACAACGAGAACAAAAGAAAAAACAGCGACGGGCTGGCTGGAGGGCCGTGCACGGGGTCGTCACCGACGACGCGAAGCCCGATCGTTTTTTCCGCCGGACAGGCTTCCTGTCCGGCGGAATTTTCATTGCCGGGACGAACATAACGAACGGTTATGCGATTCGCGAAAAAAGGTCATTTTGCATAACTTTCCGGATTGGCTAAAGTCGTGGCCATCCACTTCGCGAAATACCTATCAGGAGACGCCCGATGGATTCCCCCACGATCCTCACGCCGCGCGACTGGCCGTCGCATCCGGCCTATGTCCACCCCGAGTACCGTTCGTCCGTGAAACGCGGCCCGACCCGCCCGCTGATCCCGCTGAAGGAGAAGTTGCGCGACCAGTACGCGCCCGTCTACGGCGCGGAAGATCTCGGCGCGCTCGACCACGATCTGACGAAGAACGCCGTGAAGAACGGCGAGCCGCTCGGCGAGCGGATGGTCGTCACCGGCCGCGTGCTCGACGAAGGCGGCAAGCCTGTGCGCAACACGCTCGTCGAGGTGTGGCAGGCCAATGCGGCCGGCCGCTACGTGCACAAGGTCGACCAGCACGACGCGCCGCTCGACCCGAACTTCCTCGGCGCCGGCCGTTGCCTGACCGACGACGAAGGCCGCTACCGCTTCCTGACGATCAAGCCCGGCGCGTATCCGTGGGGCAACCATCCGAACGCGTGGCGCCCGAATCACATCCACTTCTCGCTGTTCGGCGATTACTTCGGCTCGCGTCTCGTCACGCAGATGTATTTCCCCGGCGATCCGCTGCTCGCGTACGACCCGATCTTCCAGGGCACGCCGGAAGCCGCGCGCGATCGGCTGATCTCGCGCTTCTCGATGGACATCACCGAAGAAGGCTATGCGCTCGGCTACGAATTCGACATCGTGCTGCGCGGCCGCGACGCCACCCCGATGGAGCGCTGAACCATGACGACGCTGAAGCAAACCCCTTCGCAGACGGTCGGCCCGTACTTCGCGTACGGCCTGTGCCCGCAGCAATACGACTACGACCTGAAAAGCCTGTTCACGCCGACGATCGCCGCGGCGCACGCCGAAGGCGAGCATGTGCTGCTGGTCGGGCAGGTGTTCGACGGCGACAACAACGTGGTCGGTGACGCGGTGCTCGAATTCACGCAGGTGGACGGCGCGGGCCGCTACCCCGCGTCGCGCGACGACATCGCGACATCCGGCTTCACGGGCTTCGCGCGGGTCGGCACGGGCACCGACCCGCAGCAGCGCTTCGTCGTCGAGACGGTGAAGCCGGGCCGCGTCGCCGCCGACGAGGCGCCGCACATCAACGTGACCGTGATGATGCGCGGCATCCTCACCCATGCGTTCACCCGCGTGTACTTCGACGACGAAGCCGCCGCGAACGCGGTCGACCCCGTGCTCAACGCGGTGCCGGCCGAGCGCCGCGCGACGCTCGTCGCGAAACGCGATGCGCAGCCGGGCCGCCCGGTCGTCTACCGCTTCGACATCCGCATGCAGGGGCCGGAAGAAACCGTGTTCTTCGACGTTTGACGCACGCGCCGGCGCTTGCCGGCCCCGTGCGCCGGGTACAACCGCATCGCCGTGTGGCGCGATCCCGACAGGCATCGCGCCACACGGCGTTTTTGATGCGCCGTCGCGATCATTCGATGGTGCGCCGCATCGTGACCGACGGGGCTGCGGATGATTGCCCCATCGGCTTTCCGCCCCGATATCGAACGCGCGATCGAAACACATGCTGCGACAGCACATCAATCGTGGGGCCGACACGATATCGTTTGCGCGTTATGCGGCGTATGCTTCGTTATCCGCAACGCACCGGCAGGATTGAATCGGAAGAAGCAACAATGACAGGCATCATGCGCGACGCTGCCCAGCCGGCGGCCCGCGCATTTTTTCAGACAGAGTGCCTTTAAACGCGTCTGGCCGAAGGTGGCGGACGCGTATTTTTTTTGGCGCGGCGGCCCGCGTACCAGCAGAGCCTGCGCCGGGTCGCGGCGCCTAGCGACGCATCTCCAGATAGCGGCTCGGCGTATCGCCCAGGATGCGGCGAAACGCCGACGTGAACGCACTCGCGCTCGCGTAGCCGAGATCGAGCGCGACGCGCGTCACCGGCTGCCCGTCGGTCAGGCGGGCAATCGCCGCGAGCATGCACACCTGCTGGCGCCATGCGGCGAAACTCACGCCCGTCTGCGCGCGGAACTGCCGCGTGAACGTGCGGCGGCTCACGCCCGCGTCGGCCGCGACCCGGTCGAGATCGGCGTCGATCGACGGCGCCGCGAACAGGTGGCGGCACACCTTCGCCAGCCGTGCGTCGGCCGGCAGCGGCGCATGCAGCGAAAGGCGCGGCATCGTCGCGATTTCCGCGACCAGCAGATCCATCAGCTTGCCCGCGCGGCCGTCGACGTCGTACATCGCCGGCAGGTCGACCGCATCGTCGAGCAGTTGCCGCAGCAGCGGCGACACGCCATATACGCCGCACTGGGCCGGCAGGCCGGCCGCCTGCGCGGCATCGATGGATACGAACGCGTTGAGCATCGTGACCGGCCCGGCCATCGTCATTTCGTGCCGCACGCCGGCCGGCACCCAGCACGCGCGCTGCGGCGGCACCAGCCAGCGCCCGTGCGGCGTCGACACGCTGATCGTGCCGCGCGACGCGAACGCGAATTGCCCGCGCACGTGCGCGTGATCCGGAAACGTCGTGCCCGCCGCGAAGTCGTTGGCGAGCACGACCACGCTCCGGGGAATGTGTTCGTAGGGATCTAGCAGCGTATTTCTCACGGCTCGAATTCCATCATCAATGATCCGATATCAAAGGCCGGTTACCTTCGAATGATCCACGATCCGCTCCACGTCCGGTCAACGCAACCCCGCTCGCGCTGGCCGCGACGATGGAAGCATTCCCGCTCGCCGCGACGGCCCGCCCGATCGCGTCGCGCTCGGCCGCGCGCCGGCGCATATCGTCACGGCACGCGTCAACGCAGCATGAACGACATCGCCGACAGGCTGTTCAGCGTGCGCACCACATGCTCGACCGACGGCCCGTCGAAACGCAGCGTCACCGCATCGACGCGCTCGAGCGACGGCAGCACGCAGAACAGGTCGGCGAGCGCGGCCGTCTGCACGCGCAGCGTGCACGCCGCCGGCGCCGGTCGATGCGCGCCGGCGCGCACGCCGGCCGACAGCGCCCGCGCGACCGTTTCGCGCGCGGCGGTCGCGATCCGCGCACACGAGGCGGCGGGCGTCAGCGTCTCGCCGCTCGACGCGCCGCCGGCCGTCTTGACCGTCTCGAAACGCGCGTCCGGAAACAGCGACTGCGTTTCGTCGGCGAATACGTCGTCGCCGGTCGCGAGCGCGACATGCGCGCCGTATTCGCGCGCCAGCGCGCCGTACAGGCCGGCCTCGCCGAGCTCGACGCCATTCAGCCACACGTGTGTGAACGCAAAGCTGTTGATCGTGTGCGCGAGCACGCCACGCGTCTGCGATTTCGCGTGATAGCCGATCATGAACACGAGATCGGGCTGCTGTTCGAGGCCCGCCATCATCCCGAGCAGGCGCGGCTTGCCGAGCACGACGCGTGCGCGCGCATCGAGTCCGTCGGGCAGCAGGTTGCGAAAGCCGCCATGCGAATCGTTGACCCAGACGGCCTGCGCACCGCCCGCGAACGCGCCTTCGATCGCCGCGTTCGCCTCGGCGGTCATCCAGCGGCGCGCGCGTTCGTATTCCGGATTGCCGGCGCGCGTCTGCTCGACGGCGAATACGCCGGCGACACCCTCGATGTCGGTCGAGATCAGGATCTTCATGACTGGGTCGAACGTCCTTCGTTATCTTCGTTGAACAGCCGGTCGAGATCGGGCACCGCGTCGCGCAGCGCTTGCCGCACGTGGCCGTCGCGCCCGGCGACCGTCACCGCCTGCAGCAAGGCGTCGGCGATCGCGTGTTCGACGCTTTCGGCCGCGGCCATGAACAGCGGATCGAGCGCCGCATCGGCGACGAGGGCCGGCAGCGCGATCGTCGACGCATCGTGCCCGATCGTGTAGGCGGTCGAGAACGCGAGCGCGATGTCGCCGCTGCCATGCCCGTAGACGGAACCCGTACGGGCCAGCCCCGCCCCCGCGCGACGCGCGAGCCGCGACAGCTGCCGCGCGTCGAGCGGCGCATCGGTGGCCAGCAGCAGGATGATCGAGCCCTGCTCGGGCGGCGCAGCGTGCGCCGCTTCGGCCGCGCGCCGTTGCGCGACGATGCGCCCGAGCGGCACGCCGCCGAGCGTCAGCATCGGCAGCCGGCCGAAATTCGCGAGCACGAGCGCGCCGACCGTATAGGGGCGGCCGGCCGCGACGGCCACGCGCGACGCCGAACCGATCCCGCCTTTCAGGTCGAAGCACGACATCCCGCGCCCGGCGCCCACCGCGCCGCGGGCGACGTCGCGCGACGCCGCGCGGCACGCGTCGTCGTAATGCGCGGCGGTGACCGCGAACGCCTGGATGTCGTTCAGGTAACCGTCGTTGCACTCGAACACGAGCGGATTGACGGTCGACCAGTCGCGGCCGATTCGCGGATTCGCCGCGATCGCCGCGCGGATCTGCGCCTGGGCGACCGCGCCGACGCCGAACGTGTTGGTCAGCGCGATCGGCGTGTCGAGCGTGCCGAGTTCATCGACCTGCACGAGCCCGACGCTCTTGCCGAAACCGTTGATCACGGCGGCCCCCGCCGGCACCTTGCTGCGGTACACGTCGCCCGGATGCGGCTTCACGACGGTCACGCCCGTCTGCACGTTGCCGGCATCCAGCGTGCAATGGCCGACCGTCACCCCCGGCACGTCGGCGATCGTGCCGCGCGGCCCGGCCGGCAGCGTCGCCGTCCACATCGGTGCAGCCCGCATCAACGGCGCTCCAGCTTCGGGTCGAGCGCGTCGCGCAGCCCGTCGCCGAGCAGGTTGAACGCGAGCACGGTCAGGAAGATCGCCAGGCTCGGGAACACCGCGATGTGCGGCGCCGTCACCATGTCCGCGCGCGCCTCGTTGAGCATCGCGCCCCACTCCGGCGTCGGCGGCTGCGCGCCGAGCCCGAGGAACGACAGGCTCGCGGCGGTGATGATCGACGTGCCGATCCGCATCGTGAAGTAGACGACGACCGACGACACGGTGCCCGGCAGGATGTGCCGCATGATGATCGTCCAGTCGGACGCGCCGATGCTGCGCGCGGCCTCGACGTAGGTCATGTGCTTGAGCATCAGCGTGTTGCCGCGCACGAGCCGCGCGAACGCCGGGATGCTGAAGATCGCGACCGCGCAGATCACGTTGACCATCCCGTTGCCGAGGATCGCGACCACGCCGATTGCGAGCAGGATGCCCGGGAACGCGAACAGCACGTCGGCGATGCGCATCGTGATGCGGTCCCACCAGCCTTCGTAGTAGCCGGCGAGCAGCCCGAAGAACGTGCCGATCACCGCGCCGAGCGCCACCGAGAAGAAGCCGGCCGCGAGCGAGATGCGCGTGCCCGCGACGATCCGGCTGAAGATGTCGCGGCCGAGCGAATCGACGCCGAACCAGTGCACGGCCGACGGCCCCGCGTTCAGCGCGTCGTAGTCGAAATAGTTCTCCGGATCGAACGGCACGATGTGCGGGCCGACGAACGCCAGCACGACGAGCGCCAGCACGAAGCCGCCCGCGACGAGCGCGACGGTCTGCTTGCGGAACTTGCGCCAGAATTCGCGCCACGGCGTGCGGATCGCGGTCGGTGCGGCCGGCGCCGCGGTCTGGACAGTCGCGTTCATGCGCGCCTCACTTGAACCGGATGGTCGGGTTGATGACCGCGTACAGCACGTCGACGGTCAGGTTGATCAGGATGAATTCCAGCGAGAACAGCAGCACGATCGCCTGGATCACCGGGTAGTCGCGCATCGTCACCGCGTCGACGAGCAGACGGCCGAGCCCCGGCCAGTTGAACACGACCTCGACGACGATCGAGCCGCCGAGCAGGAAGCCGAACTGCAGCCCCATCATCGTGACGACCGGGATCATCGCGTTGCGCAGGCAGTGCTTGAGCACGACCATCGGCTCGTGCACGCCCTTCGCGCGTGCGGTGCGCACGAAGTCCTCGTTCAGCACCTCGACGAACGATGCGCGCGTGAAACGCGCCATCACGGCCGCGACCGCCGCGCCGAGCGTCAGCGACGGCAGCACGTAGCTCTTCCACGAGCCGTCCGGCACGACCGGCAGCCAGCCGAGCTTCACCGAGAACACTTCCATCAGCAGCATGCCGAGCGCGAACGCGGGAAACGAGATGCCCGACACCGCGATCGTCATCCCGAGGCGATCGGGCCAGCGATTGCGCCAGACCGCCGACGCGATCCCGATCGCCATGCCGAGCAGCGTCGACCACACCATGCTGACGAGCGTCAGCATCAGCGTCGGCATGAAGCGTTCGCCGATCTCGGTCGAGACCGGCCGCTTGCTGCGTGTCGACATGCCGAAATCGCCGTGCGCGATCTTCGTGAAGAAGTTCGCGAACTGCGCGGGCAGCGGCCGGTCGAGCCCGAGATCGGCGCGCACCAGCGCGACCGTCGCGTCGTCGGCTTCGGGGCCAGCCGCGAGCCGCGCCGGGTCGCCCGGCAGCAGGTGCACGAACAGGAACACCAGCACCGCGACGATCGCGAGCGTGGGCAGCAGGCCGAACAGGCGTTTGACGAGGAAATTCAGCATGGGACACCGATCGAATCAGCGCACCGGCGGCTCGCGCCGCCGGCACTGCGTGGCGGGCAAACCGCCGTCATTTCAGCGAGATCTCGTCGAAGTTGAACGAGCCGTCCGGCATCACGTACGCGCCCTGCAACCGCTTGCTGCGCGCATACACGATCTTCTCCTGCACGAGGAAGATCCACGGCGCATCGGCCCAGATCTGCTTCTGCGCGTCGGCGTAGAGCTCGGCCTTCTTCGTGCGGTCGACCGTCTCGAGCGCCTTCGTCAGGTCGCCGTCGACCGTGTCGTTCTTGTAGTACGCGGTGTTGACGAGCTTCGGCGGCGCCGACGCGCCGGCCAGCAGCGGCGTGATCGCCCAGTTCGCCTCGCCCGTCGACGACGACCAGCCGATGTAGTACATCCGCACCGGCGCCTTCGCCGGATCCGGCGCGCTCTCGACCTTCGCGACGCGCTCGCCGGCTTCCAGTGCCTGCACCTGCACCTTCACGCCGACCTGCGCGAGCTGCTGCTGCACGAACTGGATCGCCTTCTGCGACGTCGAGTTGTTATAGGCGGACCACAGCGTCGTCTCGAAACCGTTCGGATAGCCGGCTTCCTTCAGCAGCGCACGCGCCTTCGCCGGATCGTACGGCCAGGGGCCGAGCTTCGTCGCGTAATCGACGCCCTGCGGCACCACGCCGGTCGATGGCGTCGCGAAGCCGGAGAACGCGACCTTCGCGAGCGCTTCCTTGTTCACCGCGTAGTTCAGCGCCTGGCGCACCTTCGGGTTGTCGAACGGCTTCTGCAGCATGTTCAGCGAGACGTAGCGCTGCACGATCGACGGCCGCTCGACGACGTCGACCTTCGCGTTGCCCTTCAGGTCGGCCGCCTGCTCGAACGGAATGCGAAACGCGAAATCGGCTTCGCCCGTCTTCATCAGCGCCGCGCGCGTGTTGTTGTCGACCACCGGCTTCCAGTCGATCGCGTCGATCTTCGGATAGCCCTTCTTCCAGTAGCCGGCGAACTTCTTCACCTTCAGGTCGTCGGTCTGCTTCCATTCGACGAACTCGAACGGCCCGGTGCCGACCGGATGCAGCGCGATGTCGCGGCCCCACTTCTTCAGCGCGGCCGGCGAGATCATCACGGCCGACGGGTGCGCGAGCGTGTTGATGAACGCCGAGAACGGCTCGCGCAACGTGACCTTCACCGTGGTCGGATCGACGACCTCGGTCTTCTCGATCACGCGGAACATGTTGTAGCGCTTCAGGTGGTTCGCGGGATCGGTCACGCGGTCGAAGTTGGCCTTCACGGCCGCCGCGTTGAAATCGGTGCCGTCGTGGAACTTCACGCCCGGGCGCAGCTTGATCGTGTACGTCTTCGCGTCGGGGCTGGCCTCGTAGCCGGTCGCGAGCACGTTGACGAGCTTCATGTCCTTGTCGAAGCCGAACAGCCCCTGGTAGAACGACTTGACGACGGCCTGCGACACGGTGTCGTTCGCGTCGTACGGGTCCATCGTCGTGAAGGTCGAATCCACTGCCATCACCGCGGTCTGCTGCGCGAACGCGGGCAGCGCGGCCGACAGCGCGAACGCGCCGGCGAGCGCGACGAAGCAGGCGCGCGGACGAAACATCGGAAACGGATGCTGCTGGGTCATTTTGCTGGGCTCCTATCGGTGAATCGGTGACGCCTCACGGGCGTTTCGGTTTCGACTGCCTGCTGACTCGCGCGCCGTCATCGCGGCGCACGACTCCACCACTCAATACGCGCCGCCGACGCGATGCGTCGCGACGTAATGATCGGGACCGACCGCGACGAGCGGCGCGACGACCGGCTCGTCGCCGACCGCGCGGATCGGGCTCGGAATCTCGTCCGCCGCGAGCTGGCGCGGCGCATGCCGGCGCGCGGGATCGGCGACCGGCACCGCGCTCATCAGCTTCTTCGTGTACGGATGCTGCGGCGCCTCGAACACCGCGCGACGCGGGCCGATCTCGACGATCTGGCCCAGATACATCACCGCGACGCGATGGCTGACGCGCTCGACCACCGCCATGTCGTGCGAGATGAACAGGTACGCGACGCCGAGCTCGCGCTGCAGGTCGAGCATCAGGTTGACGATCTGCGCCTGCACCGACACGTCGAGCGCCGACACCGACTCGTCGGCGATCACGACCTTCGGGTTCAGCGCGAGCGCACGCGCGATCGCGATCCGCTGGCGCTGGCCGCCCGAGAATTCGTGCGGATAGCGGCGCGCGGCTTCCGGCGGCAGGCCGACCTTGTCGAGCAGCCAGTCGACGCGCGCCTGCGCCTCGGCGCCGCTCGCGACGCCGTGCACGAGCAGCGGCTCCATGATCGAGAAGCCGACGGTCAGGCGCGGGTTCAGCGAGGCGAACGGGTCCTGGAAGATGAACTGGATGTTGCGGCGCAGCGCCTGCAGGTCCGGGCCCTTCAACGCGCTGATGTCGCGGCCGTCGAATTCGATCGAGCCGCTTTGCGATTCGACGAGGCGCAACAGCGAACGACCGGTGGTCGACTTGCCGCAGCCCGATTCGCCGACGAGCGCGAGCGTCTCGCCCGCGCGCAACTCGAAGCTCACGCGCTCGACCGCATGCACGTATTGCGACACGCGGCCGAACACGCCGCTCTTCACCGGAAAGCGCGTGACGAGATCGCGCACGCGCAGGATCGGCGGCGCGGCGTGATCGACGGGCGGCTGCGCGTCGTTCGCGGCGGACGCCGTGGTCGGGGCCGGCGCCGTCGCGCTGGTGCCGTCCACCTTCAGCAGCGGGAATTTCTCGGGGGCGTCGGTGCCCTGCATCGAGCCGAGCCGCGGCACGGCCGCGAGCAGCGCGCGCGTGTAGCGATGCGCGGGCGTCGCGAAGATGCGGTCCGACCCGCCCTCCTCGACCTTCTCGCCGCGGTACATCACGAGCACGCGGTCGGCGACTTCGGCCACCACGCCCATGTCGTGCGTGATGAAGATCACGCCCATGTTCATTTCGTCCTGCAGCCCGCGCACCAGTTGCAGGATCTGCGCCTGGATCGTCACGTCGAGCGCGGTCGTCGGCTCGTCGGCGATCAGCAGCGCGGGCCGGCACGACAGCGCCATCGCGATCATCACGCGCTGCCGCATCCCGCCCGACAACTGGTGCGGATAGCGCGCGAACACGCGGCGCGCTTCCGGGATGCGCACCAGATCGAGCAGCCGCAGCGCTTCCGCGCGCGCTTCGGCCGTGCCCTTCGACTGGTGCAGCGCGATCGCCTCGCTGATCTGGTCGCCGACGGTGAACACCGGGTTCAGCGACGTCATCGGCTCCTGGAAGATCATCGCGATGTCCGCGCCGCGGATGCCGCGCATCGTCGCGGCACTCGCCTGCGCGAGATCGACCAGCGCGCCGCCACGGCGCCGGAACGCGATCCGTCCGCTCGTGATCTCGCCGCCGCCGTGCTCGACGAGGCGCATCAGCGCGAGCGACGTGACCGACTTGCCCGAGCCCGATTCGCCGACGATCGCGAGCGTCTCGCCGCGATCGACGTGAAACGACACGTTGCGCACCGCGTCGAACGTCGCGCCTTCGCGGCGGAACGTGACCGACAGGTCGTCGACGGCCACCACGCGCTGCTCGGGCAGCGCCAGCGGCGACGGGTTACGGCTCGAAGTCATGCGTGTCTCCTCGTGCGATCCGGAATCAGGCCGCGTCGTCGCGGTAGATGCCGACGACCGGCGCTTCACCGACGCGCGCGTAGCCGCGGTACATCCCTTCGGTGTTGAACGGCATCGCGACGTTGCCCTGTGCGTCGACCGCGATGATCCCGCCGCGGCCCGCGAGACGCGGCAGCTTGTTCATCACGACGTCGTGCGCGGCGTCGGCGAGCGACGCGCCGCGATACGCGATCTGCGCGGCGACGTCGTAGGCCGTCGCGAGCCGCATGAACATCTCGCCGGTGCCCGTCGACGAGACCGCGCAGGTCGCGTCGTCCGCGTAGCAGCCGGCGCCGATGATCGGCGAATCGCCGACGCGCCCCGGCTGCTTGTTCGTGATGCCGCCCGTCGACGTCGCCGCCGCGATGTGGCCGTTCAGGTCGCACGCGACCGCGCCGACCGTGCCGTGCTTGCGGTCCGGATCGAGCGGCTCGGCCGGCTGCGGCTGTTGCTGCGACTGGCCGAACACGAACGTCGCCGCATCGTGATCGAGCATCGCGCCGGCCGCCGCGCGCGCCTTCACCCACTGCGCATGCCGCGATTCGGTGTCGAAGTAGCCGGGTTCCGCGAGTTCGAGCCCCTGCGCGGCGGCGAACGCATCGGCGCCCGCGCCGGCGAACAGCACGTGCTCGCTCGCCTCCATCACGCGCCGCGCGGCGAGCACCGGGTTGCGCACGCGGGTCGCGCAGCAGATCGCGCCGGCGCCGAGCGTCGCGCCGTCCATGACCGCCGCGTCGAGTTCGTGCTTGCCTTCGGCCGTATACACGGCGCCGCGCCCGGCGTTGAACAGCGGGCAGTCCTCGAGCATCCGCACCGCGACGGTGACGGCGTCGAGCGCGCTGCCGCCATCGGCCAGCACGCGCTGCGCGGCCTGCAGGATCGCGGTGAGTTCGGCGCGGTACCGACGTTCGGTGTCGGTATCCATCGCTTCGCGCAGGATCGTGCCTGCGCCGCCGTGAATCGCGACGATCGCGGGTGAAGTCATGATTTTTTCGGACGTGGGGAAGAAGGGTTGGTGGCCGGCAGCGCCGCTTGCGGCTGCACGAGCCACGGCAGCAGGAATTCGGTCATCTCGGCGGCGGATTTCGCGGACCGGTGCGTGCGCAGCGCGACCGCATCGATCAGCGCCTCGATCATCGTCAGCACGGCGGCTTCCGACGTGGCCGCGAAACGCCGTTCGGCCTTGACGTACAGGTTCAGCGACGCGATCGGCGCGAGCGGCGATTGCGGGCCGTCGGAGATGCCGAGCACGCGCGCCCCGCGCGCCGCCGCGCGACGGGCCAGCTCGATCGTGTCCTTCACGTAGCGCGGAAACGCGAGCGCGATCACGAGATCGCGCGAATCGGCCGTGTACAGGCGCCGCGCCGCGTGCGACGGGCCGCCGAGCAGCGCGAGCGACTGCACGCTGTCATGGCAGACGGACAGTCCGTGCTCCATCAGGCCGGTGAGAAACGCGCTCGACCCGGCGCCGAGAATCAGCACGCGCCGCGCGCCGACGATCGCCTCGACCGCCGCCTCGACATCGGCCGCGTCCAGTTGCGCACGCGTGTTCTCGATGTTGGCGGCAGCCTGGTCGAATACCGCGTCGATCCACGCGGCGCCGCGCACGCCGGACTCCTGCTCCTGCGCGGAACGCAGCCGTTCGACCGGTCCGAGCGTGGCCTCGAAGCCCCGCACGAGCGCCGCGCGCATCGCCGGATAGCCGTCGAAACCGAGCGCCTTCGCGAAGCGGTTCGCGGTCGCGATCGATGCATTCACGGCCTGCGCGAGCTCGTCGATCCGCATCGTCGCCGCGCGAAACGGGTTCGCGAGCACGAACTCGCCCATGCGCCGGTGAATCGGCGTCATCAACGGCATCGCCGACGCGATCCGCTCGGCGATCGCGGGTTCGTCGTGACTGACATCGTGCGGAACGAGAGGCGTCATGCGAAGGGTCGTTGCAAGGTGGATGAAAATCAATTTACACAATCTATCTCGAAAAAAGAAATAAATTTTCATCAGGGTTGTCACGCCCCGCCGGGTGTCCATCGACCGTCCGGAAGATCGCCCGGCCCCGCCGCACGGGCCTCTGGCGGCCGAGCGCCGGGTGTCGCCGCTCATCGGCTTGCCGTCCGCCATCGGGAAAACCCCAAGCAGGTTCGTTCGAATGCAGATTCACGTTGACCGGATTCGCATTCGAACATAGGATGTTCGAAAATGATCAGTCGTCAGATAACATTGCAGTTTGATGACGGTGGAATGTTCGCTCGAACACCGCGATTTCGATATAAACCGGGTAAAACCGGCGCACATCAAGATCGGACATCGTACGAATAAATGAAACGAGCCATCTCGAATGGATGGCCCTCACGGACCGGGCAGGCGCCGCGCGCCCGCCCTGCCTGACAGGAGACAGCAGTGAAGACAGTCAAGGCGTTGCGCTGGTGGATCATCGTGCTCGTGTGTCTCGGCACGATCCTCAACTACCTCGCACGGAATTCCCTCGCGGTGCTCGCGCCCGAGCTCAAGCAGGTGTTCGCGATCTCGACGCAGCAGTACTCGTACATCGTCGGCGCGTTCCAGATCGGCTACACGATCATGCAGCCGGTATGCGGGTTCATCGTCGATCTGATCGGGCTGCGGCTCGGGTTCGCGCTGTTCGCGATGCTGTGGTCGGTGGTCGGCGTCGCGCACGGCTTCGCGTCGGGCTGGCTGTCGCTCGGCATCCTGCGCGGCTTGCTGGGCCTGTTCGAGGCCGCCGCGATTCCGTCGGGGATGAAGGCCGTCGCCGAGTGGTTTCCCGATCGCGAGAAATCCGTCGCGGTCGGCTACTTCAACGCGGGCACGTCGCTCGGCGCCGCGATCGCGCCGCCGCTCGTCGTGTTCCTGTCGATGCGGTTCGGCTGGCAGGCCGCATTCATGGCCACCGGCGCGCTCGGGTTCGTGTGGGCCGCGCTGTGGTACACGCAGTACCGTTCGCCGGCCGCTCATCCGCGCATCACGCCGCAGGAGCGCACGCTGATCCGCGACGGCCAGGCCACGATGCCGCCCGTGTCGACGCGCCGCATCCGCGACGTCGTCACCGCCCGGCGCTTCTGGGCCATCGCGCTGCCGCGCTTCTTCGCGGAACCCGCATGGCAAACTTTCAGCTTCTGGATTCCGCTGTACCTCGCGACCGAGCGCCACATGCCGCTCACGCAGATCGCGGTGTTCGCGTGGATGCCGTTTCTCGCGGCCGACCTGGGCGGCATCGCGGGCGGCTACCTGTCGCCCTACCTCGCGAATCGCTTCAGGCTGCCGCTCGTGTGGTCGCGCGTCGCGGGCGTCGCGCTCGGCGCGCTGCTGATGCTCGGGCCGGCGATGATCGGGCTCGCGTCGTCGCCGTACACCGCGATCGCACTCTTCTGCGTCGGCGGCTTCGCGCACCAGATGATCTCCGCGCTCGTCAACACGCTGTCGGCCGACGTGTTCGACCCCGAGGAAGTCGGCACCGCGAGCGGCTTCGCCGGGATGGCCGCGTGGATCGGCGGCCTCGGCTTCTCGCTGCTGGTCGGCGCGCTCGCCGACAAGATCGGCTATGCGCCGCTGTTCGCGTGCCTCGGCCTGTTCGACATCATCGGCGTCACGCTGCTCGCGGTGCTGATCCGCGGCCAGTCGAAGCAGGAACGCCTGCTCGCGCAGCACGCCTGATCTCCGCCTTTACCAGGAATCGCATTCATGACTTCGCTTCTTCATCCGCCCGTGTTCCGCGTCGACAGCCACCACGCGAACCGTGTGCTGCTCGCGTCCGATACGGGCGCCACCGTCGAAATCTTCGTGCTCGAGGACGACATCGTGCGGGTGCGCGTGCTGCCCGACGCGACCGCGCGCAACCCGCGCACGTGGACCATCGCGCCCGGTCTCGACGACGTGCCGCTCGACGGCCGCGACCGCCTCGACCTGAGCGACTTCACGCTGCCCGGGTACGAACTGACCGAGGACGACGACGGCGTGCGCATCGAAACCGCGCGGATCCGGCTCGCGGTGCGCCGGCAAGGCGGCCATTGCACGTGGTCGATGCGCGGCGCGGATGGCGCATGGCGCGTCGCACTCGCCGACCGCGCGACGCAGGCGTACAACTTCGGCTGGTGGGACGACCGCGTGTATCACTACGTCGCCCGCGAGCGCGGCGACCAGGTCTTCGGCCTCGGCGAACGCGCGGGCGAACTCGACCGCACGGGCGCACGCTTCGAGATGCGCAACATCGACGCGATGGGCTACAGCGCGAAACACACGGACCCGCTGTACAAGCACATCCCGTTCTACATCACGTGGTCGCCCGATGCATGCCAGGGCTTCGGGCTGTTCTACGACACGCTGTCGGACTGCTCGTTCGACATGGGCCGCGAACTCGACAACTATCACGGCCCGTACCGCTATTTCGTCGCCGAGCACGGCGATCTCGACTACTACTTCATCGCGTCGCCCGATACGCCGCTCGCGGCCGCGCGGCGCTTCACGTGGCTGACCGGGCGCCCCGCGCGCACGCCGAAATGGGGGCTCGGCTATTCGGGCTCGACGATGAGCTACACCGACGCGCCGGACGCGCAGCAGCAGATGAACCAGTTCGTCGAGCAGTGCGACGCGCACGACATCCTGTGCGATTCGTTCCACCTGTCGTCGGGCTATACGTCGATCGGCGCGAAGCGCTACGTGTTCAACTGGAACCGCGACAAGTTTCCCGATGCGAAAGGTTTCGTGCAGCACTATCGCGACCATGGCATCCGCCTGTGCGCGAACATCAAGCCGTGCCTGCTGCGCGACCATCCGGCCTTCGACGACGCCGCGCAGCGCGGGCTGCTGATCCGCTCGGCGTCCGGCGAGCCCGCGTGGGTGCAGTTCTGGGACGAAGTCGGCGCGTACCTCGACTTCACGCAGCCGGACGCATACCGCTGGTGGCGCGAGCAGGTCACGTCGGCGCTGCTGGAATACGGGATCGAATCGACCTGGAACGACAACAACGAATACGAGATCTGGTCGCCCGACGCGATCGCGCACGGCTTCGGCCAGCCGTTCCCGGCGCGCGAGGCGAAGGTGCTGCAGACGATGCTGATGATGCGTGCGTCGCGCGACGCGCAGCGCGCGCATGCGCCGGCGCGGCGGCCGTTCCTCGTGTCGCGCTCCGGCGGCGCCGGCATGCAGCGCTACGTACAGACGTGGTCCGGCGACAACTACACGTCGTGGGAAACGCTGCGCTACAACCTGAAGATGGGCCTCGGGCTCGCGCTGTCGGGCGTGTCGAACATCGGCCACGACATCGGCGGCTTCTCCGGCCCCGCGCCGTCGCCCGAATTGCTGCTGCGCTGGGTGCAGTTCGGCATCTTCATGCCGCGTTTCAGCATCCATTCGTGGAACGACGACGGCACCGTCAACGAACCGTGGATGTACCCGGAGATCACCGCGCAGATCGCGTCGCTGATCAAGCAGCGCTACCGGCTGCTGCCGTACCTCTATCACCTGCTGTGGCTGTCGACGACGCGCTACGAGCCCGTGCTGCGGCCGACGCTCGCCGACTTCCCCGGCGATGCGCGCTGCTACGACGCGTGCGACGACATGATGCTCGGCGACGCGCTGCTGGTCGCGCCGGTCGTCGATCCCGGCCAGACCGAGCGCACGGTGTATCTGCCGTCGGGCGCACGCTGGACCTGCTGCGCGAGTGCGCAGTCGTTCGACGGCGGCGCGAGCGTGACGCTGCCCGCACCGCTCGACACGCCGGTGATGCTGCTGCGCGAAGGCCGCGTGCTGCCGCTGAACGTCGCGGAACAGCATTTCGGGGCGCGCGCCGACACGCGCGGCTTCCTCGTCGCACCACGGATCGAGGATGGCGTCGCGTATGGCGAATGCGTCGAGGACGACGGCGAAACGGAAGCATGGCGCGACGGCGAATACGGACTGTGGCGCATCGAGACCGGCCGCGAGGCGTCCGGCGTGCTCGGCGTGTCGGTCCGCTGGGACGGCCGGCCGGCGCGCCCGGCCGAGCGCGTCGAGATCCTGCTGCCCGCGTCGCTGCAAGGCCCGGTGGCCGTGCGCGGCGCACGTGTCGAGCAGGATGCGCGGGACGGCGCATGGCGCCGCCTCGTCGTCGCGTTCGACCGCTGAACCACTGAATCGCAAGCAGCCCCGATCAGGCGGGCCGTTCGCGCGGTCCGCCGCCTGCCACAGAGGAGGCATTCAACCTCCCCTTGAAAAGATGAAGCACCCCGGAGATCGACAATGAAAGCACCCGTCAACCGTTATGCAATCCTCATTTTATCGGCCGCGTCGCTCGGTACGACCGCCGCTCATGCGCAGAGCAGCGTGACGCTGTACGGCGTCGTCGACGATTCGCTCGCGTACGTGAACAACCAGCAGGGCCATTCGAACGTCTACATGCGCGACGGCAACCTGTACGCGTCGAAGTTCGGGCTGCGCGGCGACGAGGATCTCGGCGGCGGCACGCACGCGATCTTCGACCTGCAGGCCGGCTTCAACCTGAATACGGGCGCGCAGGCCGCCGCCGGCACGATCTTCAATCGCCAGGCCTTCGTCGGCCTGCGCAACGCCAGCTATGGCACGGTCACGGCCGGCCGCCAGTACACCCCCTACTTCCTGTTGGTCGGCCCGTACGCGTCGAGCAGCTGGCTGACCGGCGCCACCGGGGCCCATCCGGGCGACATCGACGGCCTCGACACGACGATCCGCGTCAACAATTCGGTTACCTATACGTCCCCGACCTTCGCCGGGCTGACCGCGAGCGCGATGTACGCGTTCGGCGGCATTGCCGGCGCGACGGGCAAGGGCAACACGTTCAGCGCCGCGCTGCGCTACGCGAACGGGCCGGTCGGCATCGCGGCCGGCTACCTGCGGATCAACAGCTCGGGCTCGTCCGCCGGCTTCCTGAATCCGGCCACCGCGTCGTCGGGCAGCTTCGCGGTGTCCGTGCTGAACCAGGGCTACCTGAGCGCGAAAGCGGTCGAACAGGTGGCGGCGGCCGGCAACTACACGCTCGGCGACCTGACGCTGGGGCTCAACTATTCGAACGTGAAGTACCTGCCCGGCAACGGCTCGGCGTTCACCGACACGGCAGTGTTCAACACCTACGGCGCACTTGCCGCATACCGCTTCACGCCGACGTTCTCGGTGGCCGGCGCCTTCGCTTACACGCTCGCATCGAAGGCAAACGGTGTCGCGAGCGCGGCCCGCTATCAACAATATTCGCTGAAGGAGTCGTACAGCCTGTCGAAACGCACGACGCTCTACGCGCTGCAGGCGTACACGCATTCGAGCGGGCAAACGCTCGGTGCGCAGGGCGCCGGCCACATCGTCGACGCGGCGCCGATCGTCGGCGATTCGCAGCAGCTCACGCCGTCGACCACGCACGGCCAGTTCGTCGGCATGGCCGGGATCGCCGTCACGTTCTGAAACCCGCCCGGCGGCGTCTTCGGCGCCCCGCCTGTGCCCGGACGATACGCATGCCGTGCGTGCCCGTCCGGGCGCCCGATCCGCGTTCGCCGCTGCGTTCGCGCCGCCGTTTTCCCCGCCCCGCCGGCCCGCCACGCACACCGCGCGGGTTTTCTCGATCGCCGCGATACCTTACAATTCGTCAGGCTACCCCTTCTGCATGCCCCCTTCTTGCAGTCCTGACACCGCGGTACACTCGACGCACGCCGTATCAGGGTCCGACGCGCCACAGGCGCGCCGGGCGGCGTCGCGCCTCGTTGCGCCCACAACTGGATGCCCG
The DNA here is from genome assembly GCF_003253915.1 of Burkholderia sp. 28_3. Taxonomy (NCBI): domain Bacteria; kingdom Pseudomonadati; phylum Pseudomonadota; class Betaproteobacteria; order Burkholderiales; family Burkholderiaceae; genus Burkholderia; species Burkholderia sp. 28_3. Next base: position 893,946 of record NZ_QKZF01000001.1, read on the forward strand.
CCATGCCGGATTCCCGTCCCATGCCCCGCACGACATTCAAGCCGCAGGTCGTCCTGCCGGCGCTCGCCGTCATCGGCGCACTACTCGTCGTATGCGCACTGCACCCGAGCGAAGCCGGTGCGCTGTTCTCCGCCGGCCAGCAATGGGTCATCGCACGTTTCGACTGGTTCTACGTGCTCGCCGTCACCGGCTTCCTCGTGTTTCTCGTGCTGATCGCCGCCAGCGACTTCGGCAATATCCGGCTCGGCCCCGACGATGCCGAACCCGAATTCAGCTTCGTGTCGTGGACGGCCATGCTGTTCGCGGCCGGCATGGGCATCGGCCTGATGTACTTCGGCGTCGGCGAGCCGATGCAGCACTTCCTGAAGCCGCCGACGGTCGACCCCGGCACGCCTGCCGCCGCGCGCGAGGCGATGCTGATGACCTTCTTCCACTGGGGCTTCCATGCGTGGGCGATCTACGGGCTGATGGGGCTCGTGCTCGCGTACTTCGGCTTCCGCTACAACCTGCCGCTGACGCTGCGCTCGGGGCTGTATCCGGTGCTGCGCGAGCGCATCAACGGCTGGATCGGCCATACCGTCGATGCGTTCGCGCTGGTCGGCACGGTCGCCGGGATCGCGACGACGCTCGGCTACGGCGTGATGCAGCTGAGCGCGGGCCTGCATACGGTCGCCGGGTGGGACACGGGCAGCAACCTGTTCCGCATCGGGCTCGTCGCGGTGGTCGTGATCCTCGCGGGCGTGTCGGCCGCGACCGGCCTCGACAAGGGCGTGCGCCGGCTGTCCGAGCTGAACCTGCTGCTCGCGTTCCTGCTGCTCGCCTTCGTGGTCGTCGCGGGCCCGACGGCCTTCCTGCTGCGCGCGCTCGGCGACAACATCGGCCAGTACCTGTCGAGCCTCGTCGACCTGTCGTTCCGCACCTACGCGTATGCGCCGCCGCGCGAGGAAGGCTGGTTCGGCGGCTGGACGATCCTCTACTGGGCATGGTGGGTGTCGTGGTCGCCGTTCGTCGGCATGTTCATCGCGCGCATCTCGCGCGGCCGCACGATCCGCCAGTTCGTGATCGGCGTGCTGCTGGTGCCGACCGCGTTCAACCTCGTGTGGATGACCGTGTTCGGCAACAGCGCGATCTGGCTCGATACGCACGGCGCGGCCGGCGCGCTCGCGCAGACGGCGACCAACGTCGATGCGCTGCTGTTCCGCTTCTTCGATTTCCTGCCGTTGCCGCAACTGCTGTCGATCGTCGCGATCGTGCTGATCGCGGTGTTCTTCGTCACGTCCGCCGATTCGGGCGCGTTCGTGATCGACCAGATCGCGACGCGCGGCAGCGCGCAGTCGCCGGTCTGGCAGCGGCTGTTCTGGGCCGCGCTGCTCGGCGTGACGGCCGCGGTCCTGCTCGTCGCGGGCGGGCTCGGCGCGCTGCAGGCGATGACGCTGATCGCCGCGCTGCCGGTGGCCATCATCATGCTCGCGCTCTGCTACGGGCTGTGGCGCGGGCTCGCGGCCGATCGCGCGCACTATTCGCAGGACGTCGCGCCTGCAACGAGCTTCTGGACCGGCCAGCACTGGCGCCATCGCCTGACGCACATCCTGCGGCAGACGACCGAGGCCGAGGCGCGCCAGTTCGTCGCGGAAACGGTCGAACCCGCGCTGCGCAAGGTCGCCGACGAGTTGCGCGCGAGTGGCGTCGATGCGCACGTGCAGCGCGACAGCGACGATGCGGTGCGGCTCACCGTGCCGACCGCCGAACACCGCGATTTCGTGTACGGCGTGCGCGTCACCGCGAAATCCGCGGCCGCGTTCCTGGTGCGCGAGGCGGCCGAACCCGACGAAGCGCGTGCGCACGTGTATGGCATCGTCACGTTCTTCGAGGACGGCCGGCTCGGCTACGACGTCGAATACCTGCGCGGCGACGAAGTGATCGCCGACGTGCTGCGCCAATATGAACGCTACGTGTCGCTGGCCGCGGACAAGCGCACGCACTTGCTGAGCCGGGCTCCGGGACACGCGACGGAGGCCGAATGAGCGGGCTGCTGCACAGCCGCGCGGCCGACGTCATCGCGCTCGGCACCCTCGCCGTGCTGTACCTCGGCGGCGCGGGCCTCGCGCTGTGGCGGATCCGCGCCGCGGCGCCGCTCGGCAAGGTCTACTGGATCGTCTGCGCGGCGCTGCTCGCCGGCGGCGCCGTCGTGATGGGCGGCAACCTGTCGCCGGTGCCGAACAGCGGCGAGATGCCGCCCGGTTTCGCGCTCGGCGCCGAGGCCGTGCTGCTCGGCCTCGCGCTGGTGGCCGGTGGTTGCGCGTGGCTGATGCTGCGCGCGCGCAAACGCTGATACCCGCAGGCCCCGCTTCGTCACGCGCACACCGCAGCATGTGGGGCGAACGGGCCGTCGCCCCTTCCCTGATCCGCTGCTTTCACGCGACGTGTCATGCGGACGGCGCACGCGCCGTCACGAGCCAACACGCCGCATCGAAGCGCACCTCGGCGCCGTGCACGTACGGCTCGAACGCCGCGCGCATCGTATCGATCACGCGCCGCCGCGTCGCTTCGTCCGTCTCCAGCAACGCCAGGCCGACCGGGCCCAGCCGCGCAACGTAGTCGTCCAGCGCAGATTCCGGCAGCACACATGACCGCTCGACCGGCTCGATCGCCACGTCGGCCCAGCCGCCGTCCGCCAGCACCGACGCGATCCGCTGGCGGTCGCCGAACGCGAACTGCCCCGGCGCGCCGGGCTGCCGCGCGGGCAGGTTCGGCAGCAGCGGCGCGGCCGCCCGCTCGGCCGTCGTCATGAACGGGTTGTCGGCCGCGCCGCGCCACGCGACGAACCGCATCTGCGCGGCGGGCCGCGCCGCCTGCCGCAGGTTCGCGAACGCCCGCACCGGATCGTCGAAGAACATCACGCCGAGGCGCGACACGATCAGGTCGACGCTCGCCGGCTCGAATGCATGCGTCTGCACGTCCGCGCACACGAACCGGGCAGGCAGGCCGCTGCGGTCGGCACGCGCCCGCGCGGCGTCGATCATCCGCGCCGAAATGTCGATGCCCGTGCACTGCGCGCTCGCACCGAGCCGCCTCGCGATCGCGAGCGTAACGGCGCCGGTGCCGCAGCCGACATCGAGCACGCGCGTGGCTGACGACGCGGCCGCAGCCGCCGCCAGCAGCGTTTCGAACGGCTCGAACATCCGGTCCAGCAGCGCCTGCGCATCGACCCACGCGCGCCCCGACGGACCATTCCAGAGCGCGGCTTGCGCTTCGTTGGGCCGGTTGGTTTCCATCGTCGATCCCCTTCCGATTCATTGATGACGAACCGGACTGTGCTGCTTCAAGCCGGCTTGAAGTCAAGCCCGGCCCGTGCGCGCCTGCGTCGCGCCCCGTTTTTCACATTTCTTACATTCGCGCTGCGTATCGTTGACGACTTTCCTACGGTGCCTCCCCTCCCATGCGACGATTCCTCACGCGCGCGCTGCTCGTACGTTGCGCCCCTCTGGTTGCCCTCGCCGCGCTGTCCGCGTGCTCGAATCACATCGATACGCCGGACGATCCGGCCAGCGCGTCGGCCAACGTCCAGGCCGCATGGGTCGAGATCGGCGATGCGAACCAGGCGATCGCGCGCGTCATCACGAACTACACGCCCGCGTCGGCCAGCGATCCGCTGTGCCCGCAGTTGACCGTCGACGGCAAGCTGTCGCGCATGACGCTGCGCGCAGCCGCCGCGACCGTCGCCCAGCGGCCGACCGCCAGCGACCCGGCCGATTCGAAACCATCGAGCTTCCCGGTGTCCGTCTGCGAGGCGACGCTGCCGGCCGGCGCGCAGGCGGCGAGCGTCGCGGGCCGCACGCTGCCGCTGCCGAAAGCGCAGCCGCAGCGCATCGCGATCATCGCCGACACGGGTTGCCGGATGAAGAAGGCCGACAACGCCTGGCAGGCGTGCAACGATGCCGCGGTCTGGCCGCTCGACACCATCGCGGCCAGCGTCGCGAAGCTATCGCCGGATCTCGTGCTGCACGTCGGCGACTACCACTATCGCGAAAACGCATGCCCGCCGGACATCGCCGGCTGCAAGGACAGCCCGTGGGGCTACGGCTGGGATACGTGGCAGGCCGACCTGTTCCGCCCGGCCGCGCCGTTGCTCGCGAAGGCGCCGTGGGTCGTCGTGCGCGGCAATCACGAGGAATGCGCGCGGGCCGGCCAGGGCTGGTTCCGCTTCCTCGACCCGCGCCCGTATTCGGCCGCACGCTCGTGCGACGATCCGGCCAACGACAACAACGCGAACTATTCGGAACCCTATGCGGTGTCGCTCGGCGGCGGTTCGCAGGTGATCGTGTTCGATACCGCGAAGGTCGGCCGCACGCCGCTCAAGACGACCGACGCGCAGTTCGGCATCTACCAGAAACAATTCCAGACGGTCGCCTCGCTCGCATCGAAGGCCGGCATGACGACGACGATCTTCACGAACCATCATCCGATCCTCGCGTTCGCGCCGATCGCCGGCAGCACGCCCGCGCCGGGCAACCTCGCGCTGCAATCGGTGATGTCGAGCCTCAACGCGCAGGCGTACTACCCGCCGGGCGTGCACGTCGCGCTGCATGGCCACGTGCATGATTTCCAGGCGATCAACTTCTCGTCCGGGCACCCGGCGACGATCGTGTCCGGCAACGGCGGCGACAACCTCGACGTCGCGCTGCCCGACCCGTTCCCGGCCGGCCTGACGCCCGCGCCGGGCACCGTGATCGAGCGGCTGTCGCACAACAACAGCTTCGGTTTCCTGATCATGGAGCGCAACGCGGCACCGGCGACGGGCTGGGTGTTCCATGCGTATTCGGCGGCCGGCAAGCTACTCGCGTCGTGCAACCAGTCGGGCACGACGCTCGCCTGCGACAAGACGGGATTCATCGCGCCGTGAGTAAAGCAGTTCGATGTGAAGGCCACGGCGTACGCGGCCGGCGGACGCTGCACGCGCTTGCCGCCACCCTGTTCGCCGGCCTGACGCTCACGGCCCACGCCGCGCCTGCGGAAACGGTCCTGCTTCCGGGCGCACCGCCGTCGCGCGTCGTCGACACGATCGGCAACGGCACGCCGCAGGTGACCGGCAAGATCGACGCGGCCACCGCGCGCTTCGCGCCGGACCCGATGCTCGTCGCGCTCGGCCGCCGGATCTTCTTCGACCCGCGGCTGTCCGAGCCGCGCGGTATGTCCTGCGCGGGCTGCCACGACCCGGGCCGCGCGTTCGCGCCGACGCTGTCGGCCGCGGCGCTCGCGGGGCCTGGCGTGCCGGAAGGCAGCCGGCCCGGGCGCTTCAGCCAGCGCAACGCGCCGTCGCTGCTGTATGTGCGCTACGTGCCGCGCCGCCACTTCTACCAGGACGACGATGCGCCCGCGCCGTCGCCGTTCGGCGGCCTGTTCAGCGACGGTCGCGCGGATACGCTCGCCGAGCAGATCCGCGGGCCGCTGTTCGATCCGAACGAGATGAACAACCGGTCGCCGGCCGCGCTGCTGCGCAAGGTCAACGCGACCGAACTCGCGCCCGATCTCGCCGCACGCTTCGGCGCGCCGGTGCGGCGCGATCCCGAACAATTGGTGCGTGCGCTGGGCTCGGCCGTCGAAGCCTACCTGCAGAGCGACGAGATGGCGCCGTTCACGTCGCGCTTCGATGCGTTCCTGCGCACGCGCAAGCCGCTCGCGCCGGCCGAGATGCGCGGCCTCGCGCTGTTCAGGAATCCGGACAAGGGCAATTGCATGACCTGCCACACGCTGTCGGACACGTCGAACCGCCCGGAACGCTCGCTGTTCACCGATTTCGGCTACGACGCGATCGCGGTGCCGCGCAACCGCGCGCTGCCGGCGAACCGCGACCCGCGCCATTTCGACAACGGGCTATGCGACACCGCGCGGCGGCTGCGCTGGCCCGAACCGACGCAATGGTGCGGCTACCTGCGCACGCCCGGGCTGCGCAACGTCGCGGTCAAGCAGACGTTCATGCACAACGGCGTGTTCACGACGCTGCGCGACGCGGTCGCGTTCTACAACACGCGCTCGACCGATCCCGGCTTCTGGTATCACGGCGCCAAGACGTTCGACGACGTGCCGGCCGCCTATCGCGGCAACATCAACGTCAACTCGACGCCGATGAACCGCCGGCCCGGCACGCCACCCGCGCTGACCGACGCGGAAATCGACGACATCGTCGCGTTCCTCGGCACGCTGACCGACGCGCGCTATACGGGCCGCGCCGCCCCGACCGCCCCCGCCGCCCGGATCACGCGCGCCGCCGCGCCGGTGCGCTGACCCTGGCCGAACGGCCAGCCGACGCGCGCCCGCTTGCGGTTACCGCAAACACTGGTTATATTTACAGTACTGTATTTATGAACAGTGAGGTGCGCGATGGAACATCTGGTCCGTATCGTCAACGACACCGATCGCCAAGTGCTGGCGTGGCTGCGGGCCCAGGTCGGCGATGCCCGCGTCGAGCGCGCGGCACGTCAGCTCGGGCATACGCGCAAGCCCTTTCCGTCGGCCGTGTGCCGATATCTGGGCATGAGCGCGCCGGCCACGCTGCGGCCTGCCGCCGCCCGGCCGCGCGCGGCACGCGATTTCTCGGTGGGCGATCGCTACCTGTCGCTGATTCGCCAGCACCTCGCCACGCACGCGGTCGGCCGATGAAATGGCGGCGGCTCGCCGCTTCGGTCCCGCGTCCGGCCGGCGCACTCGCGTATTCGCAAGTCCGGCCGGCCGCCGCCGTCGCGCTTACGCGGCCGCCATGGCTTCCCGTACGAGTCGGCCGAGCGTGTCGAACGCTGCCTCGTGCACCGCATCGAATACGCGCGTGCAGGCGAGCCGGATATAGCCGTCGAAACGGTCCGAATTCGAGAAGATCGAACCGGGCGCGATCTTGACGCCATGTGTCAGCGCGGCGTCGAACAGCGCATCGGAGCGCACGCCTTCCGGCAGCGCGATCCACAGCAGCATCCCGCCCGGCGGCTGGTTCATCCGCGTGCCGGCCGGGAAATGCCGCGCAATCGCGTCGATCGTCACGTCGCGCTGCACGCGCAGCTGTTCGCGGAACCGGTGCAGGTGCCGATCGAACGCGCCCGAGCCCACGAATTCGGCCGCCACGGCCTGCAGCAGCGCGGCGTTGTGCCGGCTGTGCGCGAATTTCAGCATCCTCACGCGCGCATGCCAGCGGCCCGCACTCATCCAGCCGAGCCGCATCCCGGGCGCCAGCACCTTGTTGAACGACGGGCAATAGATCACCGTGCCGTCGCAATCCCATGCCTTGACCGGCCTGACCGCGTGCGGCGCCTCGACGAGCTCGCGATAAGGCTCGTCCTCGATCACGGCCACACCGTGGCGCGAGCACAGCGCGACGAGCGCGGCCTTGCGCTCGTCGGGCATCACGCAGCCGAGCGGGTTTTGCAGGTTCGGCACGACGACCACGGCCCGGATGTCCGGATAGGCTGCCAGCGCCACGTCGAGCGCCTCGATCGACAGGCCCGTCGTCGGGCTTGCCGGGATTTCGAGTGCCCGCAGGCCGAGGCTTTCGAGCAGCTGGATCAGCCCGAAGAAAGCCGGCGATTCGATCGCGATCGTGTCGCCGGGCCGCGCGACCGCACGCAGCGCGAGATTCACCGCGTCGACGCCGCCGCTCGTCGACATCACGTCGTCCGGCGTCAGCGTCACACCGTAGGACAACGCGCGTTTGGCCATCGTCTGCCGGAATTCGGGCGAACCGCCGACGGGCCCCGCATCGGTCAGCAACGTGGGTTTGCGCCGCAGCAGCCGGATCGCCAGCGCCTGCAGGCGCTCGGTCGGATACAGCGCGGCATGCGCGGAGGCGCCGCCGAGATTCAGCGCATCGGTCGCCGCGTTCGCACGGTCGATCACGCGCGAGACGCGTTCGTGCAGCCCCGCGAACGGCGGCTCGACACTCAGCGGCGGCCCGTCGCTTTCCGGCAGCGTGTCGAGCATGGCCGCCGCGCGGCGGCGCACGAAGTAACCCGAACGCGGTTTCGCATCGCACCAGCCCGTATCCTCGAGCCGCCGGAACGCCTGGATCGCGGTCGACAGGCTCACGCCGTGCTGCGCCATGCACGCACGGACCGACGGCATCCGGTCGCCGGGCGACAGCGTGCCGGCCGCGATGATGCGGCGGTAATGTTCGGCGAGCCGTTCGTAAAGCGGCTCGCCGTCCATCGGCAAAGGCGTACGGGAAGCGTCGGCGAAAGGCGTCATGCGGGCCATCGTGCCCGTGCCCCATCGCGCACGCCAGATACAGATTCGGGAGAAACCCACCGATACAGCAACGCGAAACCGCCGCCTGCACCGCAACAGATTCCCGTCCCCTGAATCTGTCGTGCGCGCGTCCGTTTCCCTAACCTGATTGCACGCTGTCGCCTCGTCGTCGCGAGGCCGCGCAACCGGAGCAACCGGGAAAAGGAATCGCCATGCGGACGCAACACCTCCGGCTCGACGCCGGGCAAAGCCACTTTGCGTGGTTCGACAAGGGCAGTCAGCTGATCGTGCTGGATGGCGCGCTGGCGGTCACGCTACGCCACGGCGGGCTCGACTGGCTGCCCGATGCACCGCAATACATTCGCCGCGAACTCGACGAGGGCGAATGCCTGACGCTCGAAACCGCCGGTCACGTCGCGCTGTCGGCTGGCGGCCGCGGCGTGGTCAGCACGGCGATCGTGGCCCCCTCGGGCCGAAGCAGCATGCTCGCGGTGTGGCGCGACATCCTGCGCCGACTGGCCGGGCGACTGCACGGCGGCCGGCACGTGAACGAGCATGTCTGACATCGCGGCTTGCCCGCCGTGAGCCACGCCGGAAAGTCACCGCATCATCGCGGTGACCGATGCACCCGTGATGTTCCGAGCAATCGTGCCAAGCGAACGTCCCGCGCGTCACCGCCCGTTCCGCCAGCGCTCGATCCACTCGAACAACGCCATCCCGGCCAGCATCGCGACGACGAACCCGATCCCCTTGGCCGACCCGAAGCCGATCGACACGATCGCGGGCCCCGGGCAGAACCCGGCAATTCCCCAGCCGATGCCGAACGCCGCACTTCCCGCGACCAGGCGCACGGTAATCGTCCGCACCGCCGGCAGTTGCATCGGCAGGCCGAGCCAAGAGCGGGTCCGGCGCTTCGCCCACGCGAACGCGAACACCGCAACACCGGTCGCGCCCGCCATCACGAACGCGAGCGACGGATCCCAGCGGCCCGCCAGGTCGAGAAAACCGAGCACCTTCTGCGGATCGGCCATGCCCGACACGATCAGGCCGACGCCGAACAGCAACCCCGCCAGAAACGCGAATCCTGCCTGCATGTCAGCCTCCCGCCACGTGCAGCCGCACGAAGACGGTCGCGAAGCCCGCGACCATGAAGGTCGCCGTCGCGACCACCGAACGCAGCGCCCCGCGCGACATCCCGCATACGCCGTGACCGCTCGTGCAGCCGCCCGCGTACCGCGTGCCGATCCCGACCAGCAGCCCGGCCGCGAGCAGTTCAGGCCAACCGGCGTCGATCCGGGGCGTCAGGCTGCTCCCAGCGACGTGCATCGCAACGGGCGCAACGATCATCCCGGCGATGAACGCGACGCGCCAGCCGCGCTCCGCGCCGCCCGCGGTGAGCAAGCCGCCGACGATCCCGCTGATGCCGGCGATCCGGCCGTTGAACGCGACGAGCCACGCGGCCGCGAGCCCGATCAGCACGCCACCGGCCAGCGACAGCCACGGCGTGAAATGAAGCGCATCAATCTGCATCGCGCGCCTCCTTCGCGGTCGCCCCGCAGAACTGCTCGTACAGCACGCCCATCACCGCGACCACGGCCGGACTGTCGAGCGAATAGCGGATGGTCTTGCCTTCCCGGCGGGTACGAACCAGCGCGTTGTCGCGCAACACGCCGAGCTGCTGCGACAGCGTCGGTTGATGGATGTCCAGTCGCGCCTCGAGATCGCTCACGCAGCACTCGCCCTGCGACAGTTCGCACAGCAGCAGCAGCCGGTCGGGATTCGACATGACCTTGAGGAGCGCACAGGCTGATTCGGCGGCGGCGCGCATCTGATCGGGCGCGGGCAGCCCGGCGGGGAGATCGTCGTTCATCGGAGCGGGAATACGATTAAAGAATGAACATTATATTCATTTATATAATGTTGTATCCCGCTGCTTGCCGGACCGGCAATCCGGCCGCCCCTCCTTCGATCAGGCCTGCCTGCCCGCCATCCCGTCGGCGGCCGCCGCGCGTACCACGCCCGCGCGCACCACGCCGAGCGCCAGTACCGCGACCGCCGCGATCACGCATGGCGCGGCAACGACGGCGAACGCGGTCGACAGCGGCACGCCCATCGCCAGCATCGCGCCGCCCGCCATCGAGCCGACCACCGAGCCGCCGCGACCGATCCCGTTCGCCCAGCTCACGCCGGTCGTCCGGCACTCGGTCGGATAGAACGCGGCCGATAGCGCGTTCGCCCCCACCTGCGAGCCGGATACGCAGAAGCCGGCGGCGAACACCGCGAGCGCGGCACCCCACGGCGACGCGGCGAACACGCCGATCGCCGCGACGCACGCACCGGCCGCCGCATAGCTGCAGGCCAGCACGCGATGCGGATCGAAGCGGTCCATCAGCCAGCCGAGAATGATCGCGCCGAGCGTGCCGCCGACCTGGAACATCGCGGTCACGCGCGCGGCCGTCTGCAGCGTCGCGCCAGTCGTGCGCAGCAGCGTCGGCAGCCAGCTCGACAGCAGGTAAATGACCAGCAGGCTCATGAAGAACGTGAGCCACAGCAGCAGCGTGCCGCGCAGCAGGTCGGCGGCGAACAGCCGGCCGAGCGGCGACCCGGCCGGCTTTCCGGCGGGCGCGATGAACGACGCATGCGCGAGATGCGGATCCGGTGCGATACGGCCGAGCATCGTCGCGATCCGCGCAGACGGCGCGCCCTGGTTGACGAGATAGCGCACCGACTCCGGCAGTCGCCACGCGAGCAGCGGCAGGAGCAGCAGCGGTGCTGCGCCGCCGACGACCAGCACCGCGCGCCAGCCGTGGTGCTCGATCAGCGACGCGGCCGCGAGCCCGCCGAGCGCGGAACCGATCGTGAAGCCGCAGAACATCGTCGTCACGAGCAGCGAGCGACGGCGCGCCGGGCAGTATTCGGACGTCAGCGTGATCGCATTCGGCATCGCGCCGCCGAGCCCGAGCCCGGTCACGAAGCGCCACACGATCAGCTCGGTCAGGCTACCCGCGCTCGCCGACGCGGCACTCGCGATGCCGAAGCACGCGACGCATGCGAGCAGCAGGCGCTTGCGGCCGAACCGGTCGCCGAACGGCCCGAACACGAGCGCGCCGGCCATCAGCCCGGCCAACCCCGCGCCGAATACCGGCGCGAGCCGCGCGGGCGACAAGCCCCATTCCGCGCGGATGACGGGTGCGATGAACCCGATCGACGCGGTATCGAATCCGTCGATCGCGACGATCAGAAAGCACAGGACGACGATCGCGGCCTGAAACGGCGCAATGCGATGCCGGTCGATCCATTCGCTGACGTCGATGGACAGCGTATCGGCCATGATGGTGTCTCCTCCAGGAAGGCGGCGCGCGTCGTCTGTCGTTGAAATGCGCGCCGCCGGAATCGGGCTGAACGGGTGCGCTATGCGGCCGTCTTCAGGCAATCCTCCGCACGCCAGCCGTGCAGCCAGTCGAGCGCGTCGTAGAACTGCGCGTCGGTGCGCCCGACCCACAGCCCGTTGCGCACTTGCCGCTCGACGCCCTTCGCGTGGTAGATCCGCCCCATCTCGCGCGCCGAATACAGCACGCGTGCGGTGCGTGGAATCCGCACGCGTTCGTACAGCGCGAACGCGGCCTCGAAATCGCCGTCGGTCTGCGCAACGGCCGCGCCGAGCGTCACCGCGTCCTCGAGCGCCTGGCACGCGCCCTGCGCGATGTATTGCGTCATCGGATGCGCGGCGTCGCCGAGCACCGTCGCGCGGCCCGCGCTCCAGCGCTCGACCGGATCGCGGTCGGCGGTCGCCCAGCGCTTCCATGACGTCGGCCGGTCGAGCATCTGTTTCGGCAGCGGATGGATGCCGTCGAAGTACGACAGCACTTCTTCCTTGCTGCCGTCGCGCACGCCCCAGGTCTCCTGCTCGCGGCTGTGGAACGTGACGACCAGGTTGTACTGGCGCCCGCCGCGCAGCGGATAGTGAACCAGATGGCAATGCGGGCCGGCCCATACGACCGGCGCATTGATCTGCAAATCCTTCGGCATGTTGTCGACCTCGACCACCGCGCGATACACGACATGGCCCGTCACGCGATGCGCATCGCCGATCAGCGCCTGACGGATCGCGGATTTCACGCCGTCGCAGCCGATCACCGCGTCGGCACGATAGCGTTCGCCGTGCTGGTCGATCACGGTCACGCCGTTGCCGTCCTGCTCGAACCCGCACACCTGCGTGCTCGTCCGGAATTCGATCAGCGGGTGATCCTTGACCGCCTCGTAGATCGACAGGTGAATGTCCGCGCGATGAATCACCGCATACGGATTGCCGAAACGGTCGCGATACGCGGCGCCCGTATCGATGCGCGCGACCTCGCGTGCATCGATCGCATCCATCAGTTGCAGCCAGTCGGTCAACACCGCGCGACCGCGCGCTGCCTCGCCGATACCCAGCGCATCGAGCGCGTTGAACGCGTTCGCGGCGAGCTGGATGCCCGCACCGATCTCGCCGATCCGTTCGGCCTGTTCGAGCAGCTTCACGCGAATGCCCTGACGCGCGAGCGCCAGCGCCGTCGCGAGCCCGCCGATACCGCCGCCGATCACGAGTACGCGCCGGCCGTCGTTGATTGTCTCGCCCATGTTCGTCTCCTGCGTCTATGACGCGATTCGTGTTACGCGACGTAGTCCGGTTGCCGCTGCGGTTGCGCGGCCTCGAACGCCGGTTCGTGCCGCGCGTGCTCGACCACCGCGAGGCAGCGCGGATACGCGCTCAGGTCGCAATCCATCCGCAACGCGTTCGCGACCTGCGGCACCAGGCACACGTCGGCCAGCGTCGGCGCATCGCCGAAACACCACGGGCCCGCGTTCGCGCGGGCCAGCAGCCGCTCGACGCCGGCCATCCCTTCCGCGACCCAGTGCCGGTACCACGCACTCTTCTGTTGCGGCGTGACCTTCAGCTCGCTGTCGAGATAGCGCAGCACGCGCAGGTTGTTGACCGGATGGATGTCGCACGCGATCAGCGCGGCGAGTTCCAGCACGCGCGCCCGGCGCCGCGGTTCGAGCGGAATCAGCCGAGGCGTCGGCTGGATCTGGTCGAGGTAATCGAGGATCGCGAGCGACTGGCCGAGACGGAAATCGTCGTCGGTCAGCGCCGGCACCGCGGCCGACGGGTTCACCTGCGCGATGTAATCGGCGTCGCGATGCTCGCCGGTGCGGATGTTCACCGGCAGCGTGTCGTACGGCAGCCCTTTCAGCGCGAGCGCGATGCGCACCCGGTAGGAAGTCGAACTGTTGAAGAAGCTATGCAGTTGCACGATGTGACCTTTCGAGGAAAGCGACGAACGGGCGTCAGACCACACGCACGGTCAGCTCGCCGAGACGCTCGACGCCGACCTTCATCACGTCGCCCGCGACCACCGGCCCGACCCCTTCGGGCGTGCCGGTAAAGATCACGTCGCCCGGTTCGAGGCGGAAGAACTTCGACAGGTCGGCCACCGTTTCCGCGACCGACCAGATCAGGTGCGACACGTCGCTCTTCTGCCTGGTCGCGCCGTTGACGGTCAGCCACAGGCCGCCCTGCTCGACGTGTCCGACGTCGCTCGCCCGATGCACGGGCCCGAGCGGCGCCGAACGGTCGAACGCCTTGCCGATTTCCCACGGCCGCCCCATCTCGCGCATCTTCATCTGCAGGTCGCGGCGCGTCATGTCGAGGCCCACCGCATAGCCCCACACGTGGTCGAGCGCGCGTTCGAGCGGAATGTCCGAACCGCCCTTGCCGATCACCGCGACGAGTTCGGCTTCATAGTGATAGTTCTGCGTCTGCGACGGATACGCGAGATCGAGCGTCTCGCCGTACGCCACCGGCACGATCGAATCGGCGGGCTTGCAGAAGAAGAACGGCGGCTCGCGATCGGGATCGAAGCCCATCTCGCGCGCATGGGCCGCGTAGTTGCGGCCGACGCAATAGACGCGGCGAACCGCAAATCGGGCATCGCTGCCGGCAACGGGCAGCGCTACCGGCGCTTCGGGCGGGAATACGAAAGTCATGAACGGCTCCAGCGTAGACGTGAATGAAGGGGCGCGCGCCGCGACTTCGGCGGCGCGCGGAAAACGGATCGTGGACGGCCGCCGGCGTCAGTCGCGCGCTTCGCGCAGTAGGTTCAGCGCGGACAGCACGGGCCGGTCGGAATAGCTGAACAGCACGCTGTCGGACGACGCCGACAACCGCACCGGCGCCCACGACGGCGCGACGAAGATGTCGTGCGGCGCGAACGCGAACGCCCGGTCGCCGATCAGCGCGGCGCCGCTGCCTTCGACGACGCAATAGATCGTCGCGTCGGTGCTGCGATACGTGCGGCCGTCGAAGCCCGCGGGCAGGAACTGCATGAAGGTGGCGATGGTCGGCATCGGCCAGCCGCCCGTCGCGGGGTTCACGTAGCGCAGCTTCACGCCGTCCCACGCATCGAGTTCGCCGTTCCGGTACAGCGCGTCGAGCGCCTCGCGGCTGCGCGCATACGGATAGCTGAACACCGGCGACGTCGGATCGCTCACGCGATGCCGCACCGGCACCATGTTGTGACCGAAGCGCGCGAAGCTGTCGCCTTCCGGACGATTCACCGGCTGCACGGCTTCCGGGAAGTTCTCCGCGAAACCGGCGTCGAGGTGCGCGAGCAGCGGGATGTCGAGCCCGTCGAGCCACACGACCGGCTCGCCGCCGTCTTCCACCGACGGATTGCCGTGGTCGTGCCACGCCCACGACGGCGTGATGATGAAGTCGCCGGGATGCATCGTCGTGCGCTCGCCGTTCACGGCCGTCCACGCGCCGCGCCCTTCGACGATGAAACGCAGCGCCGACTGCGTATGACGGTGGCTCGGCGCGATCTCGCCCGGCAGGATCAGCTGCAGCCCCGCGTACAGGCTCGGCGTCATGCTCGACTTGCCCGGCAGCCCAGGGTTCTCCAGCACCAGCACGCGACGCACCGCTTCTTCGGCGCTGATCACGCTGCCGGCCTGCATCACGAGGTCGCGTATCTGTGCGTACTTCCAGATCGCGGCCTGCGCGGCCGGCTGCGGCGAGGTCGGCACGAGGTTGTGCAGCGATTCCCACAGCGGCGCCAGGCGCTGCTCGGCGATTCGTGCGTAGTAAGCGGCGCGCGTCGCGTCCGGATGAGTCGTCATGATGTCTCCTGCGAGTCGGCCGATCGGCGTCGGCGCTATGTCGGGGCGGGGACCGTACTGCAGTCCGTCAGCAGATTTATATTCGACGCAGACATACCCGGTAAAATGGTCAAATCATCTGATTCATATATTTCTGGATATACCTTCTCGCGACGAGGCATGCAATGGACTGGACCCACCGGCTGCGTCTGCGGCATCTGCAGGTACTGTTGAGCCTGGCCGGCACCGGCAATCTGAGCCAGTCGGCGGTCGCGCTCGCGACCACGCAGCCGGCGCTGTCGAAATGGCTGAAGGAGCTGGAAGAGGATGTCGGGCTGCCGCTGTTCGAGCGGCATGCGCGCGGGCTGCGGCCGACGCCTTACGGCGAAGCGCTGATCGAGCACGCGCGCCGCGTCGAAGCGCAGCTCGACATCGCGCGCGACGACATGGCCGCGTTGCGCGAAGGCGGCAGCGGCCTCGTGACGATCGGTACGTCGGGCGTCGCGGCGGCCGACACGGTGCCGTTCGCGGTGTCGCAGCTGCTGAAACGCATGCCGCGCGCGCAGGTGCGGCTCACCGAAAGCACGATGAACCAGTTGATGCCGCAGCTCGCGCGCAGCGAACTCGATATCGTCGTCGGCCGTTCGGGTTCGACGTCCGTCGATCCGCTGCTGCATGCCGAAGCGTTGTACGTCGATCCGGTCGTGTTCGTCGCGCGGCCCGACCACGCACTCGCCGGCGCGACGTCGCTCGGCTGGGACGACGTGCTCGCCTATCCGTGGATCGTGTGGCCGGCGGGTACGCCCGTCCACAATGCGCTGGAAGCCGCGCTGCACGCCGCCGGCCGCGTGCAGCCGCCGCACTGCGTCGAATCGAATTCGTCGATTCTCAACCTCACGCTGCTGAACAACACCGACCTGCTCGGCGTCGCGTCGCACCGCGCCGCGCGGCGCTTCGCGCAACTGAACGCGATCCGCATCCTGCCGATGGAACTCGAGGGCCAGGGCGCGGTATCGATGTACTGGCACCCCGACAGCGCGAACCGCGCGGCCGTGGCCGCGACGATCGAGTGCCTGCGCGCCTGTGCGGCACCGCAGGTTGGCGGATGGGAGAAAGTGAAGGTGGAATGAAAGGCGCGGCCCGGCGCGAACCGGGCCGCTTCACCGCGACGCCGCACGCATCATGCGCTGTCGCAGGGCCCCGTACCGTCGAACATCAGCGTGCCGACCCGCGCGGGCACGAGCGGCGTGCGCGGCGCCGGCGGCGTCCAGCCGAACAGCGCCTGCGCGGCCGCGCCGCACACGCGGCCCTGGCACGCGCCCATCCCGCAACGCGACTGCAGTTTGGCGGCCGTCCAGCCCGGTTCCCGCGCGACCGCATCGAACCGCACGTCTTCGCAACGACACAGCAGCGTGTCGGGCCGCGCGAGCCGGCGGATCGGCTCCCGGATCGCGAAGCGCTCGCGTACGGCCTCCGCGAAAGCCTGCCAGTGCGCGCGCCGCGCGACCCGCGCGGCCAGTCGTGCAGTCTGCCCGGTCGCTGCGTACCCGGCGATTTCGCCTTCGACCATCGCCAACTCACTGCCGCCGACCCCCGTGCACTCCCCGGCCGCGAAATACCCGTCGCGGCTCGTGCGCTGGTGTGCGTCGACCGCCACCGCGCCGTGCTCGATCCGGCAGCCGAGATGACGCGGCAGCACGGTATTCGGCACGAGGCCGAAGCCGCACGCGAGCCGGTCGCAGTCGACGTCGAATTCGCGATCGCCCTGGCGAATCCGCACGCGTTCGAGCCGCTGGTCGCCGAATGCCTCGACGACGTACGCAGCGGGCCGATACGCGGCCGTGACGAGCTTCGCGGCCTGCGCGAGCTTCGACGGCCAGCGCCACAGCCCCGCGCCGAAGCCGGCCACGTCGCCCCATGCGGCCTGTTCGAGCACGTGCGACACGCGTGCGCCGGCGTGCCGGGCCGTCGCCGCGCTCGCCAGCAGCAGCGGCCCGCTGCCCGCGATCACCGTGCGCTGCCCGCGCACGTCGAGCCCGTACTTGATCAGCGCCTGCAAGCCGCCGGCACCCGTCACGCCCGGCAACGTCCAGCCCGGAAACGGCAGCAGCAGCTCGCGCGCGCCGCAGCAGAGAATCAGCGTCCGGAAATCGAGCAGCAGCCCGCGTTCGTCGTCCTCGAGCAGCAGCGTGCCCGGCTGCGTTTCGGCGACGATGCGCGTCGCCGCGAGATGCGTGACGTTCGGCTGTCGCAGCACGGCAAGGCGTTCGGCGGCGGCCGGCGTCGGTGCGGACGCTGCCGGCTGCCGCCAGATCTGCCCGCCCGCGCGCGGGTTGTCGTCGACGATCGCAACCGTCGCGCCGCTGCGCGCGGCGGCTCGTGCGGCCGACAGCCCGGCCGGGCCCGCGCCGACGATCGCGACGTCGACGCTCAATCGTTCCTGATTCATCGCGTGCGCTCCACCTGCATGCCGTCGCGGCACAGCGTCTGACACGCCAGCCGGCGCCGGCCGTCGATCGTCATCCGGCATTCCTGGCAGATGCCCATTCCGCAAAACGGCGCACGCGTCGCCCCCGTGCACGACACGCGCGTCATGTCGTCGCCGCTCGCCGCAACGGCGGCCGCGACGGTCGCGCCGTCGGCCACCGTCAGCGCGCGGCCGTCCAGATGAATGATCATGTCAGCCTCCGCCGGGCCGCCCCAAGGAGGCTGACCGCCCCCGCGGGGGGCAGCGAACAAAGTGAGCGTGGGGGTCGTTTCATCTCAGCCTCCACCGGGCCGCCGCAAGGGCGTAGCAGGGAATTCGCAGCGCATCGCTCTGCGCCTGCGTAGCCGGCCGGCTTTGCAAAGCCGGCCGTGGGCGGCTGACGGCCCGCGCCGGGGGCGCCTTGCATGGGACCGGCGTAAGCGCTGAAGCGCCAACGCCGGCCGACGGCGAACGAAGTAAGCGTGGGGGTCGTTTCATGTCAGCGCTCCAGCTACGGGGGACGCGGTCAGGAAGCGTCCCGGCAAATACGGTTCGATCTCGATGGGCGGCCGCTCGCCGGCCATCAGCGCGGCGACGAGCCGCGCGCTGCCCGGCGCGGTCGTCACGCCGAGCCCTTCGTGCCCGACCGCGAGCCATACGCCCGGCCGCGCCGGATGCTCGCCAAGCAGCGGCAGGCCGTCGGGACTCGCGGAGCGAAAGCCGGTCCAGGCGCGGATGCCGTTCAGGTCGGCCAGCGCCGGCAGATAGCCGACCGCGCGGCGCAGCATGCGCGCGAGCACGGGCGGCTCGACCTGCGCGTCCTCGGTGTCGAACTGGCGCGACGAGCCGATCAGCAACTGACCGGTCGGCCGCGGCTGCACGTTGAACGCGACCGACGTGCCGTCGCTCGCGTGCGCGCTCGCCGCATAGCCCAGCTCGACGAGCTGGTGCGACACGTGGCCCGGATAGCGGTCGGTAATCAGCAGATGCCCCTTTTTCGGGCGCAGCGGCAATTCGGGCAGCAGCGTACGCGCCGCGACGCCGTTCGCGACCACCACGCGCTCCGCGCGCAGCACGTCGCCGCTTGCGAGCGTCACGCTCGGGCCATCGACCGCGACGGCCCGCTCGCGGCGCACCGTGACGCGCGGCGTGCGCTGCAGCAGCCAGTTCGCGGTGACGGGTGCGTAGAGAATCGCGTCGCCCGGAATCTTCAGCGCGCCGCCGAGGCCCGCGCGCAGCATCGGCTCCAGTTGCGCGAGCGCCGCCGCGTCGATCAGCTCGCCGGCCACGCCGTGCGCGGCGAGCGTCGCCTGCTTCGCGCGCGCCAGATCCATCTCGTGCGCATCGGCCGCGAGCCACAGCGTGCCGCAGTTGCGGTATGCGCAGCCGTCGGGCATCTCGCCGCTAAACGCGCGCCACAGTTCGATCGAGTAATGGCTCAGCGCGAGCTCCGCCGCGTTGTCGTCCATCGCGACGAGGTGCCCCATGCCTGCGCCGGTCGCGCCGCCGCTCGCATCGTCGACGACGAGCACGCGCAGCCCGCGCTGCGCGAGTTCGTGCGCGCACGCCGCGCCGACGATGCCGGCGCCGATCACGACGACGTCGGTCTTCGCTTCGCTCACGACCCGATGCCCCAGCCGAACGGATCGTCTTCCTCGATCAGCAGCGTCGCTTCCGCGCTCAGGTGCGCGCTGCCGCGAATCGTCGGCACGATGCCGCCGTCGGCCCGCTCGTAGCTCGCGTGAAACACGCTGCCGATCACGCTCGCCTGCCGCCACACGGCGCCCGGTGCGAGCTTGCCGTCGGCCGCGAGGCACGCGAGCTTCGCGCTCGTGCCGGTGCCGCACGGCGAACGGTCGTACGCGAGGCCCGGGCACAGCACGAAGCTGCGGCTGTCGTGCTCGGGATCGTCGGCGAACAGCTCGATGTGGTCGATCTCGCCGCCGTTCGCGCCGGTGATGCCCGCGCGTTCCAGCCCTTCGCGCACGGCCGACGCATACGCGGTGAGCGCCGCGACGTTGTCGCCGGCGACGCGCTGCCCGTGGTCGCTGATCAGGAAGAACCAGTTGCCGCCCCACGCGATGTCGCCCTTCACGGGGCCGTATCCCGGCACGTCGAGCGCGACGCCCTGCGCGTGGCGATACGCGGGCACGTTGCGCACGCTGACCGACAGGTCGTCGTGCAGCGTCGCCTCGACGGTGCCGACCGGCGTCTCGATCCTGTGCACGCCCGGCGCGATGCGTCCCATGTGATGCAGCGTGCGCACGACGCCGATCGTGCCGTGCCCGCACATCCCGAGATAGCCGCTATTGTTGAAGAAGATCACGCCGGCCGCCGCGTCGGGCGCTACCGGGTCGCACAGCAGCGCGCCGACCAGCACGTCGCTGCCGCGCGGCTCGAGGATGCACGCGGTGCGGTAACGGTCGTGCTCGCGCGCGAGCACGTCGCGCCGCTCGGCCATCGTGCCGTTGCCGAGCGACGGAAAGCCGGACACGACGAGCCGAGTGGGTTCGCCGCCCGTGTGCGAATCGATGATCTGGATGCGCTTCATCATGAGCCGTCCGAAGTGGGGAAAGGAGCATAGCTTCCTCCGTCGCGCGTCCGTCCGCTTGTGGCTTTTCGATGAGGACGACGACGAAATCGGCATAGTGCGATGCGCCCCTCCCGCCCCTGCCGGCCACTGTGCCGATTTCGTCATTTTGCTCCGCGATACGACTCAAGCGTGATGGGCGTTTGCGCGGCGATACTGGTTGCCACACCGACACACCCGTCGGCCGACCGATACGAACGTAGGAGATTTCAGTGAGCCGAAACGCCATTCAGTGGACCGGGGTTTTCCCGGCCGTCAGCACCCAGTTCAAGCCGGACTTTTCCCTCGACATCGACGCCACGCACCGCGTGGTCAAGAACCTGGTGAACGACGGCGTGTCGGGCCTCGTGGTCTGCGGCACGGTCGGCGAAAACACGTCGCTGTCGACGAGCGAGAAGCTGCAGGTCATCGAGGCCGCACGCGACGCGGCCGGCGGCAAGATTCCGGTGATCGCCGGCATCGCCGAATTCACGACCGAATTCGCGCGCAACACGGTGCGCGAAGCGCAGCGCGTCGGCGTCGACGGCGTGATGGTGATGCCCGCGCTCGTCTACTCGGCGAAGCCGCACGAAACCGCCGCGCACTTCCGCGCGGTCGCGACGAGCACCGACCTGCCGGTGATGGTCTACAACAACCCGCCGATCTACAAGAACGACGTGACGCCCGACGTGCTGATCGCGTTGCAGGATTGCGAGAACATCGTCTGCTTCAAGGATTCGTCGGGCGATACGCGCCGCTTCATCGACCTGCGCAATGCGGTCGGCGATCGCTTCGTGCTGTTCGCGGGCCTCGACGACGTCGTGGTCGAGAGCATCGCGGTCGGCGCGGAAGGCTGGGTGTCGGGCATGTCGAACGCGTTCCCGAAGGAAGGCGAGACGCTGTTCCGCCTCGCGAAGCAGAAGCGCTTCGACGAAGCGCTCGCGCTGTATCGCTGGTTCATGCCGCTGCTGCACCTCGACGCACGCCCTGACCTCGTGCAGTGCATCAAGCTGTGCGAAGAGCTGGTCGGCCGCGGCAGCGCGATCACGCGCCCGCCGCGCCTCGCGCTGCAAGGCGACACGCTCGCGGAAGTGAAGGCCATCGTCGCGAAGGCGCTCGAAACGCGCCCGGCGCTGCCCGACGTCGGTCTCTGATCGACGCCCCTGCGGCGGCGCGCGGGCTTGCCCCTGTTCGTCGCCGTCCGCGGTCCGGCATGGCCTGCGGGCCCGCTCGCCCCGGCGCCAGCCCGCGCCGACGGTGAACGGGCCGCGGCCCGCCCCGGTCGTTCGAACCGGGCGACGCCGGCCGGCAGGCGTGCGCGCTGCTCCGTCGGAGCGCGCCACGCGCGCCTGCACCGACATTCCCCAGGAGACAAGCCCATGCCAGGCCAAGGCAACGCACACCCGTCCGTCCCGCTTTCCCGTTCCGCGCACCCCGGCGCGGGTCACGGCAAGTTCAAGAAACAGCTGTCGCTGACCGATCTCACGTTCATCGGTCTCGGCGCCATTTTCGGTTCGGGGTGGCTGTTCGCCGCGAGTCACGTGTCGACGATCGCGGGCCCGGCCGGCATCTTCTCGTGGCTGCTCGGCGGCTTCGCGGTGCTGCTGCTCGGCATCGTCTACTGCGAACTCGGCGCCGCGCTGCCGCGCGCGGGCGGCGTGGTGCGCTACCCGGTGTTCTCGCACGGCCCGCTGCTCGGCTACCTGATGGGCTTCATCACGCTGATCGCGTTCTCGAGCCTGATCGCGATCGAAGTCGTCGCCGCGCGCCAGTACGCGGCCGCATGGTTTCCGGGGCTGACGGTCGAAGGATCGAGCGACCCCACCACGCTCGGCTGGCTCGTGCAGGCCGCGCTGCTCTGCTTCTTCTTTTACCTGAACTATTCGAGCGTGAAGACGTTCGCGAAGGCGAACAACATCATCAGCATCTTCAAGTTCATCGTGCCGCTGTCGGTGATCGCGGTGCTGTTCACGTTCTTCAAGCCCGCGAACCTGACCGTGCACGGCTTCGCGCCGTTCGGCATGCCGGGCATCGAGATGGCCGTGTCGGCCGGCGGCATCATCTTCGCGTATCTCGGGCTCACGCCGATCGTGTCGGTCGCGAGCGAGGTGCGCAATCCGCAGCGCACGATCCCGATCGCGCTGATCCTGTCGATCCTGCTGTCGACGCTGATCTACGTGCTGCTGCAACTCGCGTTCATCGGCAGCATCCCGACGGCCATGCTCGCCGCCGGCTGGCACGACGTGAGCAAGGCGTTCTCGCTGCCGTACCGCGACATCGCCCTCGCGCTCGGCGTCGGCTGGCTCGCGGTGATGGTCGTCGCCGACGCGATGATCTCGCCGAGCGGCTGCGGCAACATCTACATGAACGCGACGCCGCGCGTGGTCTACGGCTGGGCGAAGACGGGCACCTTCTTCAAGGTGTTCACGCGCGTCGACGAAGCGTCGGGCATCCCGCGCGCGGGCCTGTGGCTCACGTTCGGCCTCGCGATCTTCTGGACGCTGCCGTTCCCGTCGTGGGAAGCGCTGATCAACATCGTGTCGGCCGCGCTGGTGCTCAGCTATGCGGTCGCCCCGGTGTCGGTCGCCGCGCTGCGCCGCACCGCGCCCGACCTGCCGCGGCCGTTCCGCGCCAGCGCGTTCGGTCTCACCGGCCCCGCGTCGTTCGTGATCGCCGCGTTGATCGTCTACTGGTCGGGCTGGAGCACGGTGTCCTGGCTGCTCGGCCTGCAGATCGTGATGTTCGCGATCTATCTCGCGTGCCGCCGCTGGGTGCCGACCGCGCACCTGAGCCTCGCCGAGCAGGTGCGTTCGTCCGCGTGGCTGATCGCGTTCTATGCGGCGATGATCGTGCTGTCGTATCTCGGCGGCTTCGGCGGCACGGGCCGGCTCGCGCATCCGTACGACACGGTCGTCGTCGCGGCCGTCGCGCTCGTCATCTACTACTGGGGCGCAAGCACCGGCGTGCGCACCGACAAGCTGCAACTCGACGACGACGAGGATTGACGCGCGCGCCCTTCTCCCTTCCAGCGGCCGGGCGCAGCACGCCCGGCCCGGCTTTTTTCCGAGGAAAACCATGCAACTCACAGGTCAGCTCCTGATCGGCCAGTCGGCCGTCGCCGGACAGAACGGCACTCTCCATGCGATCGCCGCCGCCACCGGCGCACCGCTCGAACCGGCGTTCGGCGGCGCGAGCCTGCACGATCTGGAAACGGCGTGCGCACTCGCCGACGACGCGTTCGACACCTATCGCGAAACGTCGCTCGACGCACGCGCCGCGTTCCTCGACGCGATCGGCCGCCACATCATGGCGCTCGGCGACGACCTGATCGAGCGCTGCGTAGTCGAAACGGGGCTGCCGCGCGCGCGCATCGAAGGCGAACGCGGCCGCACGGTCGGCCAGCTCGCGCTGTTCGCGTCGCTCGTGCGGGACGGCGGTTTTCTCGACGCCCGCATCGACCCGGCGCGCCCCGAACGCAAGCCGCTGCCGCGCGTCGACCTGCGCCTGCGCAACGTCGCGGTCGGGCCGGTGGCCGTGTTCGGCGCGTCGAACTTCCCGCTCGCGTTCTCGGTGGCCGGCGGCGACACGGCGTCGGCGCTCGCGGCCGGCTGCCCGGTGATCGTCAAGGCGCATTCCGCGCATCCGGGCACGTCGGAACTCGTCGGCCGCGCGATCCAGCAGGCCGCGCGCGAATGCGGGATGCCGGCCGGCGTGTTCTCGCTGCTGTTCGACGCATCGCGCGAGATCGGCCAGGCGCTCGTCGCCGATCCGCGCATCAAGGCGGTCGGCTTCACCGGGTCGCGTCGCGGCGGCGTCGCGCTGATGCATATCGCGGCTGCGCGCCCCGAGCCGATCCCCGTCTATGCGGAAATGAGCTCGATCAACCCGGTGCTGCTGTGTCCCGCCGCGCTCGACGCGCGTCACGATGCGATCGCGCCGCAGTTCGTCGCGTCGCTCACGCTCGGCGCCGGCCAGTTCTGCACGAACCCGGGCCTCGTGCTGGCGGTCGACGGCCCCGCGCTGCGCGCGTTCGAATCCGCAGCGGCCGACGCCGTGCGCGCCGTCGCCGCCCAGACGATGCTGACACCGCCCATCCATGCGAGCTACGCGCAAGGCGTCGCGGCGCTGCGCGATCACTCGGCCGTCGCGCTGCTGGCCGAAGGCGTCGAAGGCGGCCGCCATCAGGCGCGCGCGGCGCTGCTCGCAACCTCTGCGGACGCATTCATCGCCCACCCCGAATTGCGCGACGAAGTGTTCGGTCCCGCGTCGCTGATCGTGCGCTGCCCGGACACCGACACGCTGCATCGCGTGCTGAAATCGCTCGAAGGCCAGTTGACGATCGCCGCACACATCGCCGACGGCGACGCGGCGCTGTTCGCCGCGCTGCGTCCGACGCTCGAACGCAAGGCCGGCCGCATTCTCGTCAACGGCTTCGGCACGGGCGTCGAGGTCGGCCATGCGATGGTGCACGGCGGCCCGTTCCCGGCGACGTCCGACACGCGCACGACGTCCGTCGGCGCCCGCGCGATCGAGCGCTTCCTGCGGCCCGTGTCGTACCAGGACGTGCCGGACGCGCTGCTGCCGGACGCGATCCGCAGCAGCAATCCGCTGCACGTGCCGCAACGCATCGACGGCGTGCCCGCCCCGCGCGAGGTGAACCATGGCTGACCACACCACCGAAGTCGTCCTGTCGCTCGATGAAGTCCACGCGCTCGCGTTGCGCGTGCTGACGCACCACGGGATGTCCGACGCGCATGCGCGCGCCATCGCGAACGTGATCACGCAGGGCCAGCGCGACGAATGCCATTCGCACGGCGTGTACCGGCTGCTCGTCTGCGTGCGGTCGCTGAAGAAAGGCAAGGTCGATCCGCAAGCCGTGCCGACGCTGCGCCGGCTGTCGTCGTCGATCGTCGCGGTCGATGCGCATCGCGGCTTCTCGCTGCTGAGCTTCGAGACCGGGCTGCCCGTGCTGGTCGAGATGGCGAAGCAGCACGGCATCGCCGCGATGGCGATCAACCACTGCTATCACTTCTCCGCGCTGTGGCCCGAGGTCGAGGCGATCGCGGCCGAAGGGCTGGTCGGCATCGCGATGAACCCGAGCCACAGCTGGGTCGCGCCGGAAGGCGGCCGCGAACCGGTGTTCGGCACCAACCCGATCGCGTTCGCGTGGCCGCGCCCGGGCGGTGAGCCGTTCGTGTTCGATTTCGCGACGAGCGCGATCGCGCGCGGCGACATCGAGCTGCACGCGAAGCAAGGCAAGGCGATTCCGTCGCACTGGGCGATCGACGCGGACGGTCAGCCGACCACCGACCCGAAGGCCGCGCTGCAAGGCGCGATGCGCACGTTCGGCGGCCACAAGGGTTCGGCGCTCGCGGCAATGGTCGAGCTGCTCGGCGGCGCGCTGATCGGCGACATGACGAGCCGGGAATCGATGGACTTCGACGAGGGCGTCGGCGCGACGCCGTGCCACGGCGAACTCGTGATCGCGTTCGATCCGAAGGTATTTCTCGGCGACGAGCTCGACACGGGGCTCGCGCGCGGCGAGCGGATGTTCGAATCGATCGTCGCGCAGGGCGCGCGGCTGCCGTCGCAACGACGCTTCGACGCCCGCGCGCGCAGCATCGCGAACGGCGTGCGGATTCCGAAGCCGCTGTACGACGAGATCCTGACGCTGCTCGACTGACGCACGCTCGAGCGGCACGGCGCGGCTTCATCGTCGGCAGGACGGGCGAGGAAGCCGCCGTCCGGTTGCGCTGAAGATGGCCTGCGTCCCGTTTCGGGCCCGGCGCGCTTGGCGCACGCGGCCGCTGCCCGGCTCACGCCCCCGCCGCCCGCCCGCTTCCGCCGGCGCCGCAGGCCCGTCGGCTGTGGGATAATCGCGGAGTTTGCCCAGGGCGCAGCTCAAGAGGTTGTTCGCACGGGCGCGAGAGAGGCCTTTATTCCCGTGCCTCCACCCTTTTCCCGCGATATTTCTTCAGCCATCACCATGCCCACTTACCGCTCCAAAACCTCTACCGCCGGCCGCAACATGGCAGGTGCGCGCTCGCTGTGGCGCGCCACCGGCATGAAAGACGACGATTTCTCGAAGCCGATCATCGCGGTCGTCAACTCGTTCACGCAATTCGTGCCCGGGCACGTGCACCTGAAGGATCTTGGCCAGCTCGTCGCGCGCGAGATCGAGGCCGCCGGCGGCGTCGCGAAGGAATTCAACACGATCGCGGTCGACGACGGCATCGCGATGGGCCACGACGGCATGCTGTACTCGCTGCCGAGCCGCGACATCATCGCCGACTCGGTCGAATACATGGTGAACGCGCACTGCGCGGACGCGATGGTGTGCATCTCGAACTGCGACAAGATCACGCCGGGGATGCTGATGGCCGCGATGCGCCTCAACATTCCGGTGATCTTCGTGTCGGGCGGCCCGATGGAAGCCGGCAAGACGCGCCTCGCGAACCCGGTCACCAAGACCGTCGAACTGAAGAAGCTCGACCTCGTCGACGCGATGGTGATCGCGGCCGACCAGTCGTATTCGGACGCCGACGTCGCCGAAGTCGAACGCTCGGCCTGCCCCACCTGCGGCTCGTGCTCGGGCATGTTCACCGCGAACTCGATGAACTGCCTGACCGAAGCGCTCGGCCTGTCGCTGCCCGGCAACGGCACGGTGGTCGCCACGCACGCCGATCGCGAACAGTTGTTCAAGCGCGCGGGCCGCCGCATCGTCGAACTGACGCGCCAGCACTACGAGCAGGACGACGAACGCGTGCTGCCGCGCTCGGTCGGCTTCAAGGCGTTCGAGAACGCGATGACGCTCGACATCGCGATGGGCGGCTCGACCAACACGATCCTGCACCTGCTCGCGATCGCGCAGGAAGCCGGCATCGACTTCACGATGAAGGACATCGACCGCCTGTCGCGCATCGTACCGCAGCTGTGCAAGGTCGCGCCGAACACGAACAAGTACCACATCGAGGACGTCCACCGCGCAGGCGGCATCATGGCGATCCTCGGCGAGCTCGAGCGCGCCGGCAAGCTGCACACCGACGTGCCGACCGTCCACGCGCCGACGCTGAAGGACGCGCTCGACCAATGGGACATCGTCCTCACGCAGGACGACGCGGTCCGCACGTTCTACCTGGCCGGCCCGGCCGGCATCCCGACGCAGGTCGCGTTCAGCCAGAACACGCGCTGGCCGAGCCTCGATCTCGACCGCGCCGAAGGCTGCATCCGCTCGTACGAGCATGCGTTCTCGAAGGAAGGCGGCCTCGCGGTGCTGACGGGCAACATCGCGCTCGACGGCTGCGTCGTGAAGACGGCCGGCGTCGACGAGAGCATCCTCGTGTTCGAAGGCTCCGCTCATGTGACCGAATCGCAGGACGAAGCGGTCGAGAACATCCTGAACGACAAGGTCAAGGCCGGCGACGTGGTGATCGTGCGCTACGAAGGCCCGAAGGGCGGCCCGGGCATGCAGGAAATGCTCTACCCGACCAGCTACATCAAGTCGAAGGGGCTCGGCAAGGCGTGCGCGCTGCTGACGGACGGCCGGTTCTCGGGCGGTACGTCGGGCCTGTCGATCGGCCACTGCTCGCCGGAAGCGGCAGCGGGCGGCGCGATCGGCCTCGTGCGCGACGGCGACCGGATCCGCATCGACATTCCGAACCGCACGATCGACGTGCTGGTGTCGGACGAGGAACTGGCGCGCCGCCGCGAAGAGCAGAACGCGAAGGGCTGGAAGCCGGCGCAGCCGCGTCCGCGCAAGGTGTCCGCCGCGCTGAAGGCATACGCGAAGCTGGTCATGTCGGCCGACAAGGGCGCCGTGCGCGATCTGTCGCTGCTCGACGACTGACGACGCATGCGACGGGCGACCGGTGGCGTCTTGCCCCGCCGCGCTTGCCCAGTCAAAAAGCCGCTCTCCGGAGCGGCTTTTTTTCGTCTGGCGCCGGAAAATCCGCGGCACCGACGCCATCAGTGACGGAGTTCGTCGGGACCGCCACCTCCACCGCCGCCGTGGTTGCCCCCGCCGTTTCCGCCGCCTTGCGGCCGCGCATAACCGCCGCCACCCCAGCCGCCCTGGCGCGCGGGCTGAGGCATCGTGCGGCCCTCGCCGCCCGGTGCGGGCGACGAGTGCAGCACGGCCGGCGGCGGATTGGCCGGACGCGCATTGCCCGCTCCGCCCGGCATCGGCGTCGGCGCTGCCGGGCTGGCCGGGCGCGCATTACCCATCCCGCCCGGCATCGGTGTGGGCGCCGGCGTCGGCGCAGCCGGCGGCGGCACGCGGTTCGCGCCATTCCAGCCGCCACGCGTGGCCGACGGCCGCGTGTCATGCACGGGCGGCGGGCCGCCCGGCGCGACCTGCAGCGGCGCGCCCGGTTGCGGACGCCCTTGCGCCGGCGGCATGCCGCCGGGGCCGAGCCTCGGCTCCGCACGATGCGCCCAACGATCGCGGTCGGGATACCACGGGCGATGCCGGTAATAGCGATCCCAGTACGCGCCGATCGCAAACCCGGTCACCGGCACGCCGATGATCGCGCCGTATTCGAGCAGCGGCACGTAGCTGCCCTGGTACGGATAGTCGAGCAACTGCGCATCGATCCAGCCGCGCACGCCCGGCAGGGCGACGTCGCACCACGTGTAGTCGCTCAGGCAACCGAAGACGTCGAGCGCGGTGCCGGGCGGAATCTGCGCGACCACCGGATAATCGGGCGCCGGCCCGGCAAACAGCTCGGCCGGCGAATTCGTGTAAGCGCTGCTCTGCGCATCG
Source organism: Burkholderia sp. 28_3 (assembly GCF_003253915.1). Taxonomy (NCBI): domain Bacteria; kingdom Pseudomonadati; phylum Pseudomonadota; class Betaproteobacteria; order Burkholderiales; family Burkholderiaceae; genus Burkholderia; species Burkholderia sp. 28_3. Next base: position 923,109 of record NZ_QKZF01000001.1, read on the forward strand.
GCGACGCCCGGCGCGGCCGCGAGGCCGGCCAGGACGACGCACAGACTTCGGACAATCGTGTCCCTCATGATGCTCTCCCGCGCAACGTCGCCGCGCGCCGGTCAGTGCCGATGGCCGCCGCCCCAGTGGCCGCCACCCCAATGTCCACCGCCCCAATGCCCGCCGCCCCACGGCCGATGCCAGTACCCGCCGCGGCCGCCCCAGTAGCCGCCACCCCAGCGGCCCCAGAAGCCGATCGTCACGGGCGGCCCGTACCAGCCGGAGTAGTACGCCGGGTAAGCGTACGGATACGGCGCGTACGGATACGGCGGCGGCACGTAGGCCGGCGCGACATACACGGGCACTGCCGGGCCGACGTCGACCTCTGCCTGGGGCACGGTCGACGCGGCCGGGCCGGGCGCGGTCGGTGCGGCCGGAATCTCGCGCTGCGTCACCGTGGCGGGCACCGGCGCGTAATAAGGTGCATAACCGTACGGGCTCGTGTAGTAGCAGCCGCCAAGCGCCAGGGCGGCCAGCGCGACGACGGCGGGCCTCGCGGCGGAAATCGGGTTCATCTCGTACTCCGGCAGAATCCGCGCGTCGCCGCCGGGCGCGCGCCTGACTCTAGCTTACGTCCCCTGCAGATTTCCGCGCGTATGATCCGTTACTTTTTGTTTCCTGCCCTGGACGGCAGGGCGGGCACGCCGCGTGCTGGCCCGTCCGCGGCGCCGGCGTTGAAGTTGGCGCAAATGCCCTCAACTTGAACGATGTCGGCTGACCGGCGCGGACGGGCGTCCGCGACCCACCGGCAACCGCAAACCGGCGAGCTTCGGCCCGCCCCAGACAGGAACGCGGCTCGCGCCGCCATCGACATGACTACGCCACGCCCCACTCCCCGGGCGGACACACCGCTCGATCCGATCATCCAGCTGCTGGCGCTCGCCGGCGAGCAGGGTTATCTGACGCACGCCGACCTCGTCGACGCGCTGCCGCCCGAAAGCGACAGCCCCGACGCGCTCGATGTCGTGCGCGCCGCGCTGGCCGACATCGGCATCGCGGTACTCGACGAGCCGGCCGTGCCCGCGCCGTTCGCCGGCGCGGCGCCGGTCGAGGTCGACCGCGACGCGCTCGACGAAGGCCGGGCCATGCTCGGCGACCTCGCGCGCGGCACGAGCGCGTCGACCGATCCGCTCGCGCTCTACATGCGGCGCATGCACGCGGTGCCGCTGCTCACGCGCGAAGGCGAAATCGTGCTCGCCCGCGAGATCGAGACGGGCCGCCATCAGGTGCTGCACGCGATCGCCGGCTATCCGCCCGCGGTCGACGCGCTGCTCGAGCGTCATCGCGCGGCGGGCACGACCGGCTCGCCCGATGACGACGACGCCGACGCGCCCGTGCCCGCCCGCTACGACACGCTGCAGGCAGCGGCGTCGGCGCTGCGCGAGGCAGTGCATGCGCATGGCACCCGTTCGGCCGAATACCGCGACGCACGCAACCACGTGGCCGCGCTGCTCGGTTCGCTCGCGTGGGTCGCGCCGGCCGTCGACGACGCGAGCCGTGTCGTGCGCGCGCTCGCGGCCGCCCCGCATGATCCGTCGGCAGGCGACGCGGCGTGCTTCGATGCGGTTGCACGGCGCGCGCTTGCTGCCGCGCTGAGCGACGGCCAGCAGAAGGTGCGCGACGCGACGCGGGCGATGCTCGAGGCGAACCTGCGGCTCGTGCTGTCGATCGCGCGCAAGTACCTGAACCGCGGCGTCGACCTGTCCGACCTCGTGCAGGACGGCTGCCTCGGCCTGATGCGCGCGATCGAGAAATTCGAATACCGGCGCGGGTTCAAGTTCTCGACCTATGCGACCTGGTGGATTCGCCAGGCGATCGCGCGCGCGGTCGCGGATCGCTCGCGTACGATCCGCGTGCCGGTGCACGTCGGCGACCAGTACCAGCGCGTGCAGCGGCATGCGCTGCGCTTTCGGCAGCGCACGGGCCGCCGCGCCACGCCGGCCGAGCTCGCGGCCGAAACCGGCCTCGCCGAAGACAAGCTGCGCGCGGTGCTCGCGCTGCCCGCCGAGCCGGTCTCGCTCGACACGCCGCTGCCGGACGCGGACACCGGCCTCGTGGAACTGATCGAGGATCAGGCATCGGCCAGCCCGTTCGAGCAACTGGCCGACACGCGCATGCGCGACTGCGTGCGGTCGCTGCTGCGGTCGGTCACGCCGACCGAGGCCGACGTGCTGCGCCGGCGGTTCGGCCTCGGCGGCGCCGAGCCCGACACCTACGACGCGATCGCGCAGGATGCGGGGATGTCGCGCGAGCGCGTGCGACAGATCGAGAAACGGGCGCTCGCCGCGCTGCGCACGGCCGCCGAGGCCGAGAACGCGCAGTCGTTTCTCGACGCGTAACCGCATCGCGCGCGGTGCACGGTCATGCCGCGTTCCGGCACGACCGTGCGCTGCGTGCCTGTGTTACGTTTGCCATTGACGCGCATCAAGTTTTCTTCATCGCGCGTCGCGACAATGATTGACAGCCGACCGGCGCATCGCTCGCCGCGTCCATTCCGTTTGTGCTTTCCGGGTCCCTTGCCATGCAGTCGACCGTCAGCCAGACGTACGAGGAAAACCGGCTTGTCGCGGCCTGCCTGCGCGAGGCCGCGCAATGGCTCGTCGACCAGGGTGCGAACCCGTACCGGGTCGCCGCTTACCGCGCCGCGGCCGATACGGCCGACGCGCTCGACCGCGACATCCGCAGCGTATTCGACGCCGGCGGCGTCGAGGCGCTCGGCGCGCTGCCCGACATCGGCACGGGCGTCGCGCAGGCGATCGCCGAGCTGCTGGTCACGGGACGCTGGCGCCAGCTCGACCGCTTGCGCGGCGACGCCGAACGCGTGTCCGCATTCGAAGCGGTGCCGGGCATCGGCCACGCGCTCGCGCTGCGCATTCATGACGCGCTGCACATCGACACGCTGGAGGAGCTCGAACGCGCGGCCCGCAACGGCCAGCTCGAAACGATCGCGGGCGTCGGCCCGCGGCGCGCGGTCGGCATCCGCGCCGCGCTCGACGACGTGCTGAGCCGGCGCCGCCGCTGGCAAGGCCACATGCAAAGCGCCGGCCCCGGCACGGAACCGCCCGTCGAACTGCTGCTTTACATCGATCGCCAGTACCGCAACAAGGCGGCCGCCGGCGTACTGCCGACGCTCGCGCACCGGCGCCTGAACGCGGACGGTTACGTGCCGCCGCCGGTGATGCACATGACGAAAGGCGGCTGGCATTTCACGGTGCTGAGCCAGCATGCCGCAATGCGTACGCCGGAAGCCGGCCGCCCGACCGACTGGGTCTCGCTCTATTTCTACGACGCGGTGCAATGCGAGCACCAGCGCACCGTGTTCACCGAAACGTACGGCGCGCTCGTCGGCAAGCGGATCGTGCGCGGGCGCGAGATGGAATGCCGCGTGTATTACGCGGGATGAGTCGGGCGTCGGCGGCGCTTCGCTGACGTCGAAGGCGGCACGGACCGGCAGCGCCGTCTCGCGATTCGGCACGTACGTCGAACCCGCCACGTCACCACATCACCGCCCTTCCGTCGCATGGCTACCGAACCGCCCGCCTCGCGCAGGCTCGCCGCTACGCGGCGCCTTCCGCCTTCGCACGGCGCGCCGGATGACGATGCGCGGCAATGCGCAACAGCTTCTGGAACGACGGGCATTCGAGATGGTTCGCCGCCGGGCACACGGCCGCATGCCGCAGCGCATCGCGCACCGCACCGAGACGGCGGATCGTGCGGTCGAGCTCGTCCGCCTTGCCGTCGAGCTTCGCGCGGTCGATCGCGGGCCGCCCCTGCGCGCCGACCATCGCGAGGATGTCGTCGAGGGAAAAACCGGCCTCCCGACCGAGCGCGATCAGCGCCAGGCGCTCCAGCACCGATTCGTCGTATTGCCGCCGCAGCCCGTGCCGGCCGATCGGAACGATCAGCCCTTTTTCCTCGTAGTAGCGCAGCGTCGATGCGGGCAATCCCGTGCGCCGCGCGACGTCCGCAATGTCCAGTCGGCCCATGCTTGACCTCAAGTTCACTTGAAGTTGCAAGATAGTCGCTCGACTCCATAAAGACAAGCCGGACCGCCATGAAACCGTTGAACCCGCGTCGCATTCCGCCGTGCCGCATCGCCGTCATCGCTCGCTGCGGAGGTGCGCGATGAGCCCGTCCGACGTCCTGCTCAAGCTGCTGTTGATCGGCGCGGGCGCCACGCTCCTGATGGACCTGTGGACGCTGTTCCGACGGCGTGCGTTCGGCATTCCGTCGCTCGACTACGCGCTGGTCGGCCGCTGGCTCGGCCACATGACGCACGGCCGGTTCCGCCATGCGTCGATCAGCACCGCTGCCCCAGTGGCCGGCGAACGCGCGCTCGGCTGGATCGCGCATTACGCGATCGGCATCGCGCTCGCGGCACTGCCCGTGCTGATCGCCGGCCCGACGTGGATCGATGCGCCGACGCCGCTCCCCGCACTCGTCGCCGGACTCGCAAGCGTGGTCGCCCCGTTCTTCGTGATGCAGCCGGCGTTCGGCTTCGGCATCGCGGCGTCACGCACGCCGCAACCGGGCGTCGCGCGCCGGCGCAGCCTCGTCACGCATCTGTCGTACGGGGTGGGGCTGTATCTCGCGGCGTACCTGCTCGCGGCGCTGACCCGTTGAGCTGCGCGCCGGCGTATCCCCAGACGCGCCTGTCCGTCTCCAGCAAACCGACGAGATCAGCCGCCGTCGCCGCGCTGCCCCGTGTCCTCGTAGCGATCGAGCGCGTCGAGCAGGTTGCCCGGCCGGCTCATCTCGGCCCTTAGCCGGGCGGCCTTCTCGATATCGGCCGGCGCGGTGAGCTTCGCGCCCTGATCGAGGTACGCCTGAGCGCGCGTCTCGCCGGCGGCGGCAGCCAGGCCCAGCAGCGCGTTCGCGGCGATCGGATCGTGCCCGGCACCGCCACCCGAGTAGTACTGCACGCCCAGCCGGAACAGCGAGGTCGCGACACCCTGGGCCGCGGCCAGCCGATACCATTTCACCGCTTCGACGTCGTCCTGGCGCACGCCCTGCCCGTTCTCGTACATCAGCCCGAGATTGTTCTGCGCGTTCGCGTAGCCCTGCTCCGCGGCGAGTCGATACCAGCTGAATGCGTCGGTGTCGCTCTGCTTCACGCCGCGCCCGCTGTCGTACAGGTAGCCGAGGGCGTTCTGCGCCTGCGGATCGCCCTGGTCCGCCGCGCGTCGATACCATTTGGCGGCTTCCGCGGCATCCTGCGGCACGCCGGTCCCGGCGTCGTACATCAACCCCAGATACAGTTGCCCCCTGGGCAGGCCCTGTTCGGCCGCACGCCGGTAAAGCCGCACCGCTTCCGCACTATCCTGCGGCGCGCCTTCGCCGTGCTCGTATGCGCGACCGAGATTGCACAACGCATTGCCGTGGCCCTGTGCGGCCGCACGCCGATACCAGTTCACGGCCTCCGCCCGGCTTTGCTCGACGCCGACGCCGGTTTCGTACAGCGTGCCGAGGTTGTTCTGCGAGGCCGCATCGCCCTGGTCGGCGGCCCGCCGATACCATTTCGCGGCTTCGGCGGGATTCTGCTCGACGCCGTCGCCGTGCTCGTACATCAGCGCGACGTCGAATTCGCCGTCCAGGTCGCCGCGCTTCGCCTTCTCCATCGCCGCGTCGAAGGCCGCGGGCGCATCGTCGTGCCCGAGCCAGACGATGCCGATCCCGAGGATCAGTACGACTGCGAGCGCGATCAGGATCGCAATACCGGCCTTCCGGCCGATTCGTCGGGCCTGGATCATCTCTCGGTGTTCTCTTTTTTGTGGTTGCAAGCGGTGCGCCCCGACCGGGCGCCCGCGTCATTCGCCGCCGCAGTCGATCAGGTTGCGCCGCACGCGCCCGAGCAGCCGCACCAGCGTCTCGCGCTCGTCGGGCGTGAAGCCGCGCAGGCCGTCGTCGGCGACGGTATCGCCCACTTCCAGCATCTGCGGAAAGATCTCGCGCGACTTGTCGGTCAACCGGATCACGAACGCACGGCGGTCGTCGTCGTTCGCCATGCGTTCGATCCAGCCATAGCTTTCCATCCGGTCGAGCAGCCGCGTGAGCGAGATCGGCGTGATCTCGAGCCATTCGGCGAGCCGCGCCTGGTTCATCTCGCCCTTCCACGTCAGGTACGCGAGCACGCGGCTTTGCGCCCGCGTCAGCCCGATGCGCTTCGCGCGCCGGTCGAACAGACGCCCGTTCAGGCGCGCCACGTCGGCGATCAGGTAACCGATCCGGTTCTCATAGGTCTTGTCCATGCGGCGATTATAGGGTCAAGCCGGAACCGGCCCGCGGCTCGCGACCTGGCGATAAGCGGCTATATAATAAGCGTGCTTATAATTTGTGCCATACCGGATCGCCGCCCACGGCGACCGTCCCACGGAGACACCCGCTTGAACCCCGCCGCCGACGCCCCCGCCTCGCCCGCCCTGAACCGGCCGATGCTGACCCTGTCGATCATGCTCGCCACGCTGATCCAGACTCTCGACAGCACGATCGCGAACGTCGCGCTGCCGCACATGCAGGGCACGCTGTCCGCGTCGCAGGACGAAATCACGTGGGTGCTGACCTCCTACATCGTCGCCGCGGCGATCGCGACGCCGCTCACCGGCTGGCTGTCCGACCGGCTGAGTGTGAAGCGGCTGCTGATCGTGTCGATCGCGGGCTTCACGGTGGCGTCGGCGCTGTGCGGGCTGTCGGAGACGCTCGTGCAGATCGTCGGCGCGCGGCTGCTGCAGGGCGTGTTCGGCGCGGCGCTGGTGCCGCTGTCGCAATCGATCCTGCTCGACATCAACCCGCGCGAGAAACAGGGCCAGGCGATGGCGATCTGGGGAATGGGCGTGATGGTCGGCCCGATCCTCGGCCCGACGCTCGGCGGCTGGCTCACCGACAGCTACAACTGGCGCTGGGTGTTCTTCATCAACGTGCCGATCGGCGCGTTCGCGCTCGCCGGCGTGATGACCTTCCTGCCGGCGCGCGCGCCGCGTCCGCACGTGAAATTCGACGCATTCGGCTTCGCGACGCTCGCGCTCGCAATCGGTGCGTTCCAGGCGATGCTCGACCGCGGCGAACAGCTCGACTGGTTCGGTTCGTACGAGATCCGCATCGAGGCGCTCGTCGCGGCGCTCGGCTTCGCGTTCTTCCTGGCGCATACGGCGACCGTCGGCAAGGCGTCGTTCTTCAAGTCGGAACTGCTGCGCGACCCGAATTTCGCGACGGGCACGCTGTTCATCTTCGTGGTCGGCGCGGTGCTGTACGCGACGCGCGCGCTGCTGCCGCCGATGCTGCAGAACCTGATGGGCTACCCGGTCGCGACGACGGGCCTCGTCACCGCGCCGAGCGGCGCCGGAACGATGATCGCGATGCTGTTCGTCGGCAGGCTGCTGAAATACGTGGATGCGCGGATGCTGCTGCTCGCGGGGCTGTCGATTTCCGCGCTCGCGCTGTGGCAGATGATGCAGTACACGGTCGTGCTGTCCGAAGCGGACATCGTGTGGCCCGGCGTGATCCAGGGCTTCGGCCTCGGGCTCGTGTTCGTGCCGCTGAGCGCGCTGTCGTTCTCGACGCTGCCGCCCGAACTGCGCGCGGACGGCACGGCCACCTACAGCCTGATGCGCAACATCGGCAGCAGTATCGGCATCTCGATCGTGCAGACGCTGATGACGCGCAACACGCAGGTCGCGCATGCCGACCTCGCGACGCACGTCACGCCGTTCAACCCGGCCGTGCAGGCGATCGCCGGCAGCCGCGTCGATCTCGCGCTGCTCGACCGCACGCTCAACCAGCAGGCGACGATGATCGCGTACCTGAACGACTTCAAGCTGATGTTCGTCGCGACGCTGCTGATGATTCCGCTGTTGCTGCTGATCCGCCCGCCGCAGAAAACGGCGAGCGTCGACGTCGCGCACGCGGCGATGGACTGACGGGCGCGCATGCGCCCGTCCGCAGCCGCGTCAGGCCTTCATCGTCCCGGTGCGCACGTAGCGCTCGTGCCACGACAGCGCCTCGGCGAGCAGATGCGGCGTGTGCTTGCCGAAGCTGTCGCGCGACGCGCGCTCGAAGTAGTCCTCGAGCATCGGACGGTAGTCGGGGTGCGCGCAGGTCGCGATGATCTTGCGCGCGCGCTGCTTCGGCGACAGGCCGCGCAGGTCGGCCAGCCCCTGCTCGGTGACGACGACCGCGACGTCGTGCTCGGTATGGTCGACGTGGCTCGCCATCGGCACGATCCGCGAGATCGCCCCGCCCTTCGCGGTACTCGCCGACATGAAGCACGACAGGTAGCCGTTGCGCGCGAAGTCGCCCGAGCCGCCGATGCCGTTCTGGATCTTCGTGCCCATCACGTGCGTCGAGTTCACGTTGCCGTAGATGTCGGCTTCGATCATCCCGTTCATCGCGATGCAGCCGAGGCGGCGCACGAGCTCCGGATGGTTGCTGATCTCCTGCGGGCGCAGCACGATCTTCTCGCGGAACGTCGCGATCTCGTCGGCGAAACGCTGCACGGCGGCCGGGCTCAGCGACAGCGCGGTGGCCGACGCGAAGCTCAGCGTGCCGTCGTCGAGCAGGTCGAGCATGCCGTCCTGGATCACCTCGGTGTAGGCCGTCAGGTTCGAGAAACCGGCCGAGCTGAGTTCCGCGAGCACCGCGTTCGTGATGTTGCCGACGCCCGACTGCAGCGGCAGCAGGTTTTCCGGCAGGCGGCCGCGCTTCACTTCGTGACGCAGGAAGTCGATCAGTTGCAGCGCGATCTGCTTGGACGTCGCGTCCGGCGCGGTGAATGCATTGCTGCGATCGGGCGCGTCGGTCTCGACGATCGCGACGATCTTGTCGGCCGGGCAGCGCAGGTACGGCTCGCCGATCCGGTCGTCGCTCTTCGTCAGCGGAATCGGCTTGCGATGCGGCGGCAGCGCGGTGCCGTAATAAATGTCGTGCATCCCGTCGAGGCCGAGCGGCTGGCGCGCGTTCACTTCGAGGATCACGTGCTTCGCGCGCTCGAGCCAGGTCTTGTTGTTGCCGATCGACGCGGACGGGATCAGCAGGCCGTCCTCGCGGATGCCCGCGACTTCGACGATCGCGACGTCGAGATCGCCGTACAGCCCGAACCATGCATATTGCGCGACGTGGCTCAGGTGGACGTCCTGGTAATCGACTTCGCCGCCGTTGATCTTGTCGCGCAACGTCGGGTCGGACTGGTACGGCAGCCGCATCGAGATGCCGTCGGTGCGGGCGAGCGCGCCGTCGAGTTCCGGGGCAGTCGACGCGCCCGTCAGCACGTTGATCCGGAAGTTCTCGCCGCGCGCGTGCGCCGCATCGATGTGGGCGGCGAGCGCGGCCGGCACGGCCTTCGGATAGCCCGACCCGGTGAAGCCGCTCATGGCGACGGTCATGCCGGGACGGATCAGCGCGGCGGCTTCGTCGGCGGTGCGGACGAGCGAACGCAGGGCGGGAGCGAGGATGCGTGATGAAGACATGGCTGGTTTCTGACGCTTTGATCTGTTGACGTCGCGGGGGGTGTCTCCTGAGCGACATGAAGCCCTTGGGGCCGCCAGGGGCGGCCGGCACCACAGGCACGGTCGGAGTATCGCAGAGGCCATCGCCGCGAAATGTCCGCTGGATGCAAAAGATCCTTGCCGGATTTGCCGGGTATCGAACGACCGTTCTGTGACAGGCGATTCGCCCGCGCCGCATGCACGCGAAAGGTGCGCGAAAGCATCGACGCGAATCGCGGGCTCCCGATCACCGCGCCGCGCGCTTCAATCGACGGATTTCCGTCGACATTGACGACCTGTGGCTCGGTAATGGCCGATACCTGCCCGGCGCGGCCGATTGTCGCCCGATGCGGCTTTTCCGGGCCTGACCGAGATCAAGGTCGCATGCGTTGCGCGCCGCCCGCCGACCGACGCGAAAAACACCGCCTCGCCGGCCTGCGAGGCCCGTCCGGCCTTGACAGTCGCGCGATGCGGACCACACTGGAAGACGAGTCCGGCCACCCCGTCGGCCGCCCCGTTCGCACGTGCGTTTTTGAACCGGCCGATGCGCGCAAGACGCCGTAACACTCCCGCATGTCAGGACATTGATCGAATAAAAAGCAACAAATTACAATTCCGTATATATTTCGCCGATGGACCAAAGAAAAACCGCCACACGCCCCGAGCCACCGCTGCCACGCACCTGGGATGCGCGGCTCGCGCGCTCGCTCGTCCGACCGCTCGTCGATACGCCGGTCACCCCGAATCACCTCACCACCCTTCGTCTGCTGATCGGCCTCGCCGGCGCCTGGTGCCTCGCGCAAGGCGGCTTCGGCTGGAGCAATGCAGGCGCGTTCCTGATCGTGTTGTCGAACTTCGTCGACCACACCGATGGCGAGCTCGCGCGCATCAGCGGCAAATCCAGCAAGATCGGTCATTTTTACGACCTGGCGGCCGATGCGCTCGTCACGGTCGCGCTGTTCGTCAGCATGGGGGTCGGCATCGTCGCCCAGGGCGGCCAGATGGCCGCGTCGCCGGTGCTGCTCGGCGCGGTGGCCGGCGCGGCCGTCGCGCTGATTTTCTTCCTGCGCATGCGGATCGAATCGATCGCCGGCAAGGCCGGTACCAAGCAGGCGTTCGCCGGCGGCTTCGAGACCGAAGACGTGCTGTACCTGCTGCCGATCGTGACGCTCGTCGACGGCGTCGAGCCGTTCCTGCTCGCCGCATCGATCGGCGCCCCGCTGTTCGCCGCATGGGTCGTGATCGACTGGTGGCGCATCGTGCGCCGCGGCAGCACTGTTCCGCAGAACCCCTCTGAAATCCAGGCTTCCAAATGACTTCTAGCACGCGCGACGATACCGTGCTGAGCCCGGCACGCCCCGCGCCCGTGCGCGCGACCGCGGCCGATCCCGATCGCACCGTGGCCGACTGCGTCGGCCAGCTCGACCTCGACCGCCTGCGCGGCGACTACACGCGCCAGGGCTCGTTCCTCTACCTCGACGCCTTCCTGCCGCCCGACGCGCACGCGAAGCTGGCGGACGCCGCCCGCGCGATGCAGGCCGGCCTGAACCGCAATTATCTGCCCGGCCACAAGCAGGGCGGCAGCGTGAGCCGCCATACGATCGACGAGCAGGCGCCGTACATCGCGGAGCTGTATCGCTCGAAGGCGCTGATCGGCTTCCTCGAGAAAATCACGGGCGACAAGCTGATGCTGTCGCCGGACGACGATCCGCACGCGTACGCGCTGTATTACTACACGAAGCCCGGCGACCACATCGGCTGGCACTACGACACGTCGTACTACGACGGCCGGCGCTACACGCTGCTGATCGGCGTGATCGACGAATCGTCGTGCCGGCTCGACTACGAGCTGCATACGCGCAACCCGGACGTCGCCGACGAACCGGGCTCCGTGCAGATCGCCGACGGCGGCATCGTGCTGTTCGACGGCGACAAGCTGCGCCACCGCATCACGCCGCTCGGCCAGAACGAAATGCGCGTGTCGCTCACGTTCGAATACGTGACGAACCCGGGCATGCGGCCGTGGAAGCGCTTCATCTCGAACATGAAGGATGCGATCGCGTATTTCGGTTTCCGCCAGGTGTTCAAGCAACTGGCGACGCGACGCACGACCGGGTCATGACACGCGCCGGCCTCATCCTGCTGTCCCTCGGGACCGCACTCTTCATCGCACTCCTGGCCTGGCAGGGCGTCGGCGCGGTCGCGTCCACGTTCCTCGCGGCCGGCTGGGGCCTCGCGCTCGTCGCGGCGTTCCACGTCGTACCGCTCGTGATCGATGCGTTCGCGATCTCCGTGATGTTCCGCCGCGGGCAGCCGGGCGCCGAACTCGGCAACGCGCTGCGCGCGCGCTGGGTCGGCGAATCGGTGAACAGCCTGCTGCCCGCCGGGCAGATCGGCGGCCCCGTGCTGATGGTGCGCCACCTCGCGCAGCGCGGCACGCGGATGGCCGACGCGGCCGCCGCCGTGACCGTCGGCACGACGATGCAGGCGCTCGCGCAGATGGCGTTCGCGTTGATCGGGATCGCCGCGTTCAGCCTGTATGCGACGCACGAATCGGTCGCGCACTTGCGTACGCCCGCGCTGATCGCCACCGGCGTGCTCGGCGCGCTCGCGGTGATGTTCTATCTGGCGCAGCGGCGCGGGCTGTTCGGCCGCGGCCTGCGCCTCGCGTCGAAACTGCTCGGCCCGCGCGACTGGTCGTCGCTCGCCACGCGGGCCGACGCGATCGACGACGCGGTCGGCGCGCTGTACCGCGATCGCGCGAAAGTCGCGAAGACCTTCGCATTGAGTCTCGTCGGCTGGATCGTCGGCACCGCGGAAGTGTGGCTCGCGCTGCACTTCCTCGGGCATCCGGTGAGCTGGCTCGACGCGCTGCTGCTGGAAAGCGTCGGCCAGGCGATCCGCGGCGCGGCCTTCGCGATCCCGGGCTCGCTCGGTGCGCAGGAAGGCGGCTACCTGCTGCTCGCGCCGCTGGTCGGCTTGCCGCCCGACGCGGCGCTTGCGCTGTCGCTCGCGAAGCGCGCGCGCGAACTCGCGCTCGGCCTGCCCGGCCTGCTCTATCTGCATTTCAGTGAAAGAAACTGGCAGCGGCGCCGTGCGCCGCAGCCGCTCGCCGACTGATCGTTCAGATCGCCGGCTTTTTGGTTGGAGAACCCATGCGAGCCATCATTCTTGCGGCAGGCCTCGGCTTGCGCCTGCAACAACCGCCCGAAGCGCAGTTCCCGAAGTGCCTGCTGCGCTTCGACGACGTGTCGCTGCTCGAGCGCCATCTGCGCGTGCTCGACGCCGCGGGCGTCGACGAGATCGTGCTCGGGCTCGGCTTTCAGCACGAGAAGGTCGAGCAGGAACTGAAGCGTCTCGGCCGCCAGGCCGAAATCGTGATCAACGAACGCTACGACCTCGGCAGCGTGCTGACCGTGCATACCGTCGCCGACGCGATGACGCGCGGCGGCGACGTGCTGCTGATGGACGCGGACGTGCTGTACGACGAGAACATCCTGCACGCGCTGGTGGCCGATGCCGACCAGGCGGTCGACCGCCTGCTGATCGACCGCGACTTCGAGGCCGGCGACGAGCCCGTCAAGCTGTGCCTGAAGAACGGCGTGCCGGTCGAGCTGCGCAAGCAGCTCGCGGTCGATCTCGACTACGACACGATCGGCGAATCGGTCGGCTTCTTCCGCTTCACCGAAGGCACCGCGCGCCGCCTCGCGACGATCGTCGCGGGCTACGTCGACAGCGGCCGCGCGAACATGCCGCACGAGGAAGCCGTACGCGACCTGCTGCTCGAAGGCGGCCATTCGTTCGACGTCGCCGACGTCACCGGTTCGCCGTGGATCGAGATCGACTTCCCGAACGACGTCGCCCGCGCGACGCAAGACATCCTTCCCCTGATTCAACGCACCACCGCAGGAGCCGCACGATGAACGCACGCGAACCCAACTTCACCGAATCGCGCAGCGCGCGCCTGCGCCGCATGCTCGTCAGCAGCGACCTCGAATTCCTGATGGAAGCGCACAACGGCCTGTCCGCGCGGATCGTCCGCGAGGCCGGCTTCAAGGGGATCTGGGCGTCGGGCCTCGCGATCTCCGCGCAATTCGGCGTACGCGATAACAACGAAGCGAGCTGGACCCAGGTCGTCGACGTGCTCGAGTTCATGGCCGACGCGAGCGACCTGCCGATCCTGCTCGACGGCGACACCGGCTACGGCAACTTCAACAACGTGCGCCGCCTCGTGAAGAAGCTCGAACAGCGTGGCATCGCCGGCGTCTGCATCGAGGACAAGCAGTTCCCGAAGACGAACAGCTTCATCGGCGGCGAGCGCCAGCCGCTTGCGGAAATCGACGAATTCTGCGGCAAGATCAAGGCCGGCAAGGATTCGCAGACCGATCCCGACTTCTCGATCGTCGCGCGTGTCGAAGCGCTGATCGCCGGCTGGGGGATGGACGAGGCGCTGCGCCGCGCGAACGCGTACGCGGAAGCCGGCGCCGATGCGATCCTGATCCACAGCAAGCTGTCGCGCCCCGACGAGATCCTGCAGTTCGCGCGCGAATGGAGCGGCAAGGCGCCGCTCGTGATCGTGCCGACCAAGTACTACAGCACGCCGACCGACGTGTTCCGCCAGGCCGGCATCAGCACCGTGATCTGGGCGAACCACCTGATCCGCGCGTCGGCCTCCGCAATGCAGGCGACCGCGCGCGAGATCCACGAGAGCGAAACGCTGATCAACGTCGAAGACCGCGTCGCATCGGTCAACGAGATCTTCCGCCTGCAGGACGCCGACGAATACTCGGCGGCCGAGCGCATCTACCTGTCGTCGTCGTCGCGTGCGTCGAATGCCGCGATCGTGCTCGCCGCGAGCCGCGGCAAGGGCCTGGAAGCCGTGACCGAAGACAAGCCGAAGGTCATGCTGCCGGTCGCCGGCAAGCCGCTCTTGCGCTGGCTCGTCGACGGCTTCAAGACGCATGGCGTGAACGACATCACCGTGGTCGGCGGCTATCGCGCCGACGCGATCGACACGTCGGGCATCAAGCTCGTCGTCAACGAGCGCCATGCGCAGACGGGCGAGCTCGCGTCGCTCGCGTGCGCGGCCGAACGCCTGACCGGCGACACCGTGATCTCGTACGGCGACCTGCTGTTCCGCAGCTACATCGTGCGCGACCTCGCGGAAAGCGAAGCCGAATTCAGCGTCGTGGTCGATTCGTCGCTCACGGAGTCGACGAACCAGAGCGTGCGCGACTTCGCCCTCTGCTCGGCGGCCGACGATCGCGGCCTGTTCGGCCAGAAGACCTACCTGCAACGCGTATCGAGCGACGTCGCCGCGGGCACCCCGCACGGCCGCTGGATCGGTCTGCTGAACGTGCGCGGCGCCGGCGTCGACCGGCTGAAGGCGATGCTCGCGACGCTGCAGGCGCGCCCTGATTTCGACACGCTCGACATCCCGTCGCTGCTCAACGAGCTGGTCGCCGCGGGCGAGAAGATCGAGGTGCAGTACGTGCACGGCCACTGGCGCGGCGTCAACGATCTGGAAGACTTCCGCCGCGCGGGCGACTTCGCGCACGGCCAGACGCCGCTGTCCGAGCCGGGCGCCGGCAACGGGGGCGCGCAATGATCGAAGCGGCCCAGTTCGTCGAGGCCGCGCGCGAACGCGGCTTCGACTGGTACGCGGGCGTACCCTGCTCGTACCTGACGCCGTTCATCAATTACGTGTTGCAGGACCCGACGCTGCACTACGTATCGGCCGCGAACGAAGGCGACGCGGTCGCGCTGATCGCGGGTGCAACGCTCGGCGGCAAGCGCGGAATCGCGATGATGCAGAACTCGGGGCTCGGCAACGCGGTGAGCCCGCTCACGTCGCTGACCTGGACGTTCCGCCTGCCGCAACTGCTGATCGTCACGTGGCGCGGCCAGCCGGGCGTGGCCGACGAGCCGCAGCACGCACTGATGGGACCGATCACGCCCGCGATGCTCGACACGATGGAGATCCCGTGGGAGACGTTCCCGACCGACCCCGAACAGGTCGGCCCGGCACTCGACCGCGCGATCGCGCACATGGACGCGACGGGCCGCCCGTACGCGCTCGTGATGCAGAAAGGCAGCGTTGCGCCGTATGAACTGAAGGCGAACCCGGCCGCGAAGCCGCGTGCGCACGTCGCCGCGCAATCGGCGTCGCGCGCCGCATCGACCGACGCGTGGCCGACCCGTCACGACGCGCTGCAGCGCGTGATCGCGCATACGCCGGTCGATTCGACCGTCGTGCTCGCGTCGACCGGTTTCTGCGGTCGCGAGCTCTATGCGCTCGACGATCGCCCGAACCAGCTGTACATGGTCGGCTCGATGGGCTGCGTGACGCCGCTCGCGCTCGGCCTCGCGCTCGCGCGCCCCGACCTGCGCGTGGTGGCCGTCGACGGCGACGGCGCCGCGCTGATGCGGATGGGCGTGTTCGCGACGCTCGGCACCTACGGCCCGGCCAACCTCACGCACGTGCTGCTCGACAACGGCGCGCACGAATCGACGGGCGGCCAGGCGACGGTGTCGCAACATGTGTCGTTCGCCGGCGTCGCGGCCGCCTGCGGCTACGCGTCGGCGGTCGAAGGCGATACGCTCGACGTGCTCGATGCGACGCTCGCCGCAACGAGTGACGGTGCGCAATTCGTCCGCGTGGCGATCCGCACGGGCGTGCCCGACGGCCTGCCCCGCCCGACCGTCACGCCGGTCGAGGTCAAGACCCGTCTGATGCGGCACATCGGCGCCGCGCAGACCGAAGCCCACGTTGAAGGAGCCCATTGATGCTGCTGCTGAACCCCGGCCCGGTCACGCTCACCGAACGCGTGCGCCGCAGCCTGCTGCAACCCGATCTGTGCCATCGCGAAAGCGAATTCTTCGACCTGCAGGATGAAGCGCGCACGCGCCTCGTCGCCGCGTACGAACTCGATCCGGCCGAATGGGCGGCCGTACTGATGACGGGCTCGGGCACGGCCGCCGTCGAGAGCATGATCGCGGCGCTCGTGCCGCAGGACGGCAAGCTGCTCGTGATCGAGAACGGCGTGTACGGCGAGCGGATCACGCAGATTGCGACGCAGTACGGCATCGCGCATGACGTGTTGAAGCATGAATGGATGCAGGCGCCCGATCTCGCCCAGATCGGGGCGAAGCTCGATGCGGGCGGGTATTCGCACGTCGCGGTGATCCATCATGAAACGACGACGGGCCGGCTGAACGATCTCGGCGCGATTGCAGAAGTGTGCCGTGCGCGCGGCGTGAAGATGCTCGTGGACGGCGTCAGCAGCTTCGGCGCGGAAGCGATCGACTTCGCCGGCGGCGTCATCGATGCGGTTGCCGCGACCGCGAACAAGTGCCTGCACGGCGTGCCGGGCGCGGCGTTCGTGATCGTGCGCCGCAGTGCGCTCACGAAGGCCGCAAGCCGGACTTACTACCTCGATCTCGGTCGGCTCGCGAAGCTGCAGGATCAGCGCAATACGCCGTTTACGCCTTCCGTGCATGCGTATTACGCGCTCGTCGAGGCGTTGCGCGAGTTTGACGAGGCTGGCGGCTGGCGTGCCCGGCATGCGCATTACAAGGCGCTTGCCGATCAGGCGCAGGCAGGGCTTGCTGCGCGCGGGATGCCGCTGGTGCTGCCGGAAGGTGCGTCGTCGGTCGTGCTGCGTGCGTATCGGTTGCCGCAGGGTGTCACGTACGAGACGCTGCACGACGGGTTGAAGGCGCGCGGCTTCGTGATTTATGCGGGGCAAGGCGGGCTGTCTAAGGAACTGTTCCGGATCTCGACGATGGGCGCGATTCAGGCGGCCGATGTCGAGCGGTTGCTGGAAGGGTTTACGGCGCTGACGCGGTGAGCGTTGTCCGCACCTTCGTCTACGAAAAGGCCCGCAAGGGCCTTTTTTATTGTTATTTGCAAATTTGGGGAAACATGGGACACGTTGTCGGCATTCGCGCATTTCAGTCACTCGACATGGCCGCGTCATTCCCAGACAATCGGTTTTTCCAAATCCGATCGCGCCTCTTTAAAGCAAGTCGACGATACGCGCTTCAGACGACGCTGTCGAACGCGATCGACGCCGGGAATCCATCGATCGCCATATCAAGGAGAAAACAAAAATGGGAGCAAAAATTCCTATCCACGTATCGGGTTCCCGCTTCCGTCGCGCAATGCTCGGCGTCTCCATGGTGCTGACATTTTCTGGAGTCGCCGCTGCACAAGCGCAGAGTTGCGCACCTGACAGCGTGGTGCCGGAGTGTTTGCTGCAGCGTAGTCAGGATGAGTTGCAGCAAGCCGACGACGAATTGAACCGCACTTACCGAAAGGTTTTGAAATCGCTGTCTCGGCCACGTGACGAGTACGTCAACTATCCGACACTCAAGGCGAAATTCATCGAGGCTCAGCGGCAATGGCTCCGTTTTATCGACAACGAGTGTTCTGCTTGGTATCTGATAAACGAGGCAGGCGCGGATCGTAATCTTGATCTACTGACTTGCGAAATCGAAAGAACGCGTGATCGTACGCGTCAATTAAACACGTGGCTTAAGCAGGTTAGCTAGGATGAGCTCGGTGCTGGATAAAAGCAGCATGATCAGGACATAGAGAACGTTGACGCTCAGCGAGTCAAATAACGGCTTGCGAACGTTCGCTAACGGGATTGCTGAAAGTCTCCGCCCGGTCAGAGGCGACGCCCACGAACACCCATGAAGAAACATTTCCGAGGACAATAATGAGCATCCTGCGCTTCGCCCCGCTGCTGGCACTCGCCGCCGCCCCCATCGTTCACGCCGCCGACAGCCAGCCTTGCAGCGACGAAACCGTGACAGCCATCGCCCGCTGGGCCGGCATTGCGAACGCACGCATCGCCACGCGCGACGCGGACCGGCTCGTCGTCGCGTCGTCGTGCAAGGTCATGCCGAACGCACCGGAAACGACGATCGCGGCCGTCGCGTTCGATTCGCTGCCGAAGAGCAAGAACCCGGACGAAAGCAAAAAGCTGCAGGTCGTCGCGCTCGTCGAAGGTGGCAAGGTCGTGGCGGCCGATCGATCGGTGGTCGAAGAGGACGTGGTGACGGAGATCGACGAGAACAGCTACCGCATCGATACGGCGCCCTATCGGCTGTCGCCCGACGTGCGTGCGTTCGGCGTCGTGTTTACCAGCAGCGCGCGTGGGCCGAGTTGCCCGGATGCGAACACCGGTGAAGAGTTGACACTCTGGGTGCGTGAAGGCGGCCATATCCGCCCCGTGTTCGGCACGAATCTGTACGGCTGGGTCAGCGTCGAAGGCGACGCCTGCGGGCCGGGTGCGGGCGATGCGCGCAGCGAAGCGGCCCGCATGACGATCGCCGTCGAGAAAACGTCGAGCCACGGCTTCGCCGACCTGTCGATCACGGCGCACATCACGAAGACGCAGCGCAAGAACGGCGATTACTCGGATACGGGCAAGCGCACGGCACGCACGATCGTCCACTACGACGGCAAGTCGTACGGCATCGATATGTTCCGTAACTTCTGGTACTCACCCGCCGCGATGAAGCGCTTCAATTAAGGCCGGGGAAATCGCCGCCCCGCCCGCCTACTCCACCGCCTTCGCCCCGATCGCGTCGGTCGGCGTAGGCATCCGCAACGCGTCGTCCCGCACGCGTCGCCCCTCGCGCGCCGTATAGCGATCCTTCAGCCTCAGGAACGGTTTTTCGACGAGGAAATAGCTGGCGGTCGCGGCAATCAATGCCCATACGATACCGAGCGGAAACCCATGCGGCACGGGCAGGCCCGGGTTCGCAAAAGGCTGCTGCCACAGATAGAGACTGAACGAAATCGTGCCGACGAACACCACCGGCCCGGCGCGCAACCAGCGCGCGCACCAGAACCCGCTGCGGAAATTCAGCACGACGATCACGATCGCGATCAGCGCGGCTTCGATCGTCACGCCGTACGTCGCATTCCAGAAGCCGCCGAGCCGGTGTTCGGCGAGCGGCATGCCGAGCAGCACGACGAACACGAGCGCCGTCACGATGCGCGCCTCGCCGCGCCACGAACCGATCCACGCTTCGAGCCGTTCGCGGTTGAGCGACGCATAGCAGCCGATCAGGATCGGGTCGACACCCGTGTGCAGCATCATCCCGAGTTGCCCGCGCAGTGCGGGCGCGACGAAATACGTAATGGCACGCACCAGCGGCACGATGAGGATCAACGTGGCCAGCCAGCGCGTGCCGGTGCGGCGCATGCCGAACGCGAACAGCAGCGGCCAGAACCAGTAGAACTGCTCCTCGAGCGCGAGCGACCAGAAATGGCCGAGGTACCACGCGCCGTCCGGATGCAGCGCGTTGTCGCCGGTCAGCCCGAACCACGCCGAGTAATTCCACAGGTGCAGCGCCGCATAGAGCCACTGCCGGCGATCGACGTCGAACCCGCCGACGAACGCCACGATCGCGACGGCCGCGAGATACACGTAGCAGGCCGGCCAGATGCGCAACGCACGGCGCACGTAGAACGACGTCAGTGCGATGCCACCCGTACGCGCGAATTCGGCGCGCAGCACGTTGGTGATCAGGAAGCCGCTCAGCACGAAGAAGATCAGCACACCGAGCCGGCCGTCGGCGATCAGCCGCAACGGCGCATACCAGCCCGTATAGCCGCCGGGCAGCACATGCTCGGCATGACCGACGACGACCATCGCGACCGCGACGGCGCGCAACCCGGTCAACTGCGTGACGCGATGGTTCATCGGCTGGTTTCCGTTGGCACGGTGGAAGAGCGGGAATGGGCCGGCGCCCGCTGGGCACGCCGACCTGCCGCCGGGATTTTGTATGAAAAATATCGGAATGAAATTGCTTCAAAAATCCGCGCGGCAAACATCGCCGGCGACACGCGCCACAGCGGGCCAACGTCCGGCGCGGCGAATGGGCATAATGACAAGCCTTGTCCGGCGGCGGCCGGTCCGATGCCCACGCAACGAATTTTGCGGCGCAGCAATCCAGGCCGTACCGTACCGTCCGCACGCGGGCCCGCGCCTCGTCCGCCTCGTGTCCACCCTCACCCGGAGCCTGCCTGTGTACCCACCGATCGAACCCTACGCCCACGGCCACCTCGACACCGGCGACGGCCACCGCATCTACTGGGAGCGCTGCGGCAACCCGGCCGGCAAGCCCGCCGTGTTCCTGCACGGCGGCCCCGGCGCCGGCTGCGGACCCGACCATCGCCGCCTGTTCGATCCCGAGCGCTACGACATCCTGCTGTTCGACCAGCGCGGCTGCGGGCGCTCGACGCCGCATGCGAGCCTCGAGAACAACACGACGTGGGACCTGGTCGCCGATATCGAACGCCTGCGCGAGATGGTCGGCGCCGAGCAATGGCTGGTGTTCGGTGGCTCGTGGGGCAGCGCGCTGGCGATCGCGTACGCGGAAACCCACCCGGAACGCGTGAGCGCGCTGATCGTGCGCGGCATCTTCACGATGCGTCGCGCGGAATTGCTGTGGTACTACCAGGAAGGCGCGTCGTGGCTGTTCCCCGATCACTGGGAAGACTTCCTTGCACCGATTCCGGAAGCCGAGCGCGGCGACCTGATGGCCGCCTACCATCGTCGGCTGACCGGCGACGACGAAGCCGCGAAGCTCGAAGCCGCGCGCGCGTGGAGCATCTGGGAAGGCCGCACGATCACGCTGCTGCCCGATCCCGCGCTCGCCGCGCACTTCGCGGACGGCCACTACGCACTCGCGTTCGCGCGGATCGAAAACCACTACTTCGTGAACAAGGGCTTCGTCGAGGAAGGCCAGCTGCTGCGCGACGCGCATCGGCTCGCGGGGATTCCGGGCGTGATCGTGCAGGGCCGCTACGACATCGCGACACCCGCACGCACGGCATGGGAGTTGTCGAAAGCGTGGCCGGACGCGACGTTCGAGATCGTGCCGGGCGCCGGGCATGCGTACAACGAGCCGGGGATTCTGGAGGCGCTGGTCGCGGCGACGGACCGGTTCGCCGCCTGAGCAACATAACAACGCGACACGACGCGGCGCGTGCTGCCATGCCTACCGGCATGCCCACGCGCCGCCGATCACAGCGCCGCTTCGACGATCGTCCGGCCGCTGATCGCCTGCTCGACGAGCTGTTCGTCGCCGACCTTGCGGATCGCGTCGTCGAGCAGCCCTTCCGGCTCCTCGGTCGCCACCTTCAGCAGGCCCGACAGCCCGCGTGCGTCGAGCACCACCAGCGTCTCCATCGAATCCGCGCGACTCACGAGCACGCGGCGGAACGCCGGGCCCGCGCCGAAGCTCGCGCAAAGCGCGATCGTCTCGTTGCCGAGCGTGTAGTCGAAGTGCTTGATCATGGTCTGCCGCCGTTGCATGGAAATGGCGACGCGCGACGGCGCGGCGCCGTGACGTCGACGCACCCGCGCGTGCCGCCGGCGCGTCGGACCGGAGTCCGAATCGCTGCCGGCATCACCATGCTAGGCGTGCAGAATTAACGAAGACTTAAAGCGGCTGAGCCCGCCTGGCGGCACCCTCAAGCCGCATCGAGCGGCTCAACCGTCACCCCGACCTTCAGCTCCTGATCCGCCCCGCCGCCGCGGATCACACCGCGCAGCGGCGTCACGTCCGCGTAGTCGCGCCCGATCGACAGCATCACGTAGTCGTCGCCCGGCGCCCGATCGTTGGTCGGATCGAGCTGTAGCCAGCCGCCATCCTCGGGCCACGCCGGGTCGTACACGTCGACCCACGCATGCGACGCGTCCGCACCGATCAGCCGCGGCTGGCCCGGCGGCGGCTGCGTGAGCAGGTAGCCGCTGACGTAGCGCGCGGCCAGCCCGAGCGAACGCAGCGCGCCGATCATCACGTGCGCGAAATCCTGGCACACGCCCTTGCGCAACCGCAGCGCGTCGAGCGCCGACGTCGTGATGTCGGTGCTGTTCGGCGTGTACGCGAAATCGGCATGCACGCGCCGCATCAGGTCCCATGCCGCCTGCACGAGCGGCCGTTGCGGCGTGAAGCTCGCGGCCGCGTACGCGGCAAGCTCGGCGTCGCACGCGACGTGCGGCGACGCGAACACGAACTCGCTCGCCGGGTCGTAAGGCTGCCCCGCGCGGAACCGCAAGCGCTCGCGCACGGCCTCCCATGCGGTGGCATGCGCGGCGTCCGGGTTCGCGATCGCAGGCGGCGGCTCGCCGCGCGCGCCGAGCGACCACACGGGCGGCGTCACGCGCACGGTACTGCGGCTGCGCACCAGCAGCGTGTCGTGCGGCAGGTTCAGCGCGAACGACGCGCGCGCATTGCCGAACGCGTCGAGTTCGGTGCCGACCGATTCCGGTGCGGGCTCGATGTCGAGCGAGAACGACAGCACCTGCTGGCGCGGCGTCGCCAGCGGTTGCAGGCGTGCCTGGTGCTGCGCGGATTCGACGCGCGCCGCGTAACGGTATTCGGTGTCGTGCGTGACGCGCAGCAACCGGCCCGGCGCGACGGCAGCCCGTGCGTCGCTTGCGGCCGCCGTCGGTGCGGCTGCCTGCCGTGCGTTACCGGAGGCGGAACCGGCCGGCGTTTTCGGCACGCCTTTCGTCGTCACCATAGCGTCCTGCCCGCTTCGCGCACGTGGCTGAAATAGCGCTCGCCAATCCGGTTCGACAGTTCCCACACCGCCTTCGCCGTCGTGTCGAGCGCCGCGAGCAGTTTGTCGTGCCGGCCGCCTTCGGTGGTCTCGCACAGCTCGTGCAGCGACCATGCAGGCACATCCGGAATCGTCTCGGCCAGCTCCGACAGCGCATAGCCTTCGCTGCGCTCGACCTTCGTCAGCCGGCCACGCAGCGCCTGCACGACCCAGCCGAGCGAGCGCGGGTTGTCGGTATCGAGCACGACGAGCGACAACAGCGGCGCGACGTCGAAGCCGCGCTGGAACCGCGAACGAAACGTGATCGTGCTGTCGAACAGTTCCAGCACGAGTTCGAAACCGTCCTGCCGGTGCACGGCTCCTTCGTCGAACGCGAACTTCAGCACGCTGCACAGGAAATCGAGCCGGTCGATCTGCCGGCCGATCGACAGCAAGCGCCAGCCGTCGTCGCGCGTCATGTTGTCGGTCTGCGCACCGGTGATCGCGCCGAGCAGCAGGCCGAGGCGTTCCAGCAGCTGCAGCGCGTCGTTGCCGATCTGCTCCTCCGCTTCCGGTTGTCCTGCGCTATCCGCGAACAGTTGCGTCGCGTCGTCGATCAACCGCCATTGATCGCTCGACAGCCGTTCGCGGATCGCGGCAGCCGCGCCGCGCATGCCGAACAGGCACGACGCGATCCCCGACGTGCGATCGGCGCCGCGCGTCAGCGATGTCGCCAGCGCGTGCTGGAACGCGCGCGGCGCATCGACGGCGTGCGGCGCGTCGGCCGCGATCAGCCCGGTGTCGCGGCACAGCGTGTCGATCAGTTCGAGGTGCGCGGGGCTGTCGACGTCGTCTTCGCCGCGCAGCCGTTCGAGCGCGGCACGCGCCAGGCGCATCAGGTTGGTCGCGCGCTCGGTATAACGGCCGAGCCAGAACAGGTTTTCCGCCGCGCGACTCGCGATCGCACGCGGCCGCTCGACGAGATCGTCGGGGCCGAGGTGCGTCTGCAACAGCGTCGTCGAATCGACGATGCCCTCGGTCATCACCCACGTATCGACGGTGCTGCCGCCACGCGGCATCGGCGCGTTGAACAGCGTGTCGCGCGTGCCGACCCGTGACAGTCCGCCCGGCAGGAGCCGCCAGCGCTGCGCGCCGTCGGCGAGCGCGAACACGCGCAGCAAGAGCGGTTTCGGCACGATCCGCGCGCTGCCGTTGCCGTCGGGTGCGTCGGGCCGCGGCCAGGTCGGCGCCTGCGACAGCGGCAGATCGGCCTGCACCGTGTAGTGTTCGGGCCGCGCGAGAATCCGCGCGCGCCACTCCGCCAGTTGCGCCGGCGTGAGCCGCGCGCCGATCACCGGCTCGAATGCACCGCCTGCCTGCACGTCGGGTGGATAGGATGCCTTGACGATGCCACGCGCGAGTTGCGGCAGCGCGTCGTCGCACGCGGCCGCCTCGCCGCACCACCACGAATGCACGGCTGGCAGCGTCAGCGTTTCGCCGAGCAGGCCTTCCGCGAGACGCGGCATGAAGCCGAGCATCGCCGGCGATTCGAGGAAGCCCGAGCCCGGCGCGTTCGCGAGCAGCACGTTGCCCGCGCGCACGGCCTGCAGCAGCCCCGGCACGCCGAGCATCGAATCGGGACGCAGTTCGAGCGGATCGAGCCACGCGTCGTCGACGCGCCGCAGGATGCCGTGCACCGGTTCGAGCCCGCTCAGCGTCTTCAGGAAGACGTGATTGTCGCGCGCGGTCAGGTCGCCGCCTTCGACGAGCGTGAGGCCGAGATAGCGCGCGAGATAGGCATGCTCGAAATAGGTCGCGCTGTGCGGTCCCGGGGTCAGCAGCACGATCCGCGAATTCTTCGCGGCGGGGCTGAGCGACTGCATGCTCTGCAACAGCGCACGGTAGGCGGACGCCAGCCGCTGCACGCGCAGCCCGCGAAACCCGCGCGGAAAGAGCCGCGACACGATCAGCCGGTTTTCGAGCAGGTATCCGAGCCCGGCCGCGCCCTGCGTGTGCTGCGCGACGATCCGCCACTGCCCGTCCGGGCCGCGCGCGAGATCGAACGCGACGACGTGCAGCCACGTATCGCCCGGCACGCGTGCGCCGCGCATCGCGCGCAGGTAGCCGGGATGACCGGTGACGAGCGCGGGCGGCAGCAGCCCGCGCTGCAGGATCGTCTGCGGCCCGTACAAATCGGCCAGCGTCGCGTTGAGCAGCCGCACGCGCTGCAGCACGCCGCGCTCGATCACGACCCAGTCTTCGGGCGTGACGATCAGCGGTAGCAGGTCGAGCGACCACGGCCCGGCCGCGCCGTCGCCGGCGCGTTGCTCGTGCAACTGGTAGAACAGGCCGTTCTCGCGCATGCGCCGGTGCAGCGCGTCGGCGCGGCGGTCGAGGTCGGCCACGCCGTCGCTGCCGATCGACGTGAAGAAGCTGCGCCACGCGGGCGCCAGCGCGGGCGCGTTCAGGCCGGCCGCGCTGCCGCGCAGTTCGTCGTAGCGGCCGGCGGCGGCCGGCGCCGCGAGCGCGGCGGCCAGTTCGGCGGCGTCCGGCTGCGCGCCGGTATCGAAAAGCGTGGGCATCGCGTCGAGGGCGGCGAGATGATCGAGGTCAATGGGCGGCACGATGTCGTTCCGTCGTCAGGATGCGGCCGCGCACGCGCGCCGCCGCACCGGCGGCAAGCTGCCGCGGCGCGCGGCCGCAGTCTGCCCGCATCCTAGCACTCCGGCGAGGCCGCCGGGAGGTTGCGCGCCGCGCATCGTCGTCCGCCCCGTCATCGATCGATCAAGGCCGCCGCAAGTCCAGCGTGAACGGAAATTCGCGGCTCGGCGCGGCGGCCGCGACCTCCATCCGGCCCGGCGTGTGCCCCATCTCGACGAAGCGCGCGAGCCGGCGGCTCTCGGCTTCGTACGCGTTGACCGGGAACGTCGCGTAATTGCGCCCGCCCGGATGCGCGACGTGATACCGGCAGCCGCCGAGCGAGCGCTGCAACCACGTATCGACGATGTCGAACGTGAGCGGCGCGTGCACGCCGATGGTCGGATGCAGCGCCGACGGCGGCGCCCACGCCTTGTAGCGCACGCCCGCGACGTACTCGCCGACGGTGCCGGTCGGCTGCAGCGGCAGCGCACGGCCGTTGACGGTCACGACGTGCCGGTTGTCGTTCAGCCCCGTCACGCGCACTTCGAGCCGTTCGACCGACGAATCGACGTAGCGCACCGTGCCGCCGATCGCCCCCTCCTCGCCCATCACGTGCCACGGTTCCAGCGCGCCGCGCAGCGACAGTTGCATGCCGTTCACCGCGATCTGCCCGAACAGCGGAAAACGGAATTCGAAGTGCGGCGCGAACCACGCCGGATCGAACGCGAAACCGGCGTCGCGCAACTCGGCCAGCACGTCGTCGAAATCCATCTGGAGAAATTCCGGCAGCATGAACCGGTCGTGCAGCGCGGTGCCCCAGCGCGTGAGCGGCGTCGTGTACGGCGTGGCCCAGAAACGCGCGACCAGCGCACGCAGCAGCAGTTGCTGCACGATGCTCATCCGCGCATGCGGCGGCATCTCGAACGCGCGCAGTTC
Source organism: Burkholderia sp. 28_3 (assembly GCF_003253915.1). Lineage (NCBI taxonomy): Bacteria > Pseudomonadati > Pseudomonadota > Betaproteobacteria > Burkholderiales > Burkholderiaceae > Burkholderia > Burkholderia sp. 28_3. The sequence continues at coordinate 949,770 of NZ_QKZF01000001.1, forward strand.
GAGCAGGCCGAGCCGGCCGGTGGACGAGTCGGGCGAATACAGCTTGTCGATGCAGAACTCGCTGCGGTGCGTATTGCCCGTCACGTCGATCAGCAGGTTGCGCAGCACGCGGTCGACGAGCCACGGCGGCATGTCCTGCCCGAACAGCAGCTTGTTGCGCTGGATCTCCGCGAATGCGATGTCGAGCTCGTAAAGCTGGTCGTTGCGTGCCTCGTCGACCCGCGGCGCCTGGCTCGTCGGCCCGATGAACAGCCCCGAGAACAAATACGACAGCGACGGATGGTTGTGCCAGTAGGCGATCAGGCTCGCGAGCAGATCGGGGCGGCGCAGGAACGGGCTGTCGGCCGGCGTCGCGCCGCCGAGCACGAAGTGGTTGCCGCCGCCCGTGCCGACGTGCCGCCCGTCGACCATGAATTTCTCGCTGCACAGCCGCGATTGCCACGCGGCGTCGTACAGGAATTCGGTGTGGTCGACGAGTTCGTCGAAGCTCGCGGCCGGATGGATGTTCACCTCGATCACGCCGGGATCGGGCGTCACCTGCAGCAGTTTCAGCCGTGCGTCGCGCGGCGGCGGATAGCCTTCGAGCACGAGCTTCACGCCGAGCGTGTGCGCGGTCAGCTCGATCGCGCCGAGCAGGTCGAGATAATCCTCGAGCGCGGCGAGCGGCGGCATGAACAGGTACAGGATGCCGTTGCGCACTTCGACGCACAGCGCGGTACGCGTGATCCACGCGGCCGATTCGAAGCGCTCGGGGCGGCGATGCGGATCCACGGCGCCCGGTCGGCCGCTCGCGGCCGCGCCGTCGTCGCGCCACTGCATCACGGTCTGCGCGGACGCTTCGCGATGCACGCCGGCCAGGTAGCGCGGCGCGTCGGCCGGGCCGGCGTAGCGGGCGCGCATGGCGGCGGCATCCGGCAATGCGTCGCGCGGCGCGAACGGATCGCGCTCGACCAGGTACGGATAATCGGCGCTGGCGGTCCACGGCAGCGAATCGAGCGGCAGCCGGTAGCCCATCGGCGAATCGCCCGGCACGAGGTACATTCGCTCGTCGCGGAAGAACCACGGGCCCGTCTGCCAGCGCGGCCCGTCGAGGCCCGGCATGTCATCCACACGCTTCACCGGCAGCACGTAGCCGACCACGCTGTCGAGCTGCTGCTCGAACACCTTGCGCAGCCGCGCGCGTTCGAGCTCGTCGTCGAGGCGCGCGTCGAACGGATCGACGTTGACGGGCAGCCGGCGCTCGCGCCACAGGTAGTACCACACGTCCTCGTAGCCGGGCCGGATGAACTCGCCGGTCAGGTTCAGCCGCGCGGCGAGCGCATCGATGAAACGCTTCGCGTCGTCGGTCGTGTACGCGGACGGTTCGCGCTCGTCGGCGAACAGCGACGGATCGTGCCACACGGGCTGGCCGTCCGCGCGCCAGAAGATCGACAACGCCCAGCGCGGCAATTGCTCGCCCGGGTACCACTTGCCCTGCCCGAAATGCAGGAAGCCGCCGTCGCCGTATTCGGCACGCAGCCGCTGCACGAGTTCGGTCGCGTAACCGCGCTTGGTCGGGCCGAGCGCATCGGTGTTCCACTCGGCGCCGTCGCGATCGTCGATCGACACGAAGGTCGGCTCGCCGCCCTGCGTGAGCCGCACGTCGCCGGCCGCCAGCGCACCGTCGACCTGCGTGCCGAGCGCGAGCACGGCGTCCCACTGCGCTTCCGTATACGGTTTCGTCACGCGCGGCGATTCGTACACGCGCGTCACGCTCATCTCGTGCTCGAACGACACCTCGCACTCGTCGATCAGCCCTTCGACCGGCGCGGCGCTCGTCGGCTGCGGCGTGCAGGCGAGCGGAATATGCCCTTCCCCGGCGAGCAGGCCCGACGTCGGATCGAAGCCGATCCAGCCGGCGCCCGGCAGGTAGACCTCGCACCATGCGTGCAGGTCGGTGAAATCGACCGACGTGCCGCTGGGGCCGTCGAGCGATTTGACGTCGGGGGTGAGCTGGATCAGGTAGCCCGACACGAAGCGCGCGGCGATGCCCAGATGGCGACACAGCTGCACGAGCAGCCACGCGCTGTCGCGGCACGAGCCGGATGCGAGTTCGAGCGTTTGCGCGGGCGTCTGCACGCCCGGCTCCATCCGCACGAGATAACCGATGTCGCGCTGAAGCTGCTGGTTCAGCGCGACGAGGAAGTTCACGGTGCCGGCCGGCGTGCGGTCGACGGCGTCGAGATACGTGCGGAACAGCGGCGCGGCGCTCGTCTGCGGGTCGCACGCGAGATACGGCGCGAGCTCGGTCTTCAGCGCGTCGTCATAGCTGAACGGGTATTGTTCCGCGCTCGCTTCGAGGAAGAAATCGAACGGGTTGTACACCGACATCTCGGCGACGAGATCGATCGTGATCTCGAAGTGCTCGGTTCGCTCCGGAAACACGAGCCGCGCGAGATAGTTCGAGAACGGGTCCTGCTGCCAGTTGATGAAGTGCTGCGCAGGCTCGACCGTCATCGAATACGCGAGGATCGGCGTCCGGCAATGCGGCGCGGGCCGTAGCCGCACGACCTGCGGGCCGAGGTTGACGAGCCGGTCGTAGCGATAGCGGGTGGTGTGATGCAGCGCGACGTGGATGGACATGGGAGCTCGGATCGGGTTGGGCCGGCCGCGCGCGCCGCGTCGCTGTCGACGCGGCGGCCCGGCATGGCGGATTCGGCGAAAGCGCGCGGCGGGTCAGACGAGTTCCGGCGTCTGCACGACGCTGATCTCGACGCCGACGGCCGTCGCGCCGAGCCCCGTCACCGGCTGCGCGTCGCGATGGTCGAGGCCGACCGCGATGCGCACGTAGCGTTCGTCCGGGCAACGGTTCATGAACGGGTCGAAGCCGACCCAGCCGAGCCCTTCGACATAGGCTTCGGCCCATGCATGGCCGGCCGGCTGCTGCATCAGCGCGGCGGCTTGCGGCTGCGCGCCGAGCGCCGGTTGCGGCTGCCCCTGCGATTGCGACTGCACCGCATGCGACGCGCCGAGCATCTGGTGCATCCCGTCGCCGCTCTGCAGCGCGAGTGCTTCCTCTTCCTCGACGTCGCCCGGCTGCTGCTTCGCATCGGCGATGCGCTGCATCGCGCTGTCGGCCAGCACGTAGCCCGAGATGTAGCGCGCGGGGATCTTCAGCGCGCGGGCGGCCGCGATGAACGCGTGCGCATGGTCGCGGCTCGTGCCCTCGCCGCTTTGCAGCGCGGTTTCCGCATCGACGGGCGCATCGGCGGCCAGGTTCGGCGCGTACGCGATGCGGCCGTGCACCTCCGTCATCAGCCAGTGCAATGCGTCGAGGCCGTGCGGCTCGATCGGCAGCGCCTGCGTCAGCGCATGCACGGTGTCGCCCGCTTTCGTGAGCGCGGTCTCGCGCTCGAAGATCCACGGCGGCGCATAGCCCTCGGGATTCCCGAGAATGCCCGCGCGGTCCTGCGTCTCGACGACGCCGGCCGCGACGACGACGATCTCGTCTTTCGCGCCGCGATCGTGGCGCACGAGGTCGATCCGGTTGCCGAGCCCGTCGGCGTACGACAGCGTCGGCTCGACGCCGTCGATCGTGACCTGCCACGCGCGCACCGTCTGCCCGGGGCCCGACTGCGGGCGCAGCCGCAACCGTTGCAGTGCGTGGGAAGCTTGATCGTCGAACTGATAACGCGAAATGTGTCGGATGGCGAGTCGCATGGCAAGTCTCAGTCGAAGTTGTAAGCCTGGGCGACTTCGAGCCCGAGGCTGTTGTTGCGGCCGATGAAGTCGGTCAGGAATTCGTGCAGGCCGCTCTTGAAGATCCGCTCGACCGAGGTATCGGACAGCATTTGCAGGATCTTCGTGGCCGTGTCGTGACACGGGTGTGTCACGCCGTAATCCTTCGCGAGCAGGTTCAGGCTCGACACGACGCGCCCGTAGCAATAGCGCAGCGAACGCGGCATGCGGCCGTTCAGGATCAGGTAGTCGGCGATGTTCAGCGGCTTGTACTGCACGTCGTACACCCAGCGGTACGAACGATGCGCGGCCACGCAGCGCAGGATCGTCTCCCATTGGTAGTTGTCGAGGATCGTGCCGACGTGCGACACCGACGGCAGCAGCAGGTGGTACTTCACGTCGATGATCCGCGCGGTGTTGTCCGCGCGTTCGATGAAGGCGCCGATCTGCGCGAAATCGAAGATCTCGTTGCGCAGCATCGTGCTGTAGAAGCTGCCGAGGATCAGCGCGGTTTCGCGCTTCACCTGGTCGAGCACGGCCGGCAGCTCGCTTTCCGGCACCGGCTGCGCGAACGCGCGGCGCAGCGCGAGCCACGCGCCGTTCACGCTCTCCCACGCCTCGCGCGTCAGCGCCGTGCGCACCATCCGCGCATTCGAGCGCGCGGCCTCGATGCACGACAGCACGCTCGACGGGTTGTCGCGGTCGCGCAGCAGGTAGTCGGTCACGGTATCGGCCGCATACGCGTCGTATTTCTGCCGGTAGCCGTCGTCCGCGCCCGAGCTGACCAGCACCGACGACCATTCGGCCGGCGCGTCGGACGTGCGCGTGAGCGCCATCCGCAGCCCGGCATCGACGATGCGCGCGATGTTCTCCGCGCGCTCGATATAGCGGTACATCCAGTAGAGCCCGCTCGCAGTTCGTCCCAGAAGCATCTCGTGTCCACTCCGTCTTCGTTCGGTTCGCGCGCCGGCTCCGGCGCGCGCGGTCGCATCCGGCTCAGTCGGCCAGCACCCAGGTGTCCTTGGTGCCGCCGCCCTGGCTCGAGTTGACGACGAGCGATCCTTCCTTCAGCGCGACGCGCGTGAGCCCGCCCGGCGTGATGCGGATCCGGTCCGACACCAGCACGAACGGCCGCAGGTCGACGTGGCGCGGCGCGAGGCCGGCGTCGGTCAGGATCGGCGTCGTGGACAACGCAAGCGTCGGTTGCGCGATGTAGTTCGCGGGGCGCGCGCGCAGCTTCGCGGAAAATGCCTCGAGCTCGGCCTTCGACGCGCACGGCCCGACCAGCATCCCGTAGCCGCCCGAGCCGTGCACCTCCTTCACGACCAGTTCGTCGAGATGCTCGAGCACGTACTTCAGGCTGTCGGCCTCGCCGCAGCGCCAGGTCGGCACGTTCTCCAGCAGCGCCTTGCGGCCCGTGTAGAACTCGACGATCTCCGGCATGTACGAGTAGATCGCCTTGTCGTCGGCGATGCCGGTGCCGGGCGCATTCGCGATCGTGATGTTGCCCGCGCGGTACACGTCCATGATGCCTGCCACGCCGAGCACCGAATCGGGGCGGAACGTGAGCGGATCGAGGAACGCGTCGTCGACGCGGCGGTACAGCACGTCGATCGGCTGGAAGCCTTCGGTCGTGCGCATCGCGACGCGGCCGTCGATCACCTGCAGGTCGCTGCCCTCGACGAGGTGCACGCCCATCTGGTCGGCGAGGAACGAATGTTCGTAGTACGCGGAATTGTGGATGCCGGGCGTAAGCACGGCGATGGTCGGGTTGTCGGCGTTGCCGCCCGGCGGGCATACGGCCGCGAGCGACTGGCGCAGCATCTGCGGGTAGGTTTCGACCGGGCGCACCTTCACCTGCTGGAACAGCTCGGGAAAGAGCTGCATCATCGTTTCGCGGTTTTCCAGCATGTAGGACACGCCGGACGGCGTGCGCGCGTTGTCCTCCAGCACGTAGAACGCGTTCTCGCCGGTGCGCACGATGTCGACGCCGATGATGTGCGTGTAAACGTTTCCCGGCGGCCGGAAATCGATCATCTCCGGGATGAACGCTTCGTTGTGCGCGATCAGGTGCTTCGGCACGATGCCCGCGCGCACGATTTCCTGGCGGTGATAGATGTCGTCGAGGAATGCGTTCAGCGCCATCACGCGCTGCTCGATGCCGAGCGACAGCCGGCTCCATTCCGCCCCGGAGATGATGCGCGGGACGATGTCGAACGGAATCAGCCGCTCGGCGGCCTCCGCGTCGCCGTACACGGCGAACGTGATGCCCGTCTTGCGGAACACGCCTTCCGCGTCGTGGGCCTTCTGGGCGAGGCTCGCGGGATTCTGCGTGTCGAGCCATTGCTTCAGGCGCGCGTAAGGCGCCCTTACCATGTCGCCGGATTGCAGCATTTCATCGAATGGCTTCATCGATCTTTTCTCCATCGATCGTTTTCCCCGGCATTGCGCATGCCGGACCGGCGTACTGAATGCTTTGCAAGGAACGTGCCTTGCTCGACCCCGTCGATATCCCCCTGTTTTTGCGCCGCGCCAGGCACGCCGGTGCGGCATTGCGCACCACAACGGTGCAACCCCCGACGCGACGGGCGCTTGCGGTGCGCCGTGAACGCGCACGGCCGATGCTGCGCCGCGTTCGACGAACATAGTTCTCCCGCGTGTCACGAATGTGCAATCTGCACTGCACCAAAAGTGGCGGGCCCGCGCCCCGGAACGATCGCGGGCGGGCGGGCCGGCGCGCGCACGGCGCAGCCGGCCCTGGGGGGAAGTACCGTCCGCGGCGGCGCGGACAGTCCGACGCGGTGAACTGTCCGGTTAAGCCGGGTCCGGCACCTCAACGCTATGCAGCCGTAATCCCGGCGACAACGCCCATGCATATTTCGACTGACACCGATCGAAAAAAAACATCGGCTCGACCGGCGCGAGGCGCGGTACGCTAGAACGTTGGTGCGGCAGACGGCGCCGCCTTTCAGGCGCCCGACTATAAAAAGCGAAGATCGAAATGGAAGCAAAGTGGCTGGAAGATTTCCTGAGCCTTGCGGATACCAAGAGCTTTTCCCGGGCCGCGCGTCACCGGCACCTGACGCAGTCGGCATTCAGCAGACGAATCGCCGCGCTCGAAACCTGGATGGACGCGAAACTGGTCGACCGCAGCATCAACCCGATCACGCTGACGCCCGCCGGCCAGATGTTCCGCGGGCTGGCCGCGGACATCCTGCGCAGCATGTATGCGGCGCGCAACCTCGTGAACGGCTACGACCAGTTCGCGGCGAGCGACCAGGTCGTGCGTTTCGCCGTCGCGCATACGCTCGTGTTCACGCTGTTTCCCGAATGGCTCAAGCAGCTCAACGGCGAGGTCGGCCACGTCACTGCCCGCGTCAATGCGGTGAACGTGCCGGAAGGCGTCCAGCAACTGGTCGAAGGCGAATGCGATTTGCTGCTCGGCTATCACCATCCGCAGTTGCCGATCGTGCTCGACCCGAATCACTTCCCGTTCGTCAGTCTCGGCGTCGAACGCATCCTGCCCGTGTCGACACCCGATGCACGCGGCGAGCCGGTGTTCCAGCTGCCCGGCACGCCCGATGCCCCGCTGCCGCTGCTCGCGTATTCGTCGGGCGCCTTTCTCGGCAACATCGTCGAGATGCTGTTGCTGAATGCGACCGAGCCGTACGTGCTGCACCGGTGTTTCGAAACGCACATGTCCGAGGCGCTGAAAGGCATGGTCGTGGCCGGGCACGGCATCGGCTGGCTGCCGGAAAGCTGCGTCGCGAAGGAGCTCGCAGACGGCACGCTCGTGTGCGCGGGCACCGGCGACTGGATCACCGAACTCGAAATCCGCCTGTATCGGTCGGCGCGCAAACGCGGGCTCGCGGCGGAGCAGCTGTGGACCTACATCATGAACCGGCCGCACGCGGCGATCGACGGTGCGACAGGCACTGAAGAAGCGGCCGCCCCGGCGATGCGCAGCGCGCGGCGAAGCGCCGGCGGCAGCCGCTGATGGCATATTCGCGCCGTGGATATCCGCGGCGCGAATACGCGTTCTCCCGATAGCAATCGATAATCCCGTCGGACTCCGTAAAATCCCTCAACGGCTCATAATCGATCTCCCGAACACGCAAACGTTTGCGATTCATGTCGTATTTTTTACTGTTTTCCGTATTAAGTAAGAATAATCGGCCCGCCTTTCCAGACAGAAATACCTTGTTACACAAGTTTCGATTTACCTGTAACTGTCGGAATCATCAAAAACGTCGCACCCTCATTTCACTATGTGCGACCTGTATCCGGACCTTCATCGATTCGCCTCGAATACAGGCGCAAGAGTTTCTTTTATCAGTCGTTATTTTTCGGCACGAACGTCGATACCTCCGACGTGATTCAAAGCGTGCTCGATCATCGCTACCGACGAGCAATTTTCATGTTCGGCAATATCGACTTTATTCAGCATTAAGCGATCCTCAGCAATCCATCCTTATCCTATTTAAATAGGATCTTTCACCCCGTCCCATTCCGACCACACGCGGTTGTTGGTTCAAAAACCATCGTGTATCAATAGCGTGTCGCAAAAAGAACGTTGGCAAATTCGACTCGGAGTCGATGCACGTCATCGATTCCGGACGGGAGATTGCAATGTCACCCTCGCTTCGACAGCATGCTCGCGCTTTCCTGAGCGTCTTCGTCTCCACGCTGTGCATGAACGCCATGGCCCAGACACCGGCGGCCTCCTCACCGGCGTCCGGGCCGGGGGCGAACCGGTACGTGATTTCGTATATCTGCGGCGATGCGCGGATCGACGGCACCGCACCGCTTCCCCCCGACGGGCGTCCGTACAACCTGGGCGTGTCGTTCGTCTCGGAACATACCGGGCAGCCGCTCTCCAACGTGCAGGTGCGCCTGCGCCGACATGGGCGCGTGCTGGTCGAATTCGCCGCATCGGGATCGCGCTGCCTGTTCAGCGTGCCCGATGCGAGCTACCGGGTCGAAGGGACCTATCAGGGAGCAACCCAGTTCGCGATCGTCGAGACGGGCACGCTCACGACGCAGTTGCGCTGGTGAACGTCGCGCCGCCCCTCTCCGATCGCGCCAATCGTGGATCGCATCGAATCAAGGAGTCATGCATGCCTCGTGCAGAACGACCGGACGGCTCGCCCGCCCGTCAGCCGAAACCCTCGTGGGGTCCGGGAAAGAACGCGGCGCTCAGCGTCGCCGCATTTGCCGCGATCTTCGGTGCCTTCGCGTACGTCGAGCGGGACACGAGGGTCGGCCATGCGAGCGTGACGCACGATATCGCCCGCGTGATCGGAAACGCCGTCGGCAGGTCCCGCGAGCTCATCGTGGCGGCAACCGGCCGCGTGTCCGGCACCGCCGCGCCAGCCGGCTCGACCTCGACGCTCGCGCAGGCCGGACCGGTTCCGCCGTCCGCCTCCGCTCCCCCCGCCGTGTCGGCCGTGGCCGAACCGGCCGTGCCGCCGCAAACGGCGGCCCGCTTCGACACGACACGTACGCGCCCCGCGCACGTGCCGCCGACGAGGCTGGCGGCCAATCCGCACGCCGCGTCGACCGGCAGTCGCACGACGCGCCCGGGCGACACGCACCGGACGTCACGTTCGCAGACGCTGGCGCGCACGAGAAAACACCCCGACCCCGTGCCGAAACCGCAACCGCAGTCGTATGTCGCGGGCACGTCGCACATGGAGGCCACCAGCGTCACGCACGATGAGCTGGAAGGCGCCCGCGCTCTGGCCAAGGCGCGCTGGTGCGCACGGATCGACGAATGGAGCTGTGTGGAGCAAAACGCGAGCCGTGCACTCGCCATCGACCCGAAGAACAGCGAATCGCGCGCGCTGCTTGGACAAGCGATCCGCAACCGCCTGTGACCTGGCCGGATCCCGCCGGGCCTCGCCGCCCGACGGGGCGACGGCCGGCGACGAGCGCCGTCGGGCGTGCAACCGATGTGATCGTTTCAAAGTGAGGACACACCGTGGCCAACAATCGTCAACAACAATGCACCACCGTCGCTCCGCCGAACCGGCGGATCCTCCTGCATGCGCCGTTGCTGTGCCTGCTCGTCGCGTCCGGCCCGTGTCTTGCCGCCGAAGGAGACGCGGAACCGGGCAGCGCGAGCGAAATCGCCGGGTCCCGCGGCGCGCCTGATGCGTTGCCGCCCGACCTGCAGCCCCCGGGCGCGTCGACGCAGGCCGCGCCGGGTTCGGGCACGCAGCCGCCGCTTGCACCAACGCCGATCGCGCAAGCGTCGGACGCATCGATGCAGATCGCGCAGGCGCCGAACCCGGCGATGCCGACCACGGTCGTGGTGGACCCGGATGCGCCGCAGCCGGCCGCGCCATCGACGAATGCACCTGCGCCAGCGGCGCAAGTGTCGAATGCGCCGATGCTGCTGGCGCAGGCATTCGACACGCCGCCGGATACGCCGCGGCCACGCACGCAAACGTCCGAGGCACCGCGGCAGCGCGCCCAGGCCACGACCACCGCACCGCCGGCTACACCGACCACAGCCGCTACGCCGACGCTCACCGCGCAGGCATCCGGCACGCCGATGCCGAATTCGCCCGCGCCCATGACCCAGCCGTCCGGCGCCGAACCGCCGTCGTCCCGGCAACCGAATTCGCAGTCGCCCGGCGCGCAGCTCCCCGGCGAGCCGATCCAGCGGTCGCAAGGCCCGGACGTCGAAGCGCCGAATGCGCAGGCGCCGAATCTCCGCACCGCCGACGTCGCGACGGTGCGCAACGACGTGTTCGGCCTCGCGGCAAGCGGCGGCGCGGTCAAGGCGCTCGACGAAGCGAAGGCCCGGCCCGATGCGTTCTCCGCCGTCGATATCGCGCAACTGGAAGAACTGTCGATTCGCCAGCAAGTGCGCGGCGGACGCGACAAGTCGCGCTCGATGACGAGTTCGGACCGCTTCGACGGAATCGACAGCGCCCTGCGTGCGGCGGACGACCTCGACAAGCGGATACCGCCCACGCCCGAGTACACGCCGGTCCGCACCGCGCTCGCGGGCGACCGGGTCGTCGCCCTTGCGGCACGCGGCGACATGAAGACGGCCGTCGCGACGTTCGAGACGATTCCGTCCAACGCGGAAATCTCGATCGACGCACTGGCGGCCGTCGGCGACGCGTACCTGTACCTGGGCGAGCCGGCCAAGGCGAACGCCGTGTACGCGCGTGCGCTGAAGCAGGCCACCGCATCGCCGACCGATCGCGCGACGCGCGGCTTCCAGTATGGCGCCCGCACGCAGCCGATCGAGCTGCGCGAAGGGCTGTTCTGGTCGTACGTCGACCAGGCACGCGCGCCGGAAGCGAAGCAGGTGCTCGACGACATGGAGAAGTCGCTGCCGCCCGCCAAGCAGGTGACCAACGTCGGTCCCGGAGAAAGCGACTATCTGCGTTACTACCGGTTGCGCGCGCAATACCTGATCTTCACGGGTCACGCCGACCAGGGGATCGCCGCCCTCGAACAGCTCGAGAAAGAGGTGCCGTTCAACGCGGAGATCCGCGCCGCGCACGCCGATGCGGTGTCGGGCCAATCGCATACACGCCAGGCGATCTCGATGTATCGCGCGTCGCTGACCGATCACCCGGACAGCGTCGAGATGCTCGCGGGCCTCGGCCGCGCATCGCTCACGGCGGACGACTACGCGACCGCGAAGACCGTCGACCAGACGCTGGGCAACACGTTCCCGGACAGCGGCGCCGTGCGCGGCTTCAAGCGCGACTACAAGGCCTACCGCAGCCCCGTGTTCACGACCGACCTGAGCTTCGAGCACGGCAACAGCGCGCTGGCCGACAACAGCTTCACGTCGGACAGCTACATCTACTCGCAACCGTTCGGCGACAACTGGCGGGTCTTCGCGCATACGTTCTACGGCCATGCGCAAACCGACGGCGGCAGCGTCAGCCGCACACGCACGGGCATCGGCGGCGACTACCGGCACGGGCCGCTCACCGTGCTGGGCGAGGTCACGCGCTCGCTCGGCGGAGACGGCCGAACCGGCGGCCGCGGGACGATCGCGTACGCACTGAACGACTACTGGACGGTCAGCTCGGGGCTCGACACCAACGACAACTCGCTGCCGTGGAAAGCGTATGCCGCGCACATCTGGGGCCGCTCCGCGAACGTCGAGGTCGTGTATCGCCAGAACGACCGGCGCGAAGTCAAGCTGAGTTACGGCGTGAGCCGCTACAGCGATTCGAACCTGCACCAGGAAATCGCGGCGACCGCCACGCAGCGCGTGTACACGTCCGCGAACCAGCTCGTCAACGTCTCGCTGAATCTCGGCACCGACAGCAACACGCGCCATGACGCGCCCTACTTCAGCCCCGGTCGCGACTACGCGGCCGCGGCGACCGTCATGCATCAGCTGACGCTGTGGAAGAAAGGCGACACGGGGCTGCAGCAGCGCGTGTCGGTGTCGGGCGGCGTGTACAACGAGCGCGGCTTCGGCACCAGCCCGCTGTGGAGCGCGCGTCTCGAGCACGCGTGGACGTTCAAGCACGACATCACGCTGAGCTACGGCGTCGAGGTCAGCAGCCACGCATACGACGGCCAGCGCGAGCGCTCCGAAACCGGCTTCCTGTCGCTCAACCTGCCGTTTTAGCAAGGAGATCGGCAATGCTGCAATCCAGACGGACCTTCATGTGCGGATGCCTCGGCACGTTTGCCGCCTGTTCGCTGTTCCCGGGCGTGACCAACGCCAAGATGATCGACCTGCTGCCGCCGTCCGATCCGGCCGACGGCAAGACGTTCCGCGTGATCTGCATGCACGACGTGCGCGACAACCTGATGGCGTCGTTTTCGTCGCCGACGGCGATCATCGATCCGTTCGCGGTCGATACCGGCACGCTCACCGCGATCTTCTCGTGGCTGCAGACCAACAACTACCACACCATCACGGTCAAGCAGATCGAGGAATCGCGGCACGGCGGCAAGCCGCTGCCGCCGCGCTCGGTGCTGCTCACGTTCGACGACGGCTTTCGCAGCCACTACACGAAGGTGCTGCCGCTGCTCGAGCGCTTCAAGTATCCGGCCGTGATGGGCCTCGTCACCGCGTGGATCGATACCCCGGCGGATACGCCGATCCGCATCAGCGACAAGGTGCAGGTGCCGCGCGACTACTTCCTGTCGTGGGACGAGGTGAAGAAGCTCGGGCAGTCGGAATTCGTCGAGCTCGGCTGCCACACCCACAATCTCCACCACGGTGCGATCGCGAATCCGCAAGGCAACGAGTTACCGGCGACCACGTCGCATCTCTACCTGCAAGACCAGAAACGCTATGAAACCGACGCCGAATTCCACGCCCGCGTGCACGACGACCTGCAGACGTGCGTGCGGCAGATCCGCGAGCGCACCGGCCTCGTCGCACGCTCGATGGTGTGGCCGTACGGCGCGGAAAACCAGCCGGTGCGCCAGATCTCGACGTCGCTCGGCATGGACATCCAGTTCAGCCTCGACGCCGGCCCGAATACGCCGGACGTGCCGCTGGACCGGCTGAGACGGATCCTGATGATGTACGACGTCGATATCGGCGGGTTCGAGCGCTCGATGCGCGAGCCGGCGTCCAACCGCGGCGACGTCGACGTGCCCGAGCGCACCGTGCAGGTCGATCTCGACCAGGTCTACGACCCCGATCCCGCGCGACAGGAAGCGAATCTCGGCAAGCTGATCGAGCGCATCTACCGGATGCAGCCGAAATCGGTGTACCTGCAGGCGTATGCGGACCCGAAGGGCACGGGCGTGGCCGAAGCGGTGTATTTCCCGAACCGGCACCTGCCGATGCGTTCCGACCTGTTCTCGCGTGCCGCGTGGCAGCTCAATACGCGCGCCAACGTGCAGGTGTACGCATGGATGCCGGTGCTCGCGTTCCGGCCGCCGGCCGACAAGCTCCGCTCGCTCGAAGCCGTCAGCGCATTCGGCGGCGCGCCGGCCCGCGAGAACGGCACGCGCGTGTTCCGGCTGAGCCCGTTCGATCCCGATGCGCGCCTGATGATCCAGCAGATCTACGAGGATCTCAGCAAGCACGCGTCGTTCAGCGGCATCCTGTTCAGCGACGACGCGGTGCTCGACGACTACGAGGATGGGGGCCGGCATGCGCTGCGCACCTATTCGCAATGGGGGCTGCCGGCCGACATCGGCAAGATCCGCGAGAACCCCGACCTGATGAAGCGCTGGACGCACCAGAAGACGCGCTACCTGATCGACATGACCCGGCAGCTCGAGCAGATCGTGCTGGCCCACCAGAACGTCGGCGACGTGCTGACCGCGCGCAACATCTTCGCGATGCCGGTGCTCAAGCCCGAATCGGAAGCGTGGTTCGCGCAGAACTACGACGATTTCCTCGCCGCCTACGACTACGTCGCGCTGATGGCGATGCCGTACATGGAACAGGCGAAGGACCCCGACGGCTGGCTCGACCAGCTCGTGAAGGCGGTACGCACGAAGCAGCGCGGGCTGCAGCGCACCGTGTTCGAACTGCAGGCGTACGACTGGCACGGGCAGAAGGCGGTGCCGGCCGGCACGCTGCTCGCGCAGATGCGGCGGCTGCGCAGCGAAGGCGCCGTGAATTTCGGCTACTACCCCGACAACTTCCTGAACGGCCAGCCTGAGCTCGACGCGATGCGCGACGTGATGTCGCTGAAGTCGCGCCTCGACCCCACCTCGATCAACGCGCTGATGCAGATGCAGCAGTCGCACGGAACCAAGACGCCATGACCACCCACAGCCTGATCCAGCGCCTGCAGGATTTCGTTTTCTACTATCCGTTCTTCATGTCGTATCTGTGGATGATCGGCGGCGTCGTGCACTACTTCCTGCTCGAGGAAGGCCGCGAGCTGTCGACGCGCACGATCGCGTCGAGCGGCATCCCGAAAGTCTCGATCGTCGTGCCCTGCTTCAACGAAGCCGCGAACGCGCGCAGCGTGATCGGCCACCTGAACGGGATGCAGTATCCGAACTACGACATCATCGCGGTCAACGACGGCAGCAAGGACCGCACCGGCGAGATCCTCAACGAGCTGGCCGTCGAGATTCCGCGGCTACTCGTGATCCATCACGCGCGCAACGAAGGCAAGGCGGTCGGGCTCACGACCGCGGCGGCCGTGTCGAACGCGGAATACCTGCTGTGCATCGACGGCGACGCGCTGCTCGCGCACGATGCGATCGGCTGGATGCTCGAGCATTTCCTGACCGATCCGGGCGTGGGCGCGGTGACCGGCAACCCGCGCATCCGCACGCGCACGTCGCTGCTCGGCCGCATGCAGGTCGGTGAATTCTCGTCGATCGTCGGGCTGATCAAGCGCACGCAGCAGGTGTACGGCCGCATCTTCACGGTGTCGGGCGTGATCACGATGTTCCGCAAGACCGCGCTCGCCGATGTCGGCTACTGGAGCTCGGACATGCTCACCGAGGACATCGACATCAGCTGGAAGCTGCAGTGCCGCGACTGGCGCGTCGTGTACGAGCCGCACGCGCTCAGCTGGATCCTGATGCCGGAGACGATCAAGGGGCTCTACCGGCAGCGGCTGCGCTGGTCCAAGGGCGGCATCCAGGTGCTGCTCAAGTACGCGGGCACGCTGATGCGGCCGACCCAGATGATGATGTGGCCGCTGTTCGCCGAATACCTGATCGGCATCGCGTGGGCGTACTCGATGTCGTTCATCCTGCTGCTCGCGCTGATCGACGTGGTCTACCCGCTTCCGCCGAACTGGCATGTGTCCGTGGTGCCGCACTGGCACGGGATGCTGCTGGTCGCGACCTGCATCCTGCAGCTGATCATCGGCAGCATGATCGATCGTCGTTACGACGAAAAACTCCTGATGTACTTCCTTGACACCATCTGGTACCCCGTCGCGTTCTGGCTGATCAGCATGATCACCACCGTCATCGCCCTGCCCGCCGTCGTGCTGCGGGGCCGTGGCAAGCGCGCCGTATGGGTCAGTCCCGACCGAGGCATTCAACATGAAGAACGCGCCGATTATTGACCTTTCCCTGCGCGCCCCGCGCGACATGATCGCCGAACGCGGCAACATCGTCGGGCCCGTGCTCGTCGCATGGTTCCGCCTCGTGCGCCCCGCGCTGGTCGGGGGCGTCTGGGCATCGATCTGCATCTATACGTACCGTTACCTGTTGCCGTTCAACGAGGCCGAGATGCCGATCGAGCAGATCGTGTTCTACGTGACCAGCATCGCGCTGATCGCCGGCACGATCGTCATGTGGCTGATCGCGGGACGCGTCGTGCATCCGTTCGCCTACCGGTTGCGCGTGTCGAAGATGCTGCGGCGCTCGGCCAGCGTGAAGGTGCGCTCGGTGCCGCCGACCGCGTTGGCAAGCGAGCGCCGGCGCGGCGCGCGGCGCACCACGCGCATTCTGGTCGCGTCGCACGACGCGAACGGGTCGATTTCGGGCATCGAATGGGTCGCGCATGCCGGCCCGCAGCCCCGCGAATAAATCGCCGGAGACGTGCCGCGCCGCGCGCGACGCCTGCCGCGCGACGCGGCACCGCTTCCGGCATCGTGCTGCCGCGCGTCGCGCGCCAGCCGGCAACTTCCTGGAGACGAGGTGAATCATGTGCGGAATCGTCGGAGCAAGCGGCCTGAACAATCAGGTGCCGCAACTGGTCAATGCGCTGAGCCGGCTCGAATATCGCGGCTACGATTCGTGCGGCATCGCCGTGCAGCGTGACGGGCGCCTGCGCAGCGAACGCACGCTGCGACGCGTGACGGACCTGCAGGATCGCGTGCTGACGCTCGGTCTCGAAGCGCAGACCTGCATCGCGCATACGCGCTGGGCGACGCACGGCGCGCCGTCGGAAATGAACGCGCACCCGATCATGTCGGGCGACACGATCGCGGTCGTGCACAACGGGATCATCGAGAACCACGACACGCTGCGCGCCGAGCTGCGTGAGCGCGGCTACACGTTTCGCGGGCAGACCGACACCGAAGTCATCGCGCACCTGATCCACAGCCTCTATCGCGACGACCTGTTCGACGCGGTCGTGCGCGCCGTCAAACGGCTGCACGGTGCGTACGCGATCGCGGTGCTCGGCGCGCGCGAGCCGCAGCGCCTCGTTGCCGCGCGCGCCGGCTCGCCGCTCGTGATCGGCATCGGCGCCGAGCAGAACTACCTCGCGTCCGACTGCGCGGCGCTCGGCGACCTGACCGACCGCTTCGTGTACCTGGAGGACGGCGACGTCGCGCTGATCACGCCGGAGCGCATCGCCGTGGTCGATGCGGGCGGACAGGAAGCGCGGCGCCCGTTGTGCGAAGTGAAGGCGCGCGCGGACGACGCCGCGCTCGGGCCGTATCAGCACTTCATGCAGAAGGAGATCTTCGAGCAGCCGAAGGCGATCGACAGCACGCTCGACGGCATCGACACGATCTCGCCGGCGCTGTTCGACGCGACGGAAGCCACGCGCGGGCTGCTGTCGCGGGTCAGAAGCGTGCTGCTGCTCGGCTGCGGCACCAGCTACTACGCGGGCCTGACCGCGAAATACTGGCTCGAAAGCATCGCCGGCGTGCCCGCGCAGGTCGAGATCGCCAGCGAATTCCGCTACCGCGACACGGTGGCCGATCCGCGCACGCTCGTCGTCGGCATCTCGCAGTCGGGCGAAACAGCCGACACCATCGGCGCGATCGAGCAGGCGCGCGCGATGGGCCAGGAACTGTCGATGGCGATCTGCAACGTCGCGACCAGCACGATCGCGCGCAATGCGCCGCTGCGGTTCCTGACGCGGGCCGGCATCGAGCTCGGCGTCGCATCGACCAAGGCGTTCACCACGCAGCTCGTCGCGCTGTTCGTGCTGACGCTGACGCTCGCGCAGCTGCGCGGCCGGCTCGATGCCGCGCAGGTCGCGACGCACCTGAAGCAGTTGCGCGCGCTGCCGGATCGCATCGGCCACGCGCTCGCGCTGGAAACGCAGATCATGGGCTGGGCCGCGAAGTTCGCCCGCACCGAGAACGCGCTGTTCCTCGGCCGCGGCATCCATTTCCCGATCGCGATGGAAGGCGCGCTGAAGCTCAAGGAGGTGTCGTACATCCATGCGGAAGGCTATGCGGCCGGCGAACTGAAGCACGGGCCGCTCGCGCTCGTCACGAGCGCGATGCCGGTCGTCACGATCGCGCCGGACGACCGTCTGTTCCAGAAGCTGAAATCCAACATGGCCGAGGTGCGCGCGCGCGGCGGGCGGCTCTACGTACTGGCCGGCAATCAGCTCGAAATCGACGCCGACCGCGACACGCACCTGATCCGCGTACGCGAATCGGGCGACCTGCTGTCGCCGATCGTCAACGTGATCCCGCTGCAATTGCTCGCCTATCACGTCGGCTGTACGCGCGGCGCCGATGTCGACAAGCCGCGCAACCTCGCGAAATCGGTGACCGTCGAATGAAGCGGCGAATGCGTCCGGCGCAGACGGTCATGCGGCTGGCCGCGGCCGTGCTCGGCGGCGCATGCGGCGTCGGCGCGGTGTCGCCGTTTGCCTTTGCCGGCGCGCCGGCCGTGCATACGGTCACCGTGCCGAGCGCCCCGTCGCCGCAGGACACCGGCGACCCGCGGCGCTTCATGCACGGGATCGGCGTGGCCGACGCCGGCGACGGCAAACGCTGGGTGTTCTTCAGCAGCTCGGGCATCGTGCCGCGCGGTGCGCTGCGCAGCGGCAACTGGCCGCATGACGTGTACGTCGGCGAATGGCAGCCGGACAAGCCGCGCGTGCTGCACGTCCGTACGTTCATCAGCCGCCCGGAGGCGCAGGAACCCGTGTCGATCGCGCAGAATGCACACGGCGACATCTTCGTCACGTTCGAGGACGGCTGGAACACGTCGCAGGAAGTCAGCCAGCGCTACGGCATCTACCGCCGCGACCTGAAGCCGGTCAAGCCCTACCCGAACGACGTCGAATCGGGCGGTCATTCGGGGCACGTCGCGACGGTCGCCGACCGCTTCGTCGTGTTCTATTCGACCGACTGGGTCAACGGCGGCGGTGTCGACAACCTCGGCAGCGGCAACGGCGTATACCTGAAAACCTACGACGCGGCCGGGCGCGTGCTGAACCACGTCGCGGTCGCGCCGCATCGCCGCGAGTGGTGGCCCGTGATCGCGGGCTCGCCGCGCAACGCGCTGCTCGTGTGGCAGAAGTTCATCGACGGCAGCACGGACGCGACACTCGAATACGCGATGTTCGATCCGGTCACCGCGAAGCTGGAAAAACTCGGCTCGCTGAACGACGCGATCCAGTATTACGTGTATTCGGCCGCCTATGTGCCGGAGATCGACCGTTTCATCGTCGTCACGACGACCGCGGACGATCGCGGCGTCGCGATGCTGATCGCGCCGGACGGCCGCCGCACGGCGACGCTCGATTGCCTGCCCGCGTCGGTGCGCGAATCGGGCATCGGCGTCGCCGGCACACATGCGTATGTGCCGACCCGCGACGGGCGGCTGCTGACGCTCGCGCTGGCGCCGGCGAACATGGCGGTGAGCGGCGTGCAGCGCTCACCCGTTCCGTGGGGCTCGACCGGCGTCGCCGGTTTCCCGGCGCGCGGCACGGCGATGCATTTCGTGTCACTGACGCCGTCGGGGATGCGCGAAGCCGATTTCGAACCGGCGCGCGACACGCCGATGCCGAAGAACGAAGTGTCGTGTTCGAGTCATTGAAGGCGGGCGCGTCACGCCATGTCGCGGGCGCGGGCAGATCGCGTGCCGCCACCGTGCCTGTCGTTTTCCCCGTCCGGATCGCGCGACGACGCGCGCTCGCCCCGTCACGCGCCCGGTAGTCGGGCGCCGGCGCGTGCTGGTCCAATCATCGCCGCCGCGCGTTTCCCGCGCCGAATTCGCCAGCGCCGCCCGTACCGGATAGACTGTCGCCCGATTCCTTCCATCGGCCGCGGCGTCCCGCCTCCTGCCGCCGCCGGAACGCCCTTTCCCGGAGAACGAATGCTGAAGCGCCAGTGGTTTTCGCTTGTGCTGCTGACGGTTTGCCTGCTCGGGCAACGCGCGTCGGCCCAGTCCACGCTCGAACTCGACACCGACGGCACGGCCCGCGCCGTCACCCGCCAGACGCTGCTCGCCCGTACGGACGCGACCGACATCCACGTGCCGCGCGACATCGCGTACGGCCGGCCGATGACGTTCCGCGCCGTGCCGTTCGCCGCGCTGCTCGGCGACACGCCGCTGCCGGCCGACGGGGTGCTCGAAACGCGCGCGGCCGACGGTTTCGCCGCGCAACTGCCGCTCGATCTCGTGCGCCGCCGCGCGCCGGCCGGCGCGATCCCGTGGCTCGCGATCGAGGATCCGGCCCATCCGTGGCCGAAACTGCCCGGCAAGCAGGTCAGCGCGGGGCCGTTCTATCTCGTGTGGCTCGGGCCGGACGCGTCGTCGGTGCGCGGCGAGCAGTGGCCGTACCAGATCGTGCGCATCACGATCGAATCGTCGCCGCTCGCGCGCTGGCCGTCGCTCGCCGTCGACGCCGCGTTGCCCGCGAACGATCCGGCCCGCGCGGGCCAGCACCTGTTCGTCACGCAATGTCTCGCGTGCCACCGCATCGACGGCGCGGGCAGCAGCCACGCCGGCCCCGACCTGAACACGCCGATGAATCCGGTCGACTACTTCCAGCCGGCCGCGCTGCGTCGCTACATCCGCAACCCGGCGTCGGTGCGCGACTGGCCGGGCCGCAGCATGCCGGCGTTTCCGCCCGATCAGCTGAGCGACCGCGAACTCGACCAGATCGTCGCGTATCTCGCGTACATGGCGCGGCGCAACGCGGGGAAGTAACGCGGCCCCCCCACGGCCGCACCCGTCGCGCTTACGCTTCCTGCGCGCTCTGCAGCACCGCGCGCAACAGCACGTCGGCGCCGGCCGTCGCCCATTCGGGCGTAATCGCTTCGGCCTCGTTGTGGCTCAGCCCGTCGACGCACGGCACGAAGATCATGCCGGTCGGCGCGACACGCGCGACATAGCACGCGTCGTGGCCCGCGCCGGACACGATGTCCATGTGCGACAGCCCGAGCGAGCGCGCCGCGTCGCGCACCGTGTCGATGCAGCGTGGCGCGAACGGCACCGGCGCATACGTGAAGATCTGCTCGATCTGCGCGCCGAGGCCGGTTTCGTCGGCCACGCGCGCGAGCTCCGCGCGCAACGCCGCGTCCAGTTCGTCGAGCACCGCATCGTCGGGATGCCGGAATTCCACCGTGAAAAAACAGCCGCCCGGCACCGTGTTGCGCGAATTCGGCCGCGCCTCGATCATCCCGACCGTTGCGCGCGCATCCGGTGCGTAGCGGCGGCCGAGCACTTCGACGAACGAGATCATCCGCGCCGCGCCGACCAGCGCGTCGCGGCGGAACGCCATCGGCGTCGTGCCCGCGTGCGCGTCGACACCGGTGAGCGTCACCTCGTACCAGCGCTGCCCCTGCCCGGCCGTCACGACGCCGATCGTCTTGCCGGCCCGTTCGAGAATAGCGCCCTGCTCGATGTGCAGCTCATATGCCGCGTGCACCGGATAGCCGCCGACCGGCTCCGCGCCCGCGTAGCCGATCCGTTCGAGCTCCTCGCCGATCGTCCGGCCCGCGCCGTCGGTGCGCGACAGCCCATATTCGAGCGTATAGACGCCCGAGAACACGCCGGCCGACACCATCGCCGGCGCGAAGCGCGAGCCTTCCTCGTTGGTCCAGATCACGACGTCGACCGGACGCTCGGTCTCGATGGCCGCGTCGTTCAGCGCACGCACCACTTCGAGCCCGCCGAGCACGCCGTAGATGCCGTCGTAACGCCCGCCGGTCGGCTGGGAATCGGCATGCGAGCCCGTCATCACCGGTGCGGCGTCGGGACGGCGACCGGCGCGGCGCGCGAACACGTTGCCCATCCGATCGACGCGCACCGTGCAGCCGGCTTCACGCGCCCACTGCACGAACAGGTCGCGCGACTCGCGGTCGAGGTCGGTCAGCGCGAGACGGCACACGCCGCCCTTCGGCGTCGCGCCGATCTGCGCCATCCGTTCGAGCGACGCCCACAGGCGGTCGCCGTCGACGCGCGGCATGCTTGCGGGAGCGTCACGCATCGCCGTTCTCCGGCGCGGGTTGCAGCGCATAGCGGAAATCGCAGCGCTTGCCGCCCTGCATGATCGTGCTCGTGCGCGTGAGCGCGATGTCCGGTGCATAGCCCTGGATGAAATAGCTGTCGCGCGCGCAGCTCAGCAGGTGCCCGATCTCGCCGAGCCCCATCGCGTGATACATCTCCGCGTAACTGCAGCGATGCACGTCGTAGTCGTAGTGCGCGTCGTCCGCGCGCCGCACCTCGACGTCGAGCGCATCGTCCTTCTCCCACAGCACCTGCAGCGCGATGAACGATTTCACGCTCGTGCCGTCCGGCTCCTGCGCGGCGAACGTCCGGCCCGCGTCGACGGCCGCGCCGCGCACGGCTTCCGCGATCACGGCCTGCGCGCGCTCGGCGCCGAACTCGCGCTTCATGATCTCGTAGATCGGCTTGATGATTTCCGCTTCGATGCGGCGCCGCGCGAGGATCCCGAGGCGCGAGTCCTCGGGGGCGGCGGCGGATGTCTGGTTCGCTTCGGTCATGGGGATCGTGTTGGTCGTTTTGTCGTTACTTGGCTGCGGTGCGCGAGCCGCCGAGCACGTCGACGACGGCCCACTTGCCGCCGCGCACCTGGTAGATCGTGAAGGCCGGGTCCTTCAGGTTGCCTTCGGCGTCGAACGCGATGCGCCCCGTCACGCCGGGCCGGTCGATCGCGCGAACGGCCGCGACCAGCTTCGCCGGCTGGGTCGTGCCGGCCTTCTGCGCGGCCGCGATCAGCGTGGCGGCCGCGTCGTACGCGAACGGCGCATGCAGCTCGATCGGCGCATGAAAACGGGCCTGGTATTGCGTGTCGAACGCCTTGCCGCCCGGCATCCGGTCGAGCGACAGGCCCGGTTCGAGCGCCGTCACGCCGTCGCCGTCCTTGCCGGCGAGCGACAGGAAGGTCTGGCTCACGAAGCCGCCCGCGCCGAGCAGCGGCGCGTTCACGCCGAGCTGGCGCATCCGGCGCGCGATCGGCGCGGCTTGCGCGTCGAGGCCGCCGAAGAACACGAGATCCGCGCGCTTGCCCTTGATCGCGGTCAGCACGCCGCTGAAATCGGTCGTCTTGTCGTTCACGTACTGACGATCGACGATGGTCCCGCCGTTCGCCTGCACGCCCTTGATGAACTGCTCGGCCAGCCCCGCGCCGAACGACGTGCGATCGTCGATCACCGCGATTCGCTTCGCCTTCAGCGTCTTCACCGCGTACGCACCGGTGAAATGGCCGCCCGCATCGTCGTGACCCATGATGCGGAACGCCGTCGCGTAGCCCTGCTGCGTGTATTGATGGCCGGTGGACGCCGGCGCGATCTGCGGAATGCCCGCATCGCGGTACACGCGCGACGCCGGCACGCTGCAGCCCGTGTTCCAGTGACCGACGACGCCGATCACGTGCTGGTCGACGAGTTGCTGCGCGACCGCGACGGCCGTGCGCGGGTCGGACTGGTCGTCGGCCGCGACGAGCTTGTAGACGACCGGCTTGCCGCCGATGGTCGGATGCTTCGCGTTCGCGTCGTCGATCGCGAGTTGCGCGCCGTTCTGCAAGTCCTTGCCGATCCGCGCGGACGGGCCGGTGAGCGGCGCGGCGAGACCGATCAGGACCGTCTGCGGAGCGGACTGCGCCAACGCGGGAACAGCGGCGACCAGGGCGGCCGCCGAGAAGGCGAGGCTGGCGGGGAGGAAAGCGATTTTCATGTGCGGGGGCCGGTCAATCTGATCAAAAACATGAAAAATATTAAATATTCGACATTCAAACCCCAAATATCCAATTGTTGGATGCTTATGCCGTTCTCCACACATTAGCGTATATCTTTGTAAATACGGGATATTTTTGTGTTGTCGCTTACCCTGATTTTTCGATAAAATTCGATACATGAAAAATATCGAACAATTGCCGCACGATCCACCGCTGCGCGCGGTGCGTGCGTTCGAAGCATTCGCGCGTCTCGGTTCGGTCACCGCGGCGGCCGGCGAACTCGACATCACGCCGTCGGCGGTCAGCCATCAGCTGCAGCTGCTCGAAGCGTTCATCCAGACGCCGCTGACGGTACGCGAAGGCCGGCTGCTTGCGCTCACCGACGAAGGGCGCGACTACTACCGGTCGATCAGCGCGGCATTCTCGGTGCTGCGCAGCGCGACGCGCTTCGTGCGCGACCGTTCGTCGCTGCGCCAGATCACCGTCAGCCTGATTCCGCTGCTCGGCATCGGCTGGTTCATTCCCCGGCTGCATGCGTTCCTGGCCGACAACACCGACGTCGACGTCACGGTGCTGTACGCGCATCACCGCAACTACCGAAGCGATGCGTCGGATCTGTCGATCCGCTTCGGCACCGGCGACTGGCCCGGCTATCGCTGCGAGCGGCTGCTGCCGGGCGCGATGGTGCCGATGTGCAGCCCGTCGTTCCTGAAGCGTCACGGGCCGTTCCGCACGCCGGCCGATCTCGCCCGCGCGCCGCTCGTGCATGACGAGGATCGCAGCACGTGGGTCAACTGGCTGCAGGGCGCCGGCGTGCGGCACGTGTCGCACGCGGTGGGGCCGATGTTCGAGGATGGCCAGCTCACGCTGAGCGCCGCCCGCGCGGATCTCGGCGCCGCGCTGCTGCGCGCGCCGCTGGTCCAGCGCGAACTGGCGAACGGCGAGCTCGTGCAACTGTTCGATCACGCGCTCGACGACGGACGCGACTACTACCTGTGCACGCGCGAGGACGCGGACATGCCGGACGGGGCGCGGCGGCTGGCGGCATGGTTGCGGGAGATGGCGGGGATTTGAGCGGGGTGTGCCCCGCCTGCCGAACCGGGAATCGGCATTCGCTTCGGACAGGCGGCGATCCTGCATTTACGCGGCCGCATGTCGATGATGGCTGCGTCAAGTCAGGGAGGTTGCAATGCCCACCATCCCGATCGACCTGTCGGATGACCAGCATGCCGCGTTGAGCATCATCGCAGGGGCCAGGGGCCGCCCCCGCGCCGAAATCATCGGCGACGCAATCGATGCCTGTATCGCGCGACACGGACCCACACTTGTCAACAATGGGTTCGGTCTACGGAAGGGGCGCGAGATTGCCGGCCAGGAGGACCTGCGCTCGGAATGGTGAAGGCATGTACAACCTCTGCCCCGCCCGAATCGCCTTCGGCCCCCGCCAATCAAGGGCCGGAAGCAGATAGAAAATCCCGATGCCGCGGATTGAAACAAGCAATTTCACAAGCTCAGGGTGAACCCGGATACTGGCAACACTCCACTCACCACTGAAGAAAAGGAATTGTCCAGATGCCGATCATCAACACCCAAATCAAGCCGTTCAAGGCAACCGCTTACCACAACGGCGATTTCGTGCCCGTCTCGGAAGAGAACTTCAAGGGCAAATGGTCCGTCGTCGTGTTCTACCCGGCCGACTTCACGTTCGTGTGCCCGACCGAACTCGGCGACCTCGCCGACCGTTACGCGGAATTCCAGAAGCTGGGTGTCGAAATCTACGGCGTGTCGACCGACACGCACTTCACGCACAAGGCCTGGCACGACACGTCGGACACGATCGGCAAGATCAAGTACCCGATGATCGGCGACCCGACGCTCACACTGTCGCGCAACTTCGACGTGCTGATCGAGGAAGAAGGGATGGCGCTGCGCGGCACGTTCGTGATCAACCCGGAAGGCGAGATCAAGCTGTGCGAAATCCACGACAACGGCATCGGCCGCGACGCAGGCGAACTGCTGCGCAAGGTCCAGGCGGCGCAGTACATCGCGGCGCACCCGGGTGAAGTGTGCCCGGCCAAGTGGACGCCGGGTGCGGAAACGCTGACCCCGTCGCTCGACCTGATCGGCAAGATCTGACGATCGCTCCGCGCGCCTCGCACGAGGCGCGCGACGGCGGGCCACGCACTGCGCGCCCCGCCCCCTCCTCCGGCACGACGTGCCCGACCAGCATAATCAATACGGAATCCGAAACGCCATGCTCGACGCCAATCTCAAGAACCAACTCAAAGCGTACCTCGAAAAAATCACGCGCCCGATCGAACTCGTCGCCTCGCTCGACGACAGCGCGAAATCGCAGGAACTGCTGGCGCTGCTGAACGAGATTGCGTCGCTGACGGATCGCGTGACCGTGACCGAACGCCGCGACGACGCCGAGCGCAAGCCGTCGTTCTCGATCGGCGAGCCCGGCAAGTCGGCCGGCATCCGTTTCGCCGGCATCCCGATGGGCCATGAATTCACGTCGCTCGTGCTCGCGCTGCTGCAGACGGGCGGCCATCCGATCAAGCTCGACGACGACGTGATCGAACAGATTCGCGCGCTCGACGGCGACTACGCATTCGAAACGTTTTTCTCGCTGTCGTGCCAGAACTGCCCGGAAGTCGTGCAGGCGCTGAACGTGATGTCGCTGATCAACCCGCGCATCCGCCACGTCGCGATCGACGGCGCACTGTTCCAGGATGAAGTCGAGTCGCGCCAGATCATGGCCGTGCCGACGATGTTCCTGAACGGCGCGTCGTTCGGCCAGGGCCGCAGCAGCGTGAAGGAAATCCTCGCGAAGCTCGATACGGGCGCCGGAGAACGCGCGGCGAAGTCGCTCGAAAACAAGCCGGTGTTCGACACGCTGATCGTCGGCGGCGGCCCGGCGGGCGCGGCTGCTGCGATCTACTCCGCACGCAAGGGCATCGCGACGGGTGTCGTCGCCGAGCGTTTCGGCGGCCAGGTGCTGGACACGATGGCGATCGAGAACTTCGTGTCGGTGCAGGAAACCGAAGGGCCGAAGTTCGCGACCGCACTCGAGCAGCACGTCAAGCAGTACGACGTCGACATCATGGACGTGCAACGCGCCGACGCGCTGATCCCGGGCGACGTGCACCAGATCCGTCTCGCGAACGGCGCGGTGCTGAAAGCGAAGACGATCGTCCTCGCGACCGGCGCACGCTGGCGTGAAATCAACGTGCCGGGCGAGCGCGAATACCGCAACCGCGGGGTCGCGTACTGCCCGCACTGCGACGGCCCGCTGTTCAAGGGCAAGCGGGTCGCGGTGGTCGGCGGCGGCAACTCGGGCGTCGAGGCCGCGATCGACCTCGCCGGCATCGTGAAGGAAGTCACGCTGATCGAATACGGCGCGCAACTGCGCGCGGACGAAGTGCTGCAACGCAAGCTGCGCAGCCTGCCGAACGTGACGATCGTCACGCAAGCGCAGACGACCGAACTGACCGGCGACGGCAGCAAGCTGAACGGGCTCGTCTACAAGGATCTGCGTTCCGGTGAAACGAAGCGCGTCGACCTCGAAGGCGTGTTCGTGCAGATCGGCCTCGTGCCGAACACCGAATGGCTGAAAGGCACGGTCGAACTGTCGAAGCACGGCGAGATCGTCGTCGATGCGCGCGGCGCGACGTCGGTGCCGGGCGTGTTCGCGGCCGGTGACGTGACGACGGTGCCGTTCAAGCAGATCGTGATCGCGGTCGGCGAAGGGGCGAAGGCGTCGCTCGGCGCGTTCGACCACCTGATCCGGCAGGACGTGGCGGCGCCGGCCGCCACCGCGCAGCCGCGAGTCGAAGAAGCGGTCGCCGCCTGACGGACGTCAGCCCGACGGCAAACAGTTTGTCTCTCTTGGCCCCGCATGCTTTGGTCGGCGTGCGGGGCCCTTTTTATGCCGAGGACGCCCGCGGCTACTTGGTCGCGGTCGGGCCGCCGTTCGCGGGCACGGGCGTCGTGGTCTTGAAATGGCTCGACTCCCTGACGAGCTGCTCGGTCATCGCGGCGGCTACCGGATTCGCGCCGGACGACGAACCGCCCTGCCGATACGAACCGGTGCTCGCCGACGGCATCGACTGCATCGGCGGCGGCGGCAACGACGGGTCGAGCTTCGCCGATTCCCTGACGAGCGCCGCCGTCTCCGGCGTTTCGGATTTCGTCGCGGCCGGCGGCGCGGCGGCGGCGTGGCGTTCGAGGCCATCGCGCTTGCGCGGCGCGCGTTGCGTGACCTGTGCGGGTGCGGCGGACTGAGCCGACCGAGCGGGCTTGGCGGCCGGCGTGGGCGGCGGCGTCGCTGGGGTCGAATCCTGAGCGTCGACCGTCACGACGTTGACTTTCGGCGGCGGGGCAGCCGGCTTCGTCACCGGTTGCGGCTTGTCGCTGACCACCGGAACCGCGGCAACCGCTGCAGGCGGGGCGACGACGCGGGCAGTGGCGGCCGGCGCGGGCGTGGATGCGGTGGGAGGCGGTGCGGCAGCCGCCTGCTTCGGCGCCGTCGCGACAGCCGGTGCCGGCGGCGCGATCGCGCCCTGCACCGCGTGGTCGTTGCCCGCGGGCGCCGCGGCAACAGGCGCGGCCGAATCGCCGATGCCGGCGTCCTCGATCGCACGGTGGTCCGCGCGCAGGAGCATCACGTACGCGGTGCCGGCTGCGGCGACCAGGAGCCCGCCGGCGATCATCATGGTTTTACGGGTACTCGTCATGCTTGCTCACCGATCATATCGACGTGAACAAGCCATCATACGCGGCCAACGTCCGTTGATCCCGCATGAATACATTTGGTTGCATTGATGTCGGCGCAGGCCGGCGGGGGCCGTCCGATGCCGCGCCGCACTATCGTCAGACGGGAAAAAATTGCCCGCCCTCGCCCGTCAGATACAGAAGATCGCGACCGCGATCCCGCCGAACAGCAGCCACTTGACGATGTAGTACACGGTGCGATTCCACGCCTTCAACCGCTTGCCGGCGCGGCGAATCGCATACAGGTACCGGAACGCGCGATTGAGCCCGCCCGTGCGATCGCCCGTTTCGTTCGGCGATGCGGCCGCGCGCATCAGCAGTTGCCCGAACGCATCGTTGATGCGCTGCGCCCAGCGATATTTCATCGGGCGCTCGATGTCGCAGAACAGGATCACGCGATCGTTCGCGGTGCGGTTTTCGGCCCAGTGCAGGTACGTCTCGTCGAACATCACGGCCTCGCCGTCACGCCATGCATACGATTCGCCGTCGACGACGATCCGGCACGCGTCGTCGTTCGGCGTGTCGAGCCCGAGGTGGTAGCGCAACGAGCCCGCATACGGATCGCGATGCAGCCCGAGCTTGCCGCCCGGCGGCAACTGCGCGAACATCGCGGCCTTGATCGACGGAATCCGCGACAGGATCTCGACCGAGCGCGGACACAATGCCTGCGCGGACGGATGCGGCGCGTCGTACCACTTCAGGTAGAAACGCTTCCAGCCGTTGCGAAAGAACGAATTGAAGCCGATGTCGTTGTACTCGCCCGATGCCTTGATCCGGCTCGCGTCGCGCAACGCGAGCGCTTCGCTGCGGAACGTGCGCCATTCGCGCTGCAGCACCGCGAGCTCCGGAAAGTGATCCGTGTCGAGAAACGGCGTGGTCGGCACCGACGAGAACGCGTATGAAAAGCAGTTCAGCGGCGCGGTAAAGGTCGAGTGGTCGGAGAGTTGCCGGAACAACCCGTGCCGAACCTTGCCGCGCCGATGCGTGTACACGACACACGCAATGAACACGATCAGCAGGACCCAGCGCATCGATATTTCCCCCGTAAGCTGTTTGCCAGAATTCTAGGTACGGGAAAAATTTCTTGCACTGACGCGCAGGCCGCGCGGCGGGCGTCGTCACGATGCGGCGAGATGCCGGAACGATCCGCGCCGAAACGCCGAAAAGCCCGCGTATACGCGCTTTTCGGGCCATCCGGCGCGTGCGCGGCATGCCGCCGACACACGCGCCGGCGGCGATTATTCCGGAAACGGCAAATCAGTTTGTCCGTCTGCGCGCATACCGAACGTGTTCAGCGTCATCGCGACGAGCGCGTAGTAGCCGAGCAGCGCGACGAGGTTCACCACGGTCTCGTGGCCGAAACGCGCCTGCGCGCGCGCGAACGTCGCGTCGCTCACGCGGCGCGTGTCGTACAGCTCGGTGGCGAACGCATGGATCAGCGCGTCGTCGTCCGATTCGAAGGCAGGCGCGACGCCGAGCCGGATCGCGTCGGCCGTCGCGGCCGGCACGCCGGCCTCGAGCGCGATCGGATGATGGATGTGCCACTCCGCCTGCGAGCGCCAGCGCGCGGCCGTCACGAGAATCACGAGCTCCGACAGGCGCAGCGGCAGCCCGGTGCGATAGCGGCAGAACGCGCCGAGCTTCTGCGCGTGCTGGGCCAGCTCGGGGCTCGCGATCCAGCCGAGAAACGGCCCGTTCAGGTTGCCGCGCGGGCCGCTGAGAATGTCTGCGAGCACGGCCTTCTGTTCGTCGGTGGCCGACGCGGGGTCGAAAGGAGGCAGTCTGTCTGTCATGGTGAGGATTCGCTGAGATCGGGGTTCATGCACCGGCCGACGCGAGCGCCGCGCCGATCGCACCGGACAGCCGCTCGACGAGCGTATCGATCTGCTGCGCGGTACACACGAACGGCGGCGCGATCAGGATGTGATCACCGTGCACGCCGTCGATCGTGCCACCCATCGGATACACCATCAACCCGCGCTGCATCGCCTCGCGCTTGACCGCCGCGTGCAGCTTCAGCGCGGGGGCGAACGTCGCCTTGGTGTCGCGATCGCGCACGAGCTCGACGCCGACGAACAGCCCGCGGCCACGCACGTCGCCGACGTGCGGGTGCGCGCCGTAATGCTCGCGCAACGACGCACGCAACTGCTCGCCGCGCGCCTTCACGTTGTCAAGCAGCTTGTCCTCGGCGATCACGCGCTGCACTTCGAGCGCGGCCGCGCAGGCGGTCGCATGGCCGAGGTACGTGTGACCATGCTGGAAGAAGCCCGAACCGTCGACGATCGTGCGATAGATCCGGTCGCTCACCAGCGTCGCCCCGATCGGCTGGTAGCCCGCACCGAGCCCTTTCGCGATCGTCAGCAGATCGGGCGCGACGCCGTCTTCGTCGCAGGCATACCGGTAACCGGTGCGCCCCATCCCCGACATGATCTCGTCGAGGATCAGCAGCACGCCGTACTTGTCGCACACCGCGCGAATCTTCTGCAGGTACGTGCGCACCGGCGGCACGGCGCCGGCCGTCGCGCCCACCACCGTTTCCGCGACGAACGCCGCGACGTTTTCCGCGCCGAGTTCGACGATCTTCCGTTCGAGCTCGTCCGCGAGGCGCTGCGCATACGCTTCGTCGGTTTCACCGGCCTGCTGGTCGCGGTACGCATAGCACGGGCTCACGTGGTGCGCCTCGATCAGCAGCGGCAGGAACGGCTCGCGTCGCCATGCGTTGCCGCCGATCGCGAGCGCGCCGAGCGTGTTGCCGTGATAGCTCTGGCGCCGGGCGATGAAATGACGGCGCTGCGGCTCGCCCTTCTCGACGAAATACTGGCGCGCGAGCTTCAGCGCGGCTTCGATCGCCTCGGAGCCGCCCGACACGAAATACACGTGATCGAGCCCGGCCGGCGCGCCGTCGACGAGCCGGTCGGCCAGTTCCTCGGCCACGTCGGTCGTGAAGAACGACGTGTGCGCGTACGGCAATTGCTGCGCCTGCCGCTTGATCGCATCGATCACGCGCTGGTTGCTGTGGCCGAGACACGATACGGCCGCGCCGCCGCACGCGTCGATATAGCGTTTGCCGGTCGAATCGATGATCTCGATGCCGTCGCCTGCGACGGCAACGGGCAAGGTGGCGCGCGGGGCGCGATGGAAAACGGTCGTCATGCGTGGCCTCATGGATCAGGATGCGCGGTGAGCGCGTCCGGACGGCACGATGCGCGTCGCGAAGCGCTGCGTGCCGTGTTGGTGAACGGTGAAATCGATCGATGCCGCGCCGATCGCGAACACCGCCGTCGCCAGCGTGTTCTCGTCGTCCGGATCGGCCGGATCGTCGCGGTAGATCGGCAATCCTTCCGGCGCGCGATCGCCGAGCACGCGCAGCAGCGCGGCTTCGTCGATCGTGTCGATGCCGGGCGTCAACGCGTCGACGCGACGCTGGCGGTCCGCCGACGACTGCGTGACGATCTGCGCTTGCGCGTCGCAGCCGGGATGCACGAGATGGTTCGCATGGCCGGCGAGCCGCGCGACGTCGATGACCGAACAGCGCGCGACGCTCGCCTCGATGCTCAGCAAGCGCGCATCGCCGGTCGCCCCGAGCGTGTGATGAAAGCCGCTCGCGCGCGCGTGCCGGCGCAGCACGTCGACGGCCGCATCGAGCGACGTCGCGTCGAGCACCGCACGCGCGAGGATCATGCGCGGTACGCCCGGCGCCGGCGTGCGGATCCGCAGGTTGTTGATCGCCTGCGCGATGCCCGCGCGGTTCGCGGCGAACGTATGGCCCGGCAGCGAGCCGGGGTAGTAGAAACTGACGAAGCCCGGCTTGCCGGCCGGCTGCACGTCGACGAGCAGGCACCGTTCGCGCAGGTACGGATCGCCGTCCTCGTTGTGCGCGATCCAGCGCGTGCCGTCCGCATCGCGCGCGGCAAGCGTCGTGCAGCCGTCCGGCGCGTTGTGGATCAGTTCGCCGCGGCAGTTCCACAGGAAGATGTCCTCGGCCGGCCAGCCGATGCCTGCCGCGATCCCGTCCAGCTCCGCGACGAGGTCGGGGTACGCGGCGAGCGCGGCCCGCCGCAACGCGTCGACGAACGGATGGCCGCGCCAGCGGCGCACGGCCTGCCATGCGCTGCTCTGCTGCATGTACGCGTCGAATACCGGGCGGGCAAGCTCGCCCAGGCGCACGCCGATGTCGAACGGCGTGCCGGCGATGACGGGAGAAAGGGAAAGCGGCATGTCGGAAGTTTCGGTTTCGTTCAGGACACGTGTTTCAGGAATTCCTTCAGGCGCGGCGTCGGCGGCCGGTCGATCAGGTCGACCGGATGGCCGTCCTCGGCGATGCCGCCCTGATCCATGAACAGCAGCCGCGTGCCGACCCGCTTCGCGAAGCCGATCTCGTGCGTGACGACGATCATCGTCATCCCTTCGGTCGCGAGATCCTGCATCACTTTCAGCACTTCGTGGCGCAGCTCCGGATCGAGCGCCGAGGTCGGCTCGTCGAACAGCATCAACCGCGGCCGGATCGCGAGCGCCCGCGCGATCGCGACACGCTGCTGCTGGCCGCCCGACAGCTCCGACGGGTAATGATTCGCGCGCGATTCGAGGCCGACCTTGTCGAGCAACGCCATCGCCTGGTCGCGCGCGTCGGCGCGCGACGCGCCGCGCACCTGGATTGGCCCGAACATCACGTTCTCGAGCGCGGTCATTTGCGGGAACAGGTTGAACTGCTGGAACACCATGCCCGCTTCGAGCCGGATGTTGCGGATCGTCGTCGCGTTGCCGCGCACGCTCTGGCCGTCGACCAGCAGCTCGCCGCCGGTGATTTTCTCCAGCGCGTTGATACAGCGCAACATCGTCGATTTGCCCGAGCCCGACGGACCGACCACGACGACCACCTCGCCCGCGTCGATCTTCAGGTCGATGTTCTTCAGCACCGGCACGTGGCCGAAGCTCTTCGACACGTTCTGGAATTCGATCATGCTCATAAGATTTTCATCCGCTTTTCGACGAGCCGCAGCGTCAGCGTCATCGCGCCGGTCAGCAGCAGATAGATGACGGCCACCGCCGTCCAGATCTCGACCGCCTGGAAATTGCCCGCGATGATTTCCTGCCCCTTGCGCGTCAGTTCGCCGACGCCGATCACGATGAACAGCGACGTGTCCTTCAGGCTCACGATGCACTGGTTGCCGAGCGGCGGAATCAGCCGCCGGAACGCGAGCGGCCCGACCACCTTGAGGAGCACGCGCGGCATCGACAGGCCCATCGCGAGCCCTGCTTCCGTCAGCCCCTTCGGGATCGACAGCAGCGCGCCGCGCACCACTTCCGCGAGATACGC
Organism: Burkholderia sp. 28_3; assembly: GCF_003253915.1. Lineage (NCBI taxonomy): Bacteria > Pseudomonadati > Pseudomonadota > Betaproteobacteria > Burkholderiales > Burkholderiaceae > Burkholderia > Burkholderia sp. 28_3. Next base: position 983,354 of record NZ_QKZF01000001.1, read on the forward strand.
GCCGGAATTCACCGTGATCGCGATGATCGCGGCCGTCAGGCCGTCGATGCGGATATGCGCAAGCAACGGCAACGCGAAGTACAGGAACATCACCTGCACGACGATCGGCGTGCCGCGGATCAATTCAATATAGACCTGTGCGAGCACGTTCATCGCCTTCGGTCCGTATGCGCGGAACATCCCCGCGATCATTCCGACGACGAAGCCGCCCACCAGCCCGAAAAATGCGATGAACACCGTCAACCGGACCCCGTCCATCAGGTCCGGCAGCGCCGCCCAGATCGCCGACCAATCGAAATTCACTTGTCGCTCCCCGTTCGATTCAAGACCGGCGCGGCCGTTCGGCCGCGCCATGCTGCGTGGTCACGCTCACATCTTCGGCGGCTCGGCGCCGAACCACTTCTTGTAGATCTGCGCGTAGCGGCCGTCGGCCTTGATCTTCACGAGCGACGCATTGACCTTCGGCACGAGCGGGCTGCCCTTCGGGAAGCCGATCCCGTACTTGTCGCCGCTGACCGGCTGGCCGGCGACCTGCACCTTGCCCTTGCCTTCGTTGTTCACGAAGAACAGCACGTTCGGCGTATCGTGCATCGCCGCGTCGACGCGGCCGGCCTCCAGCGCGAGATACGCCTGGTCGATGTTCGGGAACTGGCGGACCTCCTTCGGCTTCAGGTGCGCCTTGATCCAGTCGATCGTCGCGGTGCCCGTCTTCGCGGCGATCACCTTGCCGTTCAGGTCGTCGATCGACTTGATCGACGTATTGCCGGCCTGCACCATCGCGGCGAGCCCGCTGTCGTAATACGGCGCGGAAAAGTCGATCGCCTTCTTGCGCTCTTCCTTGATGGTCATCCCGGACAGCGCGACGTCGATGTTCTGCGTCTGCAGCGCCGGAATCAGACCCGCGAAATCCATCGGCTGGATCGTGTATTTCCAGCCCTGGTCCTTCGCGATCTCCGCCCACAGGTCGAGATCGAAGCCGACGTACTTGTCGCCCTGCTTGAACTCGAACGGCATGAACGACGTATCGGTCCCGACGACGAGCGTCTTGGTATCCGCGTGCGCGAGGCTGGCGCCGAGCGCGGCGACGACCGCGACGGCTTTCAGGAAGGAACGGCGACTCATGGTTTCTCTCCGCATGATTGAGCGATGTAGCCGGCCAACAGGCCGGCGGAACGACGACATCAAGCCGCACCGCAACATGCGATGTCGAATTAGACCTTAGTGCAACAAGTGTTGTCAATGGCGATACTACGACAACAAAAAAGTCCGCAACAGGTAAATGCATCGAGACAAACCCGGGCCGCGCGGCGCGGATAGATCGGAGGAAAACGGGGGGACGGCGGTGCAGAACGCCCCGCCGGATCGCGCCGCGCCGAGGGGCGGCGGCACGGGGAGAGAAGATGGGGTGCGCCGTGCCGCGCTGGCCGTGCGCGCCGAGCCGGCAACCGCCGGCTCGGCTCAATGCCGGTGGCGAAACGCCCGGGCAAGGGCCAACGGGCAACGCGCCGATGCCGCGCCGCTCACGCCGCGACCCCGCTCGCCTGATGCGACACGAGCCGCGCATACGCGCCCTGCCGCGCGATCAGTTCCGCGTGGCGCCCAGCCTCGATCACGGCGCCCTGCTCCATCACGAGGATCAGGTCGGCATTGCGCACGGTCGACAGGCGGTGCGCGATGATGATCGACGTGCGCTGCGTCATCAGGTCCTCCAGCGCCGCGCGGATCTGCTGCTCGCTGATCGTGTCCAGGTGCGACGTCGCCTCGTCGAGGATCAGCACCGGCGCATCCTTCAGGAACGCGCGCGCGATCGCCACACGCTGGCGCTGGCCGCCCGACAATTGCACGCCGCGCTCGCCGACGCGCGTCGCGAGCCCGTCCGGCAGCCGCGCGACGAAGTCGCCGAGCGCCGCGTGGTCGATCGCGCGCCGCACGTCCGCGTCGGACGCATCGTTCGCGGCGAGCCGGATGTTCGCTTCGAGCGTGTCGTTGAACAGATAGGTATCCTGCGCGACGAGCGCGATGTGCTGCCGCAGGTCGTCGAGCCGCAGGTCGCGCAGGTCGACGCCGCCGAGCGTCACGCGGCCCTGCTGCGGGTCCCAGAAACGCAGCAGCAGGCTCGCGACCGTCGACTTGCCGGCGCCCGACGCGCCGACCAGCGCGACCGTGCTGCCGGGCGGCACCTCGAAGCTCACGCGGTCGATCGCGGGCACGCCGCGCCCCGGATACGTGAACGACACGGCCTCGAACCGCACCGCCGGATCGCCTGGCATCGCGTGCGCGCCGTCGGTCACCGTCACGGGCTCCTTCTCCAGCGCGCGCAGGCGGCGCGTCGACGCGATCGTGTCGGCCAGCTGGCGCGCGACCTGGCCGATTTCGGCGACCGGCATGAACGCGGCCACCGCGACCAGCACCAGCAGCGGCAACGACTCGCGCGGGAACCCGCCGCGGGCGCACAACCATGCGCCGAGCGCCGCGACCGCCAGCCCGCCGAGCCCGCTCGCGACTTCCAGCGCGGCGCTTTGCGTCGACAGATCGTCGAGCAGCTTCGCGCGCTGCCGGCGGTACGCATCGACCTCGGCCACGAACGCCGCGCGCCGGCGCCCGATCGCCTGGAACGCGGTCAGTTCCGCGAGCCCCTGGATCGTTTCGGTCAGGTGCGCGCCAAGCTGGCCGAGCGCTTCGCGCGCGCCGGTGCCGAGCCGGTCGACGTCGCGCCGGGCCAGCACGGGCGCGAGCCCGGCCCACAGCAGGAACGGCAGCAGCACGAGCGCGAGCGGCCACGCGACCGACGCGAGCAACACCAGCACGCCGGCCGGCACGAGCACCGCGACGAATGCCGGCGCCAGCGTGTGTGCGTAAAAGTATTCGACGGTCTCGACGTCCTGCGTCGCGAGCGACACGAGATCGCCGGAACGGCGGCGCAGCAGCCCGGCCGGCGCGAGCCGTTCGAGCGTCGCGAACAGCGCGATGCGCATTTCCGCGAGCAGCCGGTACGCCATGTCGTGCGCGAGCCACGATTCGAGCCAGTGCAGCACGGCCGCGACCGGCGCGATCACGAGCAGCGCGGCCACCAGCCCCGTGCCGACCTGCCCGGTCGGCACCGCGCCGACCACCCGCGCGCCGAGCACGCCGACACCGATGAACGCGAGCACGCGGCCGATCCCGAACAGCACGGTCAGCACCACCTTGCCTTTCCATGGACGCACGAAGCGCAGCAGCGTCCGCACCGTTTCCGGCCAGCCGATCGTCGCCGCGTCGTCGTTCAGCGGCCGCACCTGCGGGCCCGACGACGCACACACGGTCGCGCCGGCCGCCGCCGTCGTGCCGACGGATTCGGCGACCGCTTCCAGTTGCGGCCCCATCAGCCGGCGATACGGGCCGTCGCGTGCGATCAGCGCCGCATGCGTTCCTTCGTCGACGACCTGCCCCTGGTCGAGCACCAGGATGCGATCGGCGCCGATCACGCTGGACAGCCGGTGCGCGAGCACGAGCGTCGTCCGTCCGCGCGTGAGCCGGTCGAGCGCCTGCTGGATCAGCGCTTCGTTTTCCGCATCGACCGACGACAGCGCCTCGTCGAGCAGCAGGATCGGCGCATCGCGCAGCAGCGCGCGGGCGATCGCGATGCGCTGGCGCTGGCCACCCGACAGCACGAGCCCGCGTTCGCCGATGCGCGTCGCGTAGCCGTCGGGCAGCGCCGAGATGAAATCGTGCGCGTTGGCGGCGCGCGCGGCCGCGATCATGTCGGCATCGCTCGCATCCGGGCGGCCGAGCCGCAGGTTGTCGGCAACGCTGCCGTCGAACAGCGTCGCATCCTGCGCGACGACCGCGATCATGTCGCGCACCTGGTCGGCAGCGAGGGTCCGCACGTCGTGGCCGCCGATCCGGACCGCGCCGCCCTGCGCGTCGTGCTGGCGCAGCAGCAGGCGCACGATGGTCGACTTGCCGGCCCCGCTCGGCCCGACGATCGCGACCGTCTCGCCTTCGCGTACCGAGAAACTCAGCGCCGCATGGGCATCCGCGCGGCGCCCCGGATACGCGAAGCGCACGTCGTCGAACGCGATCTCCGGCCGCAGGCCCGCCACGCGCGGTGCGTCGGCGGCCGGCGCCTGACTGCCCGCGTCGAGCAGCGCATGGATCGCATGCGCCGCCGACTGGCCGATCATCCCCTGATGCAGCACCGCGCGCAGGTCGCGCAGCGGCCGGAAGATCTCGCTGCCGGCCATCAGCACGATCAGCAGCGCCTCGAGGCTCATGTCGCCGTGCTGCACGCGCCACGCCCCCACCGCGATCGCCGCGGCCGCGCCGAGGCCGGTGCCGAGATCCGTGAAGAACCGCGTCAGCAAGCCGAGCGCGAGCACCCAGAACGTGCTGTCCGACAGCGCGCGCGCCTTCGCGGCCAGCTTCGCGCCGAACGCGCTGCTCTGCCCGAACGCCTTCAGCGTCGGCAGGCCCTGCACCGCGTCGAGAAACTCCTCGCCGAACGCCTTGAACGCGGCCGAACGGGCGAGCGCCGCGCGCTGGTCCGCGCGATGCACGAGCTGCGGCAGCGCGAGCGTGACGAGTGCCGCGACCAGCAGGATCGCGGCCGTCGGCACGTCCCACCACGCGAGCACCGCGAAGATCATGATCGGCGCGCATGCGGCGATCACGAGCTGCGGCAGGTAGACGCCGAAGAAGGTCTGCAACTGCTCGACGCCGTCGACGACGGCCAGCATCACGCCACCCGTGCGTTCGCCGCTGAACCATGCGGGGCCGAGCGCGGCGATCCGGTCGAACAGCCGCGCGCGCAGCGTGGCCTGCACGCGGCCGGCCGTGTGCTGCGCAAGCACCGTGCGGCGATGATCGAGCCATGCACGCAGCAGCACGCAGGCCGCCGTTGCCACGACGGCTTCGCCGATGCCGCGCGCCGGCGCGCCGGAGAAAACCAGCGCCAGCACGCGGCCGAGAAACACGAAGCGGAGGATGCCGACACCCATCGCGAGCAGCCCGAGCGCGACGGCCGCCGCCACCCGCCAGCGCAGTCCCGTCATCATTGCCCATAGTCGTCGGTCGAAATACATGCAGCCCTCCGGTCGGTGTTTCGTTGCGTTTTTCTGGACCGGATCGAGGCTACCCGCGCGGCCCGCGCGCGGCAAAAGATGATTTTTCAACGGGTGTTGAGTCAACTACAATACCCCGCATGTCGCACCTTCCTCCCCTCAGCGCACTGCGTGCTTTCGAGGCGGCCGTCCGCCTCGGCGGGTTCGCGCGCGCGGCGGCCGAGCTGAACGTGTCGACCAGCGCGGTCAGCCACCAGATCCGTTCGCTCGAGGAATCGCTGGGCGCCAGGCTGCTCGAACGCAGCACGGGGCTCGGCGGCATCAGCCTCACGCCGGCCGGCACGCGCCTGCTGCCGGCCGTCAGCGATGCGCTGTCGCGTCTGACCGACGCATGCGCCGAGATTCGCGGCACCGCGCAACGGCTCACCGTGTCCGCCAACGCGCCGTTTTCGTCGATGTGGCTCGCGCGCCGTCTCGCGGAATTCTCGTCGCTTCATCCCGACACCCCGCTGCATGCGGTCGTGCTCGACGACGAGCCGGATTTCGCGCGCAGCGGCGTCGACCTGGCGATCGTGCACGTACCGGCGCACCGGCTGCGGGCCGACGACGACGTGCTGATGCGGGAAACCGTGTTTCCGGTCTGCAGTCCCGAACTGTTTCCGTACGCCTCGGGGTACGTGTGCCGCTCGCGGCTGCTGCAGGAAATGCACGAGGACAGCCCCGAAATCGACTGGCGCAACTGGGCGGTGCACTTCGGCTTGCCAGACGACTTCGAGACGAAGATCGTCCGTTACAGCAGTTTCAGCCAGGTGATCGGCGCGGCCGTGGGCGGCGCGGGCATCGCGCTCGGGCGCGTACCGCTGATCGAGCCCGAACTGCGCAGCGGGCGCCTGGTGCCGCTGGTGCCGGGCCTCTCGCGCGATGCGTCGTGGCGCTTCGTGCTGCGCCGCCATCCGTCGACGCGACACCGGCTGCTCGATCCGTTGATCGCGTTCCTGCGCAACGAAGCGGACGCGCCGCCGTTCGTCTCGAAGAAGGTTGCGCCCGCATCCAACGACAGTCACGCACGGGGCGCGGGCGGCGCCTGACGCGCCGGCTCGCGAAGCCGGCCCGCGTTGCCGGCGAACCGCTTACGGCGTCGCGAAGAACAGCGCGACGACGCACGCCATCCCGCCGAACCACACGAGCGAGCGCAGCGACGCCCAGTTCAGCAGGTACATCAGCGCATAGACGACGCGGATCGCGACGAACGCCATCGCGAGCTGGTCGACGCGATGCACGTTCGCGCCGTTGTGCCACGCCACCACCAGCGCGGCCGTGAACAGCGCGAGCGCTTCCCACGAATTCTGATGCGTGGCCTGGGCGCGGGCACGCCAGCCTTCGAGCTTCGCCAGGTACTCGCGCGGCGCGCGGTTGTCGTAACCCTTGCGGGCCTTGGCGAGAAACGTCATCGGGAACGGCAACAGCGCCACGATGAACAGGCACAGCTGGGACGTCGTCATCAAAGTCTCCTCCGTTATGATTACATTGATCAATGACAAGATCGCCGAGAGCTTAGCATTGCGGCATGCCGTTCGCGCACCGGTTTTCTAGACGGGAGACTCGGCCGGGCAAGCCGCGGGAGACGGCGTGCGGCCCGCTGCGGCGCCAAAATTTCCACCAAATCGTCGACAAATACGTTAATTAAAACTGGTCGAACACCAATAAGATAGCGTTCAACACTGGCTTGGCGCGATCGCGCCAGCCCACCGTTTCACGCCGCGCCAACCGCGCACCGAACGACATCCGACCCGAGCCCTTGCCATGCCCCGTCCCATCGTCGCCCATATCCGCCCCGGCGCCGTCCGCCACAACCTCGACTTCATCCGCCGCACCGTCGCGCCATCGCGCGTGTGGGCCGTGATCAAGGCCAATGCGTACGGCCACGGCATCGAACGGATCTATCCGGGCCTCGCGGCCGCCGACGGCATCGCGCTGCTCGATCTCGACGAAGCCGTGCGCGTACGCGAGCTCGGCTGGGACAAGCCCGTGCTGCTGCTCGAAGGCGTCTTCGAACCGGCCGACGTCGAACTCGCCGATCGCTACCGGCTGACGGTCGCCGTGCACTGCGACGAGCAGCTCGACCTGCTGATCGCCGCGAAGCCGAAGCAGCCGATCGACATCCAGCTCAAGATGAATTCCGGCATGAACCGGCTCGGCTATCGGCCGGCCGCGTTCCGCGCCGCGTGGGAACGCGCGGCGAGTGCGCCGTCGATCGGCAAGATCACGTTGATGATGCATTTCGCGAACGCCGACGAAGGCGAAGTCGACTGGCAGTTGGAGCAGTTCGACGCGACCACGGCCGGGATTCCGGGCGAGCGCTCGGTGTCGAATTCGGCGGCCGTGCTGTGGCATCCGCGCGCGCATCGCGACTGGGTGCGGCCCGGCACGATCCTGTACGGCGCGTCGCCGACGGGTGCTGCGCGGCATATCGCCGACACGCCGCTGGTGGCCGCGATGACGCTGACCAGCAAGATCATCGGCGTGCAGACGCTCGCGCCGGAAGAGACCGTCGGCTACGGCCGCCGCTTCACGGCCGACCGGCCGATGCGGATCGGCGTCGTCGCGTGCGGCTACGCGGACGGCTATCCGCGCCACGCGCCGACCGGCACGCCGATCGCGGTGGACGGCGTGATGACGCGCGTCGTCGGCCGCGTGTCGATGGACATGCTGACCGTCGACCTGACGCCTTGCCCGAACGCGGGCATCGGCTCGAGCGTCGAGCTGTGGGGCGACCAGGTGAAGGTGGACGACGTCGCGGAAGCCAGCGGCACGATCGGCTACGAGCTGATGTGCGCGCTCGCGCGCCGCGTGCCGGTCGTGATCGTGCCGCCCGGCGCGTCGACCGTGCAAGCGCCGCTGCGGACGGGGAGCTACGGACGCTGACCGGCGGCGCTGCGTCGCGGCGGCGGTACGTGACCGCGTCGCCGCGCATGCCATGCTGTCTATCTGCTTGCGGGCCGCCTCGGGCGGCCCGTTCGCTTTGCAGCGCCCCAACGCGCGCCGGCGACGACGCGGTACGGCGTTGCGCGCCGTGCAACGACACGCTGCGTGCTCGCCTCCGTCAACGCATCACGAACGCCACGTCGGCTTCCGCTTCTCGAGGAACGCGTCGATCCCCTCGCCCGCATCCTCTTCCATCATGTTGCGCGCCATCACGTCGCCCGCATACGCATACGCTTCGTCGAGCGGCAACTCGCGCTGACGATAGAACATCTGCTTGCCATAACGCACCGCGGCCGGGCTCTTCGCGACGATCTCCGCGACCTTGCGCGCGACGGCTGCATCGAGGGCATCCTCGGGCACGGCTTCGTTGACGAGCCCCCACGCGGCGGCCGTCGCCGCATCGACGAAGCGCCCGGTCATCAGCATGTCGAACGCGCGCTTGGCCGCGACGTTGCGGCTCAGCGCGACGGCCGGCGTCGAGCAGAACAGCCCGACGTTGATGCCCGACACCGCGAAGCGCGCGGTATCGGCCGCGACCGCGAGGTCGCACGCGGCGACGAGCTGGCAGCCGGCCGCCGTCGCGATGCCGTGCACGCGTGCGATCACCGGCACCGGCAACGCGCGCATCGCGAGCATCACGCGGCTGCACTGCGCGAACAGCGTGCGGTAGTAGTCGAGTTCGGGCTTGCCGCGCATCTGCCGCAAGTCGTGGCCGGCGCAGAACGCCTTGCCTTCGGCGGCCAGCACGACGCAGCGCACGTGCGGATCGGCCGCCAGCGTATCGAACGCATCGTGCAGGGCCGACAGCATCGCTTCGGACAACGCGTTGAACTGCTGCGGGCGATTCAGCCGCAGCGTGACGACGCCGTCGTGCGCGTCGCGCAGCAGGATCGGCTCGGCGGTCTGTTGATCGGGTTCCATGGGGCTCCGCTGGACGGGGGTCGACAGGTTGCGCGGCGAGGCGGGCGAGTGGTCATCGCGCCCGCTCGCTCGCGGCATATCCCGGAAATGGTCCTCCACATTGCGCACCGCGTCCAGCCGCGTCGCCGCATGCGCGTGCGCGGCGGCCTGCCGGCCACTACGCCACACCCTTGCCGCTCGTGCGTCAACGGCGCGGCTGCGGCTGCGCGGCTTCCACGCGGCCTGCCGTCCTCGCCGCCAGCGCGGCCATCGCATAGGCGACGCATCCGAGCGCCGCGACCGCCCACAGCGCATCGGTCGGATCCGGCAACAGGATCGTCGCGGCGCCTGCGACGGCCACGCCGAGCAGGCTGCCGGCCTGCCGCGCCGCGTTGAGGAACCCGGATGCCACGCCCGCCGCGTCGGCAGGCACCTGTTCGAGCACGGTCGCGATCATCGGCGCCACCGACAGCGCGGTTCCGGTGCCGAATGCGACCATGGCCGTCCAGACCACCGGCCACGGCGCACGCAGCGCGAGCGCAAGCGCGATCGCCGGAACGGCCAGCGCCGCCATCGCGAGGCCGTTTGCCATCAGCCTGACCGGACGCACCCGGCCGTGCAGTTTTCCCGACAGCAGATTGCCGAGCGACAGGCTCAGCGCGAACGGCAACAGCGTCAGCCCCGTCTGCCGCGCACTCATGCCGAAGCGCCCGTGCAGGTACAGGCTCAGCACGAACAGCAGCCCGAAGTAGCCGACATAGACGAGGCTGCCCATCAGGTTCATCGCGACGAAGACGCGATTGCGAAACCACGCGAGCGGCACCATCGGATGGCGGGCACGCCGCTCGATGACGACCAGCACCGCGGCGGCGAGCGCGGCGACCAGCAGCGCGCCCCGGACCTCCGTGGCGCCGACGCCGCGCGTCGGCAGTTCGATCACCGCGAAACACAGCGCACCGAGCGCCGTCGCGCCGACGCACTGGCCGGCCCAGTCGAACGGGCGCACGTCCCGCGCGGCCGACGCCCGAACGAGCGCCGCCGCGCCGGCAAAGGCGACCGCGCCGGTGGGCACGTTGATCAGGAACGCGCTGCGCCAACCGAAATCGTCGACCAGGATTCCGCCGAGTACCGGCCCCACGGCGACCGCGACCGACGCGATGCCGGCCCACACCGCGATCGCCCGCGCGCGCTCGGCCGGCACGTCGAAGGTGCTGCGCACGATCGCGAGCGACGCGGGCAGGAAGAGCGCGGCGCCCATGCCCTGCCCGAAACGCGCGACCACGAGGACCGCCACCGACGACGCGCCCCCGCACGCCGCCGACGCGGCGACGAACAGCGCCAGCCCGGCCAGATACACGTGCTTCGCGCCGAACCGGTCGGACAGCGCGCCGCCCGCGAGGATCAGCGCGGCGAAGCTGAGCGTGTACGCGTCGACGATCCACGCGAGTTCCGCGACCGTCGCGCCGAGGCTCGTGCGCATCGCCGGCAGCGCCACATTGACGATCGTCGAATCGAGCACCGCCATGAACATGCCGACCGCGACGAGCGCCAGCGTCAGGCGCTGCTCGCGCGCGGTCGGGTGGTTCGGTGTCGCCACCGAGACGGGTGCGGGGACGGAAACGGAATGGCAGTCGGACATGGCACCTCCAGGCAGATGCCGGGAGTCTAGGACCGGCCGCGCGATGCGGAAAAGTGATAATTTCGCATTTGCCTGATGCAGATCTGCATCACCGATTCCCGCCCGTCGCCACCAGCCCGATGACACAATCGATCCGCATGAACTGGGACAACGCCCGCTTCTTCCTCGCCCTGGCGCGCACCGGCACGCTGCGCGGCGCCGCGGCGCAGCTGAACGTCGACCAGGCGACGGTCGGGCGCCGGATCGCCGCGCTCGAGGACGAACTGTCGGCCCGGCTGTTTCTGCGCACGCCGACCCTCTATGTGCTGACGACCGCGGGCGAAGCGCTGCTCGAACCGGCCGAAACGATGGAGCGGGCGTCGCTGACGATCGAGCGCCGGGTAATGGGGCTCGACGAGCAACTGGCCGGGTCGGTGCGCATCGCCACGACCGACACGCTCGGCAAGCGCTTCGTCGTTCCGGCGATCGCCCGCGTGCGGCGCAAGCATGCCGGCATCGACGTGGTATGCGTGACGTCGGCGCAAATCACCAACCTCACGCGCCGCGAGGCGGATCTCGCGATTCGCACGTTGCGGCCGGAATCGCCGGACCTGATCGTCAGGCGGCTCGGTCATCTCGAAACGGGCATCTACGCGTCGCGCCGCTACCTGGCCGAACGCGGCGAGCCGGTCGCCGGCAGCGCGTTCGACGGGCACGATCTGGTGATGTACCAGCAACCGGTGGTGCCGACGATGTGGGACGCGCTGTGCGGCGAACCGACTTCGCGCGGCCGCGTGATGTTCCAGACGTCGTCGACGATGATGCTGGTGGAGGCCACGCTCGCGGGGCTCGGCATCGCGGAGCTGCCATGCTTCCGCGCCGACACCGAGCCGGAACTGGTGCGCCTCATGCCGCAGCGATGCAATCATTTCGACGTGTGGCTCGTCGCCCACACCGATCTCTACAAGACCGCGCGCGTGCAGGCGGTGATCGAAGCGGTCGTCGACGAATTCGCGACGGCGGCGAGCGCGACGACCGCTGCCCGATAACGCGGGTTTCAGGCTTTTCAGGCTTTCGCGTCAGCGCACCGGGGGGTGTCTCCGGCTACGCGAGGCACGCACGCCCGACCACACCTGACCGACGCCGACGGCGAAAAAAACCATACCCATCGCGCCGATGGTCAGCACGGTGCCCCAGATCGCGCCGAACGTGTTCATCCGCGCGGTCGTCCTCGGCGCGTCCGGCGCATAGCGCACTTCGACCGTCGCGCCGTCCTCGACGCTGACTTCGCCGCCTTGCGCATAGTCGACCTGCTCACCCGCGAGCGTCGTGAACGTGATCTCCGGATGATGCGGACCTGCGTTCAGCTTGACCACGCGCCCTGGCACGACGACCGACGTTCGCAGGAATTCGCGTGTCGACTGCGCGTACAACGCAGTGCCGATCAGCATGCACGTGCCCACGATGGTAAAAACGATGCCCTTCGCGATCCGCCACTCGATGTGCTGCGCAGCGGGTCGCCCGATTTCAGTTGCCATCTGCTTCGTTCCGCTCCTGATGTTCGTCAATGCCGGGCATGCGGCGCATGATGCGCCGCCACGCCGCCCTCGGCATCCGGCAGGATACGGACATCCCGGCACGCTGTAAATTGCGTACGCAAGCTCGCGCCGGGCCGCTCGCGCGTCAGCCCGCGAGCTTCTTCAGCGCGTCGAGCACCGCATCGCCCTTGAACGGCTTCACGATCCAGCCCTTCACGCCGGCGGCCTTGCCGCGCTCCTTCATCGCCGGGCTGCTTTCGGTCGTCAGCATCACGACGTTGACCGCCGTGTTCGCCAGTTCGCCGCGAATCTTCTCGACCATCGTCAGGCCGTCCATGTTCGGCATGTTCACGTCGCTGATCACGAGGCGCACGCCGGGCGTCGCCTTGAGCTTCGCGAGCCCGTCCTTGCCGTCGACGGCCGTCGCGACGTCGAGCCCGTGATTGCGCAGGAAGCCGGCCACTTCGTCGCGCACCGTGCCCGAATCGTCGACCACCAGAATCTTTGCCATGTCGTATTCCCCTTTCGTTGTTGCTGACTTCAAAACAGTTCGAGTTCGCCCGATTCGACCATCGGCCCGACGTCCTGCACCGATTCGCGGAAATCTTCCGGCGACCAGCTGAGGCTGAACACGAAACGCTGGTCGAGACGGACCGAACGCCCCGATGCCGGATCGGTCATCCGGTACTTGAAACAGAGCTGCGGGCAGTCGCCGCCGAACGAGATGAACTTCTGCTTGTGATTGACGACGAGCGGCACCTGCACCGGATGGCGCGCCAGCGCCTCGGCGTCGCCGAGATAGCGGTTCTTGAACGCGCCCCACACGAGGTTGGTCAGTTCGCCGAGCACGCTGTTCACGTCGCGGAAATCCGGCGCGCGGCCGCCGTCGCGCGTGCCGCCGAGCATGTCGAGCAGCGGCTGCTCGCTCGTCTGCAGCAGCATGTAGCCGCGGCACCACGCGCTTTCGAGCGCGATCAGGCTGAACACCTCGCCGAAGATGATCTGGTCGCGCACGATGCACGGCGTGTCGTGCTCGATCGTCATGCCCGGGAACAGGCTGTCGAGGCGCGCCTCGGTGATCTCCGAGATGCCGCGCACCAGCGCGTTCGGGTAGTCGCGGCCGAACAGGTATTCGTCGATCGCGCGCTCGAGCGGCGTCATGTCGTCGGCGACGTAGGCCGCGCATGCGACGCGCGCCAGCGCATCGGGCAGCCCGTCGCGTGACGCGAGCGATTCGCGGCGCAGGATGATCGGCAGCTCGGGCCGCAGCGCGTCGATCTGCGTCGCGATGATCGCGCTCTCGACCGGCGAGCCGCCGTAATCCTCGGCCAGCAGGATCGCGCCGAGATCGATGTTCGAGCGCAGCACCTTCAGCAGCCGGCTGCGCCGCACGGTCAGGCCGACCAGGTTGTGCTCGTCGCAGAAACGCTTGATCGCGTCGGCGTGCACGCGGCTGTCGTCGAGCACGAGCACCTTGCTGACGGGTTGGTCTTCGGTCATCTCACGGGTTCCTGATGGTCGGTCAGAACAGTTCGAGCTCGCCGCCGGCTTCCACCGTGGCCGTTTCCGGCACATGGAAATCGACCGGCGCGTTCGCGCACACGCACAGCGTCGCGCCGACCCGCACGTCGCCGTCGAGCGTCAGGTCGTACGCAGCCACGTAATCGGGGGCGAGCGCACGCATGTAGTCGATGCTCGCGCCGCTCAGCAGGTAAGGCGTCGACATCCCGAGATCGGGAAACGGCGCGGTCAGCGCCTGGTTGATCGCGCCGCAACACAGGTTCGCGACCTCCATGAACGCTTCGGTCAACGGCCGCTGGCTGCTCGTGCCCGCCGTCGTGCCGGCGAAATGGCGGCGCGTCGCGTCGTCGTCGCTGAAGCGCAGCGCGAGCAGCAGGCGGAAATGCAGCGCCGAGATCGTCAGCACGGCCACGTGTTCGGGCACCTTCGGCTTCGATCGCGATTTCGCGAGCACGCGATCGGGCGCGTCGGGGTCGTGACCGGCGGCCGGCCGGATCTCGCACGCGCCGCCGGCCGCGAGCCGCGTGCGCGCGGCATCGAAAAAGATCCGTTCGAAACCGGCCCTCGCCTGCGCACTGATCACGCGGCTTCCCCTTCGATTCGCGCGTGCAGTTGCCCGGCCAGCGTCTCGAGGGTCGCGAGCGCGGCCGTGATCATCTTGCCGCCGGCCTGGATGTCCTGGAACGTCGCGGCCGTCACGAGATCGTTGCGGTTCAGGCTGTCGCGATAGCTGTTCGACAGTTGCTGCGAGCGCGCGGCCAGCCCGCGCACCTCGCTCGCGACGATCGAGAAGCCGCGCCCGGCCGTGCCCGCGCGCGCGGCCTCGATCGACGCGTTCAGCGACACGATCGATACGTGCGCGACGATCGCGGACAGTTCCTGGTTCTTCGTGCGCATGTCCTGGTTCTGCGTGGTCAGCGAGATCATCTGCTCGTGCCAGCGCTCGAACGTGCCGGCGAGCCCGCGCAGGCGCGCGGCTTCGTCGGCGATCTTCAGCGCGTGCTGCGCGAGCGCCGCGCGGTCGGCCGACAGCGCCTGCAACGCGTCGCGCTGCGCGCCGTTCGCGGCGATCTCGCGCGTCAGCGCCTCCGCCAGTTGCGCCTCGCGTTGCGCCCATGCGTCGGCGGCGTCCGCATGCGCCGACGCCGCTTCATCGGCGCGTGCGCCGGCTGCATCGAGCGCGTCGCGCAACGCATCGGCCTCGCGCGTGAGCGCCGCGACGAGCCGCCTGCGCGTCACGCGCAACACGACCGCCGCCGCCACCGCGACGACCACGCCGCCCGCCAGCGCGGCGGCCACCTGAATCATCCACGCCTGCTCGATCACGCCGTCACTCCGCTGCGCCGATATCCGCGATGCGCGCCCGCTGCGCGTGCGCGGCACCGTCCGCCGCGAAGCGCGCCGGCAGCGACACGATCGTCTCGAACGCGCGATACGGCGCGCCGACGCGATCGTCGGTGAAGCGCAGCGCGATATCGCCGCCGTCGCGCTTCAGGAAGTTGCGCACCGCGTCCATGCCGACGCCGCGCCCCGATACTTCGGTCACCGTCTGCGCGGTCGAGAAGCCCGGCCGGAAGATCAGCTCGGCGACCTCCTCGTCGGACAGCGCCGCTTCGCTGTCGGCATCGATCCAGCCGCGCTCGCGCGCGATGCCGCGAATCCGGTCGAGCGCGAGGCCGCGGCCGTCGTCGCCGAGCACGAACCACAGCTCGCCGCCGCCCACGCCGACCGCGATGTCGATCGTGCCGGACGCCGCCTTGCCGGCCGCGCGCCGCTCGTCGGACGATTCGATCCCGTGGTCGATCGCATTGCGCAGCAGGTGCATGAACACGTTCTTCAGCGTCGCGACGATCTCGCTGCGCACGCGCTGGCCGTGACTGTCGATATGCACGACGGGCGCCGGCTTGCCGAGCTCGGCCGCGAGCGACGGCAGCGACTCGATCACGCCGCCGAGCGCGTCGCCGATCCCTTGCGTGCCGAGCTGGCTCAGCATGCGCCGCACCGCCTCGCGCGCCGCGTGCCAGTCGGACGCGTTCGCCGGATCGGCGCCGTCGAGCACGCGCAGGCTCTCGCTGATGTGCGCGCGCTCGACCATCAGGTAGTCCGCGCCATGCTGTGCCGGCTCGCCGCTGCGGCCGAGCGTGACCGCGTTGATCGTCGCGTAGTGGTCGACGGCTTCACGTACGCGCGCCAGATCCTCCATCAGCGCGTCGCGGTTCCACTCGGGGCCGCTGTCCGCGCGGCGCAGCGATTCGTACGCCTGCTCCGCTTCGTGGACGATGTTCGTCAGATGCTGCAGGCTGTACGTGCGCGCATTGCCCTTGATCGTGTGCATGTTGCGGAACAGCGCGGCGACGATCGAGTGATCGGCGCGCTCGTGCTGGCGGATCATCCGCTCGTTCTCGCTGAGGAAGCCCTTCGCGCTGTGCACGAAGTCGTGGAACTTGTCCTGGCTGATCGACAGGATCTCGCCGATCATCTCCAGGCGACGCTGTTGCTCGCCGGCCTGCGCGGTCAGCTCGCGGATCTCGGTCACGTCGCGCACGCACAGCATCAGGCGCACGACCGTGTCGGTCTCGTCGGTGATCGCCGACCAGCTCAGGTCGAGCCACTTCTCGCGGCCGTCCGGCATCCGCTTCGCGACCTCGTTGACGAGCAGGTGCTCGTTGAACGCGAAGTTCATGCTGTCTTCGCCAAGGCATGCGTGCACGGCCGCGTCGACCTGCGAGCGCGCGTCGGCGCCGATCGCCGAATCGTCGAACACGAGCGCCATCAGGTCGCGGCCGGCGATGTCGTTCGTCTCGAAGATGGTTTCGAGGTACGCCGAATACTCCGCATGCACGACGCCGCCTTCGACGACGGTCAGGATGCCCTGCTGCATGTTCTGCAGCATCGCCTGGATGTCGGCCGTCTTCTGCTTCAGTTGCGCGGCGTTCTCCTGGATCTTCTCGATCATCCCGTTGAACGCGACGATCGAGTGGCCGATTTCGTCCATCCGGCCCACCGGCACGCGGCGCGTGAAATCCTGGCTCGTCGCGATCTCGCTCATCGCCGTCTGCATCCCGATCAACGGGCGCGTGATCTGGCGATACAGCACGAAGCCGAGCGCGGTCAGCAGCACGATCACCGTGCCGGCGACGCCCGCGATCGCGGTCGCCGTGGTCGCGAGCATCCCGTTCAGCGCGCCGATCGCGTCGTCCTTCTGGCGGTTCTTCTCGACGCGCAGCGTGTCGACGATGCTTTCGAGCTCATCGCGATACTGCGCGACGTTCGCGAACAGGTAGGCCTGCGCCATCTCGGCCTTGCCGTCCGTCTTCATCTTCACGGTGTCGTCGATCGCCGCGAAATAGTTCGTGGCGCTGTCCTTCGCCTGCGCGACGAGCCCTTCCTGCGCGCGGCCGACCGCCGATTTCGCCTGCGCGTCGAGTGCGGCGCGCAGCGCGGCCTGCTTCGCCTTCAGCTCGTCGCGCGCCTGGGCGGCTGTGTTCGCGTCGGGCGCGTAGACGAGCGTCATCGTCGCGATCTGGATGTTCTTCACATCGGCGACGAGATCCGCCGACGCGAGCGCGCTCGGCACGATTCCCTGGGTGACCTGACGCACCTCGGATGCGCTCTTGCGCGTCTGGTACACGGCATAAGCGCCGATCGCGGACAGCGCGAAGAACGTCAGGACGACTAGCAGCGTAATGCGATGACGGATGGTCATGAGTACAGCTCCCCGCAGCGATCCGGGTTCGATCGCCCTCTGGTCTATTGAAAGAATGTGAGCGCCGAATTATCGGGGATGGTGTATGACTGTCCGATGACCGAAAATCAATCGGTCATTGAGAAAAATGAAATGAATAATTGCGCGGGGAAAAGCCTAAAGTTTTTGGTCGGCTTGCCGTTAACTTACCGCCGCCATACCCCGTATGGATGCGGCGTTCGACGAATCGCACGAATAGCGGATATTCATTGTTTTATTCATGCTCCGCAAAATCCGTTCTATTGAATGCCGGAAAAACGTTTGCGTATTATCGGCGGGTCGTCTTTTTCTGACACCTTTTTATGCTCTACGCGGGGTTTGTCGGGCAGGTTCGTTAATGTCGATCTTGCATGACCTACCGTTCAGTCTGCCCTCGGTTCGGCTAGCCAGTCTTCGAATTGCAGCCGCGGAACGCGCTCGAATTCGCGGACGTTGTGCGTGACCAGCACCAGGTGCCGCGCACGCGCCTGCCCTGCGATCAATGCATCGTATGGACCAATCGGCGTGCCGGCCGCGATCAGGTGCGCGCGAATTTCACCCGCATGCTGTGCATCCTCGGTGTCGAACGATACGACCTCGAACTGCAGCGCGTCGACACGCGCGACGTTCGCAGCCGCTCGCTGGCTCTTGTACGCGCCGTAGTAAAGCTCGTGCGCGACGATCGCGGGGATTCCGAAATCGGCCGGGTGCCAGGCATGCAAACGGGCCAGTATCGCCGGCTCGCCTTTGAGAATGGCGATCACCGCGTTGGTATCCAGCAGGAATTTCATTCGAACACGTCCAGGCCCGAGCGCTCCTGAGCGGACGGCTGTGTGGTCGCTGCAGCCTCGAAATCGGCGTCCACCGGACCGATCAGCGGTGCCAGCCAAGCCCAGTCTTGCGGCATCGGCTCGAGAATGACGGCCGCCCCGTGGCGGCGGATGCGAACCTCGGCCGTATCGAAGCGGAAATCCTTCGGTAGCCGGACAGCCTGCGAGCCGCCATGCTTGAAGAGCTTTGCAGTATCCATCGCTCCATCCTCACGTATCTACAGAATGTATCTATTTTATCAACTGTACGTGAGAATGACGAGTCGTCCACTTGGCCTGTCGTCGGCGTATATCCGGGCCGTCCGGCCATGCCTGGCCGCGTGACATCGCGATCCGTTCCCGCAACGAACGGTGCCCCGATTCATTCCGCTCAGGAAACAATCAATCCCGCCCCGGCGATTCCCCTGCCGATCCGCCCGCTCTAGACTGTCGCATCGACCTCTTTCCGGACCCACGCGATGACCGACGCCCTGCCGCTGACCGCCGATCCCGATTCCGGCCTGCAGTACCGGCTGCGCCCGGCCGCTGGCCGCCCCGCCGCGCGCCTGTTGCTGCTGCACGGCGTCGGCGGCAACGAAACCAACCTGCTGAACGTGGCCGACGTGATCGATCCGCGCATCGAAATCGCGTTCCTGCGCGGCCCGCTCACGTTCGGGCCCAGTCAGCATGCGTGGTTTCCGGTGCGTTTCGGCCCGAACGGCCCTGAAATCGATGCCGCGCGCGCGGACGAGAGCCGCGTGCAACTGGTCACGCTGCTGCACGCCTTCCGCGCACAGGATGGCGCGGCGCCCGCGTTGCCGACCGTGATCGCCGGCTTCAGCCAGGGCGGCATCATGAGCGCGAGCGTCGGCCTCACGTCGCCAGGCGACGTGAGCGCGTTCGCCGTGCTGTGCGGGCGCATCCTGCCGGAAATCGATCCGCTGATCGCGCCGCGCGACGCGCTGCGCCCGCTTCACGCGCTGATCGTGCATGGCCGCTTCGACGACAAGCTGCCCGTCGCGTGGGCGGACAAGGCCGATGCGACACTCGCGGCGCTCGGCGTCGCGCACGACACGCGGCTGTATGCGGCCGGGCACGAGCTGACCGCGGAGATGGCCGGCGATTTCGGCCGATGGGTCGGCGAGCGCACCGGGTTGAACTGACTCGAACCCGACGCACCGGGGGCGCCCGCCCGCGAACGGACCGGCGCCCCCGGTGCATGACGTCACGCGCGCGTCACGCGTTCCGCGCAGGATCCGCAACGGCACGCACGGATGCCGGCATCGCCGCCGCCCGCTCGCGCTCGGCGCCACGTTTCGCCAGCTTCCAGCCGATCACCAGCGCGAGCACGACGACGGGAATCGTCGCGATGGTCCACGTGCCGCCCGGATAGTCGAACGCCATCAGCACCAGCACGCCGACGAGGAAAGCGAGCGTGAGCCACGACGTGAACGGCGCGCCCGGCATCCGGAACGACACGGCCTTCATCTCGCCGCGATCGACCGCGCGGCGGAACAGGATCTGGCACATCACGATGAAGCCCCACGTCGTGATGATCCCGAGCGACGCCATGTTCAGCACGATCTCGAACGCCTGGGCCGGCACGATGTAGTTCAGCGGCACGCCGATCGCGTTGATCGCCACCGTGATCAGGATCCCGCCGTACGGCACGCCCCGCGCGTTCATCCGCGACACGAAACGCGGCGCCGAGCCGCCCATCGCGAGCGAGCGCAGCACGCGGCCCGTCGAATAGAGGCCGGAATTCAGGCTCGACAGCGCGGCCGTCAGCACCACGACGTTCATCACCGTGCCGACGTACGGCACGCCGAGCTTGCTGAAGAACGTGACGAACGGGCTTTCGTGCGCGCTGTACGCGGTCCACGGCAGCAGCATCGTCAGCAGCACGACCGAGCCGACATAGAACAGCGCGATGCGCCACATCACGCTGTTGATCGCCTTCGGCAGCACCTTGCGCGCATCGGCCGTCTCGCCCGCGGCGACGCCGACGAGCTCGATGCTCGCGTATGCGAACACGACACCCTGCACGATCAGCACGGCCGGCAGGATCCCGTGCGGGAAGATCCCGCCGTGATCCGCGATGACATGCAGCCCCGGCATCTGCCCCGCCACCGGATGGCCGCTCGCGAGAAACACCGCGCCGACCGCGAGAAACACCGCGAGCGTGCCGACCTTGACGAGCGAGAACCAGAACTCCATCTCGCCGAACACCTTCACGCCGATCATGTTCATCACCGATACGATCCCGAGCGCGCCGAGCGCGAACACCCATTGCGGCACGTCGGTGAAGACGGCCCAGTACTTCATGTAGATCGCGACCGCGGTGATGTCGACGATGCCGGTCGTCGCCCAGTTCAGGTAGTACATCCAGCCCGCGACGAACGACGCCCGCTCGCCCATGAACTCCCGTGCGTACGACACGAAGCTGCCGCTGGTCGGCCGGTGCATCACCAGCTCGCCGAGCGCACGCATGATCAGGAACGCGAACACGCCGCACACGAGATAGACGAGCGCGAGCGCGGGCCCCGCGCTTTGCAGGCGCCCGCCCGCGCCGAGAAAGAGGCCGGTGCCGATCGCACCGCCCATCGCGATCATCTGCACGTGCCGCGGCTTCAACTGCTTCGCATAGCCGGCTTCGTGCGACGCGAACATCGCATCGGGATCGGCATGAGCGGCATCCGCGCCGCCGGCCGGGCCGGCCGGGCGTTCGCTGGTGTGTTTCATCGTGAGTCTCCGTCGTTTGTTGATGTGTCGCGCCCTGCTTCGAGGGCGCTTTCGGTACGGTCGCGAAGCGGCCGGCGTCAGCGCGCCCGAGGCCGGATCAGCGCTTCCGGTTGCAGCGCTTCGTCGAGTTGCGCAGCGGTCATCAGCTCGCGGGCCAGCACGACCTCGCGGATCGATTTGCCGGTCGCATGCGCTTCGGCGGCCACGGCGGTCGCGCGCTTGTAGCCGATGTACGGATTCAGCGCGGTCGCGAGCGCGACCGAGCGCTCCATCGTTTCGCGCAGCCGCTCGGGGTTCGCGGTGATGCCGCTCACGCAGCGCTGCGCGAGCGTCGTGCAGGCGGCCGTCAGGTGGCTGAAGCTGCGGAACAGCGCGCTCGCGATCACCGGTTCGAACGCGTTGAGCTGAAGCTGGCCGGCCTCGGCCGCGAAGGTGATGGTCAGGTCGTTGCCGAACACCTCGAACGCGACTTGGTTGACGACTTCCGGGATCACCGGATTCACCTTGCCGGGCATGATCGACGAACCGGCCTGCACCGGCGGCAGGTTGATCTCGCCGAAGCCCGCGCGCGGGCCGCTCGACAGCAGCCGCAGGTCGTTGCAGATCTTCGACAGCTTGACGGCGATCCGCTTGAGCACGCCCGACACCTGGACGAACGCGCCGCAATCCTGCGTCGCCTCGATCAGGTTCGGCGCGGTGCTCAGGTCGAGCCCGGTGATGCGCCGCAGCGCGGCCAGCGCCTTCTCCGCATACTCCGGATGCGCGGTGATGCCCGTGCCGATCGCGGTCGCGCCGAGGTTGATCTCGCGAATCAGCCAGCCGGCCTCCTGCAGCCGCGCGATGTCCTCCGTCAGCATCACCGCGTAGGTCGAGAACTCCTGGCCGAGCGTCATCGGCACCGCGTCCTGCAACTGCGTGCGGCCGAGCTTCAGCAAGCCGGCGAACGCGTCGGCGCGCTCCGCGAACGTATCGCGCAGCCGCGCCATCGCTTCGAGCAGATGCTCGACCGCGAAGCACGTCGCGATCCGGATCGCGGTCGGATAGACGTCGTTGGTGCTCTGCGCGAGATTGACGTGTTCGTTCGGATGCAGGTATTCGTACTGCCCGCGCGCGTGCCCCATGAGTTCGAGCGCGCGGTTGCAGATCACCTCGTTCGCGTTCATGTTGGTCGACGTGCCGGCGCCGCCCTGGATCACGTCGACGACGAACTGGTCGTGCAGCCGCCCTTCGCGGATCTCGACGCACGCGGCGGCGATCGCATCGCGGTACGGCCGCGGCAGCAGCCCGAGTTCGCAGTTGGCGTCGGCCGCCGCTTCCTTCACGGCCGCGAGCGCCATCACGAGGTACGGCAGCGACGCAATGGTGCGGCCCGAAATGTCGAAATTCTCTTTCGCGCGCAGCGTGTGGACGCCGTAGTAGGCGGCATCCGGAATACTTCGTTTCCCTAAAAGATCCGCTTCGACGCGGAAGCCGTTTTCTGCCATCGTGCCCTCCTGAATGTCTCGTGCCGCTCGTCGTGCGCCGCTTCCCGACGCGACGGGTTCGCATTCTATGCCTTTGCAAAAACAACCTCGCTTCTGTATTATCGAAAGCGGTTTTGCGTGGGACGCAACAGCGAGAATCGAATGAAAACAGGCGCGAGGGAAACCGGCATCGATCACCTGGGCGCGATGCGCGCGTTCGTGCGCGTGGTCGAAACGGGGAGTTTTTCGGCGGTCGCGAAGGAGATGCACGTGTCGACGTCAACCGTCGCGCGCAAGGTGACGGCGATCGAGGAAGCGCTCGGCGTCGCGCTGCTGCACCGCTCGACGCACAGCGTGACGCTCACCGAGGCCGGCCACATCTACCTGGAGCGCGCGGTCACGCTGATCGCCGATCTCGACGACACGCTGCGCGTCGTCGCCGAGCTGAATGCGCGGCCGAGCGGCCCGCTGAAGCTCACCGCGCCGGTCGCGTTCGGGCGACGTCATCTGGCGCCGCTGATCGCGCCGTTCCTGGCGCGCTATCCGACCATCCAGCTCGACGTGCGGCTCACCGACAACCACAACGACCTCGTGGCCGGCGGCTTCGACCTCGACATCCACGAAGGCGAGAACTACCTGGATAACCTCGTCGTCCACCGGTTGTCGCGCAACGACAGCATCCTGTGCGCGACGCCCGGCTACCTCGACCGCTGCGGGCGCCCGGCGACGCCGGACGACCTCAAGCATCACAACTGCCTGCGCTACGTGCACCCGGAAGGCGATCCGCGCTGGGATCTCGTGAGCGGCGACGCGCACCACAGCGTGCTGCCGGCCGGCAATCTCGTCACCGACCATTCGGAGCTGCTGCTGGATGCGACCTGCGCGGGGCTCGGCATCGCGGAATTCGAGATCTGGCTGGTGCGCGACCTGCTCGCGAGCGGCCAGCTCGAAGCCGTGCTGCCGCGCTACCGGCTGCAGAACCGGCTGACCGGCGAATTCATCTACATCGCGTATCTGGCGAACCGGCGCAGCTCGGCGAAGCTGCGCGTGCTGAAGGATTTTCTCGCGGAACATCTCGCGCAGATCGGCGAACTGTCGGAGCGGGAGCTGGCGAAGATTCGCGACCTGCGCGCATAGCGAGCGCCGACGCGCGGGCCGGCGGCATCGGCGCGGTAACGGCTCGGTAACGGCGTTCAGGCCGCCTGCAATTCGAACGGGAACGTCGCGTGCCCGAACTCGACGCCCTGCGTGTTGAGCATCCGCGGCCGGTGGAAGCCGGCCAGTTGCGCGCGCTGCTCGGCGGTGCCGATCCGCAGCCGCTCGAGGATTTCGCTGACGACCATATACAGCACGTCGAGATTGCCGTCCTCGATCTTCACCGAAATGCCGAGCGCGCCGTCCGCACCGAGTTCCCGCGTGCGTTCCGACGCACGCACGCCGATCCCGTAGCATGCATCCGCGCCGAGCTTGCCGACCACCTGCCCGCCGAATGCGTTCATCAGCACCGTGCAATAGCGCCCTTCGCCCGCCACCAGTTCCGGATACGCGGTCATCGAACGATGAATGCGCGCCAGCGCGCGAACGCGATCGGTAACCGCGCCGCCGGCTTCCACCGCGTCCGCACCGTCGGCCAGCGACGCATAAAGGCGCGCGAGGCGATCCAGCGAGAACGCCGGCGTCGGCAGGTTGCAGCCGTCGATCGCCCAGTCGACCTCGTCGTCGCGCAAGCCGCACGCATCGGCCACCACGTGCTTCACGCGCACCTGCATCGGATGGTCGGGCAGATGGTAATCGGCGATCGCCGCGCCGATCGCCTGCGCGCCGGCCAGCATCCCGACATGCTTGCCGGAACAGTTGCTGCACACGCCGGTCGGCGTGTAGTCGCGCTTGATCCACGACCGGTACACCGCGTCGGACAGCGGCGGATGGCCGCCGCAGCGCAAATCCGCTTCGTGCGCGGCGACCTTCTCGAGCATCGCGCGCGTGCGCACGATGTGACGGTCCTCGCTGCTGTGCGACGCGCACATCAGCGCGATGTCCGCGTCGTCGAAGCCGAAGCGTTCCGGCGCGCCCGTCTCGATCACCGACAGCGCCTGGGCCGGCTTGGCCGCCGACCGCGCGAGCGTGATCCGGAACGGATCGCCGAACCGGGACAGCAGCCTGCCGCGTGCATCGACGACCGCCACATGGGCGACGTACGTGTTCTCGATCGCATTGCCGCGGTATGTGACGACTGCTGCGCGTGGGGTGTCCATCGTGTCCTGTCTCCTTGCCTGGGGGCCTGACTGCCGGGGCCCCTCAACCGGTACGGCAGTGTAGCGAGTCGCCGCCGCCGCGCGGCGGCCCTGTCATGGAAAGCGGTGTTGCACGCGACGCAAAGGCGATCGCGCCCCCACGAAAGCCCGACTGAATGAGTACAAAAACCATTCAATCGTTTACAGATTTGACACTAATCCGTAGAATTGCGACCGCAAACGCGAATCATACGCATTTACATTGACGTTTTCCGATGTTTCGGACACGCCCCGCCGGCATCGAGAAAAACGCGTCCGATCACCGAACCTTCCGCTGCTTCCCGATATGCCCGCCCAGTTCAAGACGAGGCCCCGCACCCTCGTATCGGCACTGACCTGCTCCGTGTTCCTGACGCCGCTGCTCGCCTCCGCCGAAACCGCTCCCGCTTCCGCTCCTGCCGCCGACGTCCCTGCGACGCTGCCGACGATTGCCGTGCAGTCGTCCGCGCTGTCGGACATGCAGGTGAAACGCTCGCCGTCGTACAAATTCACCGCGCCGCTGCTCGATACGCCGCGCTCGGTCACGGTGATCCCCGAGCAGTTGATCAAGGAGAAGAACGTCACGTCCTTCGCGGACGCGCTGCGCTCGGTGCCGGGCATCACGTTCCTCGGCGGCGATGCGGCGGCGAACCCGTCGGCCGACCGTCCGGTGATCCGCGGCTTCGAATCGCGCAACTCGATCTTCGTCGACGGCATGCGCGACTCCGGCCTGCAGAACCGCGAGACGTTCGCGGTCGAGCAGATCAGCGTGATCAAGGGCCCCGATTCGGTCTACGCGGGCCGCGGCTCGGTGGGCGGCAGCATCGACATCGTCACGAAGACGCCGCAAAACGACAACTTCATCAACAGCAGCATCGGCTTCGGCACCGACGGCTACAAGCGCGCGACGGTCGACGCGAACCGCAAGATCAACGACACGACGGCCGTGCGCCTGAACGTGATGGGCCACGACGCGAACCAGGCCGGCCGCAACGACGTGTACAACAAGCGCTGGGGCGTCGCGCCGTCGATCGTGTTCGGGCTGAACACGCCGACCACGGTCACGGTCAGCTACTACCACATGAACTCCTACGACATGCCGGACTTCAGCGTGCCGTTCCGCGCATCGGGCGGCACGCCGGTGCCGACCGATCGCGGGCAGTTCTTCGGGCTCAACACGCGCGACTACCGTTACGGGCAGACCGATACCGGCGAAATTCGCGTCGAGCACAAGCTCAATGACACGTGGAAGCTGAAGAACACGACGATGTTCGGCCGCTCGACGCTCGATTACGTGGCGACGAATCCGCAGATCCTCGCGTCGAACCCGAACATGCTCGGGCTGCAGGCGAAGAGCGGCAAGTACGCGCTGAACGGTTTCTCGAACCAGACCGAAGTGACGGGCAGCGCGAGCCTGTTCGGGATGAAGCACACGATGACGGCCGGCGTCGAGTTCAGCCACGAGCAGGCACGTTACGAGGGCTATCTCGTGTCGGATTCGGCCGGCAACAACATCCGCTCGAACAGCCCGTGCGCGGTGGTCGGTAACTGCACGCCGCTCGCCGGCGGCTGGAACCCGAACATGCCGTGGACCGGCAGCATCGTACTGAACGGCGACAAGGGCTTCCCCGGCGCGACGACGAACACGCGCACCGATACGGTCTCCGCGTACATCTTCGACACGGTGAAGCTGTCCGAGCGCTGGCAGTTCAACACGGGGCTGCGCTTCGACCGCTACGACACGACCGGCAAGCAGGCCGGCGTCGCCGACCTGTCGAACACGTCGAACCTGTTCAGCTACCAGTTCGGCCTCGTGTTCAAGCCGGTGACCAACGTGAGCCTGTACGCGTCGTACGGCACGTCGTCGAACCCGCCGGGCTCGAACGGCGGCCTCGGCGGCGGCACCGACCAGATCACCGCGACCAACCAGGATCTCGCGCCCGAACGCGCGCGCAACATCGAGATCGGTGCGAAGTGGGACGTGCTGCAGGATCAGCTGTCGCTGACGTCCGCGCTGTTCCAGACCGAAAAGACCAACGCGCGCGTCAGCGACGGCCTCGGTCACACGGTCAACGCGGGCAAGCAGCGCGTGCGCGGTTTCGAATTCGGCTTCGCGGGCAACCTGACGCAGAAGTGGCACGTGTTCGGCGGCTATTCGTACCTGAACGCGATCACGACCGACGCGGGCCCCGGCAGCCCGGGCGCATCGGGCCTGCCGATGGTGATGGTGCCGAAGCACAACTTCACGCTGTGGACCAGCTACGACGTGATGCCGAAGCTCACGCTCGGCGCGGGTGCGACGGTGATGAGCAAGACCTATGCATCGGTATCGCCGACCGTGAAGAAGTGGACGCCCGGCTATGCACGCTTCGACGCGGCCGCGACGTGGCGCGTGAACAAGACGATGGACGTTCAACTGAACGTGCAGAACCTGTTCGACAAGCAGTATTACGCGAGCGCGTATCCGATCTACGCGACGTGGGCGCCGGGCCGTTCGGCGATGGTCACGCTCAACTTCTATCAGTAACGCCGCCGGCGACGGGAGGGCGCGCCGCGCCCTTCCCCGCCGCGTTCACCACGGCAGCGAATACGTCTTCACGTTCGTGAAGCTCTTCATCGCCTCCTGCACGCCCTCCTTGTAGCCGAGCCCCGAATCCTTCACGCCGCCGAACGGCGTCAGTTCGAGCCGATAGCCGGGCACTTCGCGCACGTTCACGCTGCCGACTTCCAGCTCGGTGATGAAGCGCGTGATGTGGTCGAAGCGGTTCGTGCACACCGACGACGACAGCGCGTAGTCGGTGCTGTTCGACATCCGGATCGCCTCGTCGATATCGCGAAAGCGCATGATCGGCGACACCGGCCCGAAGGTTTCGTGCTTGACCAGCGGCATGTCGGGCGTCACGCGATCGACGACGGTCGGCGAATACAGCGCGCCGTCGCGCACGTTGCCGACCAGCAGCCGCGCGCCGCGCGCGATCGCGTCGTTGACCTGCTGCTCGCAGAACTTCGCCGCCGCTTCGTCGATCACCGTGCCCATGTCGACCGACGGATCGGACGGGTTGCCGTACGACCAGGCGCGCGTCTTCTCGACGACGAGCGCCGTGAAGCGATCGGCCACCGCCTCGTGCACGAGCATCCGCTTGATCGCCGTGCAGCGCTGCCCCGAATTCTTGTACGAGCCCGATACCGCGAGCGTGCTCGCTTCGTCGAGATCGGCATCTTCCATCACGATGATCGGATCGTTGCCGCCGAGTTCGAGCACCGCGCGCCGGTAGCCCATCCGCGCGGCGATCGACTTGCCGATCGACACGCCGCCGGTGAACGTGATCAGGTCGATCGCCGGGTTCGTGATCAGCTCGTCGGCGATTTCCTTCGGGTCGCCGGTGATCACCTGCAGCATCTGCGGCGGCAGGCCGGCTTCATACAGGATGTCCGCGAACAGATAACACGACAGCGGCACCTTCTCCGACGGCTTCACGACGATCCGGTTGTTGGTCGCGACCGACGGCACGATCTTGTGCGCGACCTGGTTCATCGGGTGGTTGAACGGCGTGATCGCCGA